>NZ_BOPH01000041.1 GCF_016863655.1 Virgisporangium ochraceum
GGCCCGGGCAGTTCCGCCGGCCCGGGCAGCCCGGCCGGCCCGGGCAGTTCCGCCGGCCCGTGCAGCCCGGCCGGCCCGGGCAGTTCCGCCGTGACCGGGCGGGCCTGGAGGACCCACAGCTCGTCACCGGCCACGGCCCATTCGACGTCGACCGGCGTTCCGAGGATCTCCGCGATCCGCCGGCACGTCGCGGCGACGCGGCGCACCTGCCCGTCCGACAGGCACGGCCGCTCGCGGTCGCCGGCCGCCACCGGCGTCCGCGCGGTGCCGCCCGCCGGTGCCCGGTCGACGCGCTCCCGCTTGTCACCGACGGAGCGAGCGGTGATCCGGTCCGCGAGCACCGTCCACGAGTCCGGGGTGACCAGGCCGTGCACCACGCTCTCGCCCAGCCCCCACGCCGCTTCGATCCGCACGGCGTCACCGGTGAACGCCACCCCGGCCACGTCGGCGTCGACATGCCGCTGGACCAGCACCGCCATCACCGGCTCCGCGGTGAGGCCCCGCGCCCGCCGGTACGCGACCGCCCGCTCCGACCACAGCGACTCCCGGCACGCCCGCACCGCCCCGGCGATCGCATCGGCGCCCCGCACGCCGAGGACGCTGTCGTGCTGGCCGGCCGCCGAGGCGTCCGCCAGGTCCTCGGTGCTCGCGGACGACCGCACGGCCACAGCCCCGCCGGGGCCGTCCAGCACAGCCCCGCCGGGGCCGTCCAGCACCGCCGGAACAGGGGAACCGGACGGGATCACGTACCCGTCCGGCACGCGGATCCCGGCCCGCAGCAGCAGCCCCAGCACCCCGGCCTTGCCGCCGCAGGTGGCGACCGTGGCCGCCCGCAGCTCGACGATCATCTCTTCAACATTCTGTTGACAACATTCCGTTGATGATGCACCTTACATCCTGTGGCAAAGGATGCGAGAGAGGACATGAACGACGACCAGGCCCGCGCCCACCGGGAACGCTCCGCCCGCGAGCGCCTCGTCGCCCTCGGGCCCGGCCGGCTCGACCCGCGCCCGTGGCAGCCTCCGCCGGTCCCACCGTCGGCGACGGACCTGGTGCACGCGTTCCTCTGGTGGTCCGGGCGTACGCCGGCCGCCGACCCGGGCCAGCGCGACGGCGCGGTGGCCGCTCTCGAACTGCTCGCCGCCGCGCGCGCCGAGCTCGACCAGCTCGAGGCCTCGTTGCTGTTCACCGCCCGCGCGCTGGAGCTCACCTGGGCCGAGATGGCCCGGGCGATGGGACTGAACTCGCCGCAGGCCTGCCAGCAGCGCCTCGACCGGCTCCAGAACCGGGTGCACGGCTCGTGACCGACGAACTACTGGTGCTGCACGCCGTGCGCCTGCTGGGCATGGCCGACGCCGACCGGGTCGCGCGGAGGTTCGACCTCGACCGCGCGGAAGTCCAGGAGCTGCTGCTCGACGGTCAGGCGTACGGCTGGGTCACGTGGTCGGAGTTCGCCGGCGTCGGCGGATGGTCGCTCACCGACCGCGGACGCGCGGAGAACGAGCGCCGCCTCGCCGCCGAGCTCGACGGCGTGGCGGGCGGGAGGGCGGTGGTCGCCGAGGCGCACGAGGCGTTCCTGCCGTTGAACGCGCGCCTGCAACGGGCGTGCACCGACTGGCAGCTGCGCCCCCGGCCCGGAGCGCCGCTCGCGGCCAACACCCACGACGACCGGCGGTGGGACGCCCGGGTCCTGGCCGAACTGGCCGCGATCGACGGTGAGCTGGCGCCGCTGGCCCGGGACCTGGCCGGCCAGCTGGCCCGGTTCCGGGGCTACGACACCCGCTTCGCCGCGGCGCTCACGAAGGCGACGGCCGGGGAGCGCGAGTGGGTCGACGGCACCGGCGTCGACTCCTGCCACCGGGTGTGGTTCGAGCTCCACGAGGACCTGATCGCCACGCTGGGCCTTCAGCGCTGAGCCAGGTAGGCCGCGACGAACACGAGCGGCGCGTTCCACCGGACGCACACGTCGTTGGTGACCTCCGACGTCGGCTCGTCGAGGTAGCGCAGCTGCGGCGGCAGCCCGTCGAGGCGGGGGTCGGACGGGAAGCCCGGGGTGGGCTTCGAGTTCGCCCCGCCGGCGAGCGCGCCGCGTGGGGGAGTGGAGCCGAAGACGCGGGTGCGCTGGCGCCGGCTGAAGTCGGTGCCGTACCCGGTGACGTAGCTCTGCCCGAGCGCGTTGCGACCGAACAGGTAGTCGACGCCCGACGCCACGGCGTCGTGGTAGCGCGGGTCGCCGGTCGTGCGGTGCGCGACCGCGAGCACCACGAGGTTGTTCAGCAGCCGCCCGTTCGACCCCCAGTCCCAGCCGTCGTCGGGGGCGTACGGCTGGCCCCACGGCTGCCGCTCCTGGACGCCGACCAGCCGGTCGGCCGCCGCGACGACACTCTCGCGCGCCGACGGCAGGGAACCGGCGAGCGAGAGCCGCGCCGGCGCGGTGACCCGGTGGAAGTCGAACCCGCCGGCATCGAACCCGTTGGCGCTGAACGCGTCCGCGGTGTGCTCCGGCGAGGACTCCAGGTCGCGCAGATACGCGGGGGAGCCGGTCGCCAGCCACAGTTCGGCCGCCGCCCAGTAGAAGTCGTCGGCCGGGTCGGCGTCGTTGTAGGGTCCGCCGCCGAACGCGCCCTCGTCGTCGGGGGCGAGGAGCACCGGGTTGCGGTGGGCGGCGGCGTACGCGTCGCGGGCGGCGGCGAGCAGGGTGGCCGCGTAGGCGGGGTCGTCGTCGCGCAGGAGCCGGGCGCCGTGGGCGGCGGCCGCTGCCACGTGCAGCGTCGCGGTGGTCGACGGCCGGTGCAGCACGCGGGTGGTCGGGTCCTCGTGCGGGCGGCCGGGCAGCGGCGACCACTCGGTGCCGTGCACGCGATGGAACGCCATGCCGGCCAACGGGTCGCCCGCCGGCACCCGCATGCGCAGCAACCAGTCGAGCTGCCAGCGGCACTCGCTCCGGATCCGGTCGGAAAGATCGTCATGGGACCCGCTGAGCAGCCCGATCGTGCCCAGCAACTGCCACTCCGCGAGGGCGCCGCTGGTGGTGTACTTCCCGTAGTCCCCGGCGTCGTACCAGCCGCCGGACACGTCGAACGTGCCGGTAGGGGTCCAGCCGGGGTACAGCCGCTCGGCGTCGGGGCCGGTCCACGCCGGTACTGCACGGTCGCCGAGGTGGCCCGCGGGTCGGCCGTGCACGGGGTCGTCGACCGGCGCGCCGCACCGCATCAGCCGGAAGAACCGCAGGGCGTCGAAGGCCAGCGGGTCGTAGAGCCGGTCGTCGATGGCGAACGGGTGGCTGACGGCGCCGTCGGCCTCGACGCGGAACCCCTCCCCGGTGGCGTCGAGACCGGTGAAGTCGAGCACGTGCACCCACTGGCCGGAGGTGGGTTCCGGTCGTGCCGGCCAGGGCTGTGACCGTCCACTATGGACCTTCTCGCCGGAGGCGTCGCGCACGACGAACCCGACGGGCGCGTCCGCGTGCCCGGCCACGACGAGCGTCGCGCGCATCGGACGGCCGGGCAGGTAGCCCACCTGGTTCACCCGGACGCGCGGCCGGGCGTCCCCTGTGCCGATCATGCTGAACGACCGTAGTCGCCCGCAGAACAGGGTTACCACGCACCTGGGCGGTTCCCTCCGACATTCGGCGAATTCGGGGACTAAAGGTCACTACTCGACTACTGTCCGCGACTGACGGGTTTGGGGGCGGAACGGGATCCGCGTCCTCGATGGGTCCTTGGGGGAAGGTGATCCGTGGCTGCGCCCAGGCGGAGCGGTGACCGGCGATTCCGCTGGATGGCGTGGAGCGGCATGCTCATCGCCGTCCTGCTCGTCGTCTGTGCCGCCGCCCCCGCGGCCCCGGCCCTGGCCGACGACGACTGGGCGCCCCGCGTGCGGTCGGTGCTCTCCGCGTTCACCGGCGGGCATACCGCTCCCGCTCCGCCGCACGGGGCCGGCACGCCGGCGCCCGAGCAGCGGCAGGTGATGGTCACGCCGACCACCGAGTCCCACGGCGTCCTGCGGTCGACCGTGCTCGTGGTGACCGACATCGACGTCTACAGCGGCGCGGTGGTCGCGGACGTGCTCGCCGTCACCGGTGCGCCGGTCGGGGCGGTCGTCGCCAACGGCTTACGCCTCCTCGCGGCCGGCTCCGGCCCTCTCGTCTCCGCACGGCACCTGCAGGGACACCTCACGACCTGACGGGTCTGTCGACCGGTTCGCCGGTCGCGCCGTCCGGACGGTGCCCGCGCCCGCCCTCGTGGCCGGGATGCGGCGCGCTCCGGACGAAGCTCCCCCATGTACAGGACTGAGTGTCACCCGATAACTACTTTCCGTCTCGAGCGGGTCTTCGGTAGGAGTAGCGGATGCGTCGACTGGTGAGCGCGCTGGCAGCGATGGTGCTGGGCATGACGGTTCCGGCGGTGGCCGTCCCACTGCCGGCGCAGGCGGCGACGCCGCCGGTCGCGGCGACGGCGCAGGCGTTACGCGCCAGCATCAAGCTCCTGCCGGCCGTCCTCGGCGGCATCACGCTCACCGCGGCGACCCCCAACCTGAGCTGGTCGACCGGCCAGAGCGCGAAGAGCACGCAGGACGGCGTCACCCCGCTGCTCGGCGGTGTGCTCGGCCCGACGCTCCTCGACGCCGGGCTCACCAAGGCCAACGCCGGCCCGACGAGCAACGGCGGCGGGTCCTCCTCGGAGGTCGCCGGGCTCGACGTGCTCGGCGCCGTGACCGCCGACGTCATCCGGTCCTCGTGCGCGCTGACGCCGACCGGCATCTCCGGCGGCACCACCGCGACCGGTCTGAAGGTCGCCGGCCTCCCGGTCACCGTCGACGCCGACCTGGCGATCAACGTGCCCGGCGTGCTGACCGGCTACGTCGACCGCCGGATCGTCAGCTACAACAACTCGACCGGCGCGCTGACGTACACCGTGCGCGGCGTCGACCTGACGCTGCTCGGCGGGCTCTCGGTCGTCGCGAGCGGCACGGTGGTCGTCACCGAGGCGGTCTGCACGGGCAACGCGAAGATCAGCGGCGGGCTGGGCGCGACCGGTGTGTCCCGCGCCCCCGGCCAGACCGGCACCCCGACGGTGACGCTGACCAACACCGGCGACGTCGCGGCCCCGAACACCACGATCAGGATCCCGATGCCCGGCGTCGGCTACCAGGTCGGCTCCGTAACCACCACGGGCGGCGGCACCTGCTCGACCGGCGGCGGCTACATCACCTGCGAGAACATCACCGTCCCCGGCAACGACCAGGTGACCGTCAGCATCCCGGTGACGCTCTCGCCGTCACCCGGCATGACCAACTGGGCGCCGGCCGCCGGCGCGATCACCGCGAGCTCCGACCTGGTCGTCGGCGTCGGCGGCACCGAGGCCACGGCCGCCACCGGCTCGGCCACGACGCTGGTCACCGTCCTCCCGCCGCTGACCACCGGCGGCACCATCACCGCCACGCCGGTGAGCGTCGCGCCCGGCGCGACGGGCGCGGCGTCGCTCGCGGTGAAGAACAACGGCCCGTCCGACGCCAACGCCTCCACGGTCACCGTGCCGCTGTCCACGCTGCCGACCGGGCTGACCGTCACCGCCGCGAACGCGGCCGGCCAGCCGTGCACCGTCTCGCCCACGACCGTCACCTGCACCGGCGTGCCGGTCGCCGCGAACTCCTCGACCCCGGTGACGCTCACCGTGGCGGCCGGGCAGAACGCCGTGCCCGGCACGCACTGGGACGCCACCAACATCGCCGCGGTCATGAACGGCACGACGGTGACCCTGTCGGACCGGCTCGCCACGGTCTCGCCCCCCGACGTGCGGTTCACCGGTGGCATCACGCTCAACGGCGTCAGCGCCGTACCCGGTGGCGCGTCGGCGACGTTCACGGCGAAGTTCGTCAACAACGGCCCGTCGAACTCGGTGGGCACCACGATCACGTTCCCGCCGCTGCCGGCGGGCTACACCCCGGGCGCGGTGAGCACCACCGGCGGCGGCACCTGCATGTCCACGTCGCAGGCGCTCACCTGTGACGGCGTGCTGATCCCGGGCGGCGGCGGTTCGGTCACCGTGTCGGTGCCGGTGACGCTCGTGTCGTCGGTGACGTCCGCCTGGGTGGCCACCGCGGGCAACCGGGTGAGCGTCAGCGGCAGCGACAGCACCGCGTACGCCACCGGAACCCTGGTGACGCCGACGCCGCAGGTCACCCTCGTGCCGACGTTCCAGATGCCGGCCGCCGAGACCGTCGAGCCGGGCGAGAGCACCCAGTTCACGGTGACGATCGACAACACCGGCCCGTCCGACGCCAACCAGGCGGTGTTCGGCGTCATCGCGCCGGCCGGCACGCAGTTCCCGTCGCCGTTGACCGGCGGCGCGGTGAACTACTGCACGCGGGTCACCGCCACCCAGCTCAGCTGCAAGATGGACCTGACGGTCGCCGAGGCGCCGAAGTCGTTCACGGTGCCGCTCGACGTGCTCGCGTCGGCCGACCCCACCACGCCGGTCACCGGCGGCTGCATCGACCGCGACGGCAGCCTGAACTGCACCGCGTCCGACCCGGCGATCCCAACGATCGTGCTGCAGGTGCCGTTCGAGGAGAACGTCACCGCGGTCACGTTGCCGACGCCGGTGGTACCGGGCACCTCGTCGATCGGCGAGATCATCCTGAGCGCCGGCTTCGACCCGGTGAACGACGCGGTCGTGACCGTGCCGCTCGGTGCCCTGCCGCCCGGGGTCACGGTCGTCGCGGCCACCGCCGGCAACGGGTCCAACTGCGTGCTGACGCCGGCGGTGACGTGCACCGGTGTCGACATCGCCGAGGGCGGCACCACGCGGGTGCGCCTGACCATCAAGGCCGACCCGGACGTCGCGCCCGCACAGACCTGGCTCGCGAGCGGCATCGTGGCCGCCGAGACCGACGCGCCGGACGCGGCGAAGGTGACGACCACCGGACCGCTGGCGACGATCTCGGCCCGCCAGAACACGCTCGACGTGCAGTACCAGGTGCCCGCCCCCGGCGTCGTCGAGCCGGGTGACGCGTTCACCGTCACGGTCACCGTCACCAACAACGGTCCCTCCGACGCGGTCGCGTTCCCGATCCAGATCGTCGCGCCGGTCAACACGGTGATCGGCGACCGCACCAACACGCCGCTGGCCACGTGCATCCTGTCGGCTCCCGGCCGGCTGGTCTGCCCGCGCGACATCGCGTTCGGCGACCCGCTGCAACTGGTGGTTCCGCTCATCGCGTCGGTGACCGCCGACCCGTCGCTGCCGCTGACCTCCGGCTGCGTCGACGTGGGGGACCACGACCTGAACTGCGACCCCGAAGACAAGAAGATGCCCGACATCGTCATGACGCCGCGGTTCGTCGACGTCGTGTCGGTGAACACGCAGCCGGTGACGATCGCACCCGGCGACAGCGGCAGCACCACGGTGGTGGTCAACGCCAGCCGGGAGGTCGACGACATCGTCGTCACCATCCCGTTGAGCAGCCTGCCCGCCGGCTTCACGGTCACCGGGGTCACCCCGGTCGGCGCCGGTGACGACGCCGACTGCGAGATCGACGTGCCGAACAACGTCATCCGCTGCACCGGCATCACCGTCGGCGGTACCGGCCAGGCCAGCATCTCCATCAGCGTGGCGGTCGACGTGGCCGCCGACGTCGCGCCGACCACCCAGTGGACCAGCACCAGCATCACCGTCGCGGAGAGCCCGCTGCCCGGCGCCGACACCCTGCAGGCCGGCGGCAGCCTCGTGCAGGCCGGCGCCCGGGACTTCGACCTCGACGTCTCGGTCGACGCGCCGGCGGCCGACACGGTGCTGCCCGGCGGGTCCACCTCGCTGACGGTCACGATCGACAACGAGGGTCCGTCGAACGCGCTCAACGCGCCGGTCAACGTGTTCGCGCCGGTCGGGACGACGTTCGGCGACATCGCGGGCATCGACCCCACCGGTGACGTCTGCACCCGGGTCTCCTCGACCCAGCTGGCGTGCCTGATCACGCTCGCGGCCGCCGACCCCCCGCTGGAGCTGCCGATCCCGCTCGGCGTCTCCGCGTCGGCCAACGCGGCCGCGCCGCTCACCGGCGGCTGCGTCGACGTCGACGCCAACCTCGTGTGCGGCGCCGCGCCCGACGTGGCCGTTCCGGCGATCGACCTCGACACGCCGATCGGCCAGGTCATCTCGATCACCACGCTGCCGACGACCGTCGCGCCGGGCGCACCGGCCGGCACCGCGACCGTGCGGCTCACCAGCACGCAGGTCCGCAGCGGGCTCACGGTCGAGATCCCGTTGGACGGCCTGCCGTCCGGTTTCACCGTCGTGCCCGGCAGCGCCACCGGCCCGTCCGGCGCGTGCCCGATCACCACGGTGATCACCTGTAGCAACGTGTCGGTCGCGGCGAACCAGACGGTTCCGGTGACCTTCCAGGTCACCGTCGACCCGCTGGTCAGCACGACGGCGGCGTGGAGCACCAACGGCATCAAGGTCACGCAGTCCGCGCCGACCGCGCAGGTGCTCAGCGGCGGTGGTCCGCTGGTCTACGCGGGTGCCCCGAACTACACGCTCGGGATCACGTGGGCCATGCCGGCGGCCGGCTCGGTGCTGCCCGGCGGCACGGGCACCGTCACCGCGACGGTGCGGAACAACGGCCCGTCGGCCGCGTCGAACGCCGTGGTGCCGATCATCCTGCCCCCGGGCACGGCGATCGGCACCCTCACCGACCAGGACGCCATCGACCACTGCGTCAAGGTGTCGGCCCGCGTGCTCAACTGCGTGGTGACGATCAACGCCGTCAACGGCACCATCGGGCTGGACGTGCCGGTGGTGGTCGCGCCGACCGCCGACCCCGCCGTTCCGCTGACCGGCGGCTGCGCCGACCTGGACCTCAGCGGAACCTGCGGCACGGGCACCGACAGCGCGATGCCGTCGATCACGCTGGGCCGCACGCTCGCGTCGGTCTCCGGCGTCACGGTCACCCCGACCACGGTGACGCCCGGCGCGACCGGCACGGCCGCGCTGCAGTTCACCGCGACCCAGGCGTACGCGAACCTCACGCTCACGATCCCGCTGGCGAGCCTGCCCGACGGGTTCGACATCGCGTCGGCGAAGGTCGGCAACGTCGACTGCACCGTGACCGTCTCCGAGATCTCCTGCCCGGTCGCGAATCTGGCGCCGGTCACCCCGCGGACGGTCGGCATCGTCGTCGACGTGGCGGCCGACGTGCCCGGCGGCGTCTCCTGGACGGTGCCCGGCTTCACGCTGGCCAACGGCTCGGACACGGTGACCAGGACGGGCACGCTGGCCGTCTCGGGCGCACCGGTCCACCCGCTCGACGTCACGATCGTCGGGCCGGCGGCGGACACCGTCCGGCCGGGCACCGAAGCCGTCATGTCGATCTCGATCGACAACCTGGGCCCGTCGGACGCGGCGGGGCTGCCGGTCTCGGTCGTCGCCCCGCCGGGCACCAGCTTCGACACGCTCAGCGGTCGGGCGGCCCAGATCTGCCAGCGGGTCTCGAACACCCGGCTGCTGTGCGGGGTCACGCTGGCGGCCGCGGCGATGTCGCCGGAGGCGTTCGACGTGATGGTGCTCGTCTCGCCGAACGCGCGGGGAGACGTCGTCATCACCGGTGGCTGCGTCGACCTCGACAGCAACGGCACCTGCGGGCCGACCGACCGGAACCTGCCCGGGATCGACCCGAACATCCTGCTCGTCACCGCGATCGACGGCCACCTGGACGTGGTGAACCTGGTGCCGGGCTCGACCGGCCAGGCGGTGCTGACGCTCACCGGTGAGGAGCCGGTGCCGGGCGTGGTCGTCACGTTCCCGACGAACTCGCTGCCGGTCGGCGTGGAGCTGCTCACGGTCACCGCCGCCGGACAGCCGTGCGCGATCGCCAACTCGCAGGTCACCTGCCCGCCGGTGAACGTGGCGGAGAACGGTGGGACGCCGATCGTCATGACGTTCAAGGCGGCACCGGACGTGAGCCAGTCGGCGTTCTTCGCGGCGACGATCACCACGACGTTCCAGCCCGGTCCGGACCAGCAGACCGACGCGCAGGGCGGCACCATCGTCCAGATCGCACCGCCGCAGGTGACGCTCGTCGCCGACGTCGACCCGCCGCTGGACGACACGGTGCTGCCGGGCGAGCAGGCCGACCTGACCATCTCGGTGACCAACAGCGGCCCGTCCACGGCGACGAACGCCCCGTTCAGCGTCGTGGCGCCGCAGGGCACGACGTTCGTCGACCCGCTCGACGCGAACACCGACACCTACTGCGACCGGGCCTCGCCGACCCAGCTCGACTGCTGGGTCACGCAGAACCCGAACGCGCCCGCGATCGTGCTCACGCCGAAGATCCAGATCCCGGCGAACGCCGACCTGACCACCCCGCCGCCGCCCGGCTGCGTCGACCTGAACAACGACGGCGCGTGCTCCGGCACCGACGAGCCGGTTCCGGGGGTGGTGCCGCTGGCACCGCTGTCGGCGGTGGCGACGATGACCACGACCGCGGCGCGGGTGGCGCCGGGTGACACCGGTACGGCCACGGTGACGATCACGGCGACCCAGGCGCTCACCGGGCAGACGCTGCGCATCCCGATGACCGGGCGGCCGGCCGGCTTCGACGTCACCGCCGCGAGCGTCGGCGCGACGCAGTGCACGATCGATCCGGCGACCGAGATCGTGTGCACGCCGGTCGCGGTGACACCGGGCACGTCGACCCTGGTGACGCTGACCGTCGAGGTCGACGCGTCGGTGACCGCGGTCCTCGAGTGGCGGCCGACGAGCATCACGCTCAGCGGGTCGCGGGGCTCGACCGGGATCAGCGGGCCGCTGGCGTTCAGCATCGAGCCGGAGCAGAACGTCACGGTGACGCTCGGGCAGCCGAGCCGGCTGCGGCTGACCAAGAACATGACCACGATCGTCCCGGTGACCCTGAAGAACAACGGTCCGCTCGACGCCACCCCGGCGATCGTCGACATCTTCCTGCCCAACGGCATGGAGCTGGTGACCCCGAACACCCTGCCGTGCGTCTCCAACGGTCCCGGCGTGATCACCTGCACGACGAACCTGCTCGACCAGGAGTCGAAGACGTTCAACCTGGAGCTGAAGGTCAGCCAGACCACGCCGGTCGGCTCGAAGCCCAGCGGCGGCTGCGTCGACGAGGACACCAACGGCAACTGCTCCGGTGCCGAGGACGACCCGATGCCGACGTTCGAGGTGGCCCCGTCGGGCGCCGACCTCACGGTCAGGTTCGAGGACCCGACGATCGAGGCGGTCCGCGGCGCGGACGTGGAGGTCGCGCTGCCGATCGGCAACCTCGGCCTCGACCCGGCCGGCGACACCGAGCTCGACATCGACCTGCCGCTCGGCGTGGGCGTGGTCTCCGCGCGTCGCGAGACCGAGGCGGCGACCGGTCAGAGCATGTCGCAGTGGGGGCTCACCGAGAAGGTATCGGTGGCGACCGTGGGGTGGCAGCCGCGGGTGGCCGACCCGGTCTGGGTGCGGGAGGAGGCGGGCCTGCCGCCGGGCCAGACGGTGACCTACACCGGCGGGGCCTGCACGGTCGACTTCGAGGGCGACCTGGACTGCACGCTGCCCGACCAGACCGACGCCAACATCGACATCCTGTACCTGACCCTGGAGATCGACGACAGCGTGCCGGTTGGCGACTACGCCATCGTCGCGCGGGCCGCCACGAGCACGGTCGAGGACCAGTCCGGCAACAACACGGCGGTCGCGATGCTGCAGGTGCGCAACGCGCCGGTGGTCGTGCCGCCGGTGACCGGCCCCGGCGGTGGCGGCGGCAGCGGCGGGTCCGGTGGCTCCGGCGGCGGCCGTGGTGGCGCCTACGGCGACGGCGACCTGGCGAAGACCGGTACGCCGATCGAGGCCATCGTCCTCTACGGCATGGTGCTGATCGCGGTCGGCGTGCTGGTGCGGTTCGGTCCCCGGCAGCTCGTCGGCCGGCCCGCCGGGCGGCGTCCGGTGCGTCGACGCCCGGTCCGCCGCTACCGCCTGCCCGCGTGAGCGAATGACGGGTCGGATACCTGCAGGCCCATGGAGCAGGTATCCGACCCGTCAAACCTTTCGGGGGTGGGGTGCGGCTATCGGGCCAGGTACGTGGCGTAGGCGCGGGTGGTGAAGAACTCGGGCAGGTCGGGCTGCAGCGCCATCCGGTTGAACAGGTTGCCGGCGCGGGCGAGGTTCTCGTCGCGGCCCTCGGTCTCCGCGTCGGCGGCGGTGTACTCCTCGTCGAGGAGCTTCGCGACGAGCTCGTGGTCGATCGTCCGCCCGTCGGTGAGGCGGGTGCCGTGGCGTAGCCACTGCCAGATCTGGCAGCGGGCGATCTCCGCCGTGGCGGCGTCCTCCATCAGGTCGTAGATGGCCACGGCGCCGGTGCCGCCGAGCCAGGCCCGCAGGTACCGCAGCGCGACGGCGATGTTGTTACGCACGCCCGTCTCGGTGACCTCCGTGCCGGCGCTGGCGAAGTCGAGGAGGTCCTCGGCGGTGACGTCCACGTCGAAGCGCTGCCGGCCGATCTGGTGCGGGTTCTCGCCCACGTGCCGGTCGAACACGTCCCGGCACACCGGAACCAGCGCCGGGTGCGCCACCCACGACCCGTCGAACCCGGCCGACGCCTCGCGTTCCTTGTCGACCCGCACGTGGGCGAACGCGCGCTCGTTCGCGGCGGTGTCGCGGCTCGGGATGAACGCGGCCATGCCGCCGATCGCGTGGGCGCCGCGCTTGTGGCAGGTCTTCACCAGCAGCTCGGTGTAGGCCCGCATGAAGGGGACCGTCATGCGCACCTTGGCGCGGTCGGGCAGCACGGCGTCGGGGTCGGCGCCGAACGTCTTGATGACGCTGAAGATGTAGTCCCAGCGGCCGGCGTTCAACCCTCCACTGTGGTCACGCAGCTCGTAGAGGATCTCCTCCATCTCGAACGCGGCGGTGATGGTCTCGATGAGCACGGTGGCGCGGATCGTGCCGTACGGGATGCCGAGCAGGTGCTGGGCGTGGCAGAACACGTCGTTCCACAGCCGCGCCTCGCGGTGGTTCTCGAGCTTCGGGAGGTAGAAGTACGGCGTCTCCCGGTTGTGGAAGATGTAGAGCCCGAAGTCGACGAGCGCGGCCGGCATCGGGTGCCCGTCCACCACCACGTGCTTCTCGACCAGGTGCCATCCGCGGGGCCGGACCACGACGGTGGCCGGGTCGTCGCCGACGCGGTACCGCTTGCCGGCGCCCGAGACGAAGTCGAGGCGACCCTCCCGGGCGTCGATCAGGTTCAGCTGGCCGCCGACGATGTTCTCCCACGTGGGTGAGGTCGCGTCCTCGAAGTCGGCCAGCCAGACCTTCGCGCCGGAGTTGAGCGCGTTGACGGTCATCGTCCGCTGTGGCGGGCCGGTGATCTCGACCCGCCGGTCGACCAGACCCGGCGCCGGCGCGGCGACCCGCCATGTCGGATCATCACGGATCGCCGCGGTCTCCGGAAGGAATCCGAGCCTCTCGGCGCCGCGGGCGAGCCGGGTGCGGCGCCGGCGGCGGCGCTCCAGCAGGTCGACCCGCGCGCCGGCGAACCGGCGGTCGAGCTCGACGAGGAACGCCAGCGCGTCGGGGGTGAACAGTTCGTCCTGACGGTTCTCGCTGCCCCGGATCTCGATCATTTGGTGGCTCCCGCGAACTGTTCGTGCTCGGTGGACCCGCGCATCGCGACGGTGTCGCTCTGCGGGTTGATCGTGGTGCTGACCAGGTCGAAGTACCCGGTGCCGACCTCGCGCTGGTGGCGGGTGGCCGTGTAGCCCTCGGCCTCGGCGGCGAACTCGCGCTCCTGCAGGTCGACGTAGGCGGTCATGCCGGTCTCGGCGTAGCCGCGGGCCAGGTCGAACATCGAGTGGTTGAGCGCGTGGAAGCCGGCCAGCGTGATGAACTGGAACTTGTAGCCCATGTGGCCGAGCTCGCGCTGGAACTTCGCGATCGTGGCGTCGTCGAGGTGCTTCTTCCAGTTGAACGACGGCGAGCAGTTGTACGCGAGCAGCTGGTCGGGGTACTTCGCCTTGATGGCCTCGGCGAACTCGCGGGCCACGTCGAGGTCGGGCTTCGAGGTCTCCATCCACAGCAGGTCGGCGTGCGGCGCGTAGGCGAGGCCCCGGGTGATGCACGGCGCTATGCCGGCGTTCACGCGGTAGAACCCTTCCGCGGTGCGCTCCCCGGTGACGTACCGCGCGTCGCGCTCGTCGAGGTCGCTGGTGATGAGCGTCGCCGCCTGCGCGTCGGTGCGGGCCACGATCACGCTCGGCACGCCGGCCACGTCGGCCGCGAGCCGGGCCGCGTTCAGGGTGCGCACGTGCTGACCGGTCGGCACGAGCACCTTGCCGCCGAGGTGGCCGCACTTCTTCTCCGACGCGAGCTGGTCCTCCCAGTGCACGCCCGCCGCGCCGGCGGCGATCATCCCGCGCATCAGCTCGAACGCGTTGAGCACGCCGCCGAAGCCGGCCTCCGCGTCGGCGACGATCGGCACGAGCCAGTCCCTCTGCTGGGAGCCCTCGGCCCATTCGATCTGGTCGGCCCGCAGCAACGCGTTGTTGATGCGGCGCACCACGCTCGGCACCGAGTTCGCGGGGTAGAGGCTCTGGTCGGGGTACGTGTGGCCGCTCAGGTTCGCGTCGGCCGCGACCTGCCAGCCGCTGAGGTAGATCGCCTTGAGCCCGGCCCTGACCTGTTGCACGGCCTGGTTACCGGTCAGTGCGCCGAGGGCGTGCACGTAGTCCTCGGTGTGCATCAGGTCCCAGAGCTTCTCGGCGCCGCGCCGGGCGAGCGTGTGCTCCTCCGTGACGCTGCCGCGCAGCCGCACCACGTCGGCCGCCGAGTAGGTCCGCTCCACGCCGCTCCAGCGCGGGTCGGTGGACCATTCGCGTTCGATCTCCGCCGCAGCGGTCTGCCGGTCAGTCATGGGGTGGCTCCGATCCTTGCGAACTATGGGAACTGCGTCTTAGCCACCGTCGCACGGCGTTCCGTCTGCGGTCGAAGCTAACTTTCGCTAATCTTGTTCGGTTAGTTTGCGAAGGTTGTTAATGGTTAACGGTCGTATAGTCCGGTGATGGACAAGACCTATGCCGGCCGTCGCTTACGGCGGCTCCGCGAAGACCGCGGGCTGAGCCAGGCCGCCCTGGCGCGGCGGCTGTCCGTATCGCCGAGCTACCTCAACCAGATCGAGCACGACTCCCGGCCGCTGACCGTGCCGGTGCTGCTGCGGCTGTGCGAGGAGTTCGGCGTCGACGCGGGGTTCTTCGCCGCGCACGACGTCACGCGGCTCATCGCCGAGATCCGCGAGGTGGTCGCCGACGGCGCGCTGGCCTCGCCCGAGGCCGCCGGTGAGGCGGCCGAGCTGGCCGAGAAGCTGCCGCACACCGCGCGGGCCCTGGTGACCCTGCACCGCCGCTACCGCCAGGCGCTGGAGCAGCTGGCGCTGCTCACCGACGGGCGCGCCTCCGACGCGCCGGCGCCGCAGATCGCGATGATGCCGCACGAGGAGGCCCGCGACTACTTCTACCGGCGGCACAACTACATCGCCGAGCTCGACGACGCCGCCGAGCGGGTCGCCGCGGAGATCGGCGCGCGGCCCGGCCAGATGCTGGCCGCTCTCGACGCCCGGCTGGCGCGGCACGGCATCCAGGTCGTCGGGCTCGACGCCGGCAGCCCGTCGAGCCCGACGAACCCGGGGGAGCAGCACCGGTACGACGACACCACGAAGCGGCTGTACCTCGCCGGGCACCTGCGCCCCGGTCAGCAGGCGTTCCGGATGGCGGTGCAGCTCGCGTTCGCCGAGTACGCCGACCTGATCACCGACCTCGCGGCCGACGACGAGCTCAGCTCGCCGCCCGCGGTGACGCTGACCCGCGTGGGCCTGGCCAACTACTTCGCCGCGGCGGTCATCATGCCGTACCGGGCGGTGCACGCGACCGCCGAGCGGTACCGGTACGACATCGAGCGGCTGGCCGACCACTTCGGCGTCGGCTTCGAGACCGTGTGCCACCGGCTCAGCACGCTGCAACGGCCCCGGCTGCGCGGGGTGCCGTTCTCGTTCATCCGGGTCGACCGGGCGGGCAACATGTCCAAGCGCTCGTCGGCCACCGGGTTCCACTTCACCCGTACCGGCAGCACGTGTCCACTGTGGAACGTCTACGAGGCGTTCGCCGCGCCCGGCCGCATCCTCGTGCAGATCGCCAGCATGCCCGACAACAGCCGCTACCTGTGGGTGGCGCGCACGGTGACCCGCACGCCCGGCCGCTACGGCGCGCCGGGCAAGACGTTCGCCGTCGGCCTCGGGTGCGACGTGCGGCACGCCGACCGGCTCGTGTACGCCGCCGGCCGCGACCTCGACGACCGCGACGCGGCCGTGCCGATCGGCGTCGGCTGCAAGGTGTGTGACCGCGAGGGCTGCCCGCAGCGGGCGTTCCCGCAGATCGGGCGCAGCCTCGCGGTGAGCGAGAACCGCAGCACGTTCGCGCCGTACCCGCACAGCGAACCGGGCGTCAGCGGGTGAGCTCCCACAGGCACACCGAACCACCGTCGTCGCCGGTGGCGAACGTCTTCCCGTCCTGGCTGAACGCGATGCTGACGACGGCGCCGTCGTGGCCCGTCAACGGGTCCCCGACGGGCTGGCCCGAGCCGGCCCGCCACAACGCGACCGTCCGGTCGGCGCTGACCGTGGCGACGACGTCGCCGTCGCGCGTGAACCCGCCACCGGTGACGTCGGCGTCGTGGGTACCGCCGAGCGTGTGCAGGAGCGTGTGGCCGGCGGTGTCCCACAGCCCCGCCCCGCCGGAGCCGACGGTGAGCACCGTGGTGCCGGTCGGGCTGAACCCGGCGCGGTGGAGGACGTAGGCGTCGACGTGCAGCGGGTCGCCGAGCCGCTGGTTGCTCGGCACGTCCCACAGCACCACGTCGTGGCTGCCGTCGGCGGTGGCGAGCAGGCGCCCGTCGGCGCTGAGCCCGACCGTCGGGGTCGCGCCGGCGGGTACCGCCATGGTCCGCAGCGGCCGGCCGATCCGGTCGGAGAACCGGACCTGTCCCTGCTGGGCGGTGATGACCGTCTCGCCGTGGATGCTCAGGGCGGCGTCGCTGACCGGAGCCGAACCGACCTCGACGTCCACTGTGGACACCGTGGCGGTGCTCCACAGCCGCACCCCCGCGCGCCCGGCGACGAGCAGCACGGTGTCGGCGGGCCCGAACGCGACGGCGACCACCGGCCCGGTGCCCGGCCGCGGCTGGCCGACCGGCGCGCGGGTGGCGACGTCCCAGACCCTGGCGGTCGCGTCGTCGCCGCCGGTGACGAGCAGCGCGCCGTTGCGGCTGAAGCCGAGGTCGCGCACCCGGCCCTCGTGGGCGTCGATCCGGGCGATCAGCCGCGCACCCGACACGGCTCCGGCGGGCTCGACGGGCGGCGTCACCGGGATGCTCGCGGGTCGCACGCGCGGGTCGCCGTCGAACAGCGCGACCGCCACGGCCGTCGTCGTGAGCGCGGCCGCCGCGGCGCCCGCGCCGAGCGCGACCCGCCGGCTGACCCGGCGCGCGACGGTGTCCACCTCCGGCTCGGGCTCCAGCGGCGGCGGTTCGCCGAGGTCGATCACCGGCCGGGTGGGCAGCGGCGCCAGCGCGGCCACCGTCGTCGCGTCCAGGCAGCCCTCGCTGACCGCGAGGTCCGGATCGTCGGTGACCACCGGCGCGACACCGAGCGCGCGGTGCAGCATCGTGGCGACCAGCGGGATCCGTGCCGACCCGCCGACGAGGAACACCGCGTCGACCGACGCCCGCGCGGCGGCCGACCGGTGCAGCAGGTCGACGGTGAGCTCGACGGTCCGCCCGATCACCGGCCGCGCGAGCCGGTCGAACTCCTCCCGCGTGAGGCGCACGGTGCGGTCGATGACCGGCACCCGCAGGTCGGCCGCCGGGTGCCGGGACAGCTCCTCCTTGGCGGCCCGGGCGGCCCGCCACAGCGCCATGCGGGCCGCCTGGTCGGCCGGGTCGCGCGGCCAGTCCAGCCGCCGCCAGGCGTCGGCCGGCGCGCCGGTGACCTGCCGCGCGTGCTGCACCACGAGGGCGTCGAGCGCGAGGCCGCCGACGTCGGCGAGCCCGGCGGTGGCGGTGACCGCGAACCCGTTGCCGTACGGGCGCACCACGCTGACGTCGAACGAGCCCGCGCCGAGGTCGTAGACGACGACGGACCGCCCGGCCGACACCGCGTGCCCCAGCACGTGTACGAGGTACGCGGCGGCCGCCACGGGCTCCGGAACGAGGTCGACCGGCGGCAGCCCCGCCCGCGCCGCGGCCTCGACGAGCACGTCGAGGCGGTGCCGGCCCCACGCCGCGGGGTGGGTGAGCGTCGCGGCGCCGACCTTCGCGCCGGCGGCACGCACCGCCTCGGCGGCGATCCGGTCGAACACCGCGCCGACGAGGTCGGGCACCGGAACGGCGCGTCCGCCGAGCCACACGGTGCCGTCGTCGACGCGTCGCTTCGGTGCCGCCTCGAAGCCGGCCGGGTACGCCGGCGCGGCCCGCTCGGCGTCGGCACCGGTGCGGAGGTCGGGCTCGCCGGGCCGGGCCAGCGTGGCCGAGGGCAGCAGGGGAGAGGCGTCGAACATCAGCGGTCGGGCCCGTCCCAGCGGGTCGACCATCGTGGCGACGGTGCTCGAGGTGCCGAAGTCGATCCCGAGCCGCACGGGCTGACCGGTCACGCTCCGACTGTAACCGCGGGGTGTCGGGTCAGGGAATGAGCAGGGACTTGCCGGCCACCGAGCGGGCGGCCAGGGCGCGGTGGACGTCGGCGGCGCGGTCGAGCGGCAGGGTGGCGGCGATCACGGGACGCAGGTGGCCGCCGACGGCGAGGTCGAGCGCCTCGGTCAGCAGTTCGCGTACGACGGCGTTCGGCGGCGGACCGGCCAGCAGCGGCTGGAGGAGGCGGATCCCGCGGCGGGCCAGGGTGGCGGGGTCGGGCGCGGCGAACCCGTCCGCGGTGCCGTAGGTCACCAGCCGGCCGCCGTCCGCCAGCGCGTCCACTGTGGACGTTCCGAGCGCGCCGCCGGCGCCGTCGAAGGCCAGCGCGGCGCCGCCGCCGGTGGCCGCGCGTACCTCGTCGGGCCAGCCGTCCCGGGTGTAGTCCACGGTCACGTCGGCGCCCAGGCTGGCGGCCAGCGCCCGCTTCTCCGCGGACGACGCCGCGGCCACGACGCGGGCCCCGGCGTCGACGGCGAGCTGGACCAGCAGCGTCCCGGCCCCGCCCGCGGCGGCCGTGACCAGCACCCACTCGTCCTTGTCCGGCGAACCGAGGCGGTCGAGGTTCAGCGCGGTGGCGCCGTCGTGGAGCAGCCCGGCGGCGACCTCGAACGGCAGGTCGTCGGGCACGGGGACGATCCGGTCGAGGTCGGCGACCGCCCGTTCGGCGTAGCCGCCGTACGGGATCCGGGCGACGACCCGGCGCCCGGTCCAGGCCGGGTCGACGCCCTCGCCGGTCCGCAGGACCGTGCCGGCACCCCCGTGGCCCGGCACGTACGGCAGCGGCACCGGGAAGAAGTCCCGGCCCCAGCCGCTGCGCAGCAACGTGTCGAGGAAGATGACGTCGGCCGCGGCGAGGCCGACGACGACCTGCCCGGGACCGGGTTCGGGGTCGGGCAGGTCCGTCGGGGTCAGTACCTCGGGCCCGCCGAACGAGGCCACCTGGATCGCACGCATGCGGTCCAGTATCGAACCTCGACAAATGTTGAGGTCAAGAGTTGGCCTCGCGCACGAGCGCGTCGATCGCGTCGGCGCCGAACTGGTCGCCGGCGAACGACGTCAGGCGGCCCAGCGGGAGGCTGGCCAGGAACATGAACACCTGCGGGTCGGCGAGGGCGGCGGCGGCCTGGTTGTTCCCGCCCGTGCCGTCGCCGGTGTCGTCGCCGCCGGCGGTCGCGGCGGCCCACGCGTTCATGAGCACCTCGGCGCCCTTCGGGTCGTCGAGCCACTCCTGGAGCGTGGACCCGGCCGTCAGGGGGCGCCGGGTGTCGTCGCCGTCCACGGCCACGGTGACGGACGTGCGCACGTCCCGCGAGGAGGCGCCGACGGACAGCACGTACTCCCCGCCCTCCACGGCCCACCGGCCCAGCCACGGGTCCCAGTAGGCGAGGTCGGCCCGCGGGATGCGGACCGTCACCTCGACGGTGGCGCCGGCCGCGACCGCGACGTTGGCGAACCCCTTGAGCTCGCGCGGCGCGCGGCGCACCTTCGAGCCCGGCAGGCCGGCGTACACCTGCACCACCTCGCGGCCGTCGCGGTCGCCGGTGTTCGTGACCGCGACGCGCACCTCGACGTCACCGTCCACGATGGACGCGGTGGCGTCGCCGTACGCGAACGTCGTGTACGAAAGGCCGAACCCGAACGGGTAGGCGACGTCCTGCTCCCGCGCGTCGAAGCCGCGGTAGCCGACGTGGATGCCCTCGCCGTAGCGCACGTGCCCGGCCTCGCCGGGAAAGTCGAGGTGCGACGGGTGGTCGGCGAGCCGGTGCGGGATGGTCTCGGAAAGCCGGCCCGAGGGGTTGACCACACCGAACAGCACGTCGGCGAGGGCGCCGCCGCCGGCCTGCCCGAGCAGCCAGCCCTCGACGAGCGCCGGCACCGCGCGGTCCCACGGGGTGGTGCGCACGACCGCGCCGTTGGAGAGCACGACGACCGTGCGCGGGTTGGCGGCCACGATCCGCTCGACGAGCGCCAGTTGCCCGGCGGGCAGGTCGATGCCGGCCCGGTCGGCGCCCTCGGTCTCGTGCGCCGTGCCGACGAACACCACGGCGACGTCGGCCGCCGCGGCCACCTCGACGGCCTCCGCGACGAGCGCACCGTCCTCGCCGCCGTCGACGGCGTACCCGGCCGCGAACGTCACCTCGGCGGAGGTCAGCGTGCGGATCTCGGTGAGCGCGTCGTCGAGCCGGGTCGGCGTGATCTGCGAGCTCCCGCCGCCCTGGTAGCGCGGGGTGTTGGCGATCTCGCCGATGACCGCCACCGAGGTGTCCGAGGTGGACAGTGGCAGCAGCCCGCCCTCGTTGCGCAGCAGCACGATCGAGCGCGCGGCCGCCTCCCGGGCCAGCGCGTGGTGCGCGGCCTCGTCGTAGGTCGCGTCGGGGTCGGCGTGCCGCAGCGCCTTGTCCACCAGCGCCCGCACGCGCGCGGCGGAGGTCTCCAGGGCGGCCGGGTCGAGGCTGCCGTCGGCGACCGCCGCGACCAGGGCCCGGTCGCCGGGCTCGTCGGGGCCGGGCATCGTGAGGTCGAGGCCGGCGGCGACCGCCGCGACCCGGTCGACCACGGCACCCCAGTCGGAGACCACGAGGCCCTCGAAGCCCCACTCGTCGCGCAGCACCTCGGTGAGCAGCCACCGGTGCTCCGACGCGTAGACGCCGTTGACGCGGTTGTAGGCGCACATGACCGTCCACGGCTGCGCCTGCTCGACGACGCGCTGGAACGCGTGCAGGTACAGCTCGCGCAGCGTGCGCTCGTCGACGTCGGCGCTGACGCGCATGCGGTCGGTCTCCTGGCTGTTGACCGCGAAGTGCTTGAGCGACGCGCCCACACCCTGGCTCTGCAGGCCCTTCACCCACTCGACCGCCAGGATGCCGGTGAGCAACGGGTCCTCGGCGTAGTACTCGAAGTTGCGACCGCCGAGCGGGCTGCGCTTGAGGTTGATGCCGGGGCCGAGCAGCACGGAGACGCCCATCGCGCGGGCCTCCTCGCCGAGCGCCACCCCGACGCGGTGCACGAGCTCGGGGTCCCAGCTCGACCCGAGCGCGACCGCCGGCGGGAAGCAGGTCGCCGGCTCGCCGGTGATGAGGTCCTTGGCGTCGGCGGCCTGCTTGCGTACGCCGTGCGGCCCGTCGGTGACGGTGATCGACGGGAGGTCGCCGACGGCCGACGTGTGCCACATGTCGTGACCGCTGGTGAGCGCGGCCTGCTGCTCCGTGGTGAGCATCCGTGTCCTTACCTAGTACCTGGTAGGTAGCGGTAATCTAGCCAGGTGAACCGTGGCACGGCAAGGGTCCGGCTGCCGGTGGCCGAGCGGCGTGGCCAGATCATCGGGGTCACCACCCGGCTCATCGCCGAGCGCGGCTTCTGGGGCCTGTCGATGCAGGACGTCGCCGACGGCTGTGGGCTCACCGTCCCCGGTCTGCTGCACCACGTGGGGTCCAAGGACGGGCTGCTGCTCGCGGTCCTCGACCATCGCGACGCCGAAGACGGCCGCGCGCTGACCGCGGACCTCGGCACGGACGGCCTGTCCGCCGGCGTCGACCTGCGGCGCGTGTGCGCGGCGCTGGTGCGGCGCAACGCGTCGCAGCCGGAGATCGTGCGGCTGTTCGCCGTGCTGGAGGCCGAGTCGCTCGCGCCGGACCACCCCGCGCACGCGTACTTCGTGACGCGGCAGGCGCGGGTCCTGGAGACGTTGACCGCACTGGCAACCGGGGTGAGCGACCGGCCGGAGTCGTTGGCGCGCCAGGTGATCGCCCTGATGGACGGCCTGCAGATCCAGTGGCTGCGCGATCCCGGCGGCACCGACCTCGTGGTGGAGTGGGAGCGTGCGGCCGACACCCTGTTCGGCTGAGGCCGGTCCGGCCGGTCCCGTTGGCGGTCCGTTGCTAGGGTCGGTCCGCGTGACTGATCTTCTTCACGTGTTCACCGATCTGACCGACGATGCCGCGCTCCTGTCACTGGAGCACCAGGTGCACCTGGAAGAGGTGCTCGGTGAGCACAACTGGCAGGTCGAACTCAGCAAACCGGAGTTCAGCTTCACCGGCGCGACGCCGCGCACCTGCACCCGGATGCACCTGTTGGGCTCGGCGGCGCCCGGCCCGCGGTCGTGGTTGTGGGCGTGGGCCAACCCGTCCGGGTTCCACCCCGAGGCGTCGCGGTTGTCCGAGTCGCTGCGGGACTGGGGGCGCCGCCACGACCTCGCGCTGTTCGCCGAGCCCGAGGTGCCGTTCGCCGAGCTGCCCGGTCAGCCGGACGAACCGCACCTGGCGGCCACGTTCTTCATCGAGGCCGCGAAGACGCTCACCGGCGTCTGGACGCACTACAACGCGCCGGCGGGCGGCGGCACCCGCGGCGGGTTCCTCATCGAGCACCCCGACTTCGAGCTGCCGGAGCCGGAACCGGCCCGCGTCATGCGGATCCTGCAGCAGGGCCTGGCCGAGATCCCGCTGACCAACCACCGCCGCGCGTTCTACAGCTACGCCGTGCGCCGCGGCATGTCGGCGGTCTTCAGCGACGACCGGGAG
Source organism: Virgisporangium ochraceum (assembly GCF_016863655.1). GTDB lineage: Bacteria > Actinomycetota > Actinomycetes > Mycobacteriales > Micromonosporaceae > Virgisporangium > Virgisporangium ochraceum. The sequence goes on from NZ_BOPH01000041.1 coordinate 23,270, forward strand.
ACGCTGACCATCACCGGACCGCGGTTCACCGCCCACGTGGCGTTCGACGACCTCGGCCGGGTGAAGGACCTCCAGGCGCGGCTGGGCGCCGCTACCGGTTGAGGTACCAGATCGCGGCGTTCAGGGCGGTCGCGTAGCTCACCCAGAGCAGATACGGCACCAGCAGCCACGCCGCGGCCCGGTGGACGCGGCGGAAACCGAGAATGGTCACCGCGATCGCCACCCACATCGCGACGATGTCGACCAGCGCCCACCCGTACTGCCCGGCGCCGAAGAAGATCGGTGTCCAGGCGGCGTTGAGCACCAGCTGCACCGCGTACGGCACCAGGACCCGGTCGGCGCCGACCCGCCGCCACACCAGCCAGCCGGCGACGGCGATCATCCCGTAGAGCACCGTCCACACGGGACCGAACAGCCACGACGGCGGCGCCCACGAGGGACGGTCGAGCGTCGCGTACTCGCCGGCCGTCCCGGTGACGGCGAGCGTGCCGAGCAGCGCTGCCGCGGTGACGGCGGCGGCGAAACCGGCGAGGCCGGCCCACCGCACGGCGGGGGAGCGGATGGCGTAGGCGGTCACGCCGTTGGTCTACCCCCGCGCGCGGTTCCTACGCCACCAGCCGGAAATGGGTCGTGAGGCGGCCGTCGTCGAACAGGTGGAACGCGATGGCCGGCGGGAGGTCCCGGTCGAGGCCCGGGCCGGGCTCCCACGGCAGCTTGACCGTCGACGCCACGCCCGGTGCGACCAGCAGCGGCCGGCCCGCGAACGTCGTCGCCGCCGGGGTGTGCGCGTGGCCGCACAGCACCGCCACCACGCGCGGATGCCGCTCCACGACCGCGGCGAGGCCGTCGGGACGCTGCAGCCGGATCCCGTCGACGAAGGGCATGTGCAACGGGACCGGCGGGTGGTGGAGACAGATGAACGCCGGCCCGTCGTCGCTGGCGAGCTCGCGGTCGAGCCACGCGAGGGTCGGGTCGTCGAGGAGACCGGGGTCGCGGCCGGGGATCGACGAGTCGGCCATCAGGAACGTCACCCCGCCGATGCGGTAGGTCCGGTTGATCGGCGAGTCGTCGGGGTCCTCGCCGAGCAGCGCCTTGCGGTACGGGGGACGCGCGTCGTGGTTGCCGGGGCACAGCAGCACCGGCACCGACGCGGTGGCGATGCGGGCGACCTCCTCGTACTCGGGCTCGGCGCCGTGGTCGGCGAGGTCGCCGGTGACGAGGATGACGTCGAGGTGCTCCTCCAGCGTCCGGAGGTGGTCCATGACCCGGGCGGCGCGCCCGGTGGACCGCTCGGTGCCGTCGAGATGGATGTCGCTGATGTGGGCGATGACGAACATGGGTCCAGTGTGGCCGCCCTTGACAGGTGGACCGCCACCATTGATTGTTATCGATAACAACGGGAGGTCGAGGATGCGGATCCGGGCCGCTGCCGCGGTGCTCGTGCTGCTGGTGGGCGTTGCCGTCACCGCATCCGCGGCGTACGCGGCGACGCTGCCCACCGGTGCGGTGTCGCTGGAGGCGGTCAACTACGCCGGCCGCTTCGTGCGTCACCTCGACTCGTTGGCCCGGCTGGACCCGGTCACCTCGAGCGGTGCCACCCAGCTCAAGCTCGACGCGACCTTCACCGTCGTGAACGGCCTGGCCTCGCCCGCGTGCTACTCGTTCCGGACGAAGAGCGGGCTGTTCCTGCGCCACCGCGACTACCGGCTGCGCGTCGACGCCAACACCGGCGACGCGACGTTCCGCGGCGACGCCACGTTCTGCGCGGCCGACGGGTCGGTGGCGGGATCGGTGTCGCTGGTGTCGTACAACTATCCCGACCGGCGGATCCGGCACCGCGACTTCGCGCTGTGGCTCGACGCGGTGGGTGCCGTCGCCGACAGCTCGTTCCGCCTCGTGGCGCCGTGGGCGCCGAAGACCGACAAGAACCCGGTGATCCCCGGGCTGTTCGCCGACCCGCACCTCGTGACCTTCAACGGCCGCTACTACCTGTACCCGACCACCGACGGCTACGCCGGCTGGGGCGGCACGTACTACAAGGCGTTCTCGTCGGCCGACCTGGTCACCTGGACCGACCACGGCGTGATCCTCGACCACGGCCCGGACGTGTCGTGGGCCGACGACTCGGCGTGGGCGCCGGCCGTGACGCTGAAGTTCGGCCGGTACTACCTGTATTTCAGCGGCGGCCTGGTCAACGGCGCGAAGCAGCTCGGGGTCGCCGTGTCGGCGTCGCCGACGGGGCCGTTCCGCGACGCGCTCGGCCGCCCGTTGGTCCAGAGTGGACAGTTCTCCGGCGGCCAGGCCATCGACCCGATGGTGTTCACCGACGACGACGGCCGCTCCTACCTCTACTGGGGGCAGGGCGTGGCGCGGGTGGTGCCGTTGAACGACGACATGGTGTCGTTCGATGCCGCCCAGGTGCGCACGATCACGCCGAGCGGGTACAACGAGGCGCCGTTCGTGTTCAAGCGCAACGGCACCTACTACCTGATGTGGTCGGAGAACGACACCCGCAGCGAGGACTACCGGGTCGCCTACGCCACCGGCACGTCGCCGCTCGGCCCGTGGACCAACCGCGGCGTGGTGCTGCGCAAGAGCGGCGCCATCCTCGGCACCGGGCACCACTCGGTGGTGCGTGCCCCGAACTCCGACACCTGGTACATCGCCTACCACCGGTTCGCCGTGCCGGCCGGCAACGGCACCAACCGCGAGACGGCCGTCGACGTGATGCGCTTCAACGCCGACGGCACCATCGCGCCGGTCGTCCCCACCCGATGAGGAGCCTGTCGTGCTGAAACGGCTTGTCGCCCTGCTGGCCCTGATCGGGTCCTTCATCGTCGTGCCGGCCGGGCCCGCGGCCGCGTTGGACCCGTTCACCGGTTACCTGCTGGCGCACTTCATCGGGGAGTCGGCCCGGGGCGAGCAGATCTACTTCGCGCACAGCCGCGACGGTCTGAACTGGACGGACCTCAACGGCGGCAGCCCCGTCCTCCTGTCCACGGTGGGCACCCAGGGCGTGCGTGACCCCGCGCTCGTGCGGTCGCCGGCGGGTGACCGGTACTGGATCGTCGCCACCGACCTGCGCATCGCGAGCGGCACCTCGTGGTCCGACGCGGCGAACCGGGGCAGCACGTCGCTGGTGGTGTGGGAGTCCAGCGACCTCGTGAACTGGTCGCAACCCCGTCTCATCAACGTCGCCGCCGGAATCTCCGGCGCCGGCAACGCGTGGGCGCCGGAGGCGATCTGGAACCCGGCGACGAACGACTACGTCGTCTACTGGGCGACGAACTCGCTGCGCAACGGGGTCACCAAGCACCGCATCTGGTACGTGCGGACCAGCGACTTCCGCACGTTCACCGCGCCGCAGCTCTACATCGACCGCGGCAGCGGACAGGGCATCATCGACACCCAGATCATCGAGGCGCCGAACAGTGCCTACCGCTACTACCGCGCCTCCGCCGACGGGCACATCACGATCGAGGCCAGCAACTCGGTGCTCGGCTCGTGGACGACGCTCGGCAACCTGTCACATCTGGGCATCTCCAACGGAACCGGCGGCGGCAACGTCGTCGAGGGCCCGATGTGGGCGCAGTTCAACGGGCGCAGCGAGTGGAGCCTGTGGCTCGACCAGTACGCGACCGGTCGCGGCTACATGCCGGTGACGTCGACGAACCTCGGCAGCGTGCAGAACTTCCGCACCCGCACCGACTACGGCATGGGCGGCACCCGCAAGCGCCACGGCTCGATCCTCAACCTCACCGCGGCGGAGGAGAGCCGGGTGCTGGGCCGGTGGGGCACGAACGCTCCCGTGAACCGCATCCAGTCCTACAACTTCCAGGACCGGTACGTGCGCCACGCCAACCTCGACGTGCGCATCGACCCGAACGTCAGCCCGGCCCAGGACGCCCAGTTCCGGGTGCGGCCGGGCCTGGCCGGCGCGAGCGGCACGGTGTCGTTCGAGTCGGTCAACTACCCGGGGTACTACCTGCGCCACTACAACTACGACCTGGTGCTGGCGCCCAACGACGGGAGCACCACGTTCGCCGCCGACGCCACGTTCCGCGCGGTGGCGGGCCTGGCCAACTCGTCGTGGACGTCGTACCAGTCCTACAACTACCCGGACCGGTACCTGCGTCACTACAGCTACCTGCTCCGCATCGACCCGGTCACCACCACCCAGGAACGCGCGGACGCGACCTTCCGCCTCACGACCTGAGCGACCGGCGCGGCCCGCGCCGCGCGGCGCGGGCTCATGCGGCCTGGCCGTGCGCCGCGCGGCCGTCTGTTATCGCTAACAGCAGGCGGGTGGCCGCGGTTCGACACGGGCGGCCGACGGGCGCTCCTCGACGCGGGTGGCCGCCGGCCGCACCAGGTCACCGTGGCGGGCCAGCCACGCCGGATAGGCGGAGTTGCGCCGGACCGCCGCGTGGTACCCGGCGGCCGCCAGCCCGCACACGAGGGCGCCGTGGTCGGCCAGCACGCCCTCGCGGGGCCAGATCAGCACGTGCCGGTACCACAGCGGCGTGCCGGCGAGGGGCACCACCGCCAGGTCGGGGCTGGTGCGGAACGTCGCCTGGCAGAACGTCACCGCGTGGCCGGCGCGGATGAGGTCGAGCAGCGGGGTGCCCTCGACGTCGTGCGTCGCGCGCATCTCGAAGCCGGCCGCCAGGCAGGCCAGCGCGTAGTACTCGTGGCAGCGGTCGTCGTCGGGGCGGGGGAGGCCGAAGCGCTCGCCGGCGAGGTCGGCCAGGTCGATCTCGGCGCGGGCGGCCAGCGGGTGGTCGGCGGCGAGCAGCGCGAACACCGGCTCGGTCGCCACGGTGTGGTACGCGACCTCGGGGCGCACCGGTAGCTCGTACACCGGGTTCTCGCCGGCGACGGCCAGTTCGAGGAGGCCGCCGGCGACCATGTGCACCAGCGGGGTCGGCGACCCTTCGCCGTGCGTGGTGATCGCGGCGGTGGGGAACCGTCCGGTCAGGCCGGTGACGAGGGCGGGCAGCAGCGGCGCGTTGACCGTGCCGATGCGCAGCAGCCGGGGCTCGGTGCCGACGGCGTCGAGGGTGACGCGCGTGGTCGCGCGGCTCAGCTCGTCGATCGTCGGCAGGACCGCGCGGCAGCGGGTCAGCACCATCTCGCCGAACGAGGTGGTGGTGACCCCGTGGTTGCGCCGGATGAACAGCGTGCCGCCCAGCATCCGCTCGATGCGGTGCAGTTGGGCGGACAGGCCGGGCTGGGAGACGCGCAGCGCGGCGGCGGCACGGCCGATGCTGCCCGCCTCGGCGACGACGCAGATGACGCGGAGATGGCGCAGCTCCAGCTCCATAACCCGCATGTTATGGGGAGATGGGACTCCTTGTCCTCCGCCGACCGGCCCCAAGCTAGGTAAGTAACGGCACCGAACCAACAGGAGAGCCGATGCGAACGGTCCACCCCCGCGTCGAGGAGGCCGTCGACACCCTCGACCTCAACCCGGTCACCCGGCGGCGGCTGCTGTCGGGCGCCGGGCTGAGCAGTGCCGCGCTCGCCGCGGGCGCGCTGCTCACCGCCTGCTCGGAGAACAAGGCACAGGCCGGCGCCGCCGGCAACTTCCCGGCGACGCCCAAGTGGCGCTTCGTCTTCGTCTGTCACGTCACCGCCCACCCGTTCTTCACACCCACCCAGTACGGCATCGCCGACGCTTGCGCGCTGCTCGGCTGCGACTACCAGTGGACCGGCTCGCAGAACGCCGTCGTCGGCGAGATGGTCAACGCGACGAACGCCGCCGTGTCGGCGAAGGCGAACGGGATCGCGCTCGCGGTCACCGACGCGCGGGCGTTCACCGACCCGGTCAACAAGGCGCTCGACGCCGGCATCCCGGTGGTGAGCTACAACGCCGACGGCGAGCCGGGGAACCCGGGCACCTCGCGGCTGTCCTACATCGGGCAGCCGTTGTACGACTCGGGCCGCTCGCTCGGCACCAAGCTGCTGGAGAGCAAGTTCAGCGGCGGCGAGGTGGTGTGCTTCATCGCCACGCCGGGCTCACTCAACATCCAGCCCCGCAGCGACGGCGCGCGCGACGTGCTGAAGGAGTCGGGGACCAGCCACACGTTCACCCAGATCGCGACCGGCACCGACCTCCCCAACGAGCTCAACGCCATCGAGGCGTACCTGGCGGGCCACCCGAACGCCAAGGGGCTGCTGGCCGTCGACGGCGGGTCGACCGACGCGCTGGGCAAGGTGGTCGCGAAGCTGAAGCTCAAGGACAAGGGCGTCATCGCCGGCGGGTTCGACCTGCAGCCCGGCACGCTCGAGAGCGTCAAGGGCGGCAGCCTCGACTTCACGATCGACCAGCAGCCGTACCTGCAGGGCTTCCTGCCGGTCATCGCCCTGTATCTCTACAACCTGTCCGGCGGGCTGGTCTCGCCTCCCGACACCAACACGTCGCTGTCGTTCGTCACCAAGGACAACGTCAGCCAGTTCAGCGACGTCAAGACGCGTTTCGAAGGTTCGGACACGGCGCAGAAGGTCGTGACGCGCAGCGGCCCGATCCCGCACAAATGACCACGTTGACGATCGCCGCCGCCCGCCGCGGCGGCCAACGGCTTCTCCGGTTCCGCGAAGCCAGCATCCTGCTCGTGGCGATCGGGCTGGCGGTGTACTTCAACGCCGCCAGCCCGGCGTTCGCCACCGAGGGCAACCTCGTGACGATCTCGCACTATGTCGCGCCGGTGGCGATCCTGGCGACCGGCCAGGTGCTGCTGCTGATCAGCGGCGAGATCGACCTGTCGGTCGGGCACATGTACGCGCTGGCGCCGTTCCTGATGCACTACGCCATCTCGTTCCACGGCGTGCCCGTGCTGCTCGCGATCGTGCTCGCGGTGGCGGCGGGCGCCGTCGTGGGCCTGGTCAACGGTCTGGTCACGGTCCGCCTGCACGTTCCGTCCTTCGTGACCACGCTGGGCATGCTCTTCCTCCTCAACGGCATCACGCTGGTGACCTCGCACGCCTACCCGGTACCGATTCCGGAGGCGGCGCGCGGGGTGGCGTGGTGGCTGGGCGCGGCGCCCTGGGCGGAGATCACGTGGGCGCTCGCGATCGTGCTCGCGTTCCAGGTCGTGCTCAGCCAGACCCGGTGGGGCCTGCACACGGTGGCGACCGGTGGCAACCAGCACGGTGCCGGCGAGGCCGGGGTGCGGGTCAACCGCATCAAGATAGGCAACTTCATGATCGCGAGCATGCTCGGCGCGTTGACGGGCGTCCTGGAGGCGTTCCGCATCAACTCGATCGAGCCGCTCGCGGGCGGGTCCGGGATCATGTTCGCCTCCGTGGCGGCGGCCGTGATCGGCGGGACGGCGTTGGCGGGCGGATCGGGGACCATCGTGGGCGCGCTGCTGGGTGCGCTGGTGCTCGGCATCCTCCGTGACGGGCTCAACCTCGTGGGGGTCAACGCCGACCGGTTCGACCTGATCCTCGGCATCGCGATCCTGCTCGCGATGATCCTCAACGTGTACCTGGCCCGCCTCCGGACGAAGGGCACGCTGCGATGACCGAGCTGCTGCGCGCCGAGCACATCAGCAAGCGGTTCGGCCCGGTCACCGCGCTGCGCGACGTGTCGCTGCGGCTGGGCAGGGGCGAGGTGCTCGGGCTCATCGGCGACAACGGCGCGGGGAAGTCGACGCTCATCAAGACGCTGTGCGGCTTCCACCGGCCCGACTCCGGCCGCATCGTGGTCGACGGCGAGGAGACGACGCTGCGCTCCGTCGGGCACGCCCGCTCGCTCGGCATCGACACCGTGTACCAGGACCTGGCGCTGGTCGACCAGTTGTCCGTCTACCACAACATGTTCCTCAACCGGGAGGTCGTGCGCTGGCCGTTCCTGCGCAACCGGGCCATGCGCAAGCTGGCCCGCCAGCACCTCGACGAGATCGGCGTCGACATCCCCGACGTGACCGTCGAGGTGGCCCGGCTGTCGGGCGGGCAGCGGCAGGCGATCGCCGTGGCCCGCTCGGTGTACTCGGCGCGGCGCGTCCTGCTGCTCGACGAGCCGTTGGCCGCGATGGGCGCGAAGGAGGGCGCCCAGATCCTCGACCTGATCGCCGACCTGAAAGCCAGGGGCGACATCGCGATGATTCTGATCGTGCACAACTACGCCCAGGTGCTCGACGTGTGCGACCGCGTGAACCTGTTGCAGCACGGCACGATCACGTTCGACAAGCCGACCGCGGAGACCTCACTCGACGAGCTGACCGACCTGGTCGTCTCGGAGTACCGGCGGCGCCGGGCTACGGGGACCGGCGGGAGGTGAACAGGTAGCCGATGGCGCCGTGGGTCTCGGCCCGTCCGGCGGCGACGAGGTCGGGCAGCGCGGCCGGGTCGTCGATGAGCTCGTTCAGCGTACGCGGGTCGGTGCGGACAGACCCGTCGGCGTGCTCCGGCTGGCCTTGCGTGACAACGGTTTCCCCGTCCCGTGAGGAGACGGTCCAGACGCGGTCGTCGAGTTCGACGCGGAACGTGCGGTGCCCGGGGTCGAGCGAGCCGCGCAGGTAGATGAGGATCGAGGTGGCGCTGAGCGTGCTCGGCTCCGGTGCCGGCACGCGCAGGCCCCACGCGCCCAGGGCGAGCACGATCGGCTCCAGCTCGCGGCCCCAGTCCGTCAGCTCGTAGACCTTCGCCGCCCCGGGCGGTGGCAGCGTGCGACGCGCGACGACACCGCGCTCGTGCAGCTCACGCAGCCGGTCGGCCAGAAGGTTCGAGCTCGCGCCGGGCAGGGCGCGCCGGAGGTCGGTGAAGCGTTGCGGGCCGAGCAGCAGCTCGCGCACCACGAGCAGCGCCCAGCGCTCCCCCACCACGTCGAGGGCACGCCCGATGCCGCAGGAGTCGGCGTAGGTGCGCGTCGTGGGCATGGTGTGATATTAAAACCTCCAGGTTGTTTTTAACAACTACATGGAGGACGCATGGCGCGGCAGGTCGTTCACTACGAGATCATCGGAGCCGACCCGGGCCGGCTCCGCGACTACTACGGCTCGCTCTTCGGGTGGGAGTATGCGGTCGGCGGCCCGGTCGCCGAACCGGTCTCCGAGGCCGGCAACTACGGCTTCGTCGAGGGCGAGACCATCCCCGGTGGCGTCGGCGGCGGTGCCGGCTACGCGCCGCACACCGTCTTCTACGTGGGGGTCGACGACGTGGCCGAGGCGCTGGAGAAGGCCGAGAGCCTCGGTGGGAAAAGGGCGATGGGACCGGTGCGCTCGCCCGGCGGCGACCTGGTCGTCGCCCACTTCACCGACCCGGAGGGCAACCTCGTCGGGCTCGCCGGACCGGCCTAGAGCGGCGACGCCCGCAGCAGGCCCTCCTGGGCGACCGTCGCCACCAGTTCGCCGTCCGGGGCGAAGATTCCGGCGGCGCTCAACGCGCGTCCCCAGGAGGCGACCGGTGAGTGCTGGTCGAACAGCATCCAGTCGTCGGCGCGCGGGACGCGGTGCAGCCACAGGGCGTGGTCCAGCGACACGGTGTCCCAGGCGTGCCGGTCGTCGCGTTCGCGGCCGATCACCAGGCCGTGCGGCACGAGTGCGGCGGCGAGCAGCGTGAGGTCGGTGGCGTAGCAGGTCACCGCGGCGTGCACGAGCGGGTCGTCGGGCAGCGTGCCGGCGGCGCGCATCCAGATCAGGTCGCGCGAGCCACCGTCGACGGTGCGCAGGTCCAACCGGATCTCGACCGCGTCGAACCCGGTCCACATGCCGTCGAGCCCGCCGTAGCGGGCGACGCTCTCGGCCAGCGACGGCATGGCGGACGGCGGGGGAGCGGGCGGCGTCGGCGTCTGGTGGCCGACCCGGGGCTCGGTGACGTCCGGATGCCCGAAGGCCACGGACATCCGCAGGATCTCCCTGCCGTCCTGGAGCGCGGCCACGGACCGGTTCGAGCGGGTGCGGCCCTCCCGCACGGTCTCCACCACGAACTCGATCGGCACCTCCGACCGGCCGGGGCGCAGGAAGTCGGCGTACAGCGACTGCGGTGTCCGTCCACCCGCGACGGTGCGACCGGCGGCGACCAGCGCCTGCGCGGCGACCTGCCCGCCGAACACGCGGGGCAGGTCGAGCGCGGCGTTGCGGCCGACGAAGCGGTCGTCGGCCGACTGCTTGAGGTCGAGGACGTCGAGCAGGTCGGCCAGATCGTGGGTCACGCGGCCCGCCGCGGCGGGCGGGGGAGGAAGCCGCTCGTGCGCGCGACGTAGTCGGCGTACGCGTCACCGCGGGAGCGGGCCATCCGCCGCTCCAGCAAAGCCTTACCGCTCTTGTTCACGAGCATGTACGTCATCAGCACCGGCGCGACCACGGTCAGCAGCCCGACCCAGTGCGAGCACGCGAGGAGCCACAGCCCGAACCACACCAGGCTGTCGCCGAAGTAGTTCGGGTGCCGGGTCCAGCCCCAGAGGCCGCGGTCCATGAGTTTCCCGCGGTTCGCCGGGTCGGCCTTGAACCGGGCCAGTTGCGCGTCTCCGACCGCCTCGAACGCGAGCCCGACCGCCCACACCGCGACGCCGATCCACGTGACGACACCGACGTTCGCGGACCCGTACATCGCCACCTGGACCGGCAGCGACACCACCCACATGATCGAGCCCTGCGGCCAGTAGATCCACTTGACGACGAACGGCACGGTGCGGCCGGTGTTGCGGCGCATCAGCGCGGCGTACCGCGGGTCTTCGCCCTTGCCGTGGTTGCGGGCGAAGATGTAGACGCCGAGGCGGATCCCCCAGACGGCGGTGAGCCCGAGCACGATCCACCGGCGGGTGTCGTCGCCCTCGCCGAGCGCACCCGACAGCCCGAACGACACGGTCGCGACGACCACGAAACCGAGGCCCCACACCGTGTCGACGATGCTCTGCTCGCCGCGGCGCAGCGCGTACAGCATCGTGGCGAGCATGGTGAGCGCGACCGCGCCGGCGCTCACGACGAGGTTGAGTCCGAGCGCTCCCCAGCTCATCGCAGCCCCTCCTGTGCGAACTCGACGAACGCGTCGTGCGCCGTGCGGTACTCGTGCGGCTTGCCGCCGCGGCTGTCGGCGAGCAGCCGTTCCAGCTCCGCACCGTCCATCGTGGACGGATGGTGGACGGTGCCCCACTCGACCGCGCCGGTGGCCCGCAGCGCGCCGTTCGCCGCCACGATCACCTCGCCGTTGACCCGGCCGGCCGGGTCGACGAGCGCGGCCACCACGGGCGCCACCGACTCCGCGGTCATCACGTCGCGGAAGTGGTCGTCCATGTTCGCCTCGGTCATCTGGGTGGTGGCGTACGGCAGCAGGACGTTGGTGTACACGTTGCGGGGCCCGCCCTCCCGGGCGATGGTGCGCCCGAGCGCGATCACCGCGCCCTTGCTCGCCGCGTACGCCGAGACGGTCGTCTCACCGTGCAGGCCGGCGGTGCTCGCCACGAGCACGATGCGCCCGCCTCCATTCGCGCGCATGTGCGCCGACGCGGCCATCGCGACGCCCGCGGTGCCGAGGACGTTCACGGCGAGCACGTCGCGCAGCGCCGCGACGCTCGACCGGTGGAACATCGCCGGACCGCTGACCGCGGCACTGGTGACGAGGAAGTCCAGGCGCCCGAACGTGTCCAGCGCCGTCCGGACGATGCGTTCCCCGGCGTCGGGGTCGCTGACGTCGCTGTACTCGGCGCACGCGCGTCCCCCCGCCTTTTCGATCTCGGCCACGACGCGGCCGGCGGAGTCGTTGCGGTTGCTGACGACCACCGCGGCCCCCCGCGCGGCCAGGTGGAGCGCGAACGCCCGTCCCAACCCCTTGCCGCCGCCGGTGACGATCCCGACGCTGCCGTTCACGGGACCCGCTCGACGAGGACGGCCACGCCGAGGCCGGCCGCACCGCTGACCGCGGCCACGCCGTACCGGCCCTCGCGCCGTTCGAGCTCGTCGACGCACTGCCCGACGAGGATCGCGCCGGTGGCGCCGAACGCGTGGCCCATCGCGATGGTGCCACCGTTGGGGTTCATGCGGTCCGGTCCGGCGTCGAGGTCGCGGCGGAACGTGAGGCACAGCGCGGAGAACGCCTCGGCGAACTCGAACACGTCGATGTCCCTCGGCTGCAGTCCGGCCTTCGCGATGACCTTCTCGACCGCGTGCTGCCCGGCGGTGAGCATGATGACCGGATCCGTCGAGGCGGTGGCCGCGGCGACGACCCGGGCACGCGGGCGCAGGCCCGCCCGGTCGGCGGCGTCCTCCGTACCGAGCAGCACGAGCGCGGCGGCGTCGGCGAGCGCGGGCGACGTGCCGACCGTGTGACGGTGCTCGATCGGTCCGATCTCCGGGTGCGCGGCCATCGCGATCGCGTCCTGGCCGGACGCGCCGATCCCCGTGAACGCGGGCGGCAGCGCGGCGAGACCCTCGACGGTGGTGTCCGCCCGGATCAGCTCGTCGCGGGCGAAGCCGCCGACCGGCACCACCGAGCGCGCGTAGAAGCCGGCGTCCCAGGCTCTGGCGGCCTTGTGCTGGGTCTCCGCGCCGTAGGCGTCGAGCTCGGGGCGCTGCCAACCGTCCTTCGTGGCGTTGAGGTCGGCGGCGATGCCCATGTGCACCGAGCCGACGCGCGTGATCGTGTCGGGGTCGGTCCACAGGGGACCCTCGTCGGAGAACATCGGTACGCGCGAGACGCTCTCGACGCCGCCGGCGACGGCCAGCTGGAGGTCGTCGGCCTTGAGGCGGGCCGCGGTCTGTGACACCGCGTCGATCCCGGAGGCGCAGAAGCGGTTGAGCGTCACGCCGGGGACGCGGTCGCCCCAGCCGGCGAGGAGGGTGGCGGTGCGGGCGAGGTTCGCGCCCTGTTCGCCGTTCTGGGAGGCGAGGCCCAGGGTGACGTCCTCGACCCGCTCCGGGTCCAGGCCGGTGCGCTCGACGAGCGCGTGCTGCAGGTGTACCACCAGGTCGGTCGGCGTGAGGTGGTGGAGCGAGCCTTTCGCCGACCCTTTCCCGCGTGGCGTCCGGACAAAGTCCAGGATGTGGACGGCGCGTGAGGTCACTCTGTTAGGTGTAGTCTCACGCCCCCGTCTTGGCAAGGGGATCTTCCTCGCCAGAAACAGCTCCCGTTGACGACTAACTCTGTCTGTTATAGTAAGGACGCGTGAACGGAGGTGCCGGTGTGACTACTTCTGCCACCTGGGTAGCCGGCGGATTCCAGACCGATTTCGCCACCAACTGGGGCCGGGCCGGGCACGGCTTCGCCGAGCTGGTCGAGGCGGGGGTCACCGGGACGCTCGAAGCGTCGGGCGTCGACCCGGCCGACATCGGCGTGATCCACGTCGGCAACGCGTTCGGGCAGCTGTTCACCGGCCAGGGCCAGCTCGGCGGCATGCCCGCCACGGTCGACCCGCGGCTGTGGGGCATCCCGGCCGCCCGCCACGAGGCCGCGTGCGCGTCCGGGAGCATCGCGGTGCTGGCGGCGATGGCCGACCTGGAGTCGGGCCGGTACGACGTGGCGCTGGTGCTCGGCGTCGAGCTCGAGCGCACCGTTCCGGGCGACGACGCGTCCCGGCTCCTCGGCGCCGCCGCATGGATCGGCCACGAGGGTCAGGACGCGAAGTTCATGTGGCCCTACATGTTCAGCGCGCTCGCCGACGAGTACGACAAGCGCTACGGGCTCGACGACGCGCACCTGCACGCGATCGCCAAGCTGAACTACACCAACGCCCGGTCGAACCCGAACGCGCAGACGCGCGCGTGGCGGTTCACCGACGCCAGCTTCAGCGACGACGACACGGCGAACCCGGCGGTCGAGGGACGGGTGCGGCGCACCGACTGCAGCCAGATCACCGACGGCGCCGCCGGTGTGGTCCTGGTGTCCGACCGGTACCTCGCGGCGCACCCCATGACGAAGGTGGCCCGCATCGCCGGCTGGGGTCACACCACGGTCGGGCTCGCGCTGGCGCAGAAGCTCGAGCACAGCGCCGGCCAGCCGTACGTGCTGCCGCACGTGCGCAAGGCGATCACCGACGCGTTCGGGCGGGCACGGGTAGGGCTCGGGCAGCTCGACGCGATCGAGACCCACGACTGCTTCTCGATGTCCGAGTACGCCGCGATCGACCACTTCGGTATCACCGCGCCGGGCGAGAGCTGGAAGGCGGTCGAGAACGGCGACCTGGCCGTCGGCGGACGCATCCCGGTGAACCCGGGCGGCGGGCTCATCGGTGGCGGTCACCCGGTGGGCGCCACCGGCGTGCGCATGCTGCTCGACGCCTACAAGCAGGTCACCGACCAGGCGGGCGACCACCAGGTGCCGGGCGCGCGCACCGTGGGAACACTCAACATCGGCGGGAGCACGACCACCACGGTCAGCCTGGTCGTCACCAACGGGGAGGCCTGACACATGGACGTCGAACTGGTGGGCCACGCCCTGTCCACGCTGCCCGACGACGACGACCACCCGTACCGCACCGGCCCGTGGCAGCCGCAGACGAGCGAGTGGCGCGCCGACGACCTCACCGTGATCGGCGAGCTCCCGGCCGACCTCGACGGCGTGTACCTGCGCAACACGGAGAACCCGGTACATCCGGCGATCGCCGGGAGGTACCACCCGTTCGACGGTGACGGGATGATCCACGTCGTCGGCTTCCGTGACGGCAAGGCGTTCTACCGCAACCGGTTCGTGCGCACCGACGGCTTCCTCGCCGAGCAGGAGACGAAGGAGCCCCTGTGGGCGGGGCTCGCCGAGCCGCCGAAGAAGAGCCTGCGAGATGGATGGGGTGCGCGCGGCGGCCTCAAGGACTCCTCCAGCACCGACGTCGTGGTGCACGCGGGCGTGGCGCTGTCGACGTTCTACCAGTGCGGCGACGTCTACCGGCTCGACCCGTTGACGCTCGACACGCTCGGCAAGTCGGCGTGGACCCCGTCGACCTGGGGCGTCTCGGCGCACCCGAAGAGCGACGAGCACACCGGCGAGCTGCTGTTCTTCAACTACGGCAAGGAGGCGCCGTACCTGCACTACGGCGTCGTCGACGCCGACAACCACCTCGTGCACTACGTCGACGTCCCGTTGCCCGGGCCGCGCCTGCCGCACGACATGGCCTACACCGAGAACTACGCGATCCTGAACGACTGCCCGTTGTTCTGGGAGCCGGAGCTGCTGGAGAAGGGCGTCCACGCGGCGCGGTTCCACCCTGAGCTGCCGCTGCGCATCGGGGTGATCCCGCGGCGCGGCACCACGGAGCAGGTGCGCTGGTTCGAGGCGGAGTCGACGTACGTGCTGCACTTCGTCAACGCGTACGAGGAGGGCGACGAGATCGTCCTCGACGGGTTCTTCCAGGACGACCCGGAGCCGCAGGACCGCGGCGACGGCTCGTACTACCAGCGGATGTTCCGCTTCCTCGCGCTCGACCGGATGCAGTCGCGGCTGCACCGCTGGCGGCTGAACCTGAGGACCGGCGCGGTGAAGGAGGAGCGCCTGCGCGACCGCGTCACCGAGTTCGGCATGATCAACGGCAGGTTCGGCGGGCGGCGCAACCGGTACGCGTACGCGGCCACCGGCGTGCCGAGCTGGTTCCTGTTCAGCGGTCTGGTCAAGCACGACCTGGCGACCGGCACCGACGAGCACTACGCGTTCGGCGAGGGCGTGTACGGCAGCGAGACCGCGATGGCGCCACGTGTCGGGTCCACCGGCGAGGACGACGGCTACCTCGTTACGCTGACCACCGACATGAACGAGAACCGGTCCGAGTGCCTGGTGTTCGACGCGAAGCGGGTCGCTGACGGCCCGATCGCGCGCGTGCGGCTGCCCGAGCGGGTTTCCAGCGGCACCCACGCCACGTGGGCGGCCGGGTCGTCGATCCCGGGCTGGCGCACCGCCGACACGATGGGCCGGGCCCTGCGGATGGAGTCGTAGGTGTCGGATGAGCCCACTCTCCTGCCCGAGGGCGGTCAGAACGCCGTCGGGCAGTCGATCGGCCTCATCGGCGACGAGTGGACGCTCACGATCCTGCGCTACGCCACCGCGGGCGTGCGCCGGTACAACGACTTCCTCGACCAGCTGGCGATCTCGAACTCGGTGCTGACCAACCGGCTCACCCGGCTCGCCGACGCGGGTCTGCTGGAGAAGGTGGCCTACCAGGAGCGGCCGCCGCGGTTCGAGTACCGGCTCACCAAGCGCGGCCGAGACACGTGGCCGATCCTGCTGTCGATCTGGGCGTGGGAGGCGGCGTGGGTGCCCGAGCACGCCGAGCGGCTGCCGGCGATGCGCCACACCCGCTGCGGCAACACGTTCCAGCCGCTGCTGCTGTGCGCCGCCTGCCGCAAACCGGTGGAGCCGCGCGACGTCACCGGTGACTTCGGCCCGGCCGGCGGCTGGGAGCGCAGCGTCCCGGCGGCGACCACGCGCCGCCGCTCGTCCAGTGGCGGCGGAACGGCGCCGGGCCTGGTGCCGCAGACGATGGCGCTCATCGGCAACCGGTGGTCGGCCGCCCTGCTGGGCGCGGCGTTCCTGGGCGCGCACCGGTTCAAGGACTTCGAACGCAGCCTCGGCGCCCCGCCGACGATGGTGGCCGACCGGCTGCGCACGTTCTGCGAGCTCGAGGTGCTCGCCGTCGCGCCCGGGCTCGACCGCTCCGACTGGCAGAGCTACCACCTCACCGCGAAGGGTCGCGCGTTCTTCCCGGTCATCATGTGCACGCTCGACTGGGGTCACCGCTGGTTCAAGTCGCCGGAGGGGCGCGCGCTGATCTACCGGCACACCGAGTGCCGGCGCACGTTCACGCCCCGGCTGGCCTGCGACCAGTGCCGCGAACCGCTGCGCGGCAGCGACGTGTCGGTCGATGGCGCTCCGTGACCTCGTCCGCCGGCGCGACTCCGGGGTCGCGATCACCGGTGACGGGCGGTCGCTCACGTACGACGAACTGTGGCGGCGCGGCGACCTGGCGGCGTCGGCGCTCGGGGCGGTGCGCGGGCAGGTCGGGTACGTCGACCGCAACGGCACCGAGTTCTGGGAACTGTTCCTCGGCGCGGCGAAGGCCGGCGTCACGCTGGTCCCGTTGAACTTCCGCCTGTCCGCCGACGAGCTGGCCTGGATCTGTGCCGACGCCGGGATCACGCTCGTCGTGGCCGGGGAGGCGTTCGCGGCGTCGCTGCCGCCGTCGGTCGAGGTCGTCCGCGTCGGACGCGACTACGAGCGCTGGATCGCCTCGCCGTCTTCCGCCGTGCCGCGGGACGCGGGTCCCGCGCTGCTCATGTACTCCTCGGGCACGACGGGCCGGCCGAAGGGTGTCCGGATCGAGGCCGCGCAGTTGGCGTGGACGGTGGCCGCGTGCGGGTCGCGGTTCTCCGTGGACGGTGCGACGGTGAGCCTGGTTCCCACGCCGTACCACCATATCGCGGGCGCCGGCTGGTCGCTGGTCACGCTGGCGGCCGGCGGCACGATCGTGCAGAACCGGGAACCGACGCCCGACTCGATGCTGCGGCAGTTGGTCGAGCACCGTGCGACGCACGCCGCGATGGTTCCCTCGCTCATCCAGGCGATCGTCGACTCGCCCGCCGCGTCGGAGGTCTCCACGTTGCGGCACGTGGTGTACGGCGGTGCGCCGATCCCGCCGGCGCTGATGAAGCGGGCGACCGACGTGCTCGGCGCGCGGTTCCACCAGTCCTACGGACTCACCGAGACCACCGGGGTCGCCACGGTTCTCGCGCCGGAGGACCACTTCGTGGAGTCGCGGCTGCTGTCGGTGGGGCGACCGCTGCCGGGCATCGAGGTGTCCATCATGGACGGCACCGGCGAGGTGCTCGTGCGCGGGCCCAGCCTCACCTCGGGCTACTGGAACCGCGACTCCGACGACCTCTTCACCCCCGACGGTCGGCTGCGCACCGGCGACGCCGGCGTCCTCGACGACGGCGGCTACCTGTACCTCCGCGACCGGATCAAGGACATGATCATCTCCGGTGGCGAGAACGTGTACCCGGCCGAGGTGGAGAAGGTGCTCTCCGACCACCCGTCGGTGCTCGACGTGGCCGTCATCGGGACGCCGTCCGCGCGGTGGGGCGAGACCCCGCTGGCGGTGGTGGTGGCCTCCGCCCCTCTGGACGGCGCCTCCCTGATCGCGTGGTGCCGCGAGCGCATCGCGCACTTCAAGTGCCCCACGGAGGTGGTCTTCGTGGACGCGTTACCCCGCAACGCGAGCGGCAAGGTGCTCAAGCGTGTTCTCCGGGAAGGGAGACTCTCATGACCGACTGGGCGTTGCTGCGGCAGGTGGTGCTCGCCACCGGCGACATCGAGGGCGCCGGCGCTCTGGTGCGGGAGAAGTTCCGGCTGGGCAAGGGTTTCGCCGACCCGGAGCTGGACACGGTGGGCCTCGCCGACGACACGATGGCGCTCGCCGGCGGCTCGTACCTGGAGCTGGTGGCACCGTCGAGCGACGCGCCGATGGGCGCGGCCCTGTCGCGCTGGCTGGCGAAGACCGGTGGTGGCGGCTACGCCCTGTCGGTGCAGCACTCCGACGCCGAGGCCGCCCGCGACCGGGCGGTCGCCCTGGGCGTGCGGCTGGCCGCCGACCAGCGGGTGATGGGCCACCCGATCGTCCAGTTCCACCCCGCCGACGCCGGTCTCCTGCTGGAGCTCGACGGCATCGCCGACCCGGAGAAGTGGTTCTGGGACGGCATGGGCGTCGACCCGTCCCCGGACGCCCTGATCGACGACATCCTCCGCGTCGACGCCGGCGTCGCGGACCCGGCGTCGGCCACCGCGCTGTGGACCGAGATCCTCGGCTTCGGCCCGGTGGAGAAGCACACCTTCGACCTCGGCGGCCGCCTCGTGTATCTGGTCCCGAAGGCCGACCGTCCGCAGTGGACGATCACCCTGCGTCGCTCGCCGCTCGGCGGCGGCCTGACCGACGGCGACCTCCTCGGCGTGGAGCTGCGCTACGTGTAGCTCGACCGCAGGACGTGCTTGAGCAGCTTGCCGCTGGCGTTCCTCGGTAGCGCCTCCACCACGTGGACGGCCACCGGGCACTTGAAGTGGGCCAGCCGCTCGCGGCTCCACGCGATCAGTTCGGCTCCGTCGACGGTCGCGCCGGGGCGGGGGACCACCACCGCCACCGGGCTCTCGCCCCACCGCCGCGACGGCACGCCGACGACCGCCACCTCCGCCACCGCCGGGTGGCCGGTGAGGACGCTCTCGACCTCGGCCGGGTACACGTTCTCGCCGCCGCTGACGATCATGTCCTTGATGCGGTCGTGCAGGTAGAGGTAGCCGTCCCCGTCGAAGGAGCCGCCGTCGCCGGTGCGGACCCAGCCGTCGACGATCGTCGCCGCCGTCTCGGCCGGGCGCTGCCAGTAGCCGCGCATCACGTGCCCGCCGCCGATCAGCACCTCGCCGCGCCGGCCGGGCGGCAGCGGTTCGAGGGTGACCGGGTCGACGACCCTGACCTCGACGCCGGGCATCGGGCGGCCGACAGACCGCAGCCGCGCCTCCACGAAGTGGTCCTCGGGCCACAGGACCGTGACACCACCGGTCGACTCGGTGAGCCCGTAGGACTGGATGAACCGGCAGCCGAACACCTCGGTCGCCTGCCGGATCACCGGTAACGGGATCGGCATCGCGCCGTAGACGAGGTACTTCAGCGCCGACCAGTCGGTCTCGTGGGTGCGGGGCAGGTTCAGGAGGATCTGCAGGATCGTCGGCACCACTGCGGCGTGCGACACGCGCCGTTCGGACAGCAGCGTGACGAGCCCGTCGTGGTCGGTGGCGGTCTCGAGCAGCAGCGCGGCGCCGTTGAGGTTGGCGACGAGGGCCAGCCCCAGCCCGGAGATGTGGAAGTACGGGATCGGCGCCATCGCCACCGAGTCGGTGGTGAGCTCCATGTCGTAGTGCATGGTGGCCAGCGCCTGGCCGAGGTTGTCGCCGCTGAGCATGATGCCCTTGGGCAGCCCGGTCGTGCCGGACGTGTAGAAGATGACCGCGGTGTCGTCCGGGCCGCGGGGTACCAGCGGGTCCACTGTGGACGCGTCGGCGAACCAGCCGTCACCGGTCAATGACCCGGGGGCCAGGGCCGGATCGTCGACCACCACGACCGCGGGGGCGGCGTCGGCGAGGATGGCGGCGATCTCCGGGGGAGCGAGGCGGTTGTTCACCGCGGTCGCGATCGCGCCGGCCTTGGTGGCGCCGTAGAGCACCTCCAGGAACACGGGCGAGTTGGCGCCGATGTACGCCACCCGGTCGCCGGGTTCGACGCCGCGGGCGATCAGCGCGTTGGCGACCTGGGTGGAGCGCCGGTCGAGGTCGGCGAACGTGGTGGTGCGATCCGGCTCGATCATCGCGGTGAGGCCGGGGGTCGCGGCCGCGCGGCGGCGGATGATGTCGGCGACGCCGAGCACCCGCGACCCGTCGGGATGCCGGGCGAAGATGTCGCGGCTCACGATCGCGCCGTCCACGGGCCGAACACCGGCGGCTCGAAGATGCCCGGCGGCGCCGCGACCACCGCGGGGATCGCGCGGATCACGGGGCCGGCGGTGACGTACTGCGCCGCGGTCGTGCGCACCCCCGGCTCGTCGGGCTCGACCAGGTTGAGCGTCATCACCACATTCGGGCGGCCGGTCATCCGGACCGTCCAGTGGTCGCGGCCGGCGTAGCGGGGCAGGGTCGGGTCCATCGTCCAGATGATGGCGAGTGTCAGGAACCGTGCACCGTCGACGATCCCGTGCCAGCGCCACTCCGTGGCCACGACCGTGCCGGCCCGGATCACGCCGGCCGACACCGTCAGATCCGAGGAGGCCACCTCCAGGTGGTGGTCGGGCTCGACCCGGTCGAACGTGACGCCCATGCGGTCGGCCATGAACCGCAGCGTCTCCAGGTACAACTGTCCGAAGAGGACGGGCAGCGCACCGCCGGACAGGTCCACGGTGGACGGATCCGACCCCAGCCCCAGCACGGTGAACGCGAACTCCGGGTCGGGCATGCCGCTGGCGTCGAGCACCTCGTCGATCTCGATCCGGTCGAGTGAGACCGCCACGCCGGAGAGCGCGAGCGCGAGCCGTTCGCCGACGACGCCCGGGCTGATGCCCACGCCGTAGAGAGTGGCGCCGCCGTCGAGGGCGGCCTGCCGGAACATCTCGTGACGGGAGGCGCCGTGCGCCTTCGGGTAGTGGTGACCGGTGGTCGTGACGACGTTCTTGCCCGAGCGCAGCAGCCGGCAGATGTCCTCGTCGTGGTGCTGGTACGCCAGTTGCAGGCGCGGGGTGTGGAGCACCACGTCGGCGTCGAGCGCGAGGATCTCCTCGACGTCGCGGGTCGCGGTGACGCCGGTGAGTGGGCGCCGCGCGATGTCGCCCGCGTCGCGGCCCTCCTTCTTCGCGCCGTACACGTACAGGCCGACCAGGTCGAGGTCGGGGGAGTCGAGCACCGCGCGCAGGCACGTCCTGCCGATCGCGCCGGTGGCCCACTGGACGACCCGCATCAGCCACGCCCCGTGCGCAGCTGCGCCTTGTGCACCAGCCTCCCCAGCCCGCGCTGGTAGCCGACCGGATCGCGGGCCAGCCGGGCCCGGGCGTCGACGGCCATCCAGTCGGTATCGGCGACCCACTCGCCCTTGCGCACGGCCTTGAGCCCGGCGACGGCGATGTCGCGCGGTTTCTCCTTGTGACCGTCGACGTGCGACGCCATGCGGGTGTCGACCGAGCCGACGATGAGCGCGGTGACCTGCGTGCCCTGCGGTTCGAGCTCGGCCCGCGTGATCCCCGACAGGAACAGCGCGGCCGCCTTCGACGGCGAGTACCCGCCCATGAACGCGGTCGGCACGATGCCCGCCACCGACAGCACGTTGACGATGTGGCCGCCGCCGTTGGCGCCGAGGACGGGCGCGAACGCCCGGGTCGTCGCGAGCGGCCCGAAGTAGTTCACCTCCATCTCGCGTCGTGCCTCGTCGACCTCGTCGGTGACGACGAGCCGCGTGTTGGCGAAGTACCCGGCGTTGTTGACGAGCAGCGTGACGTCCGTGCACCGCGCGGCCGCCGCGGAAACGGAAGCGGAGTCGGTGACGTCGAGCCCGATCGGCACCGCGCCGGGAGTGTGAACGTCGGAGGGGTCGCGGCTCGCCGCGTACACGAAGGCGCCCTGCGCCAGCAGCTCCTCCACGAACGCCTGCCCGATGCCCCGGTTGCCGCCGGTCACCAGCGCGACGGTGCCCTCGAACAGCCCCGTCACGGCTTGTACACCGGGTCGTCCGGGAACTTCGCGCCGCGCACCAGCACCGAGGTGTCGGGCGCCAGCAGGCCGAAGATCCAGCCCTCGTTGGTGCTCATGTCGTGGTTCCACTCCCAGAGAAGACGACGGTGCCGCACTCCCCAACGACCGTCGACCCGTTCGAACACGTCGACCATCCGGGCGACGGTCAGCGTGTCGCCGGCGCGCACCCGGGCGAACGCGGTGACGTAGCACTCGACGTCGGCCCGGTCGCCGTCGAGGTCGATGAGGACGTTGCTGAGCACGTGCGTGGTCACCGACCGGGGATGCGTCAGGGTCCGGGCGATGCTGTCCACATAGGACTCGGCGGGTCCACTGTAGACACCGCCGTGCTCCTCGACCGCGCCCGGCAGGTAGCAGGCGCGCAACGTGTCGAGGTCGCCACGGTCGACCGCGCGCATGTACCGGGTGAGGTTCTCGGTGATCTCCTGCTTGTCGAGCAGGTCCCGCAGCGACATCAGCCGATCCTCCGTTCGTGCCCGGCCCACAGCGGCTCGCGCAGCACCCGCCGGAGCACCTTCCCGGACGCGTTGCGCGGCAACGCCTCCACGACGGTCACCGACACCGGGCACTTGTAGTGGGCCAGCCGGTCGCGGCACCAGGCGACCAGCTCATCCCCGTCCACTGTGGACCCGGGCTCCGGCACCACCACCGCGACCGGCGACTCGCCCCACCGCTGGGAGGGCGCGCCGACGACCGCCACCTCGGCCACCGCGGGATGCTGGACGAGCACCCGCTCCACCTCGGCCGGGTAGACGTTCTCGCCACCCGACACGATCATGTCCTTGGCGCGGTCGACCAGGTACAGGAACCCGGCCCCGTCGAGGTAGCCGACGTCGCCGGTGCGCAGCCACCCGTCGGGCAGCAGGCTGTGCGCGGTCTCCTCGGGCCGGTTCCAGTACCCGGCCATCACCTGGGGCGACCGGATCAGCACCTCGCCCGGCGACCCGGTGGGCAGATCGTCCAGTGTGGACGGATCGACGACCCGCAGCTCGCTGCCGGGATCGGCGACCCCGCACGAGCGCAGCAGCTCCGTCTCCCCGGCGAGCGCCCGCTCGTGCACCTCCGGCGAGAGGAACGTGGCGCCGCCGGCGACCTCGGTGAGCCCGTACGACTGCTCCATCGCGACCCCGAGCCGCTTCGTCGCCTCGGTGAGCAGCGGTACCGAGATCGGCGCGGAACCGTAGAGGATCAGCCGCAGGCTCGACAGGTCGGCCCCGTCGAGCCCCGGGCTGCGCAGCACGATGTCGATGAGCGCGGGCACCAGCACCGCGACCCGCACCTTCTCGCCGGCGATCATCGGCAGCAGCGCGGCCGGCCCGGCGTCGCGCACCTGCGTGATGGTGGCGCCCTGGCGCAGGCTGTGCACCGCCCACGCGAACCCGAGCACGTGGAAGTACGGCGACACGTTCAGCGAGGAGTCGCCCGGGTCGAGCTGCCACCGGCGCCGCGCCACGTCGAGCATCGAGTGCAGGTTGCGGTTGCGGACCATCACACCCTTGGGCAGGCCCGTCGTGCCCGAGGAGTAGAGCAGGCACGCCAGGTCGTCGGGACCGGTCGAGTGGCCGGGGTCGTCCGCCGGTTGCGCGTCGAGCCACTCGTCGTAGTCGCGATCGAAGACGAGCCGCCGCCGGATCGGGGACGGCAGAGCTTCGCCCAGCAACGCCACCTGCGGCTGCTCGCCGAACAGGACGACGGCCCCCGAATCGGTCAGCACGGCCGCGAGTTCGGGGCCGGCCAGGCGGAAGTTCACCGGCACGGGCACCGCACCGGCCTTCGACACGCCCGCGACGATGTCGAGCACATCGGTGCGGTTGAGCCCGACGTAGGCGACCCGGTCGCCCGGCTGCACGCCCAGTGCAACAAGTCCGGACGCGACCCGGTTGGAACGTTCGTCGATCTCGCCGAAGGTGGAACGCCTGCCCTGGCCCGAAACCGCCACGGCGTCGGGCCGCACGCGGCCCGCCTCCCTGACGACGTCAGCAATCGAGAACACCGTCGACCTCCCTGGGGTGGGTGGCCAACACGCTACAACTACCGGAGTGACTTCGAAAGTCCTTTGTGTCGGCCAGTTTGCGATCGGATGACGGGCCATTGACGGGTCACTCCGATTGTTGTAGTAAAGCGAGTAGCACCGTCAACTGAAGTATGAACCGAGCGGAGGCGCTGGATGACCCTCACCGTCGAGGATGTCCACATCCAGTTCGGCGGGGTCCGTGCCCTCGACGGCATCTCGTTCACGGTCGAGCCGGGCGAGATCTGCGGGCTCATCGGTCCGAACGGCGCCGGCAAGACCACGTTGTTCAACTGCATCACCCGCATCTACCAGCCCACCTCGGGCGCGATCCGGTTCGGTGACACCGATCTGCTGCGCGTGCCCCGGTACCGCATCGTGCGGCACGGCATCGCCCGCACGTTCCAGAACCTGGCGCTGTTCCCGTCGTTGACGGTGCTCGACAACACCGTCGCCGGCGCCCACACGCGACGGACCGCGCACCTCGCGAGCGCGCTGGTCGGCTGGCCCACCACCCGCGGGCACCACCGCACCCTGCGTGCCGAGGCCTGGGACATCCTGGTCGCGCTCGACCTCGCCGACGTCGCGCACCGCCCGGCGCACGGTCTGCCGTTCGGCACGCTGAAACGGGTGGAACTGGCGCGGGCGCTGGCCGCCCGGCCGCGCCTGCTGCTCCTCGACGAGCCCGCCGGCGGCCTCACCCACGCCGAGGTGCACGACCTGGGCGAGCTCATCCGGCGCGTGCGTACCGAGTACGACCTCTCGGCGCTGCTGGTCGAGCACCACATGGGCCTGGTGATGGGCATCTGCGACCACGTCGTCGCGATGGACTCCGGCCGGAAGATCGCCGACGGCGTGCCCGCGGACGTGCAGCAGGACGAGGCCGTTGCCACCGCGTACCTGGGGAAGGCCGCATGAGTCCCCTGCTGGCCGTCGAGCGCCTCATGGCCGGCTACGGTCAGGCCCGCGTCCTGCACGGCATCGACCTCCACGTCGACGAGCGTGAGGTCGTCGTCGTCCTCGGCGCCAACGGCGCGGGCAAGACGACCCTGATGCGCGCGATCTCGGGCCTGCTCCCGAGCACGGGCAGCATCCGCTTCGCCGGCGCCGAGATCGGCAGCCACCGTCCGGAGAAGGTGGTCGCGGCGGGCGTGAGCCTCGTGCCGCAGGGCCGCGGGACGTTCAGCGCGCTGACGGTCCTGGAGAACCTGCGCATCGGCGCGGCCGTGCGCCGCGACGCGGCCGGCATCACGGCGGACCTCGAGCACTGGTTCGACGTGTTCCCGGTGCTGAACGAGCGCAAGGCACAGGTGGCCGGCACGCTCTCCGGAGGCGAGCAGCAGATGCTCGCGGTCGCCCGCGCGCTGATGAGCCGCCCGAAGCTGCTGCTGTGCGACGAGATCAGCCTCGGCCTCGCGCCGAAGGTGGTCGCCGACCTGTTCGCGGTGCTCGGGCGCATCAACGCCGAGTCCGGCACCGCGCTGCTGCTCGTCGAGCAGAACGCCGACCTGGCGCTGGCGCTGGCGAACCGGGTCTACCTGCTCGAGGTCGGCCGGGTCGCGAGCACCGGTGGGGCGGACGAGTTCCGCGACAACGACGCGGTCCGCCGCGCCTACCTCGGTTACTAGGCACGGGAGGACACGACGTGTCGCTGCTGCTCGACCGGGTCTTCGACGGGGTCACCAACGGGTGCGTGTACGCGGTGATGGCGCTCGCGCTCGTCATCGTGTTCCGCGGGTCCGGCACCATCAACTTCGCGCAGGGCGAGCTGGCGCTGTTCACCACGTACCTCGCGTGGTGGCTGACGACGCTCGGCACACCGATCTGGGTCGGCCTGCTCGCGGCCGCCGCGGCCGGGCTGGCGCTCGGTGCCGGCGTCGAGCGGCTGCTGATCCGCCCGGTGCGCCGGCGCAACGACATGGCCGTGCTCATCGTCTGTCTCGGGTTGTTCACCGCGCTGAACGCGTTGTGCGGCCTGTTGTGGAACTCCGAGACCAAGGTGATGCCCAGCATCTTCCCGAACGACCTCGACGACTACGTCGGCGTCGGCGGCGCCCGCCTGTACTACGACGGGCTCGGCGTGTGGCTGCTCGTGCTCGTCGTCGTCGCCCTGATGTTCCTGCTCTTCAACCGCACGAAGCTCGGCCTGCACATGCGGGCGGTGGCCAGCAACGCCGAGTCGGCGGCGCTGTCGGGCGTGAAGACCGGCCGGGTGCTGATGTTCGGCTGGGGCGTGTCCGGCGCGATCGGCGCGGTCGCCGGGGTGCTCATCACCCCGCTCGCGCCGACCCAATTGGGCCTGCAGACGATGTTCCCGATCCTCATCTACGCCTCGGCGGCGGCGCTGTTCGGCGGGCTCGACAGCCCGCTCGGCGCGGTGGTCGCCGGGCTCGCGCTCGGCGTCGCGCAGCAGCTCATCATGGGCTACGTCGGCTTCATCGGCGACACCCTCCCGCAGACGGCGGCGCTGACCATCATCGTGGCCGTGCTCGTGCTGCGCCCCAACGGTCTGTTCGGCACCAGGCAGTTGGAGCGCGTGTGATCATCGAACGTGGGACCTGGACGCACCGCGCGCTCGTCGTCGCGACCGGCGTAGCCGTCGCGCTGGTGCTGCTGTGGATGTCGGGGCTGGCGCCGTTCCGGGTCAACCAGCTCACCAACGTGTTCATCTACGCGATCGCCATCACCGGGCTGAACCTCGCGACCGGGTACACCGGGCTGCTGTCCATCGGGCACAGCGCGTTCTTCGGGCTCGGCGCCTACACCACCGGCGTGCTCGTGATGCGCTACGGCTGGGACCCGCTGTACACGATCGGGCCGGCGCTGGTGCTGTGCTTCGTGGTCGGGTTCGTCATCGGCCTGCCGGCGCTGCGGATCCGCGGGCTGTACCTCGCGCTGGTGACGCTCGCCGTCGGCGTCGCGTTCCCGGAACTGGTGCGCCGCTTCGAGGAGCTCACCGGCGGCGCCCGCGGCCTGGTGATCCGCCGCCGGCTGCTCAACCCCCCGGAGTGGACCGGGCTGCGGCCGGGCCAGCGCGACCTCTGGATGTTCTGGCTGTCCATCGTGGTCCTTCTGCTCGTGCTCCTGCTGGTGCACAACCTCGTACGCAGCCGTGCCGGCCTCGCGATGATCGCCACCCGCGACAACGAGATCGCCGCGGCCGCGTCGGGCATCCGCGTCGCCGCCGTGAAGACGTCGGTGTTCGGGCTGTCGGGAGCCGTCACCGGGCTTGCCGGCTGCCTGTTCGCCATGTATCTCGCCGCCCTGTCACCGGACGGCTCCTTCACCCTGCTCAAGTCCATCGAGTTCATCACCGGGCTGGTCATCGGCGGCGCCGCGACCCGCATCGGACCCATCGTCGGCGCCTTCGCGGTGGTGTACATCCCGTACCTCACCGCGAACCTCAACCCATCGAACGTCAGCCAGGGGCAGCTTTCGGGCGTCCTCTTCGGGCTGGCCCTGATCCTGATCATCTTCCTGATGCCCGATGGGCTCGTCGGCGGGATCAGCCGTCTCGCCGGCCGGATCGTGCGGATCCGACCGGCCGACCCCGGTAAACCCCCGGACGCACCGCCACCCCAGGTGCTCGAACCTGCCGGTGCGTCCGCGGCACGAGGAGAAACCACATGAAACGTCCGTTGGCGTACCTCGCGGCGGTCCTTGCCGCGGCGACCGTTCTGTCCGCCTGCAACTCCAACTCCAACGACGACACCGACGACGGCGGCGACACCGCGGCCGCCTCGGGTGCCTGGAAGGCGCCCGTCGACGACTGCGACGACCCCGACGCCGCCACGAAGAAGATCTCCGGCACGCTGAAGGTCGGCTGGAGCGCCGCCCTGTCCGGTCCGCTCGCCGGCGCCGTCGGCGCGGTGCTGCAGGGCATGAAGGACCGGTTCGCGGTCGAGAACGAGGCCGGCGGCGTCAGCGGTGTCAAGCTCGAGGTGGTCACCCGCGACGACGCGTTCGACCCGGCCAAGGCGAAGGCGAACATCGGGCAGCTCATCCAGAGCGACAAGGTGAACGTGATCGACGTGTTCGGCTCCGGCCAGCTCGACGCGGTCGCCGACGACCAGAACGCCGCGTGCGTGCCGCTGCTGTTCGCGCAGTCGGGCGTGCCGACGTTCCGCGACGTGAAGAACTTCCCGTGGACCACGCAGTACCTTCCGTCCGCCGACGTGGAGGGTGCGTTCGGCGTGGAGCTGCTGAAGCAGAAGTACCCGAACGGCGCCAAGGTGGCCCTCGCGATCAACCAGACCGAGAGCGGCAAGGGCCTCGCCGACGGCTACAAGAAGGCGTTGCAGGGCACCAACTTCACGATCGTGAAGGAGGCGTCGCTGGCCGACCCGGCCGCCGCCGCGTCCACGCTGTCGGCCAGCGGTGCGCAGGTCCTCATCAACGCGGCCGTCACCACCGACTGCCCGGCGCTGTCGACGGCGGTCGGCCGCACCGGCTGGAAGCCCGAGACGTTCATCCAGCCGTCGAACTGCGTCGACGGCCGCACCCTGTACGCGCCGGCCGGTGCCGCCGCCGACGGTCAGCTCGTACCGGTGTGGCTGAAGAACCCGGCGAGCCCGCTGTACGCCGACGACGCCGCGGTGAAGGACTACCTGGAGAAGCTGAAGAAGCTCAACAACCCGGCGCCGACCAACAGCTACACGGTCAACGGCTGGGTCATCGGCGACATGATGATCGACGTGTTCAAGAAGGCCGCCGCATCATCCTCCGGACTGAGCCACGCCGGAATCATCGAAGCGGCCCGGGTTCAGGAGTACCAACCGCCGATGTTCATCGACGGCATCAAGTGGAGGATGCAACCCAACGCGCCGCTGGGCATCCTCGCGTTCCGCACGTTCCAGTGGAACGCCGCCGAGCAGCAGTTCAAGCCGTCCGGCGATGTCATCGACATCTCCGGCAAGTACCTGACGAAGTAGGGGAGGGGTCGGGCATGCCGGGACGTACACTGCACCCGCCGGAGCGCGTCGCGGACTACACCGCGCGCGGCTGGTGGTCGCGGGACACCATGGACCCCCTGTTCCGGGCGCAGGTCGCCCGGCAGCCCGACCGCGTCGCCGTCGTCGACCCGGCCAACAAGGTGGCGCTCGTCGGCACCGAACCGCGCCGGCTGACGTGGCGCGAGCTCGACGGCGAGGTCGACCGGCTGGCCGTCGTGCTGCGCGACCACGGCGCCGCCGCCGGCGACGTGTTGGCCGTGCAGCTGCCGAACACCGTCGAGCTCGTCGCGGCGTACCTCGCCGCGTGGCGGCTCGGGCTCATCGTCACGCCGTTCCCGGTGCAGTTCCGCGAGCACGAGATCGTGGAGCTGGCCGGGCTCGCGGAGGCCTCGCTGTTCCTCACCTCGACGCGGATCGGCGACCGCGCCGCGGCGGCGGAGTTGGCGGGGTACGCCCCGGCGATCCCGTCGCTGCGGGCGGTCCTCGCGTTCGGGCCGGACGTTCCCGACGGGGTGCTGTCCGCCGACGCGCTGATGACCGCGGTGACGTCCACAGTGGACCCCCACGTGGCCGACCCGAACGAGTGCGTGACCATCTGCTGGACCTCGGGCACCGAGAGCACCCCGAAGGGCGTGCCGCGGTGCCACTACGACTGGCTGGCGATCTGCTGGGGCACCGTCGACGCGCCCCGGCTCACCGAGCACGACGTGCTGCTCAACCCGTTCCCGATGGTGAACATGGCCGGCATCAACGGGATGTTCCTGCCGTGGCTGCGGGTCGGCTGCGTGCTCGTGCAGCACCACCCGTTCGACCTGCCCACGTTCCTCGGGCAGATCGGCGCCGAGGGCGTCACCTACACGGTCGCCCCGCCGGCGCTGCTGACGCTGCTGCTGCAGCGTCCGGAGATGCTCGCCGCCGCCGACATCTCCACGCTCAAGCAGATCGGGTCGGGGTCGGTGCCGCTACAGCCGCCGATGGTGCGCGGCTGGCAGGAGCGCGGCATCGGCATCATCAACTTCTTCGGGTCGAACGAGGGCATCGCGCTGCTCACCGACCCGCACGACGTTCCCGACCCGTCGGAGCGCGCCCGCTACTTCCCGCGGTACGGCGTTCCCGGCTACACCTGGTCCTCCCGCATCGCCGACTGGACGAGCGTGCGCCTGGTCGACCCGGTGACCGGCGACGAGGTCACCGGGCCGGGTGTCCCGGGGGAGCTGCGCATCAAGGGCCCCACGGTGTTCGCCGGCTACCTGCACGGCGACCGCCTGCCGAGCCCGTTCGACGAGCAGGGCTACCTGCGCACCGGCGACGTGTTCGTGATCGCCGGCGCGGACCACCAGTTCCTCGAGTACGTCGACCGCGCCAAGGACCTGGTGATCCGCGGCGGCATGAACATCGCGCCGGCGGAGCTGGAAGGGCTCATCGCCGGTCACCCGTCGGTGGCCGACGTGGCGATCGTCGGGTACCCCGACGACGTGCTCGGCGAGAAGGTGTGCGCGGTGGTGGTCCCGCGTCCCGGCGAGTCGGTGTCGCTGGACGACCTGGTCGGCTTCCTGCGCGACAAGCGGATCGCCTCGTACAAGCTGCCAGAGTACCTGCGGGTGCGGGAGTCGTTGCCGCGCAACCCCGTCGGCAAGATCCTCAAGCGCGAGCTGCGCGACGACATCGCGAAGGAGACCGCGTGACCGACGACGAACGCCTCGCCGTGGCCCGCGACATGTTCGACGCGTGGAACCGGCAGGACTGGGACCGCGCCATCGGCCTGTTCGCCGCCGACGGGGTGCTGCACAGCGTCATGCAGGATCCCCTCGTCGGCCGGGACGCGATCGGCGAACGGATCCGGGCGCTGACACAGGGTCTGGAGCGGATCGAGCTGCGCGTCAAGGCGCTGGGCGTCATCGACGGCCGGGTCTTCGTCGAGCGGGTCGACGACTTCGACGTCGACGGACACCACGGCGAGGTGCCGGTCGTCGGCATCCTGCGGATCGAGGACGGGCTCGTCACCGAGTGGCTGGAGTACTACGACCGGGCCACGCTGATGCGCGGCATGGGTCTCGCGGCGGATCACGTGCATTCATGACGGTCCAGGTCTCGCTCGGGCTCTGGCAGGACCGGCCGGCGTCGGAGGCGCTCGACACCGCGCGGATCGTCGGCGACCTCGGGTTCGACGCGCTGTGGATCGGCGAGATGGCGACGTACGACGCGTTCGCACTCGCCACCGCGGCCGGTCCGCTGCTGCCGTCGACCCGGCTGGTGCTCGGCCCGCTCGCGGTCACCGTACGGGACCCGGCGATGATCGCGATGGGCGCGGCCTCGGTGGCGGCGTTGACCGGGCGGCCGGTCGACGTCGCGCTCGGCACGTCGAGCACGGTGGTCGTCGAGCGGTGGCACGGCCGGTCGCGGGCGCGCGCCGCACGGGCCCTCGACGAGTCGGCGCGGGCCGTCCGCCTGCTCCTCGACGGAGCGAGGGCCGACGTCGCCGGCGAGGTGGTGAGCACACGCGGCTACCGGCTGCGGCTCGACCCACCCGGCGGCGACCTGGTCGTCGCGGCGTTCGGTCCGCACGCGGTGCGCACGGCCGCCCGGCACGCCGACCGCATGGTGCTCAACCTCGTCGACCCGGCCACGGCCGGCGACCTCGTCCGGCAACTGCACGCCGCGGCGGGCGACCGGCGGCCGCGCGTCGCGGTCTGGGCACCGGCCGCCATCGGACCCGGGTTCACCCCGGCCGCCGTGGAACAGTTGCGCCGCGGGCTCGTCGGATACCTCGCCGCGCCCGGGTACGCCGACATGTTCACGCGGGCCGGGTTTGGCGACATCGTCGCGTTCGCCCGCACCGCGCCCCACCCCCGCGAGCTGCTCGCGGCCGTCTCCGGGGACCTCGTCGCCACGGTCGGGGTCCTCGGAGACGGGGAGGTGGCGGCCAAGCGGATCGCGGAGTACCGGGCGCACGGGGTGGACGACGTGGTGCTCGTCCCCGCGTCCACTGTGGACGACCCCGCCGGGAGCGCGACGCTCCACGCGGCGGCCGCGCTGCGATGAGGTTCCTCGCGCGCGTGGCGGCGCGGGTGCCGGACCGCACGGCCGTGCGCCACGGTTCCGTGACCCGTACCTACGCCGAACTGTTCGACCACGCCGCCCGGTTCGCGGGCGTGCTCGCGGCGCGCGGGCTCCGGCCGGGTGACCGCGTGGCGCTGATGTTCGACAACCGCGTCGAGGCCCTGGAATGCTACCTGGGCTGCCTGCTCGGCGGCTTCACGGCGGTGCACGTCAACGACCGGCTGCGGCCGCCGGAGGTCGCCGCGGTGCTCGACGACGCCCGGCCGGCGCTGTTCGTGTCGTCGACCACCGATGCGGATCTGGTGGTGGACAAGGGTTTCGCGGGCCTGCTCGACTCCGCCACGCCGCTTCCGGCCGTTGTCACACCTGCTGACACGCCGGGCATCGTCGGGTACACGAGCGGCACCACCGGCACGCCCAAGGGCGTGGTGCACACGTACGCGAACCTCGCGCGGATCGTGCGGCACATGCCCGTCCACTATGGACTGCGACCCGGGAGCCGGTGCGCGTTCACCGGGACGTTCTCGTTCGTCGCCGGCATCTGGGGAGTGCTGCTGCCGCACCTGTTCCTCGGCGGCGAGGTGTCGTTCATGGCCGGGCTGCCCGCCGACGAGTGGGTCGACCGGATGGTCGCGGAACGGTCCCAGTTCACCTACGTGCCGAGCCCGCTGGCGCCGGCGTTCACCGCCGAGGTGCGGCGCCGTCCCGAGGTGCTCGCCTCGCTGACCGGCGTGCTGCACTCCGCGTCGGCGCTGCGTCCCGAGGTGATGGCCGACCTCGTCGCGGTCGTCGGTGACCGGTTCGTCGAGACGTGGGGGATGACCGAGACGGGCGCGCCGGTCACCGCGACCGTGCCCGGCGACTGGGGACCCGACTGCGCGGCCGACGACGTCCACGCCTCCACGGGCCGGCCCGTGCACCTCGCGTCGGTACGGGTGGTCTCCCCGTCCGGCGACGACCTGCCACCGGGCGGGACCGGCGAGCTGCTGGTGAGCTCGGAGACGCTGTTCGCCGGCTACCACGACCGTCCACAGGAGACGGCCGAGGTCCTCCGCGACGGCTGGCTGCACACCGGCGACGTGGGCCGGGTCGACGCCGCCGGCTACGTCTACATCACCGACCGGCTCAAGGACATGGTCGTCACCGGCGGCATGAACGTGTACCCGGCCGAGGTCGAGCGGGTGCTGGCCACGATGCCCGGCGTCGCCGAGGTCGCGGTGTTCGGGGTGCCGAGCGAACGCTGGGGCGAGACGCTCGTCGCCGCGGTCGTTCCGGCTCCGGGCGCGACGGTCACCGCTGATGGGGTGGCGGGGTACTGCCGCGAACGCCTGGCGTCGTACAAGAAGCCCACCGACGTGATGGTGGTCGACCAGTTGCCCCGCAACGCCGCGCTGAAGGTCCGGAAACCCGTTTTACGCGAGGCGTATCTGTCCCGATAGGATGGACGCTTCGCACGCGAGAGAAGGGAGGGGTCCGATGTTCGCCAGCCCGATGTCGCCTTTCCCCATCCTGCCGAACCATGTGGGGGAAGCGCGCTAGCTCCAGGAGGAGTTCGCGTTGTCCCAGATCATCTACCGTCCGCTCGCCGATGAGGGCGAGTACCCGCGGTTCGCCGCGTTCCCCGTGCCCGCCAGCGGCGTCGGCGTCCGGGCGAAGACCTTCGAGGAACTCGTCGCCGACGGCGACTACCGTCCCGACCGGCTCTGGATCGCCGAGCGCGACGGCGAGGTCGTCGCCCGCATCGCGTTCTGGGCGCCGCCCGGGCACCAGCATCCGTGGAGCGTCGACTACTTCGACTTCCACGGTGAGAACGGCGTCGAGGTGGGCGCCGGGCTCATGCGGGCCGCCTACGCGGCGTTGGTGCCGCCCGACTACTCGGTGCCGTCGCAGCCGGAGGGCGGCCGTCCCGACTACCACCTGTTCCTGCCGGCCGACTGGAACGAGCGGGCCGACGCCCGCCGCGACGCCGAACGGCGCATCGCCGCGGCCGAACGGTTCGGCCTGGTGCGGTTCGTCGAGCGGCTCAACCTGCGCTGGACCCCCGCCGACGGGCTGCCGCCCCGGTCGACCCGGCTGCGCTTCGAACCGGCGGCCGACCGGTACGACGAACTGGTCGACGTCATGATGCGCGTCAACGAGAACACGCTCGACGCGCACACCCGCCGCGACCTCGAACGGTGGGACCCCCGTACCACCGTGGAGCGGATGCTCAAGGACGCGGAGGAGCTACCCGACGGCAACCGGGACTGGTGGCGGATCGCCTACACGGCCGACGGCGCGGCGGCCGGGTTCACGCTGCCGGTCCGGGCGGCCGCGGCGACGCACTGGTACATCGGGGTGGCGCCGGAGCACCGGGGTCACCGGTACGCCGACGACATCGTCGCCGAGGGCCTGCACATCATCACCGAGGCGGACGAACCGAAGATGAGCGATGCCACCGACGTCGGCAACGCTCCGATGGCGGCGACGTTCGCCCGCTGCAACTACCGGGTGGTCGGCCGCCGGATCATCATGATCTGACGGGAAACACCCGATGTCCGGTCGGGTGACGTCCGCCTAGCCTCCGGCCATGTCGATTCGCGTCTTCTGTGTCCTCGTCGTCGCCGGTGCGGCCGCCCTGGTGGGCCCCGGACCGGCGAGGGCGGCGGACCCGCCCCTGACCGTCACCGACCGGACGGCGGTCGCCATCGTCCAACCACACACGGGCAGCCTTGTCAGGTCGGAGTGTCAGAAGGGGGAGGAGGTCGTCGGCGGCGGCTTCGGCGTGCAGGCGTCGCGGTACACCGAGCCGCTTCCGCCCAAACTCCCGTCGAACCTGTTCCCGGTGGTGGCGAGCTTCCCGCAGAACACCACGTCGTGGACGGTCGTCGTGGCCAACCGGTCCGAGGAGCCCGTACTGTTCGCGGCCCACGCCCAGTGCGCGTCACGCAGCGTCGGCGTGGAGATCGTCACCATGCCGGTCGGTATCGACGCGGCCGGGACCCGCATCTACTGTCCGCGGAAGACGACCATGGTGACCGGCGGCGGATGGGACCTCGGCAACCTCCACGCCCTCGGGACCGACGTGGTCGACATTCGCAGCTCCTACGTCCTGGAGGACTCCTGGAAGATCGTCGCGTGGCCGGCCGACGGTTCCACCGTCCAACCCTACAAGGACGTGTTCAAGGGCTACGCGCTCTGCGCCTCGCACAGCCTCCACCGGGGCTCGTACGAGCCGGTGATGGCGGTGCCGCCCGCCGGTCCCGACGACATGGCCACCGACGCGACGATCGAGGTCGGGTGCGCCAAGGGTGAGCTGCTCACCGGCGCGGGCCATCACATCCACGAGGGGACGATCGGCATCACCACGTTCTTCCCGTGGTACGGCAGCGCCGGCGGCCGGTGGGTGCTGACCGTCCAGTCGCTGCCGGTCGACCACAACGGAAAACTGCGCAATCCCGGTGGGTCGGCGTGGGCCGGCCCGATGTGCGCGAAGGTGTCGTGAAGCGACTCGGGTCAGGACCCGACGGCGACCGCCGGTGCCGCTCCGAGGTCGCTCTCGGTCGGCACCGGTGCCGGCATCGGAGGAGCCATCCGGGACAGCGACCGGGCGATGCTCACCAGCGCGAACACCTCGGCGATCTTGAGCGAGTCGTCGAGGCGCAGGTCGAGCTGGTCGATCTCGTCGCGCACGGTGAAGAGGAAGCCCTCTGCCGCCTGCAGGTAGGAGTCATGGCTCGTTGGCACAAAACCATGTTATGAGCCCGATCCGGGTTTAGGGGGCATAACTCGCTTATGAGTGGGCGGACCCGGGTCCGGCGAGGTAAGCATGGACGGGTCCGCCCACCCGACGAGAGGGCAGCGCATGGGTCTCCGGCCGAGCGTCGTCGCGGTCGTCGCCGTGCTGGGCGGCGCGCTGCTCGGCGCGTGCGGCGACGAGGAGTCGCCCACCGCCACCCCGGCACCGGCCACCTCCGCGCCCGCGCCCTCCGCGTCGGCCGGCAGCGCCAGCGCCCGCCCGGCGGCCACCCCCAACCTGGGTGCGCCGCAGCAGATGGCCACCGGCGTCGACGTCCCCTGGGGGCTTGCCTTTCTCCCGGGTGGCGACGCGCTGGTGAGCGAGCGGAACAGCGGCCGCATCCTGCAGATCTCCGGCGGCACCACCCGCGAGGTATACCGCGTGCCGGGCGTCGCCGCCGCGGGTGAGGGCGGGCTGCTCGGCATCGCCGTGTCGCCGGGCTTCGCCCAGGACCGGTACGTGTACGCCTACTTCACCGCGTCGGGCGACAACCGGATCGTCCGTTTCCGGCTCGGGGAGAGCGCGGCGCCGCAGGTGGTGTTCTCCGGGATCGTGAAGGCCGGCACCCACAACGGCGGCCGGATCGCGTTCGGCCCCGACGGAATGCTCTACGTCGGGACCGGCGACGCGCAGCAACGCCCGCTCAGCCAGAACCCGTCGAGCCCCAACGGCAAGATCCTCCGGCTGACCCCCGACGGCAAGCCGGCGCCCGGCAACCCGACCGAGGGCTCGCCGGTCTACAGCCTCGGCCACCGCAACGTGCAGGGCCTCGCCTGGGACGCGCAGGGGCGCCTCTACGCCACCGAGTTCGGCCAGAACCGCTTCGACGAGGTCAACCGCATCGAACCGGGCCGCAACTACGGCTGGCCCGAGGTCGAGGGCAGCGGCGACGGCGGTGGCCGGTTCGCCGCACCGCTCCTCGTGTGGCAGACGTCGGAGTCCTCGCCGTCCGGCGCCGCGATCATCGGCGGGACGCTCTACGTCGCCGCGCTGCGCGGCGAGCGCCTGTGGGTGGTCCCGCTGACCGGCGACGGCCGCACCGGCCAGCCGGCCGCCCAGCTGCAGAACCTGGGCCGGCTGCGCACCGTCGAGGTCGCGCCGGACGGCTCGTTGTGGGTCACCACGTCGAACACCGACGGCCGCGGCGACGAACGCTCCGGCGACGACCGGGTCGTACGCTTCGCGGCGTGACCCTGCTCTGGGAACAGCACTGCTGCCTTCCGTTGTCCACCGGCGCCGACGTCGGTGAGCTGGCCCGCTACCGGCGGCCCGGCGGCTGCCACGTGTCGGTGAACGTCGGCTACGCGCCCCACGGCGCCGCCGAGGTGCTCGCGCTGCTGCACGCGTGGCGCGGGGCGATCGCCGCCGACGACCGGCTCCGGCTGGCCGCGACCGTCGACGACATCGATGCCTGCGACTCCGCCGTCACGGTCGCCTTCGACCTCGAGGACTCGGGACCGCTCGGTGGCGACCCGGGCCGCGTCAGGGAGTTCTACGACCTCGGCGTGCGGACGATGCTGCCGACCTACAACTACCGCAACGCCGCCGGCTCCGGCTGCCTCGACGACACCGACGGGGGGCTCACCGCCTACGGCCGCGACCTGGTGCGGGAGATGAACGCCGTGGGCATGGTCGTCGACGGGTCGCACTGCAGCATCCGCACCGGGCTCGACCTGTGCGAGGTGTCGGCGGCGCCGGTCATCTACAGCCACTCGTGCATGCGCGTGGTCTGGGACCATCCCCGCAACATCACCGACGAGCAGGCGAGGGCGTGCGCGGCGACCGGTGGGGTCGTCGGTATCACCGGGGTGGGGATCTTCCTCGGTCCCAACGACGCGTCGGTCGACGCCCTCGTACGTCACGTCGACCACGCCGTCGACCTCGTGGGTCCCGACCACGTCGGTGTGTCGACCGACTTCCCGTTCGACCACGAGGACTTCAACCGCGAACTGCGCGACAACCCGCACCTGTTCCCCGACTGGTTCACCCGCTGGGGCCCGATCGACTTCATGCCGCCCGAACACTTCCTCACGATCGGCACCGCCCTGCGCGACCGCGGCTACCCGCCGGCCGCGGTGGAGGGGATCGTCGGCGGCAACTTCCGCCGCGTCGCCGCTACGGTCTGGCGCTGACGGGCCTGCCCCGCTGACCGGGCCTGCCCCGCTGACCGGGCCTGCCCCGCTCCGCGCCGCTCCGGGCCGTGCCGCTCCTGCCCCGCCGCCCGTGCCCTATCCCACGCCGATCTTGCAGTTGTGGCCGCCGTTATTTCGTCCTATGTCCGGCTTATCGGGGGCCACAAGTGCAAGATCGGCGCGGGCGCGGGCGCGGGCGCGGGCGCGGGCGGGCGCGGCAGGGCGCGGCGGGGCGCGGCGGGGCGCGGCGCGGCACGGCGGGGTCGGGGCGGGTGGGGCGTGTTGGGGGTGGGGCGGTCCGTCAGTAGGTGGGCGGTACGTAGTTGTGCGAACTTCCATGAGTCGTCGTTCTGTGGGTGAAATAGGCCGACATTCAGATCGAGGGAGGCGTCGTGGCCAGGAGAGCCCTGTTGATCGGTTCAGAGACCTTCGGGCTGACGGGGGTCGGAAACGACGTCGACGCGATCGACGGGCAGCTGCTGCGGCGCGGGTTCGGCACGGTGCGCTGCGAGGCCGACGACGCCACCCGGGCCGGCATCCTCGAGGCGTACGACCGGCTGATCAGCGACACCGCACCCGGCGACGCGGTGGTCGTCTACTACAGCGGGCACGGAGGGCTGTCGCACCCGCCGGCGGCCACGCCCACCGACCAGCCCGCGCGGCGGTGGCAGTTCATCGTTCCGTTCGACTTCCACGAGTCGACCGAGTCCGACTTCCGCGGGATCACCGCCTTCGAGCTGTCGGCCCGGCTCGCGGCGCTGACCGCCGTGACCCGCAACGTGGTCGTCGTGCTGGACTGCTGCCACTCGGCGTGGATGTCGAAGGACCCCGACCTGCGGGTGAAGTCGCTGTACCGGCCGGTCTACGCCGACATCACCGAGCACGTGGCCCGGATCCGCCGCGACGAGCACCACCGGCCGGCCGCGCTCGGCAACCCCGACGCGGTGCGCGTGGTCGCCTGCGCCCCCGACGAGTCGGCGTACGAGTACACCAACGCGCACGGGCGCCGCACCGGGATCCTCACCGAGTCGCTGGTCACGGCCCTGGACGAGGCAGGCGACCTGCCGGTCACCTGGTCGACGCTGCTCACCCGGGTCCGGCACCGGGTGCAGCTGCTGTCGCCGAACCAGCGGCCCGAGGCCGAAGGCCCGTTCCGGCGCCGGCTGTTCGACCTCACCGAGGTGGACCCCGACGCCAGCCTGCCCGTGCTGGTGCCGGGCAGCAGCGTCACCGGCCGCGCCACGCTGCCCGGCGCGCGGCTGTTCGGCGTCCAGGTCGGCGACGAGTTCGCGGTGCTGCCCGCCGACGCTCTGCCGACCGACCGGGAACCCCTCGCGACACTGACCGTCGACCGGGTCGGCGCGACCACCGCCGACGGCACGCTCGCGCTGCGCGCCGGGGTGACGGCGCTGCCGGCGGGTGCCCGGGCCCACCCGACGCTCCTGACCGCGCCGGCGCTGCCGGTCCGGGTCACCGGCCCGGAGGAGCACACCGAGGGCATCCGCCGCCTGCTGGAGGCGAGCCCGCTGGTGCGGCCGGCACGCCCCGACGACGACCCCGTCGTGGTCACCGTGCACACCGACGGCGACGGCCGGCAGACCATCCACGACCGGGTCGGCCCGCTGCACGACGCGCGCCCCGCCGGCCCGGCCGGCGACCGGGACACGCTTTCGGACCTGGTGCGGATCGCCCGGGCGCAGGCGCTGCGCGGGCTGTCCGACGACCCCCGGTACGCGCTGCTGAGCCGCGTGTCGGCGGAGTGGGGGACGGTGGTCGACGGCCGGGCGGTCGGGCAGCCGCGCACGGGTGGGCGCGTGCACGTCGGCGACCACGTGTACGTGAAGGTGCGCAACGACGGCCCGTCGACGGTGTACGTGTCGCTGCTCGACATCGGCGTCTCGGCGAAGATCACGCTGATCACCGCGATGAGCCCGTCGGGCGTGGAGCTCGCGCCCGGCCAGGAGTACGTGATCGGCCGCGACGACCTCGACTTCCTGCTCGAAGGGGTCCCGCTGACCTGGCCGCTGGAGATCGCCGGCACCGACCCCCGCCCCGAGACGATCATCGTGCTCGCCACGTCGGCGCCGCAGGACGTCAGCGTGCTGGCGCAGGAGGGCGTGCAGCGGGAGGCCGCCGACGGCTCGCCGCTGGAGCAGACGCTGACCCAGCTGGCCACCGGCTGCCCGCGCGACCTCGGACGGGTGCGGGGGCCGGCCGTGCGGTACGCGGTCCAGTCGATGACCTTCGACCTGAGCCCGGCGCTGCCGCCAGCACCCGACGACGCGAAGTTCCTCATCGACGACCGCCCGAGCCTGTCGGTGCGCACGGCGCCGCGGCAGCGGTCGGCGGACGGGCCCGCGCCCGCGTCGGTCGCCGTGCGGCTCACCGACCTGGTGGTGCACCGCAGCCGCGCGCTGCGCAGCGCCGACCTGCGGCTGGACGCGCTCGTAGTGACCGGCAGCGGCGGCACCGAGCCGGTGCACCGCGCCGCGACCGCGCGGTTCGGCAACGTGCGCGACGGCGACCGGCTGCCGCTCGACGACCTGCTGGTGTACCGGGGACCGGCGGTCGACCACCTCGACCTCGCGGTGTGGCTCTCGCGCGACCGCAGGGGCGCACCGGACCTGGCCGACCTGCTGAAGGCCGAGCTCAGCGGCGTGGAGCTGCAGGACGCGGTGACGACGCTGCTCGGTCTCACCGTCGCCACGCCGCAGTCGGCGGTGGTGGCCGCGTCGGTCGGCGCCGCCGGGATGGTGGTCAACCTCGCCTTCCGGACGCTGTCGCGCGCCGTCGGCGACCAGGTCGGGCTGTACCGGACCTCACTGCTGCACCACGAACGGTTCGGCGTCGGACGGCACCCGGCCAACGGGCACCTGCGCGCACAGGACTTCTCGTTCGCCTACACGGTGACCGACGTGACCCGTCGTCCGCCGGAGTCCGGCCAACCGGGCGGGGCGGGCGGACTGAGTGGCGTGAGCCGGTGACCGGAGCCGGGATGCGGCACGGAGGAGCGTAGATGAGCATCGTGTCCGTGGATGCCGGAGCGGTACCGGACGGGTCCTTCGTGGGGCGACGCGACGAGCTCGCCGCGCTCGGTCACCGGCTGGCGCAGGCCGCCCGCGGGCGACCCGCGACGGTGGTCGTCGGTGGCGAGGCGGGTGTGGGGAAGAGCCGCCTGCTGCGCGAGTTCGTCGCGGTCTCCGGGGCGCACCTCGGGCACGTGCTGTGGGGGTCGTGCATCTCGCTCGGTTCGGGCGAGGTGCCGTACGCCGGTCTCATCGACGCGTTGCGCCGCCTGGTCCGCGAGCACGGCGACGAGGCGCTGCGGGAGGCCGGCGAGGTCGCGTACGCGGAGCTGTCGGGGCTGGTGTCGGCGTTCGTCGGCGACGGGCCCGACCGGCCGACCTCGCAGCTGCGGGTGTTCGGCGCGGTGCTGCGGCTGCTCGACCGGCTGGGCGCCGA
>NZ_BOPH01000042.1 GCF_016863655.1 Virgisporangium ochraceum
ATTCCGTTGGAAGCAGCCCGGGAGCACAACATCATCCGGCACCGGCTGACCCAGTCCGCTACGCCGTGAACGGCTGGGTGGCCGCGGGTACCCACGAGGTCGGTGTCCCACGGCAGCCGCGCTGGCCGAGGTGCGGGTCAGGCCGATCGGGCCGTGGGGGGTGCGGGGCGGACGACCGTTCCAGATCTCTTCGGTAAGCCGTCCGACCCTGACGGGACGCCCGGGCGGGGTCAGCAACACAGCCGGAAGCAGTCGTTGCCGCGGTGCCTGTACCTCGTCCCAGCTGGCGCCGTTGAAGATCCGCAGTGACCCCAGATCCGAACGCGGAGACGTCACGCCCGCCGGGGTGAGGGCGTCGATGATGCCGTGTTCGCGGGCGGCGGTCAGGTCGTGGGTAGAGCCGGCGAGAGCCACGTCAGTCGGTCGGCGCAGTCGTCGATCACCTGGACATGGACGGCATGGTGGCCGGGCTTGCAACGCCGGCACACGGGCCGGCCGGCACGCGCGGTCCCAGACCCG
The DNA here is from genome assembly GCF_016863655.1 of Virgisporangium ochraceum. GTDB lineage: Bacteria > Actinomycetota > Actinomycetes > Mycobacteriales > Micromonosporaceae > Virgisporangium > Virgisporangium ochraceum. The sequence goes on from NZ_BOPH01000042.1 coordinate 520, forward strand.
TACGGTGCCCGCGTATCCGGCGACGACCACCACCTCCGCGCCCACCGGCGAACGGCGAGCACCTGGTGGCCCCCGGCAGCACCGCAGTCCTGGACCAGGATGAACGGTGCTGAGGCCATGACCTGCCGGCGACGCCGATGACGGCCGGCGCCCGCTGGGCCCGCTCTACGCGGATGGAACGTATCTGGAACGCCACTTGCGGTAGAGCATGATGCGATTTGAAGGAGATCTGGTGAGAAGCATCCGGATGTTCGTAGGTGCGGTGCTGTCCACCGCCGTGGGACTGGCCGTCACCGTCGGACCGGCCGCCGCAGCGGCTGCCGGTGAAGCTCCGGCAGGCGACAACATCATTATCATCATCACGCCGATCACGTAGGAGGGCGGTCGTCAGGGTGGGCCGACGGCGGTGGTGGGTCCGCCGTCGCCTTGAACTGGTCGCGCTCCTATCGCACAACCTGGCGACGCTCCCGCGCGAGCAGGGTCGGGGCGAAAGGGAAGTGTCCACATGAGTGCGTCTGCACAGTGACGGTGCGCAACGATGACGCTCGGTCAGCGGGTCGCGTTGGCATTGTGGATCATGGGATTCGAGTACCCGAGCTTCGACGGCGCGTGGCTCAAAGCCCGGCCGGTTCGGGGACGGGCCGAACCGATCGACGTGGTGCGAGCGTTCCTCGCCGACGAACTCTACTGCCCTGTACCGGAACACGTGCCGTGGGACGTCTTCAACTACGGCACGTGGAACCGTGCGCTCGATGACGACCTGCCCCAACGCGTCGGAGAGATCTGCACCGTGCGGCCGACGGGGCCGCGGTTCGCCCGCGACACGAACTCGACGACGACGGCATGCCTGCCTGGTTCATCAACACCGACCGCGGTGCCAACCGCTTCCCGGCGGCCATCGGCGTCGACGACGCCATCATCGCGACGCTGTGGACGGCACATATTGATCGCGCCCGGTGATCCCGGGACGGATACCGCGGAGCGACCAGCCCGCGATACTCAGCAACGGGGGGTGCCGGTGCAGTGGAACCACGAGGACCTCGGCTACGTCACGGTCGACCGGATCCCCGGCTGTACACCGACGGCATCGACTGGAGCCCGGCCCGCACCGTCCCACGGTCCGCGGGGTACAGCCCGATCGATGCCCCGACCGGCACGCGTGCGACGTGAACCGATCGCGCTCCGGGTCACAGTTGATATTCCGACGGCAGCTGGCCGGACCTCCTGTGCCGCCGCCACAGACGCCAAGCCTGCACGCTGAGAGCGGACATCGCGGCCGCCACCAGGAACGCCACCCATGACAAGCGGTTACGCGCCGAGTCACAGGCGTCCTGCGCCACGCGCGGATCCGAGGGTAGGTACCGCACCTTGATCGTGTCGCCGGCCCCACTCATATCGCAGCTCTTCGGCGCCCCCACCCTCGTCTCGACCTGCCTACCATCGGACGTGGTGAATCTGAGCGTCATGTAGTCCGTACGACGGCCCGTTTCGGTCTTGGTGATCTCGCCGGAGACGACGACGTTCTCCTGCGCGAAGTGGTACGCCGACACCGCGCTGTCCGCGAAGTACCACCACGCGATCATCGCGATCGGAGGCAGTACGAAGCGCATCCACCAGATCTTCCGGTATGCCGAGCGGCCCGATTCGCCGTTCCCCTGCGGCTTCGCCGTGTCCTCCATCGCCCCCGCCTCATTCGTCAACCTTGATCCGCACAGGGAGGATTGCCAGGTCGCGGTAGAACGAAACAACGTCCCGCCGAGCGGTGGTGACGACCGGTGCCTTCATCGCCCCAGCGGGAAAGCCGGCGGAAGCTGGCGCACAGAGCAGGAAATTACTCCTGAACGAGGTACCGCAAGGCGTGAAACACGACGGTCTGCCGGTACCGCACCGGGCTGTCGAACGACGGCGGATCGACGTCGTGCACGTCGGCGGCGATCCGGCGCAACTCCCGGCCGAGTTCGGCGGGGGATTCCCTGTCGTACTCGCCGTACTCAAGGTCGAGGTCGCGCAGGTGCAGCCAGATCCGGTGCAGGCATGCGACGAAGTGGTCGAGTGAGCTGTTGACCAGCCCGAGGCTCCGCTCGTCGCCGGGCCTGTGCCAGTACACGGTTCCGTCCTGGGCGGAGAGGCAGGCCAGCCCGCCCAAACCGTTGGCGATGACGATGTCGCCCGGCAGCCGCGGGTCATGCAGGAGGTCACCAACGGTCGTCGGCGTGCCGGTGCCGAGGTCGCTGAAGAACAGGATCTCCAGCAGGCTTTCGGGCAGGCCGACCTCGGTCAGGATCCGGCGGTCGTGAAGCCGGCTGACGTACTGTTCGGCGACGCGGCCCGGCATGGTCCGGATCGGGTCGTTGCCGAACGCCGCCTGCAGTTCGATGTGTGTGACCACGGCCGCCTCCCGCACCCGCGCACATCGACAGATGTGCGCGCCCGCCGGACAGTATGCCCGGGTGCGGGACCAGCGGCAGTCGCGCGAAAGCGACACACGACATCCGCGCCATCCTGCTTCAGCGCCCGGCCGGCCTCGGACTGTGGCCCGGCCCGACCGGGTGTTCCCGGGCGAATGCCGGGCACGACCAGGGGGTCTTGAGCGTGGCGGGATGCGTCACCCGCACGGGAGCCGGGCGCAGCGGAACAGCGCCATTGCCTCACGGGAGAGCCAGGCGACGTAGGCGGTGCCGTCGGCGGTCGCACCGACAGCGAGTTCAGCGGATCTCGGCGTGGTCGTACTGACCAGGGTCCCGGTCGTCGTCCTGCACAGCCGGTCGGTGCAGGTGTGCAGCCGCACGGTGCCGGCGGTCGCCGCGGCCACGATGGGCAGACCGGCCGGTCCGATGCCCAGAGCGGGGGTCACGAAGTCGTCCTGCTCTCGCACCCCGATCGGTGTGACCACGGTGCCGGAGCACGCCGGATCCGTGCACGTCACCAGGTCACGACCGGCCAGAACCACCGGGCGTCCGTCGGGCAGGATCCGCATCGACAGCGGGTACGGGTGCGTCAGTCCTGTGACGTCGACCCGGCGACCCAGCCGGCCGCAGGCGGGGTCGGCGCACATCTGGACGGTGACGGTCTTCGGCTCGGTGACCTTCTCCGGGTTGGGCGTGGTGGCGATCGCCACCCGGCCGGCCTGTACGGCGACCGCGACCAGATGGCGGAACCAGCCGTGGAAACCGGTGGCGACGGGTTGGCGGGCCGCGCCGCACGCGCCGTTCGGGCAGGACGTGACCTGGACCGTTGGCGGGCTGGCGCCGCCGACGCTGGTGAGCGCCACGACATGTGCGCCGTCGGCGGCGACGCCGAGCAGGTCCTCGCCGGTCGTGACGGCCGGGTAGGACGCCGGGTCCCTTCGGCAGTCGAGGTCGGCGCAGCGGGTGATCCGGATGCCGCCACCGGAGTCGACCGCCGAGATGAACCCGGCTCCGGCGGGGGTGAGGACGCTGTTCGGCTCGACGACCGCGGAGACCGGCTGGCAGGGTTCCCCGGCGCACCGCCAGACGTGCGCGCTGGGATCACCACGCTCGGAGTTTCCCTTGGTGGATCCGGACGGCACGAATGTGCCGGCGACGACCACGCCCGCCGGGGAGGCCGCGAGTGCCAGCTCCCCCGGCGCCGCTCTCGTCCACACCTGGTGCGCCCGCACCGTCCAGCCGGCCGCCGCCGGCGGTGGCGTGAACGTCGCGGACGGCGACACCGACGGCGAGGGTTGTGCCCGCGTCGGCCCGCCGGCGCCGTCACAGCCGGCGACCATGGTCACCAACAGCAGGGCGGCAATCGACGTTCGTCGCATCCTCACCCCTCCGAAGCTACGGCGCGCCGTCCGCCCCTCCCCTCGACGAGACGAAGTCGTTGCCGACGACACCCCGCAACGCAATGTCGCCCACGACGATCCGCCAGCACCGCACCGTCAGCCCACAGCAACGGATGCTCTCCATCCCGCACGGACGGCGTCCTCGCATCGGGTCGGGGTTGCGCGATTGTGCAGCATCAGATCACGGAACGGTCACAATCTCCTGGTCGGGGGCGCGGCGCTGATTCGATAATCGTCGTGACGGAGGTACCGATGCGGCACGCTGACGGCTCCCGGCCCGGGCCATTGGCGCCCTCGCTCGCGGCCTGGGGCCTCTCGGCAGACGCGGATCTCATTTACCGTTGCATGCTCGGGACCGGCTCGTGGACGGCCCGACAGCTCGAGCGCACTCTCGGCATGGCGTGGCACCGGGTCGCACGGGGCCTGGACGAGCTCATGTCGGTGGGCGCCGTCGACCACCGACCGGGCGACGGCCGGCGCGTGGTGCGCTGGACGCCGGTCGCGCCACATCATGTGATACCCGCGTTGCGTCAGCGCCGGCACCGGAGCGCCGGGCTCGGCCAGCGGCCGCACCGGATCGACCACATTCTCCCCGACCCGGTGCGGCTCGGCGACGGCATGCGACACCTGCCCAGCCGTCAGCTGACCCGCGCCCGGCTCGCCGAACTGATCCGCACCGTCCGGTACGAGCACCTGGCGATGCAGCCGGAACAGGTGTACGAGGAGGCATCCGCCCGGTCGGCGGTACCGATGGACCGCACGCTGCTCGACAGCGGGGTACGCATGCGGGTGCTCGGCTCGCTGCCGGCAGACGCCGAAGATCCGTTGGTCGAGCACGGCCGGCAGGCGGACGAGCCGCGGCCGGAGTACCGGCAGGCGATCGAACGGCCGGTGAAACTGATCGTCATGGACCGCCGTACGGCCCTGCTACCGGTGAGCCCGGACGATCTGGACCATGGCTACCTGGAAATCACCGAAGAGGCGGTCGTCGCCGCGCTGGTCGCCTTGTTCGAAAGGCAGTGGGAGGACGCGGCCCGCATCCGACAGGAGCACCACGTGCCACGAATATCGCTCACCGAACGGGAGCGGACCCTGCTGACGTTGCTGGCGAAGGGCGATACCGACGAAAGCGCGGCCCAGGCCATGCGGATCAGCCGGCGCACGGTGTCGAACACGGTCCGGGACCTGATGGACCGCCTGGGCGTGGACAACCGCTTCCAACTCGGGCTCGCCATCGGTGCGCAGTACCTGGTCGAACCGTCGCGGTCCCCCGCGGCGATGGCGAAGGAGGTGGACCTGTGAACGGACGGCCGCGGATGCGGGTAGCAGCGAAGGTGGCAGCGGTGCTGGTGGCCCTGTTGCTCGCGGCGGTGCCACTGACCATGTCCACCATGGGCTCCGCGCCGCATGAGTCGGGCGTCGTCGGAACGAGCGGGCCGTACCCAGGGGACGTGTTCTGCGGTACCTGCGTGTACGTGCCGCCGCCGAGCACCGACGGGTGAACCGGCGCCGGCCGGGTCAGAGATGGTCATGGCCGGGTCCCCGCCACAGGCGGAGACGGGAGGAACCGCGATGAGTCCAGCGGAACGACCGCACGGCGCCGCGACCGTGCCGGACCGCCGCCCTCTCGTGGATCAGATACTCCAGGGTGCGACGAGCGTCGATCTGCGGCCGGCGGAGCGGCCGCCGTGGATCCTGCCGTCGGTAGCGGATGCCGGCGAGGCTCTGCCCTGCGTGGTGCTCGCGGACAGCACGGGTCTCGTCGAGTTCGAGGTGCTCCAGCGACAGCTTGGCCGACTCGGCGTGCCGTGCGTCCACCTGGACACGAGGTCCATAGTGGACGTCCGGGTCACCGCCGGGGTTGGCGACGGCTCACTCCTGGTGAACGGCCGTCGGATCGTCCCGGTCGTCGCGTGGCTCCGGCACTTCACCGGTCGTGGAGTTCCGCGGCTCGACGATCCCGCCGCGGCCGCGTTCCGCGCCGACTCATGGTGCGCGATGGTGCACGAGGTGGTCGCGTCCGCGTCGATCACCGTTCCCGGCGGCGCTCCCGGCCGGCTGGAACAGTTGGCCGATGCGTCGACGGTCGGGCTGCGCACCCCGCGGACGATCGTCACGACCGACCTGGCGTCGGCCGCGGCCGGCCTGTCGAGCGAACGGATCGTCGTCAAGGCGTTGGGACAGCACGTCGTCGAGCCCGAGCCGGGCCTCCTCGTGTACGCGCTTCCCGAGATCGTGCGTCGAGGTGACCTCGACGGGTCGGGCTCCCCCGGTTTCCCGGTCATCGCGCAGGAGTACGTCGAACACGAGCAGGAGCTGAGGATCTACTACGTACACGGCGACATCCACGCGTTCGAGGTGGTCAAGGAATCACCTGATGCGCCGTGGCGGAACGAGCCGACGGTACGGGTGGCCCCCGCCGCGGCGCCCGCGGCCGTTGCCGATGCGGTGTCGGCGCTCGCGGAGATGTGGTCGCTGACCTACGGCGCCTTCGACATCCTGATCGCCGGCGGAAGCCCCTGCTTCCTCGAAGTGAACCCGGACGGCGACTGGCGCTGGTTCGAGGTGAGGGCAGGCGTGTCGAACGTGACGGATGCGGTGGCCGCCATGGTGCGCGCGCTCTACCGGAGTGCGCTCGGTGGCGTACCGGCGCTACCCGCGGTGGAACTCGTCGATTTCCTACTCATGCGGGGAGAACGGTGACGGGTTTGGATCCACATCCGTTGTACTGCTCGATACTCGGCCCTCTCGCAGTACGGATCGATGGCGCTCCGTTACGCATCGGCGCGGCAAAGCAACGGCTGCTCCTGGCGGTGCTGCTCTGTCGTGCGAACCGGACCGTACCGTTGCCGCGCCTGATCGACGCGCTGTGGAGCACGGCACCGCCGCGCACGGCACGGAAGAATCTGCAGGCGTACCTGTCGGAACTCCGCAAACGGGTGGGTGATCGGATCACCTTCGACGGCTGGGGATACAGCTTCCGTGCCGCCGAAGCGGAACTCGATGCGCTGGAACTGCGGAGGATGGCCGGCGCGGGGCGACGGGCGGTCCGCGAGGGTGACCTCGTCGAGGCATCCGCCGTACTGGGTGGCGCGATCCGGCTGTGGCGCGACCAACCGCTCGTCGAGTTCGCGGACGTACCGATGATCGAGGAGCACGTGCGGGGGCTCACCGAACTGTACCTGTCGGCGTACGAGGACTGGGCCGAATTGGAGATCGGGCACGGCCGACCGGAGCGTGCGTTACGAGGGCTCGACGATCTGGTCATGAACCATCCGACCCGGGAACGCATCGTGGGTGCCCGGATGACCGCGCTGGTCCAGTGCGGCCGCCTGTCGGAGGCGCTGTCCCAGTACGACGACCTTCGCCGGCGGCTGGCCACCGACTTCGGCGTCGACCCGAGTCAGGCGCTCACGAACCTGTACCGGGGGATTCTCCGGGGAACGGGTCGACCGTCGACGACAGGTGCCGGATGGCCGCCCGCCGGGAGGGAAACGGCGGTGTGGCCGGCCAACAACCTGCCGCGCGGGATCGCCGACTTCGTCGGACGCCACGAGGAGCTACGACGGATCGTGCGGGAGAACACCGCCGTCACGATCATCACCGGTGGGCCGGGTACCGGAAAGACGACCCTCGCGGTCCATGCCGGACATCAGCTGTCGGCCGCGTTCCGGGACGGCGTCCTGATGGCCACCTTCCGCCGTGGTCGTGCCACGAGGAGCGCCACGGACGTGCAGCGGGAGATACTCGATGCCGCGGGTGTGCCGGTGTCCGCGGACCAGGGGGACGCCGCCACCGGGTCGCGATGGCGGTCGTGGCTGGCGGATCGCAGGATCCTCCTTCTCGTCGACGACGCGCCGGACGAGGCCGCCGTTCGCGCGCTCCTGCCCGGCACGCCGGGCAGCAGGGTCCTGGTGACCAGCAGAAGCCGCCTGAGTGGGCTGGAGTCGGTTGTTCGGATCCGCCTCGGGGAGCTGTCCGAGCCCGAGGGAATCAGCTTCCTGACGATGCTCTTCGACGCCGAGGCGGTACGGAGTGACCCGGTCGCCGTGGAAGCGATCCTCCGGCGGTGCGGCCGGGTGCCACTCGCGCTCCGTGTGCTCGGCGGACGGTTCGCCGACCTCCCGCACGTCACCCTCGCCGACATCGCGGCCCGTCTCGGCTCGACGACGGATCCGCTCGACGAGCTGGTCGCGGGAGATGTGTCGTTCAAGCAGCGTTACGAGCAGTGGTACGGCGACCTGTCGCAGTACCACCGGGACACCCTGCTGCAGCTGGGTGCCCTCGATGCTCCACAGTTCAGCCGGGAGGACCTCGTCGCGGTGCTGGGCGGCGACGTCGGGGCGGCCGAGCGGATCATCGAGCGGGCCATCGAGTCCAACATGGCTACTGTCGTTCAGGCAGAGGTGACCGCTCACTCGACGTGTTATGCGCTGTCGCCGCTGACTCATGCGTTTGCGGCGTCGCTGGTGGCACGGCGAGCGCTCGGAGCGCAGGGCTGAGCCCCGCCAGCGCGCAGGCCGCCGCCAGCGCGGCACCGAGGAGAAGAAGCGCGCGCGTCCCGCCGATGTACTCGGCGAGGCTGCCACCGAGCACCGGTCCGAGCGGCGCGAGTCCCATACTGACCACGCCGAGCAGCGCCACGAGCCGGCCCATCATGTCCTCCGGCACGGTCGTCGCGACGATCACCTGCAGCGCCACGTTGATCGCCGGCACCGCCACCATCGCGAGTGTCAGCGGTACGACCGGCCAGTACCTACCGACCGGCAGGGTCACCGAGCACACGGCGAACGCGAAGAACGTCACCACCGCCAGCATCAGCTTCCCGGCCGGCAGTAGCCGGCCGATCCTGGCCGACAGCATGGCGCCGAGCAGCCCGCCGATGCCCAGCCCCGCGAGGACGACGCCGGTCGTGGTGGAGTCGCCGCCCCGGTCACCGACGACCACGACGACGGGAATCAGCAGCGAACTCGCGACCAGGTTGGCGAACAGCGACAACGACAGCGCGTCGCGTAGGCCGTGCTGCCGCCACAGCCACCTGCCGGCATCCGCGATGTCTCCGCGCACCGTGGACCGCTTCGGTGACTGTTGCACCGCCGGACGGCGCGGCACGTCCGCCAGCACGATGGTGAGCACGGAGATGGCGTAGGTGACGGCGTCCACCAGGAACGGAAGGACCCGCCCGAGCCCGAACAGGAGCCCACCCAGCGGCGGACCGACCAGTGAGGCGGCATGCTCGCGTGACTCCTCCTGCGCGTACGCCGCCGGCAACTGCGCGGCGGGTACCACCGCACGGACCGCGGTTGCGTGCGCCGGACCGAAGAAGGCGTCGGCGACGCCGATGACGATGGCCACCGCGATGATGTGCGGCAGCCAGACGCGGTCGACGGCGATCGCCACGGCGAGCGTGGCCATCGCGACGCAGCGGGTCGCCTCGCTCGCGAGCAGGATCCGACGACGGTCCAGCCGGTCGATGAGGACTCCGGCCGGAACGGACGAGACAATCTTGGCGCCCGTCCGGCAGGCGGCCGCCAGGCCGGCCAGGGCGGGTGATCCCGTCACGGCCAGTAGCAGCAAGGGAAACGCCAACCAGGTGAGGCTCGATCCCAGGCCCGATACCGCGCTGCCGATCCACAGCATCTGGAATCGGACGTTGCGGCGCAGGGGCGGTGTCTCATTCATCAGAACCTCCATGAACGCCTACCGGAACAGCCGGGACCGGACACCGGTCGCCCGCCGCGGACATGACGAAGGCCGCCGCGGCCGCCGCGCTGGCAGTGCCGTTGAGCTGCGCGGCGAGTGACTGGACGCGCCACCTCATCGCTTCGTCACCGCAGGCCCACGTCAGCGCGTCGGCGCCGTCGGCCCCGGCGGCACCGCCCGTTCCGGTGTGGAGCCGGACCGCGATGCCGGCACGCCGGCACGCCTCCGCCAGCAGTGGTTGTTCCGACCCCGCGGGCGCGACCACCATCGGCTTGCCACGGCTGGCCGCCGCCAGTACGGGCGCCGAGGTTCCGGAGGACAGCACCACCTCCGACATGTCGATCAACGGACCCATCCACGGCTGCCGCACGACGACGAGATCCGCTCCGTCGTCGGGCAGCGGTGGACCCGAACGCGCTCGTTCGACGATCGCCTGGAACGGGCCTCCGGTGAAGATGGCGTTCAGGCGCGGCCACATGCTCTCGGCACCGAACGAGCGGCCCAGGTGGACGTAGACCACCGGCTTGCCCACCCGCGCCGTCCGAGCGGCCAGACGCTCGATCACACCGGGGTCGGCCCGAGGCTCCCAGGGGCAGGGTCCAACGTGGTGCACACCCTCCGGCAGGGTCGCGCCCGGGTACTCCAGCGGGGGTGCGCCCCGCAACAACAGGCCGGATCCGATCAGGGGCAGGTGCGGCAGGCGGTCCCGTCGCAGGCCCAGCCCGACCTGATCCCGCGCCTGCTGGTAGAAGCGCAGCGTCTCGCGCAGACGCCAGTGCCGACCGACGACGGACTCCGGTTCGCCGTCACCCCCGGAGCGGTACGGCCACAGATGCGCGGCGAGCCCCAGCACCACGATGGGCAGGTCGAGCCGCTCCGCCGCAAGAAGTGCCCCGTGACACAGGACCGAGGTGAGCAGAACATCGGCCCGGACCTCGCGAGCCGCTCGCAGTACCGCCGCGTACTGCGAGTGGCCATTCGCCGACCACCACCCGACCGAGAACGCGTGTTTCCCGCCGTAGTCTTCCGCCGGAAGCGTCGCCAGGCCGGCCTCGTGAACGGCCGGTACCGATCCGGGCCGGCAGAGCACCGACACCTCGCCGCCGCGCCCGCGCAGTTCCCGCCCGACGGCGATCGCCGGGTACAGATAGCCGGGATCGCTCAGCGTGCACAGCAGAACCCTCATGGCGATCCGGCGGGCGGGAGTCCGAGGTGGTGGGCGAGGAAGGCCAGGGTGTCGGCGAACACCGCGACCACCCGCGACTGCGCCGCGCGACCGTGGCCCACGCCGCGCTCCACCCGCAGCAGCACCCGCTCCGTCCCGCTCGTGGCGTGCTGGAGCGCGGCGCACATCTTCCGCGAGTGGCTCGGGTCGACCCGGGTGTCCCCCGCCTGGACCGTCAGCAGCACCGGCGGATACGCGACGCCGTCCCGGACCCCGTGGTACGGCGAGTAGGCAAGGAGGTTCCGGAAGTCCGCGGGATCGTCGACACTTCCGTACTCGGCGCGCCAACTCGGTCCCATGCCGGAGCGCTCGTAACCGAGCATGTCGAACAGGGAGGCGATCGTCACGGCCGCCGCGTACCTGTCCGGACGCCGGGTGACGGCCACGCCGACCAGGAGCCCTCCGTTGGACTCCCCGACGATCCCGAGCCGGTCCGGACCGGTCCACCCGTGCGAGATCAGGTGCTCGGTCGCCGCGTCGAAGTCGTGGAAGACATTCCGCTTGTTCAGCCGCATACCCGCGCGGTGCCATTCCTCGCCCTCTTCGCCGCCGCCGCGCAGGCAGGCGACCGCCCACACTCCACCGGCCCGGATCCACGCCAGCGCGTCCGGGCGGTAGGTGGGCCCCATCGAGATCCCGAACCCGCCGTAGCCGGTCAGTACCGTCGGACGTGACCGGTCCGGGACACCCGCGGACGACAGGATGAACATCCGGACCGGTACCCCGTCGTGGGACGGGAACGTGACCTCACGCATCCGGACCGGTGGCGGGTCGGTCGCGGAGCCGGCCGGAAGGGGGTCGACGGCGCCGGTTCGCGCGTCGTACCGGAGCACGCACGGTGCTGTCGCGAAGTCCGAGTAGCTGAACCAGACCTCGTGTCCCCGCTCGGGGCGCTCCACGAATCGTCCGACCCTGCCACGTCCGGGCAACGGCACCGTCGCGACCCGTCGACCGTCCCGCAGATCGTGGACGGTGACCTCCGAGATCGAATGCCTTGTCCACGAGACGACGACGAGCGGGCGTTCGAGCGCCTCGCCCAGCAGTACCGCGACATCTCCGAGCACCGCGTCCGGGCGCTCGGCGATCAACGTCCGCCACTGCCCCGAGGCGCAGGTGCCGGGAGTCGACACGGCGACCCGGCCGCGGGGGGCGTCCAGGTTCGTCCGCAGCCAGATCGGATCGTCGGGAGACGTGCCCGGACAGATCCGCAGGCTCGTCCGGGCCGGCGTCGCGGTCTTCACCGGTGTCAGGTCCGGCTGCTCCGCCGAACCGGTGTGCAGGTCGGCGATCCACAGTTCGGTCGCGGTGTCGGCGCCACGGGATGCCGAGACGGTCAACCACCGGCCGTCCGCGGTGACGGAGGCCCAGTAGAACTCGGTCCTGTGGCGGCCTTCGCCGAAGATCGGAACGTCGTCGGCCGGATCTGATCCCACCCGGTGGAGGTAGACCCGGCGGTGGTAGCGCTCCTCGCCCGGATGCAGTTCGGGCGGCAACCGACGCACGTAGTAGAACGCCTCTCCCCCGGGCAGCCAGGCGACCGGAGACCGCCGCACCCGGTCGATGGGACCGTCCACTGTGGCCCCGGAGGTGACGTCGATCGTCCTGAGCATCGAGTCTTCGGTGCCCCCCGTGGACAGTTGGAACGCGAGCAGATGTCCCTCGACCGACGGATGCCAGGCTTCCAGCACCGTTCGTCCGCTCGGGTCCACCGCCAGCGGGCTCACCAGCGGGCGGTCCACCCGACCGTCCGAGACGAGTACCGTCGGGTGCTCGGCACCAGCCTCCTGACGGGTGAAGAACGTCCGGGCGCCCCGGCACTGTGGCAGCGAGGTCGTGGTGACCTGGAACAGCTCCGTCAGGACGGCGCGCCAGCCGTCGGTTCCGGGCCATCCCGCGCGCGCGTCGTGGAACAGCCTTTCCTGCGCGTCCATCCACGCCGCGGTGCGCTCGTCGTCGGGATCCTCCAGCCACCGGTAGGGATCGGCGACCCGCTGACCGTGATGGGTCTCCGCCCAGGTGACCCGCTCCGCCACGGGGTACGGGGAACGCACCGAACGCATCACTGACTCCGCCAATCCCCTAGAGCTGTCCGGCCGCCGTGAGCTGGTCCAGGATCCATGCGTCGACCCGGTCGCGGAAGCTCCGGAACACCGACGGGTCACCCCCGTAGTCGTTCAGCTCGTCGCAGGAGACCCATCTGTCCTTCGTCTCCTCGGGCGGCAGGTATCCGTTGTCCAGCGAGCCGACCTCCCACCCGGGCTTTCCGGCCGTGTCCCAGCAGCTGGAGAGACTTCCGTCGGCGCTGACCACCGCCCCGTAGCGTCCGTCCTCGAACGAGCACGACTGGCACGGCACGTATGCGCGGGGACGCGGAATCTCGAACCCGAGATCCAGGGCCCGCCGGTACCACCGGGTGAACTCCTCCGCGGCATCTGTCGAGGCGAGCAGGCCGTTGCTGTAGCCGATTCCCACGTCACCCACCAACGCGAAATAGAGCGTGCAGCGGGACGCGTCGAGGGCGTCTGACAGCCGGTCGAGCAGGAGCGGCATACCGGCATGATTGTGGTGCGACACGTTGACGCGGATGATGAACCTGATCGACGTGGTTCTCATCGCGGCGGCGATGTTCCGGACGATCGTGTCGAACGTGCCGCCGCTGTCCGACCGCCTGACCCGGATCCGGTCGTGGTCGTCCCGGTCGCCGTCGAGGGTGACCTGGACGAGATCGAGCCCGACGTCTGCCAACGCCCGCGCCTGCGGTTTTGTCAGCAGCGCGCAGTTGGAGATCATGGTGGCCGACCGCAGTCCGTACGCAGAGGCGCGCGACAGCAGCTCCCGGCAGCCCTCGGGATTGAGAAGCGGTTCCCCACCCATGAGCGTGACCGTCAGCTGCTCCAGTTGCGCCTCGGCCATCCGTCGACCGGCGAAGTCGAGGGCAGAGGTGATCGTGGTGGAGCTGAGCCGCGCATAGCCGATCCGCCGCGGCCGGCTCCCGCCGGTCGGATCGCGTTCGATGTTCTGGAAACAGTAGGCGCAGCCCAGGTTGCAGTGGGTGCTTGTCAGAACGGTCAGCGAGTAGGCGCGGTATGCCCAGGTGTCGAAGAGACCCTTCGCCTGGAGGTGTTTCTCCACGGACGGACGTAGTTCACCGCTCGGGGTGACGTGGTGGTCCTTCAACCTGGCTGTCCCGGCCGGGCCCAGGAACCACCAGCCGTCCGCACCCTTCAGCAGACGCGGCCGTGGTACGGATCGGTCGAGTTGTCGAGCGGTCATCCGACTCTCCATTCGTGCTCCACCCCGGACACACCCTCCCGGCCCTCCGTGTGGAGGGCCGGGAGGGGCCGGATCAGCCGTTGTTCGGGCTCTCCGCTGGACGTCACTTCTCGATGTGGATCCCGTAGCAGTTCGGCGGGTCCTCGGTCTCCTCGTCGGAGTGGGCGATGACCTCGACGTCGGCCGCGTCGTCAGCGGGCTCGGGGAGGTCGGACTGTGCGTTCCTGTCCTCGTGGACGGTCATTGTCAATTCTCCTGTTCTTCCGTCGGGTCCGCTGTCACTTCTCGATGTGGATGCCGAAGCAGCTCGGCGGGTCCTCGGTCTCCTCGCCGGAGTGCGCGACAACCTCGATCTCGGCTGCCTCGTCGTCGGGCTGTACGTTCTTGTCCTCGTTCGTGGTCACGGTCGCATCCCTCTCTCTTCGGGCGCCGGGCTACGCGGTGTATCAGCTCTGTTCGAACCGGAGGATGCAGCCCGGGCGTTCCTCGGTCTCCTCGTCGGAGTGGGCGACGACCTCGGCCTCTGCTGTGTCGTCGACGGGCTCGGGGAGGTCGGATCGGGCGTTGTCGTCGTCGTTGGCAGACACCGTTCGCAGCTCCTTCTCCTTCAGGCCAACCCTTTCGGGGTTGCTGCCTGTTCGACGGCTGCCACTTACGTTAGAGCTAGCCAGTTTGGCGGCGGTATGGCGACAGTTCATTGCCGCCATGGCCGCCGCTCCCGGCTACGCCGGTCTGCCACCGATCATTTCGCCGACCAGGGCGAGCAGCTTCAACGCCGGTGTGTCGTGGGTGTGTGCCCCGTTCGGTACCTGGGAGGCGATACGCCGCAACAACACATGCGCGTCGGCGGACCGGGCGTCCGCGCCGGTGGCATGTCGCAGCCGGAGCAGCAGTTCCACGCCGCACGCGCCCTGTGTACTGAGCAGCGCCAGGAGGTCGACGTCGGCCAACTCGCTTCGCGGGGTGGCGGTCCGGTCCAGGACCTCGAGAACACCGATACATACCTCGTACCGCATCAAGGGCGCGGCCATGATGCTTCCCGGCACGTATCCCGTGGACTCCGCCACCTGATGAGCGAACTGCGTCAGACCGGAGACGTCATCGACGATCATCGGCTGCCCGCTCGCCACGACCCAGCCGGCTACGCCGGTTCCCGCCGGCAGCCGCGTTCCCAGCAGGTGATGCTCCCCTTCGCCGGCGACCGCCTCGAAGACAAGCTCTCCGGTGTCGGGGTCGACGAGGAAGATCGAAGCGGCGGCCGCACCGAACACCCGACGGGCCACCTCCACAATGGACTGCAGAAGCCGGCGCTCGGTCATCGCGACGGTGTCGAATGCCTGTCCGTCAAATATCCACACGGGTGCCTCCTGCGTCCGGCGTGGTGGCGTTGCTTGCGGTCAAGCACAGGATCGACTTCACCAGGAACGGAGGTATCGATGGATGCTTGCTGAGGATGAGCGCGCAGATTCCCGTGACGTGCGGCGCGGCGAAGCTGTTCCCCGTGCTGCGGATCTGCCTGCCCCCGGGCCATGCGACCGGAACCCGGACCCCCCGCGCGAAGAACTCCGCGGGCGGTGCGGGGTTGAAATAGAAGGTCAGCGGATCGGGTTGGTCGTGGCTCGCTACGGAGATGACGGAGGCGAAGGTCCACGGAAAGCTCAGCACGGGCATGTTGTGCGCCGAGGCGACCAACAGGGAGCGCCGGAAGTACGCCCGGTCGGACAGTTCGCGGAGCACCATATGGAACTCCGCCTTCGTCGTCGACAGGCTGAGGTTGACGACGTCGTACCCCTCGTCCACCGCCCACCGGAGGCCGGCGAGCAGCGCGCTTCCGGTGCCGGTCCTGCCGTCGGTGAGCACCCGCACGGACGAGATCGCCGCGCCGGGTGCGATGGAACGGATCACGCTGGCACAGGCCGTTCCGTGGCCGGCCGGGTCGGCCGCTTCGCAGTCGACAAGCGTCTGCTCGCCGTCACGGGACGTGGCGACGACCAGCGACCGGTCGAGCTTGCCGACCAGGGGATGGGTGCCGTCCACGCCGGTATCGACCACGCAGACGCGCACACCCGAACCGTCGGAGCCGCCCCACGCCCACTCCCGCTCGATGGTGAGCGGGGCGAACTCCACGCGCTCGGGCTTCTCGTGGGTGGTGTTCAGGCCCCAGGCCGGCACTCCTGGAAAGTGCCGGCGTCGATCCCGGCGCCACGGTGGTTCGGTCACCGGTCCGTCTCCCCGAAGGTGGCGAGCCTGTCGCGGGCGCGCCCGGCGAGCAGGTCGGCTCCTTTCGCGGTGTAACACCGCTCCGCCTCGGCGGCGGCGTCGACGGCGCCGGCGGCCCGCCCGGCGGCCCGGTACACGGTGGCGATGTCCATCAGCACGTCGCCCCGCAGGCAGGGATCATCGGTGCTTCTGATCCGCTCCGCCGCCCAGGCGGCGAGGGCGACGGCCTCCGGATGGTTCTCACCGGCCGACATGATGAGAGCCCGGAGACAGGCGACGAGCAGTTCGCCACGAAGTTGCGGCCGCCGACCGACCTCCAGCCAGGCCAACCCGTCTTCCACCGCCCTGACGTCGCCGTGCCGCAACAACTCGCGGATCGCGTAACACTGCAGCGTCCAGGCCGGTGCCGGCTGCCCCGCCGAGCGCGACATCACGGCGGCGCGGGTGAACAGCGTCGCCGCCGCCGCGTGCTGACCGGCGAGCGACTCCACGAGCCCCCTCACCTGGGTGACAGCGATCAACGCGAGATCGAGCCGCAACTCACCCGCGTACCGCTCGGCGGTGTCGAGCACGTCGTGGGCGCCCGGAACATCGCCGGTGAGAGCCAGCAGCCGGGCGCGCGTCACCAGAACCGGCACGACGATCACCCGGTCTCCGGCGAAGCGGGTCGACAGGGTGGCACACAGGTCGAGGCCCTCCCGGACCGGCACCGGCGACCACTGCGCCAGCTCACAGAGCGCGCCGAGCAGCCGGTCCTCTTCGTACCGGTCCTCCAACGAGCGGGAACGCGACAGCGCGTCGTTCAGCGCGGTCGTCGCCGCTCCGAACTGGTCCTGGGCGACCAGGATCAGCGCGTCGAGCTGATGGAACCGCGCCCAGCTGAGGTCGTCGTCCGGATACTCGGACAGCGCATCGCGGAGCGGGGCCAGTTCCGGTTGGTGGACACCGAACTTGATCGCCAGGATCTCACGCTGGACGGCGCAGGTGAGGCCGCACCGCGGATCCTCCGGCGACGCCTCCTCGGCGACGTCGAGGGCGGCGTACGCGCGGTCGCGCTCGTTGTGGGCGAATGCGGCGTCACAGATGTGCAGCGCCAGCCGCCGATGTCCCGAGTCGCCCCGCGGCAACAGCTCACGCCCGCGCTCCAGCAACGCGATCGCGGCCGGGAGGTCCTTGCGGTACAGAGCCTGCTCGCCGTCGGACATGAGCGTGCGCGCGGCACGGACGGCCAGCGCGGGAAGCGTGGGATCGTCCGGGTGGATCTCACGCCTGATCCGGCAGGCGGCCTCCAGATGGTTGGCGATCTCGCCGTACCGTGGCCGCCCGATCTCGGCCTCGTCCGATTCGGGCGGACCGGTGTGCGCCCGCTCGGAGAGCCAGTCCGCCAGCTTGAGATGCCACGCGCCGCGCAGCTCCTTGCGCGTCATCGTGTAGACGGTCTCGCGGGCCAGTGTCTGAGCGAACTGGAACGAGGTCGGATACGTGCCGCGTCGAATGAGTCGCTGACGCAGCAGCCGACGCAACGGCGCGTCGACGACGAGGTTGTCGACGTCCTCCCCCTCCCAGAGCACGCCGAGCTCCTCCGTCGTGAAGGTCGTTCCGATGGTCGCGGCCCGTTCCAACACTTCGCGTTCTCCGTCGCTGAGCCGATCCAGGCGCGCCGCGAGCAGCGCCTGGATCGTGGGCGGTGGAGGAGCGTCCGTACCCTCCTCGACCAGGACCTCGAACATCAGCTCCGCGAACAGCGGGTTGCCGTCGGAGTTGCGCACCACCGACAGAAACGTCGGATCAGCGCTCTGGGCCACGACGTCGGCACCGGCCCATCGATTCGCTGCCAGCGCGTCGACGAGTCGGGTCATCTGCGCCTCACCCAGCTGGGGGATCTCCACCGTCAGCGCACACGACATCCCACCGCCCCAGTTCGGTCGGATGTCGAGAAGCTCCGGGCGGGCGACGCAGATGAGAAGCACCGACACGTCAGCGAGCCAACCCGCCAGCTCCTCGATCAGTTCGAGCAGCGTCGGCTCCGCCCAGTGCAGGTTGTCCACAACCACCACGGTCGGCCTCCGCTGGCCCAGAACCTCGATGAGCGAACGGATCGAGCGTGCGGTCTCCTCGACACTGAGCTCCGTGAACGGGCCGTCCTCGGGCGTCGTGAGTCCCCGCAGTGCCCGCACGTTCATGGCGTCGAGCAGCGGAGCCACACCGGTCCACGCGTCAGGGAGTGAGTGGATCGCCTCCGCGATCGGACGGAACGTCGCGCCGCTGCCGTACGACGGGCATTGCCCGACAAGGGTTGTGACGTCCTCCGGCAGGGTGCGCAGGAACTCCCGGACCAGCCGGGACTTACCGATCCCCGGCGCGCCGAGGATCGTGACGAGGCAACACTGCCGGTTCCGGACCACCCGCCGGTACGCCTGCGTCAACTGCATCAGCTCGTCGGAGCGGCCGATCAGGGGCAGGTCGTCGTCCTGCCGCTGCGGCGTCGCCTCCAGCGAGAGCAACCGCCATGCCCGTACCGGCCTGGCCTTGCCCTTGAGGCTGAGCGGCGGCACCTCCTCGACGCGGACATAGGTGCGGGCCAGGCGTACGGCGTCCTCTCCCAGAAGAATCTCACCGCTCGTCGCCGCGCCCTGTAGCCGGGCGGCGGTGTTCACGGTGTCGCCGATGACGCGCAACCCCGACTCCGGCATGTCGACGACCATCGCCTCACCCGAGGCGATTCCACAATGCGCGTCGAGCCGGATCCCGTGGGTGGGAGCGATCTCGATGCCGAGGGCGCGCACCGCGGACAACGCATGGTGAGCGGCCCGGATCGCTCTCAGCGCATCGTCTTCGTGACTGGTCGGAACGCCGAACACGGCCATTATCGCGTCACCGATGTACTTCTCCACGACGCCGCCGTGTTCCAGTACGCCGGCCGCACAGGCGCTGTAGTAGCGGTCGAGCACCTGCCGTAGCAGTTCCGGATCCAACCGCTCTGCCAGCTCGGTCGACCCGACCAGATCGATGAAGAGCACGACGACGTTGCGACGGGCAGGACGAGCGGTCCGCGCGTTCATGGCCGTCAGCTGGCTACGACGTTGTCGGATGCCACCGGCAGGTGGGTCCCCGGTGGCTCACAGCACTTTGACATCGTGTGCCTCGACCTCGTCGGGCACCGCGTCCAGCCGGCGCTTGATGGAGTTCAACAACTCCACCTCGCCACGGGTGAGCGAGGCGAACACCTGCTGTTGTCCCTTGCTGAGCAGATCGACGGGGTGCCCGGCCTCCCGCAGCAGGGCAAGGGTGTCGGTTGATTCCGGCAACGTGTCACGGTCGTGCTCATGGCCGCCGCTCATCGTCCCCTCCTCGTCGTTCCGCGTCACGACCGGGGGTCGGTCGGCTCCGGCTGACGCTAGCGACCGGCGGTTGTGCGGCGGTATAGCGACGGCATGGCCCCGCTGACAGCGGCGGCGCGCTGAGGCGGACCGTGACGCACGCCGCGGGCCCTGGCGTCGTCGCACAACGGGCCACGTACTCCCTGGGGGCGGGGCGCAGGCAGATCGGTTCGCCGGGCGAGGGTGGAGCGGCCTCCACGACCGGCCACCCGAGACAGTGACTGTTCGTGCGCGCTGCGCCACGACGTGCGGGTCGCGGCGGACGTATCCTTGACGACCGTACAAAGGGTGACGTCGTGATGGAGGCGGACAGGTGCCGGATCCGACCCGTCCGATGTCGCGGCGCGGCCGGTCGTTACGGCTGGAGATCCTTGGCCCGCTGCGGGTCTGGCGCGACGGCGCGGAGGTCGACACCGGTCCCCGCCAGCAGGCCCTCCTGCTCGCCCTGCTCCTGGCCCGGGTGGGCCGGCCGGTCAGTACCGCCGAGCTGACCGACCTCATCTGGGACGGCGACGCGCCGACCAGCGCGCTCAACGTGATCCACAAGTACATCGGTGCGCTTCGCCGTCTGCTCGAACCCGGCCTTCCGCCACGCGAGCCCGGGTCGTTCATCGACCGCCGGGGCAACTCCTACCTGTTCACCGCGGGCGACGACGAACTGGACCTGCTGAGGTTCCGGGCGCTCGTCGGCGCCGCACGGCACGCGCGGGCCCGCGACGACGACGAGACGGCCTTCGACCGGTACGTCGAGGCGATCGGCCTGTGGCACGGCCGGGCCGGCGACGGCCCGGCCGCGAACGCGGGGGTGGCGCCGATCTTCTCGGCGCTCGACGAGGAGTTCTTCGCCGCGTGTACCGCGACCGCCGGCCTCGCGTCCGCACGCGTCGGACCGGACCGCGCCCTGCCCGCTCTGCGCCTGGCCGCCGCCCTGGCACCTCTCAACGAACCCGTCCAGGCCGCCCTGGTCACCACTCTCAGCGCGGCCGGCCGGCAGGCCGAGGCCCTCGACGTCTTCGGCAAGGTACGCGTCCACCTCGCCGACGAGCTCGGTGTCGATGCCGGGCCCACCTTGCTGGCCGCCCATCGGCGGGCGCTCGAGCGGCCCGCCACTGCCGGCGACGGCCAGCACGATGCCGACGGCCGGTCAGCCGTTGCGCGACCGGCCGACGATCTCGTCGGCCGGACCGCCGAGCTCGGGCTGCTGCGGCAGACCGTGGGGTCCGCGCTCGACGGGGGCGGTGCGCTCGGCCTGGTCGAGGGCGAACCCGGCGTCGGCAAGACCCGGCTGCTGCAGGAGACGGCACTGTGGGCGGAGCAGCGGGGCGCGTTCGTCGTCTGGGCCTCCTGCATGGACGGTGACGGAACTCCGCCGATGTGGCCATGGGAGCAGGCGGTCGGCGAGATCCTCGGCACCCTGCGGGCCGACGGGCGCCGGCGGTGGCTGACCGGTGAACTGGGCCGCCTCGTCGAACAGCGCGACGACGGGACGGCGCCCGCGCCGCTGCTACCGGGTAACAGCCTCCAGTTCCGCCTGTTCGAAAGGGTGGTCGCCCTGGTCGGCGAGACCTCCACCCGGCAGCCGCTCGTGCTGGTCGTCGACGACCTGCAGTGGGCCGACGTCGCGTCACTGCACCTGTTCAGCCATCTGGCGCACCGTCTGCCCCGACGCACGGCGGTCATCGGAGCCCTGCGCGACCGCGCACCCGCCCCCGGACCCGACCTGTCCCGGATGCTGGCCTCGGCCAGCAGAGTGCACGGCCAGCTCCGGATTCACCTCGGCCCGCTCGGACCCGCCGAGGTGACCGAGCTCGTCGCCGGGAAGGCCGGGCAGAAGCCCGACGCCGCCACGGCCCGCCTGATCCACCGGCGAACCGGCGGCAACCCTCTCTTCGTCCGGGAGCTGGCGCGTCTGCTCGCGGAGGGCACAGTGCTGACCGAGCAGGCCGTGGCCCGGGCCGCGGTGCCGGTCACCGTCCGGGACATCGTGATGGACCGCCTCGCCGGCCTCGACGACGAGACCCGCGACCTGCTCCGTACGGCAGCGCTCATCGGCCGCGACGTCGGCCTCGACCTCCTGGCCTCCTCGTCCCGCCTCGATGTCTCCGGCTGCCTCGGGCGCCTGCAGCCGGTGGAGGGCGCCGGCATCCTGGAGGCGTCGCCGGCGCACCCGTCGTCGCTGCGGTTCGCACACGACCTGGTGCGCGAGGCGGTGGTCGAGACGACACCGGCATCCGTGGCCGGTCCGCTGCACCTGCGCATCGCAAACGCGCTCGAGGCGACCGCCCAGAATCACGACACCGCCGCCGAGAGCATCGCCTACCACCTGTGGGCGGCGGGTCGGCTCGCCGATCCGGCACGGACGGCCACCGCGCTCCTCAGGGCCGGGCGGCGGGCGGCCGGCCGGTCGGCGCTCGAGGCAGCCGAGCGGCAGCTACGGCTGTCGGCACAGGTGGCCCGGGCGGCGGGGCGAACCGACCTCGAGCTGACCGCCCTGACCCAGCTCACCGCCGTCATCGGGATGCGGTCGATGTACGGTTTCACGTCTCTCGACCTGATGGAGCGCGCTGAGGAGCTGGCGCGGGGCTTCAGCCGGGACGCGGAGGCCTGGGGTTTCCTCTACACCCGGTGGGCCGCCCACGCCCAGGCTCTGGAACTGCACCGCAGCGGACCGCTGGCCCGGCTGCTGCTGGAGCAGAGTGCCGGCTCCGGTGACCCGTTCGTGGTCGCGTCCGGTCGGCAGGCGTGGGGGATCCACCAGTGGTGCATCGGCAACATCGGGGAGGCGTACCGGTACCTGACCGGGACCAGGGAGCTGGTCCTCGACCTCGCCCCGCGTGAGGACGATCCGGTCCGGCACGACCTGCAGCTGCTGATGACCGGCATGCTCGCGGAGACCGTGGCGTTGCACGGTGAGGTCGAGGAGGCCCAGGCGCTGCTCGACGCGCTCCGGGCCGCGGCCGGCGACGACGCGTACGCGGTTGCGATGTGGGCCACCTTCGCGGCCCGGATCGCGACGTTCGTCGGCGATCCGGCGGCCGCGTCGAGGGCGGCCGACATCGGGATCGCGATGGACCCGGAGTTCTCGTTCGTGTTTCTCGGTACCTATCAGAGGCTGGCCCGGTGCTGGGCGGTCGGCCTGACCGGTGGTGACCCGGCCCGCGCCGGAGCGGAGGCCGAGGAGATCATCGCGGCGAACCTCCTCGACCCGCCGCGCTCGTGTGTGGCCACCTGGTTCGGAGTGCTCGGTGACATCTGGATGGCGAGCGGGCGGCTCGACGATGCCGCCGCCGCCCTGGACCGGGCCGACTCCCTCGTCGAGGCCTACGGGCAGCGCTACGCGGAAGGGCTGCTGCTCCTGCTGCGCGCGCGGTTGGACCGGGCCCGCGGGGAACCCGTCTCCGTCGTGCGGTCGGCGGCCGACAAGGCCCGACGGCTGTCCCAGGAACGTGGTGCCCACCTGTTCGCCCGCCGGGCCGAGGCCTTCCTGGAGGAGCTCGGCCAACCCTGACGGTCAGTCCATCAGCTCCTCGATGGTGATCGGCAGCGACCGCAGGCGTCTGCCGGTCGCGTGGTGGACCGCGTTGCCGACGGCGGCGGCCACCCCGACGAGCCCGATCTCACCGATGCCCTTGACCCCCACGGCGTTCGTCGCGTCCGGCCCTCCGACGAAGATGACGTCCAGGTCGGGAACGTCGGCATTCACCGGTACCAGGTAGTCGGCGAACGTCGCGTTGGAGACCCGGCCGGATCCCTCGTCGACCGTGATCTCCTCGAACAACGCCTGCCCGATGCCACCGACGACACCGCCGATGATCTGGCTCCGCGCCAGCTTCTCGTTGAGAACCTGCCCGGCGTCGACCGCGGACACCACCCGCGCCACCCGGAGCCGGCCGAGTAGAGGGTCCACCCGGACCTCGACGAAGTGGGCGGCGAACGCGCCGGCGGGTGCGACGGCACGCGTGGCCTCCACGAGCCTGCGGCCGGCCCGCCCGAAGCGGGACACCGCCGCGGATCCGAGCAGCACGCCGTTCTCCGCCCGCGACGGCGCGCTGCTGCCCGCGGCGGTGAGGTCGGGGCGACCGGCGCGGGCGAGGATCGCGGCGAACGACTCGCTCCGCGAGACGTCCTCCCGATGGCGGAGGTGGCCCCCGCCCACGACGACGTCGCCCGCCGAGCAGCCGTACAGGGGCGATGAGCGGTCCGCGCCCGCCAGGGAGAGCAGGCGCTCGACGGCGTTGAGGGTGGCGTCGTGCACGGCGTTGCTGAGCGCGGTCGCCAGGCCGGATCCGCCGGCCTGCGGGGCGCGGGGCAGGTCGGTGTCACCGAGCTCGAACGTGACATCGGCCGGATCCAGTCCCAGGCCCTCCGCCGCCACCTGGGTGATGACGGTGTACGTGCCCTGGCCGATGTCGGTGGCGCCGCTGCGGACGAGCGCGGTCCCGTCCCGTCGCACGGTCACCGACGCCTGACACTTCGCCTGGTAGTGGCCGTAGGTCACGCCGGCCATTCCGTAGCCGACGAGCCACCGGCCGTCGCGCATCGACCGCGGCTGTGGGGTCCGCGCGGCCCACCCGAAGCGCTCCGCCCCCTGCCGGTAGCACTCGTCGAGTGCCTTGCTCGACCACGCGAGCCCGGTCTGCGGATGGACGTCGGCGTAGTTGCGTAACCGAAGGTCGACCGGGTCGATGCCGAGGGCGTAGGCGACCTCGTCGAGGGCGGTCTCCAGCGCGAAGTTGCCCTCCGCCTCGCCCGGTCCGCGCATGTGCGCCGGGGACGGGATGTCCAGCCGCACCTGACGGTCGCGGCCACGGACGTTGTCGCACCGGTAGGTGGCGGGGGTGGAGAGGGTGACGGGATACAGCACGTTGGCGACCTTGGCGGCCGGCGAGGTCGCCTCGTGGTCGATCGCGGTGATGGTGCCATCGCGGCGCGCGCCCACGCGCATCCGTTGGATCGTCTCCGGGCGGTGCCCGACCCCCGTGAACATCTGCGGACGGGTCAGCACCGTCTTGACCGGTCGTCCCACCTCGCGGGCCGCCATCGCGGTGAGGATCACGTGCTGCCACAGGCGAAGGCCGGCGCCGAAGGCACCGCCGACGTACGGCGTCAGCACCTGGACCCGGTCCTTGGACATCGAGAAGACCTTGGCCAGGCTGTCCCGGATCAGGAACGGGTTCTGCGTCGAGTCGTGGACGGTGAGACGTCCACCGTCCCAATGGGCAACCGTACTGAAGAGTCCGAGCGGGTTGTGGGCGTTCGCGCTGGTGACGAACGTGGCGTCGACGGTGACGTCGGCGGCCGCCAACGCGGACTCGACGTCGCCGCGCTTGGCGTCGAGGAAGTACGGGTTCCCCCGGCCCTTGGCCCCCGGGGTCTCCAGGCTCAGGGCGGCGGGACCGGCTGCCCGGTACCCGACCCGGACCAGGTCCGCCGCGGCTGTCGCCTGCTCGTGCGTCTCGGCGACGACCATGGCGATGTACTGCCCGTAGTGGTGAACGGAACTGTCGCGCAGCGGAACCGGCGGCGGCGGGGTCAGCAGGTTCCAGGCCGGGCGCTTCATGCGCGGCGCGTTCTCGTGGGTGAAGACCGCGACGACGCCCGGCGCGGCCGCCGCCTCCGCCGTGTCCAGCGACGTGATGGAGCCGACGGCGAACGTACTGCGGACGAGGGACGCATGCAGGAGGCCGGCGGCGGTGACGTCCATTGTGTACACGGCCGCGCCGGTCACCTTCGCCGGTCCGTCCACCCGGTCGAGGCCCAGCCCGATGACGCGTGACCCGGCCGTCATGATGTTCCTCCCGACACGTCGTCGAGCGCGCGTTCGATCGCGCGCCGGGCCAGTTCGACCTTGAACGCGGTACCCGGCACGGTGAAGGTGTTCTGCAGTGAGGCCGTCGCGGCGTCCCGGAACAGTTCGCGGCCGGGGCGCCCGCCGCGGAGAATGCGCTCGGCCCCGGTGGCGCGCCACGGGACGGTGCCGACGCCGCCCAACGCCAGCCGGGCGTCGTGGATGATGCCGTCGCGGAGGTCCAGCTCCGCCGCCACTGACACCAGCGCGAACTCGTAGGACGCGCGGTCGCGGATCTTCAGGTACCCGGAGGCGGTGGGGCGCGCAGGCAACGGGATGTCGACCGCGGTGATGAGCTCGCCGTGCTCCAGAACGTTCTCCCGCTGCGGCGAGCCACCCGGGAGGCGGTAGAACCGGTTCAGGGGCACCCGACGCGTGCCCGCCGGCCCGTGGATCCGGACGACGGCATCGAGAGCGACGAGTGCGACGGCCAGATCCGAGGCGTGCACGGCGATGCAGGTCCTGTCGGCGCCGAGGACCGCGTGCATCCGGGCTGACCGGTCGACGGCGGCGCAGCCCGAGCCGGGTATGCGTTTGTTGCACGCGCCCACCGTCGGGTCGCGGAAGTAACGGCACCGGGCGCGTTGCAGCAGGTTGCCACCGATGGTCGCCATGTTGCGCAACTGCGTCGACGCACCGGCCAGGAGCGCCTGACGCAGCACCGGCACCCGGTCGGCGAGGGTCGGCTCGGCGGCCAGCTCCTCCATCGTGGTCAACGCGCCCACGGTGACGGTGCCGCCCGCGTGGTCGATGCCCCGCAGGGGCAGCCGGGTGACGTCGACGATCCGCCGCGGGGACAGGACGCCGTCCTTCATGAGGTCCAGCAGTGTGGTGCCACCGGCGAGGTATGCCGCGCCCGGGTCACCGGCGACGAGTTCGATGGCCTCGTCGATCGCCGTGGCACGGACGTAGTCAAACTGGCGCATTGCCGCCCCGACCGCCCGCGACCTCGCGGATCGCCGCGACGATGTTCGGATACGCCCCGCATCGGCAGAGGTTGCCGCTCATGAACTCCCGGATCTCGGCGTCCGAGCCGGCCCGGCCCTCCTCCAGCAACGCCACCGCGGACATGATCTGACCGGACGTGCAGAACCCGCACTGGAACGCGTCGTGCCGGACGAACGCCGACTGCACCGGGTGCAGATCGTCGCCGGCCAGCCCCTCGACGGTGGTGACCTGCCTGCCGTCGCACTGCGCGGCCAGCGTCAGGCACGAAAGGACCCGGCGCCCGTCCACCAGCACCGTGCACGCGCCGCAGGCACCCTGGTCGCACCCCTTCTTCGTCCCGGTCAGCCCGATGACGTCCCGAAGGGCGTCGAGCAGCGTCAGCCGCGGATCACCGTCGACCACGTGCGCGCGACCGTTGACCCGAACCGCCGTGCGGACCGTCGACGCGCCGACCGCCGCGGAATGTGAACTGGAGTCGATACTCATACCCAACCCGTCTCGATGGGAGCCCGCCGATGGGCGCTGATCTCCGCCTTCTGCGGGCACGCTACGACCCGGCTCTGGAAAAACTCTTGATCACGCTGTGTGAGTGATCGCCAGGCTTGTCGTATCCGGGAGACCCGGTTGGGGACCGGCGTCGGCACGCCGCGCCGGCTCGTTCACCGCACGCGCCGAGCCAGCCTCAGTTCGGTCAGGTACCGCTTGACGATCCGTCCGCCGTTCCCCTCGATGAGTCCGGCGATGCAGTCCAGCAACCCGCTCCGCTGTGCGGCGGGCAGTGCCCGGTGTCCGGAGTACGTGAGCAGCAGGTCGAGGTACTCCGCGGTCGTGTAGGACGCGTCCCACTCGTAGCGGTGGAACCGCGCCGGCCCGAACCGGCCTGACGGGACCAGCTCCCGGTCGTCCTCGGGTATGGCGGACGCGGGTTGCTGGCGGAGCCCCGGTGGAGTGGACGGGTCGAACCGCTCGTAGCAGGTTTGTGCCGCGACCCAGAACTCCGGGTTGCCACCCGCGATGTGCTCGGTCCTCACCGTGGCGAGGAGGCCACCGGGCCGCAGTGCGTCGGCGGACTTCGACACACGCACGGCCGGATCGATCCAGTGGAACGCCGTGGCGGAGAACACGACGTCGAACGGTTCGTCGGGCAACGGCCAGTCCTCGAACGCCGCCGTCACGACTTCAACGGACCCGAACCGCGCCAGGTTGCGCCGGGCGACCGCCGCCATGTCGGCGCCCAACTCGACGGCCACGATCCGGTGGCCGCGCTCGGCCAGGTCGGTGGTCGCCTGCCCCGTGCCGCAGCCGATCTCCAGCACCCTCGCCCCGGGACGTACCCCGGCCGCGGCCAGGTCGTCGAACATCTGCGCCGGATACCGGGGCCGGGCCCGGTCGTACCGCTCCGCGTCTTCGCCGAAGGTGGTTCGAAGCCTGAGGTAGTCGTCGCCGTCTGTCACCCGGCGAGAGTAGAGCGGGTTCCAGGTAATGACAGAGCCTCCCAGACCGGTTCCGCGGGTCGTAGCGTCGGGGGCGTGAACAATCCCGCCGAGGTCCGCGACTTCCTCACCACCCGTCGTGCCCGGATCACGCCGGAGCGGGCGGGGCTGCCCGACTACGGCGGTCACCGCCGGGTGGCCGGGCTGCGGCGGGAGGAGGTCGCGCTGCTGGCCGGCGTCAGCGTGGACTACTACACCCGGCTCGAACGCGGCAACCTCACCGGCGTCTCCGACAGTGTCCTGGAGGCCCTGGTCCGGGCGCTGCACCTCGACGAGGCCGAGCGGGTCCACCTCTTCGACCTCGCCCGGGCCGCGAACACCAACGCGACCTCCGCGCGTGGCCGGCGCCGTCCGGCCGCTCAGCTGCGTCCGGGGGTGCAGAGGCTGTTGGACGCGATGAGCATGGCCCCGGCGTATGTGCGCAACGGCCGGTTGGACGTGCTGGGCGCCAACGCGCTCGGCAGGGCGGTCTTCGCGCCGTTGTTCGACACCGCGGCCCGGGTGCCGAACATGGCCCGGTTCATGTTTCTCGACCCGGCCGCCCAGGCGTTCTACGTCGACTGGGACACCCTGGCCGGCGAGGTCGTCGCGCTGCTACGGGCCGAAGCCGGCCGCGACCCCTACGACAAGGCCCTCACCGAGCTGATCGGCGAGCTGTCCACCCGTAGCGACGTGTTCCGCACCTGGTGGGCGAGGCACGACGTGCGCCTGCACCGCAGCGGTGTCAAACGCCTGCGGCACCCGATGGTCGGCGAGCTCACGCTGGCGTACGAGTCGCTGGAACTGGTGGCCGACCCGGGCCTGCGCCTCAACGCCTACACCACCGAACCGGCCGGTCCCGCCGAGGAGGCGCTGGGCCTGCTGGCCAGCTGGACCGCCGTCCCACCCGAGCGGACCACTCCCCGCACCACGAGAGGAAATCCATGAAGCAGCGAACCCTCGGCACCGGCCTGACCGTCTCCGAGCTCGGCTACGGCTGCATGAGCCTGACCGGCGCCTACGGCACGAAAGGCGGCCCGGCGCGTGGGGACGCCATCGCGCTGATCCGCCGCGCGGTCGACCTCGGCGTCACGTTCTTCGACACCGCCGAGGTCTACGGCCCGTTCACCAACGAGGACATCGTCGGCGAGGCCCTGGAGCCCCTGCGCGACCAGGTGACGATCGCCACCAAGTTCGGGTTCGCGTTCGCCGAGAACGGCGTCGAACCCGGCGGGCTGTGCAGCCGGCCCGAGAGCATCCGCCGGGCGGTCGAAGGCTCGCTGCGCCGGCTGCGCACCGACCACATCGACCTCTACTACCAGCACCGGGTCGACCCCGAGGTGCCGATCGAGGACGTCGCCGGCACCGTCACCGAGCTCATCGACGCCGGCAAGGTGCTGCACTTCGGCTTGTCCGAGGCCGCCGCCGACACCATCCGCCGCGCCCACGCGGTGCAGCCGGTCGCGGCGGTGCAGAGCGAGTACTCGATGTGGTGGCGCGACCGCGAACAGGACACCATCCCGGTGCTGGCCGACCTCGGGATCGGCCTGGTTCCGTACAGCCCGCTGGGCAAGGGTTTCCTCACCGGCACGATCGACACCACGACCACGTTCGCCGACGGTGACTTCCGCGGGAACACGCCCCGCTTCCAGGGCGAAGCGCTCACCGCGAACCTCGCGCTCGTCGAGGTCCTCAACACGATCGCCGCCGACGCGGGTGCCACCCCGGCCCAGCTCGCGCTGGCCTGGCTGCTCGACCAGCGGCCCTGGATCGTGCCCATCCCCGGCACCAAGAGCGTCGGGCGGCTGGAGGAGAACACCGCCGCCGCCGATGTGGAGCTCACCGCCGACCAACTGGCCGAGCTGCGCGCCGCGGCCGACCGGATCCAGATCGTCGGAGCCCGCTACCCGGAGGCCCAGGACGCCATGACCAACCGCGAGGCACCCCTGCCGTCGGCATGAGATGAGCGCCGACCGGCAGCGACCGGCTCCGTGGGTTCAGCGGCCCGTGCGTTCGAGCGCGGCGTACGCGTTCCACGGCACCGACGGGCGGTCCAGGCCACGGCGGTCCAGGTAGCGG
Organism: Virgisporangium ochraceum; assembly: GCF_016863655.1. GTDB lineage: Bacteria > Actinomycetota > Actinomycetes > Mycobacteriales > Micromonosporaceae > Virgisporangium > Virgisporangium ochraceum. Next base: position 30,476 of record NZ_BOPH01000042.1, read on the forward strand.
GCCGCCGTGGCGCGCAACCGGCGGATCGTGCGGGTCATCGCGACCGGGCCCATCCGGTCGGCGGTGGAGACGTAGCGGGTCGGCGTCAGGCGCCACCGGTGGCCGTCCGGGGTGAGGTCGCCGGAGACCACGAACGCGCGCAGGGCGGCCAGGTTGTCGTCGTGACTGTGGAACAGCAGGCTCGCCCGGCCCGGCCGCACGCCGGTGCCGGCGTCGACCGTGAACGAGCCGGCGTCCGCCGAGGGACGCACGCGGCGCATCGTCGGACGGCCGGTGTCGTCGTACGCGCAGAGGACCGCGGACCGGAAGCCCGGCAGGCGCCGCGCCGCCGACGCGAAGGGAGTCCGGTCGCCCGCGGCGACGGGCGGAGCCGGCAGGGCCGGTCCCTGCCACGCCGGGAGCGTCGTCACCGTCCCGGGGGTCACCGTGATCAGGAGACGCATGTAGTACCAGTCCATCAGGCCGCGGACACCGGGCAGCCGGTGGTAGCCGGAGGACGGCTGGCGTTCGCGGATGCGCAGCCACAGGTCGCTCCACGGTCCGGGTTCGGTGACGATCTCGTCGGGACAGGTGGCGGTGCCCTGGACGAGCACCTGGTCGGGCGCCTCGAGGCCGCTGCCGGTCGGGTCGGAGAAGAGCAGGGCGACCCGCGGGTCGCGGCGGACGTTGAAGGCCTTCTGCGGCAGGCCGATCGAGGTGCTGATCAGCACGGTGCCGTCCGGGCGGCGGAGGCTGACGGTGGGCCAGGCGACCGGAGTGCCGTCGCGGCCGACGGTCAGCAGTTCACAGGTGCGGTAGGCGTCGACTACCGGTGAGATCGTGTGCATGGACGGCAGCATGACGGTGACCGCTTGAGCCCGGCTGGAGACGGACCTCCAGTGGTCCTCAAGCGGGCCCCGGCACCCTGCGGTCATGACGACGACGACCCAGCTGATGCTGCCCGGCCAGGAGGCCGCGGCGGAGGGACCCAACGACCTCACCAACATGTTCATCATGCACCACGCGTTCCGGCGCGACCTGCGCGCCTTCACCGCGGCGGTGGCCGGCACCCCGGCCGGCGACACGGTCACCTGGCGGCGGTTGCGGCAGCGCTGGGAGCTGTTCGGCCGGTTCCTGCACCACCACCACACGATCGAGGACACGGCGATCTGGCCGACGCTGCTCGACCGGGTCGACGCGGCGGGGCGGGCCACGCTGGAGGCCATGGAGGCCGAGCACGGCGAGATCGACCCGCTGCTGACGGCCTGCGGTGACGGGTTCGCCGCGCTGGCCCGGCACGGCGACGAGGACGTGCGGGCCTCCCTGGAGGTACGGATGGTGGCCGCGGCCGAGCGCCTGCACCGGCATCTGGCGCACGAGGAGCGGGACGCGCTCGTGCTCGTGCAGGCGCACCTGACCGCCGCCGAGTGGCAGGTCATGGAGGACACGAGCGCCAAGGGCCAGTTCGGTTTCCGGGACACCGTGGCCGCCGTGCCGTGGGTCATGCACGACCTGCCGCCGCACGCGCGGCGGCGGCTGCTGGACTCCGCCGGGGCGGCGCTGTCGACGATGTGGCGGCTCACCCGGCGACGGTTCGCACGGCGCGAGGCGGCCGCGTTCCGGTACGTCACCGGTCGGTGACGCGGCTCCGGATCCAGTCCGCCACCAGCGGGATGCCCCAGGCGGCGCACTGTTCGAGCGCCGCCTCGGCGTGCCCGCGCGCGACCTCGTCCTCCCCCGCCGCCGCGGCGGCCAGGGCGAGGTAGGCGTCCACCGGGGCCTGTGCGACGGCGCCGCCGGCCGAGTTCGGGCGGCCCGCGCACGGCGACAGGCGGTGGTAGACGTGGGCGGCCAGGTCGCGGTCGCCCAGGCCGGCGCTCGCCTCGGCCGCCTGGCAGAGGTTGAGCACCGAGTACCAGTCGTCGCCGTCCAGCGCCATGCCGTGCTCGCGGTACCAGGCCCGGGCCTCCTCGACGTGTCCCGCCCGGAGCAGCAGCATCACGATGCTGGAGTCCAACGGCAGCCGGCTGTACGGGCGCATCTCCCGCAGCTGCGCCGCCATCTCCGCGTGGCCCACGCCCCGCATCAGTTGCAGCGTCATGGCCGTCCCGGCCGCGGACTCCGCGGCCTGCGGCATGGACGTGCGCGACATGAGCTCGACCGTGGTGGCGTACAGCCGCCCGGCCTCCTCGAAGTGGCCGCGCATGGCGAGCCACGGGATCTCGAGCCAGCCGAGCGCGACCAGCGGCGCCACCAGGCGGTAGCGCTCGGCGTCGGCCCGGGCCCGGACGATGGCCTCGTCCATCTCGGCGATCCGGCCGACCTCCTGCGCCGCGAACGCGACGAGGGTGCGGGCGGTCACCTCGCGCAGCGCGTCGCCGGTCCGCCCGGCCGCGTCCAGCGCCTCGGCGGCAAGCTCGCGACGCTGCTCGGCGGTGGCCGGCCGCCACATGGCGAGCCACGCGACCGTGGCGCCCCAGGCGAGCAGCGCCGGGTCGCCGAGCCGGCGGGCCATGGCCAGGCCCTGCTCGATGAGCGCCTCGCGTTCCCGGGGCGCGTCCGCGAAGTGCAGCTCCAGGGCCAGGGCCAGCATCACCTGGCAGCGCAGCTCGGAGTCGGCCGGCGGCAGGCGGCGCAGCACCCCGCGCAGGGTGCCGGGCAGGGTCGGGTGCACGGTGCCGTGCGCCCTCGGGTGCCAGACGGCGCCGTCGACCGCGGCGATCGCGGCCCGGGCCTCGGACGCGGTGTCGGGGGCCGCCGCGACCGCGGCCACCTGGGCGGCGTCCAGGCCGTCGAGGTCGCCGAGCTGGCGGCAGGCCGCCGCGCGGGACATCAGCACCGGGTACCGGTCGGCGGGGGTGACGGCCGGGTCGTCGTCCTGCGCGGCGAGCGCGGCGGCCAGCAGGTCGGACGCCTCGTCCCAGGCGTACACGGCGGCCGCGCGCTGCGCCGCCGCGACCGCCGCCGGCCACGCGTCGGGGGCGTGCCGCGGGCCGGCGGCGAGCCAGTGGCGGG
>NZ_BOPH01000043.1 GCF_016863655.1 Virgisporangium ochraceum
GGGGGGGGAGCCAGTGGCGGGCGGCCCGGGGCAGGTCGCCGGCGCCGGCCAGCACCCGGGCGGTGGCGGCGTGCCGGCGGGCCCGGCGGGTCGGCGGGATGCCGTCGTGCACGGCGTCGCGGACCAGCGCGTGCGAGAACCGGAACCGTTCCGGCCCGGTCTCCACGACCAGACCCTCGGCGAGCGCCGGCTCCAGGCGGTCGAGCGCGTCGTCCTCCGTGCCGCCGGCCACGGCCGCCAGCACGCCGAGCTCGAACTCGCGGCCCACCACGGCGGCCGCCCGGAGCAGCTCGCGGGTCGGCTCGGGCAGCGTCGCGGACCGCGCGGTGACCACGTCGGCGACCGCGGCGGGCACCTCGTCGGGACGGTCGAGCCGGGCCAGCTCGGTGAGCAGGAAGGCGTTTCCGCCGGTCCGGTCGTGCAGCGACGCCGCGTCGCCGGCACGCCCGCCGGCCGCCCGCACCAGCTCGCGCACCTCGCCCATGTCCAGCCCGGCCAGGTCGAGGCGGGTGCCGCCGTAGCGGGCCAGCGTCTCCAGGATCTCGGCCAGCGCGCCGGTCGGCTCGGGCCGGGCGCGGCGCGTCCCCAACAGCGCGATGCGACCGGATCCGGTGGCCACGACGTGCCGCAGCAGCTTCAGCGAGGAGGCGTCGGCCCAGTGCAGGTCGTCCAGGATCAGAAGGAGCGGGCGGACGGTCGAGGCGTGCGCCAGCGCCGAGGTGACGTCCTGCCACAACGCGAAGGAGCTGTCGGCGGCCGGCAGCGGGATCCGCAGGGCGTCCAGCACGGCGAGCCAGGGCCACAGTGGTGGAGCGCCGTCGTCCTGCGAACAACGACCCACCGCGACCGCGAACCCGCGCGTGGCGGCCCGGGCCGCCATGGCCTGGCCCAGCCGGGTCTTGCCGATTCCCGGCTCGCCGACGAGCATCGCCGCCGCGACCGCGCCGCCGTCGGCCCGCTCCAGGACCGCGTCGAGGGCGGCCAGCTCGGCCACCCGGCCGATGAGCGGCAGTTCGGCGGGACGGGGCGCAGCAGGCGCGACGCGTGCCGTCCTGGTCACCGACGCGTCCTGGCGCAGCACGGCCAGCTCGAGGTCGCGCAGCACCGGGCCGGGTTCGATGCCGAGCTCCCCGTCGAGGCGGGCCCGCATCTCCCGGAGCAGCTCCAACGCCCGTCCCTGCTGACCCGCACCGGCGTGCGCCGCCACCAGCAGCGCGCACAGCGACTCCCGCAGCGGGTGCTCGACGGCATCCACGGCCAGCTCCGCGGCCACGGCCGCGTGTTCGCCGGCGGCCAGCCGCAGCCGCGCCCGGTCCTCGACCGCGACCAGGCGCAGCTCGCCGAGGCGCACGCGTTCGGCGGTGACGGCGTCGCCGTCCGGTAGGTCCGCGAACGGTGTGCCGCCCCACAGCTCGAGCGCGGTGTCGAGGTCGGCGCGCAGGGCCTCGGGCGGCGCCGAGTCCAGCCCCCGGTGGGCGCCCTCGACCAGTTCGGCGAACCGCGTCACGTCGACCGGCGCCGTCAGCCGGTACCCGAGCGACGTGGTCACCAGCACCGACGCCTCGGCGCGCGCGGCCCGGTCGGGTTCGAGCGCGCGGCGCAGGTGCGCCACGTACGTCTGGAGGGACGCCCCGGCGGCCGGCGGCGCGCCGTCGCCCCACATCAACCCGATGAGCGTGTCGGCGGAGACCGGGCGGCCCGCGTGCAGGGCGAGCGCGGCCAGCAGTGCACGGTGTTTCGGCGCGCCGAGCGGAACCGGCCGACCGGCGCGCGTCACCCGGGCCGGACCCAGGACGGCGACCTGCACGGGCCGACCTTAAGCGGGCCGGGCCGGACGGCGTCACCGCCGAACGCCCGATATCACGGCTCGCCGTTCAGGTCGTCTGCCGGTCACCGTCGTGGAGGCCGGCCAGTGCGCGGTCGATCCACTCGGCCATCAGCGCGCGCTCCGCGTCGGTGAGGCCCGGGAGCCCGGGCAGCACGGTCGCGAACGTCACCGCCACCGCGCCGGCGTCGTTCGCCGGCGCGACCGGCGCACGGGTCAGGATGCTCGCGGTCACGGCGTCGAACATCTGCTCGGAGAGGTCGGGGTCGCGCTGCTCCGGCGGCATGCCGAGCAGCGTGCGCACCGTGCCGGAGCCGGCCGCGTGGATCATCGCGACGGCCCGCGACTCGTCGACGCGCAGCAGCCCCGCCGCGGCCAGCCGGTGCACCTTCGCGCGCAGCACCTCGATGCCGGCGGCGGTGGCCGGTGACCGCTCGGCCCGGTCCGGGGTGTTCATCAGCGCGTACAGCCAGGGGTTGGCCAGCCCGAACTCCACCTGGGCCTGCCAGCCCGCGCGCAGGTCGGCCACCGGGTCGGCCACCGGGTCGGCGTCGGGACCGGCGGCCGACTTGGCGGCTACGTAGGTGGCCATGACGTGCTCCGCGACGGCGTCGACCAGACCGTCCTTGTCGCCGAACAGGCGGTAGATGGTCGGCGCCTGGACCCGCGCGGCCTCCGCGACGGCGCGCGTGGTCACCGCGCGGGGGCCCTGCTCCCGCAGGATCCGCGCGGCCGCGGCGATGATCCGCGTGCGGGTGTCGACTCCTTCCGGCGAAGCCATGTAGCGATGATAACAGCCCGTTGTTATCGGCAGAATATCTACGCTACCGTCGAGGTGTTAGCAACGGAAACATGGAGGAGCAGTCATGATCGTCATCACCGGCGCCAGCGGCAGGCTCGGCTCCCGGATCGTCGACCGGTTGCTGTCGCGGGTGCCCGCGTCGACCGTCGGGGTGAGCGTCACCGACGTGGCGAAGGCCGCGCACCTCGAAGCGCGCGGCGTCCGGGTGCGGCACGGCGACTTCACCGACCCGGCCACGCTGGCGCACGCCTTCGAGGGCGCCGACCGGGTGCTCGTCGTCTCCGCGGCGATCGCCGGCGCGGGCGGCGCGTCCGCCAATATCGCCGCCATCGACGCGGCGCGCGCGGCCGGAGCGGGCCGCATCCTCTACACCAGCCACCAGGGCGCCTCGGCGGACTCGCTGTTCCCGGCGATGGTCACCCACGCCCGCACCGAGGAGCACCTGGCCGGCACCGGCGTCCCGTACCTGTGTCTCCGCAACGGCTTCTACGCGAGCACGCTCGACCCGCACCTCGACGCGGCCGTCGCCACCGGCCGGCTCGTCGCGCCCGAGGACGGCCCGGTCTCGTGGACCGGCCACGACGATCTCGCCGACGCGGCCGCGGCTCTCCTCGTCGGCGGCGAGCCGGGCGTCACGCCGCCGCTCACCGCTCCCGACATGCTGGACCTGGCGGCGGTCGCGGCCATTCTCAGCGGGATCACCGGGCGCGAGATCACCCGCGTGGTCACCGGTGACGAGGAGTGGGTGGAGGCGTCGGTCGCGCGCGGCATGCCGAGGGCCTACGCCGAGTTCGGCCTCGGCGTCTACCGGGCCGCACGCCGGGGCGAGTTCGCGGTCACCGATCCCACGCTCGAGACGCTGATCGGACGCCCGGCCGAGTCCGTCCGCACCAGGCTCGAGCGGACCGTTGCCGGGTGACCGGTGGGCCGCCGGACGTCACCCGAACTTCGTCCACTGCCCTTCGGACACCACCTCGACGGAGCCGTCGACCACCGTGATGGCCGTCTGTTCGTCGATGGCGTAGGCCGGGACGCCGAGGTCGGCCGCCCACCGCTCGGCGTCGGCCGGGGTGTTGGTGGGGAACAGGTTCAGGTGCGGGAAGATCGAGAAGTCGACCACCCCCAACGCCCGGTCGTCCGGTGCCGACGGCCATTCGACGAAGTACGACCCGATCCGGGGTGTCATCACCATGCTGCCCGCGCTCACCCCGACCCAGACGGTGTCGGGCAGGGAGGGCAGCAGTTCGGCCAGCCCGGACTCCCGCATCCAGTGACACAGGTAGGTCGCGTCGCCACCGTCGACCAGCAGCACGTCGGCCTCGCGCACCCAGGGAACCCACCGCTCCGCGCCGATGCTGGGCAGGGCCGTGAGTTCGAGAACCCCGAGCGACGCCCAGCCCAGTCCGGTCAGGTGCCGCCAGTCCGACGCGGGGTCGGCGGCCACGAGACCCTGCACCGATGCCGGTCCGCACATCGGGTGACCCCACTGCGCCGTCGGGACGCAGAGGGCGCGGGCCTCGGAGACGGGCTTGCCGAGAAGCCGCACGAGCGCCGAGTGGATGCTGGGGTTCGTGACGCCGCCGGACGTCAGGAGAAGCTTCACGATGTCTCCATGGTGGTGAGCCGGAGTTGACCAGGTAGCCCGGATGGAGGCCCTTGCATGCGGGGTCGCCGCAGCAGCGACCATATCGGTCGCCCGCCCGACCCGGCGCCGGACCACGGGTCACCGCGACACCGCGGACCCCCGGTAGCGTGCCGCCGTGTCCTCCGATCATCACGCCCTGCCCGACCTCCCGAGAGCGCCCGCGCTCAGGGACGCCGGTCCCCACATCCGTGGAACCAACAGCCTGGCCGTGGCGTCGTTCGTCTGTGCGCTCGTGGGATGCACGGGCCTCGGCGTGCCACTGGCGATCGCCTTCGGGCACATCGCACTGGTCCAGATCCGACGCTACGGGCAGGAGGGCACGGGGCTCGCGGTCACCGGCCTGGTCGTCGGATACATCAGTCTGGCGTTCTGGATCCTCATCGTCATTCTCATGCGCACCAGCCCGGGCTGACCCACTCCCGCAGTATTCCCGCCCTTCAACCTTTCCGGCGGCTCGCGCATCTATCTGGTGACGGGGTCGCTGGCGGAAGGCGCGAGGTGAGCAGACAGTCGATGGCGGAGTTCGTCCGGATGCGGTACGCGGAGCTGGCCCGCACGGCGTACCTGCTGACGGGTTCGCCGGAAGCGGCGGAGGACCTGCTGCAGTCGTGCCTGATGCGGGCGGTGCCGCGGTGGGACCGGATCGACGATCCGGTCGCGTATCTGCGCCGGGCGATGGTCAACGAGCGGACGGGCCGGTGGCGGCGCCTGCGTCGGGAGCTGCTGCGGTCGGATCCGCCCGATCGCGTCATGCCCGACGCCACCGTGCCCGTGGCCGAGCGGGTCGCGGTGCTCGCCGCCCTGCGGACCCTGCCCGAACGGATGCGGGCCGTCCTGGTGCTGCGGTACTGGGAGGACCTGTCCGAGCAGACCACCGCCGACCTGCTCGGGTGCTCGGTGGGGACGGTCAAGAGCCAGGCGTCGCGCGGGCTGGTGCGGCTGCGCACGGCGCTGGCCGACTCGTTGGGCGAGGCCCTGAACGAGACCTTCGCGCCCGGAGGAGGAACGCGATGACCGACCTCGACCGCACCGCCGACGAGCAGTTGGCGCGGCGCCTGTTCGAGCGGACGGCGAGAACCATGGTGCCGGCCCCGGCCCCGATGACCCGGCTGACGGCGCGCCGGCGCCGGTTCCGCGCCCGCCGGCTGATCGGCACCGCGTCGGTGCTCGTCGTCCTGCTCGGCGGCGGCGCATTGGCCCAGACCGCGGCCCCCCACCTCCCGATCCCCGGTCCCTTCAGGATTCCGAGCGAGGGCGACGTTCCCGGACAGGAGATCCGGTCGGAGTGGACCCGGCGGCTCATCGAGTCACCCACCCGCGGCAACCTCGCGACGGACCGCGCGCTCGTCGACACCGTCACGGCCGCCTTCGGCAGGCACTGGTACGGCACGGGCACGCGACGCCCGGACCGCGCCCGGATCTCGCGCGATCTGGACCGCGTGCGGCTGCTGTTCCTGCACGAGGCCGGCCGGCAACGACAGGCGGTGGCGGTGTTCTACAACGACACCCACGCCGCCGTCGTGTCCCTGATCGGCGCCGCGGACGCCGACCCGGATCGGATGGTCGCCACCGCGGACACCTACAGCGGCGGTGTGGCCGCGGAGCCGTTCCTCCTCCTGAACGAGGCGCCGGTCGCCGACAGCGTCGTGGCGCTGGCCCCGGCCGGATGCGACATCGCCGTCTCCGACGCGGTCGACGTCGACCCCGGCGGTGCGGCCCACCGGAACTGGACCGGGCTCGGTGACTGGACGATCCGACCGGCAGGCTCCGGACAGGACTGGTGGCAGGTCACCTGCGACGGCCGGGTCCAGTACCGCCAGCCGGTGTCGCGCTACCCGGAGGTCGCACCCGACCCGGCGACCCCGACCACGCCGCAACGCGGGACGGTCGAGCCGGCCATGGCGGCCCGCGCGGCCGGAGCGTGGCGGATCAGCGGGCACGGCCTCGGCTCCACCGCGGTCCTGTTGTGGGGCGGAGTGCCGCCCGGTGGCACAGAGCCGGTCGTGGTCGTCGCCACCCCGACCGCCGGCGGCGGCGTCGCGGTACTCGCCCTCACCGGCGACGGCAGCTTCCCGGTCTTCGCCGACGGACCCGCCTCGCGCCGCATCGAGGGTCCCCCGGACACCGAAACCGACACGGCGGTGACCACCGGTACCGCGACGGCCGGAATCACCGTCGTCCGGCTCCCGGACCCGTCCGGCGCGGTCAGCGACCGGCTCCTCGTCATCGCCCCGCCGGACGCCCGGTCGCTCCGGTCGACGGCCGCCGCCGATCCGGTACCCCTCGTCGACGGCGTCGCGGTACTCACCGCACCCCGACCACTCCACGCCCAGATCGACGCGGTCAGCGACGGCGCGGTGCTGGCGTCGATCCGGTTGCAGGAGCCCACCTCGGGCCCGTCCCGCTTCGGCATCGAGCTGATCGACCGCTGGTAAGGGTGACGCTCAAGACTGCTCGGGAACGGTGCCGGCGGCCACGGCGGCGCCGAGTTCGGCGCGCGAACGGATGCCCAGCTTGCGGTAGACCCGCGCGAGGTGAGCCTCCACCGTCTTCGGGCTGATCGCCATCGCGGCGGCGACCTGCCGGTTGGTCGCCCCGGAGGCGGCCAGCCGGGCCACCCGGACCTCGCTCGGCGTCAGCTCCGCACCGCCGGCGTGCCGCAGCCCCAGCCGGGCCCGTTCCTCTGCCGTGCGCCGGGCCCAGGCCGGCGCGCCGAGACGGGTGAACGTCTCCTCCGCCGCCTCCAGCGCCACCGCGGCGTCGGTGTTCCGGCGCGCCCGGCGCAACAGGGCGCCCCGGGTCAGCAGCGTGCGCGCCCGGTCGAACGGCAGCGCGTCCGGCGGCGGCTCGGCCAGGTCGAGCGCGGCGGCGACGTCGCCGCGGGCGAAGGCGACCTCGGCGGCGGCCCGGCACCACGCCGCCCGCAGCCACGGCCGGGGAACCACCGCGAGCCGTCGCGCCACGACGTCCAGCGCGGTCGCGGCCGCGTCCGGGTCGGTGACGGCCAGCGCCTCCATCCGCTCGGCCATCGGATCCAGGCGGCCCACCGGCTCGACCATGCCGATGGCCGACAGGTGACCGGCGCTCTCGGCGGTGATCCGCAGGACGGCGTCGCGGTCGCCGGCCGACGAGGCCACGAACGCCGCCACGGCCAGGTACGCCGTCGCCAGCAGGCGGTCGTCGGCCGCGGCGAGGGCGGCGGCGCGGGCCTCGACCACCGGGCCCACCTCGGCCAGCCGGCCCTCGTAGGCGTCGAGCAGGAGCCGCTGCCTGATGCTGGGATCGGCGGTGCTGTCGCCGAGCAGCCGCGCCGAGCGCACCGCCGCCTCCGCGTGCTCGCGAGCGGCGGCCCAGTTCCCCGCGTGCAGCTCGGTCTCCGCGAGCCGGGTCAGCAGATCCGACTCGGCCGACAGGTCGCCCCGCGCGCGGTCGCGCCGCAGCAGGGTCCGGAACCGCTCACGCGCGTCGTCGACCCGGTCGAGCGCGAGGTACCAGATCCCCGGGATCGTGCTCTGGTCGGGCGAGCCGGCCGGGCTCTCCAGGCTGAGAGCGCGGGTCAGGAGGTCGGGCCTGGGCTCCCGGCCCAGCGTCACCTCGCTGTAGAAGGCGTTGCAGAGCGCCCCGGACAGCGCGTCGCGGTCGGTCGTGCCGTCCAGCGCGACGATCGCGCGCAGGCTGTAGTCCAGTGCCAGCGGGGCGTCGTCGTCGCAGAAGATGGCCAGGCGGTAGTAGATCCGCCCGAGCAGCACCGCGACGGTGGCGGCGTCGTCGGCCGCGGCCCGCAGGTCGTCACGGGCCGCGGTCACGTCGCCGCGGTACCAGGCCGCGGTGCCGCGCAGCAGCAGCGCCTCGGCCCGCAGCGGCCCCGGTTCCAGATCGGCCAGGACGCCGTCGACGGTCTCGGCCGCCGCGGCGGCGTCGCCGAGGTTGACGAGGCAGTCGGCCAGCCGCACGGCGTGGCGGGGCCGGTCCGGCGCGCCCCGTTCCAGCGCGAGGGCGAGCAGTTCGGCGGCCACGCCGTAGGCGCCGCGCAGCCGCGCGTCCCCGGCCGCCGTCACGAGGCTGCGGGCCACCCGCTCGTCCGGGCCGACCGTGCCGAGCGCGAGGTGCCGGGCCCGCGCCTCCGGCTCGGGTTCCACCTCGGCGAGGCGACGGTGCAGGGCCCGCCGGTCTGCCGGCGTCCCCTGCCGGTAGACCACCGAGGCGACGAGCGGATGGTCGAAGCCGAGCCGGCCATCGGCGGCGACCGTCAGCAGGCCCGCCGCTTCCACGCCCGCCAGGGCCTCGTCGGCCCGGTCGTGCGCCGCCCGCAACCGCTGCACCGTCGGCACCGCCAGGGTGGCCGCGACCCGCAGCACGTCGTGCTCCTCGGGCCGCAGCGCGTCGAGCCGGTCGGTCACGAACGACGTCAGCGGCTGCGGCAGCGGGGCCGCGTCGCCGCGGTCGCGTTGGGCCCGGGCGACCTGCAGCGCGTAGTACGGGTTGCCGCCGCTGATCGCGTGGATCTGCGCGACCTCGCTGCGGCCGAACCGGCCGCCGAGCCGCTCGGTGAGCAGTTCGTGCACGGTGTCCGGATCGAGGCCGCCGAGCCACAGCCGGCCCACCGTGGCGGGCGGGAGCTGCCGGTCGAGGTCCCACGGCAGGTCACCCGGCCGGGTCGACCGCCGGGCCAGCAGCACCCGTACCGGCGCGTCGGCCAGCCGCCGGACCGCCCCGCCGACCACCTCGGCGGTCGGCGCGTCGAGCCAGGGCAGGTCGTCGACCACGAGCAGCGCCGCGCCGGACAGGCAGGCGACCGTCGCCAGGGTCACCGCATGCGCGTCCAACGGGGTCTCCGCCTCCACCCGACGCAGCGCGACCTCCAGCGCGTGCCGCTGCACCGACGGCAGCTCGGGCAAGGGCCCGTCGAGCAGATCGGCCAGCCCGGCGTAGGCGAAGCGCGCCTCGGTCTGGGTCGGCCGGGCGCGGTGCACCCGCAGGCCGGCCGCCGTGGCCGCCCCGACCGCCGCGGCCAGCAGCGTCGACTTGCCGACACCGGCCTCACCCTCCACGAGCAGCACTCGCGTCCGCCCGTCGAGCAGTGCGGACACCGCGGCCCACTCGTCGCGGCGGCCCACCAACGTGGGGGGCGGGGTGTGCGGCATAGGGAAACACCTGATGGTTGGGTGACCTGGGCTCCATACGTTACGTGCATGACTGATGACACCTTCGACCCGACCCCGCCGCCCGACCTCCGCACCGAGGAGACCGGCTTCGCCACCCACGACGTCTCCTACCACGAGGGCCAGCGCAGAGACACCTTCGACTTCGACGGTGACGGCAACGTCGACCTCCTCACCATCGACCGGGACGACGACGGCCAGGCCGAGATCATCGCCCGCGACCGCGACGACGACGGCCGGTTCGACGAGCTTCAGTACGACTGGAACGAGACCGGCACCGCCGAGTTCACCGCGCGCGACACCGACGACGACGGCCGCTACGACACCTTCTCCCACGACACCAACGAGAACGGCCACCCGGAGCGGGTCGAGGTCGACACCGACGGCAACGGCCAGGTCGACCACTGGGAGTACGACCGGAACGACGACGGCCGGGTCGACGACATCTACGACGACACGAACGGCGACGGCCGGCCCGACCGGCACACCACCACGCACGTCCGATCGAGGCTGTGAAGGGAACGACCATGACCGACCACATCGACCTCGACGGCTACGACCGCGACCTGTTCGTCGACGACCGGCCCGGCGTCAGCGACCACGTCGACCCGGACCCGCCGCCCCGCCTCGTCCCCGAGATCGACGAATACGACACCAACGGCGACGGCAGCGTCGACGTGGTCACCGTCGACACCGACGACGACGGCAGGGCCGACATCTGGCAGTACGACCTCGACGGCAACGGCGTGATCGACATGACCGGCTACGACCTGAACGGCGACGGCAGGATCGACCAGAAGGAGTACGACCACGACGAGGACGGCCGCGTCGACGTCGTGCGCGTCGACCTGAACCACGACGGGCGGCCCGAGCTCGTCCAGTACGACTCCGACGGCGACGGCGCGCTCGACCGTCTCCTCCGCGACACCGACGGCGACGGCATCCTCGACCGGAGCGACCCGATCCACGACACCTCGCACACCGTGCCGCACTGGGGCCCCAACGCCCGGTACGGCGGCGCCTGAGCCCGTCGACCCGGCGCGCGATGCCGCCACGCCGGCCCCGGTCGGAGGTGGCGGCGTCCCGCCCGCGCCGGATGTCGGCCACCGCTGGACAACGCTCCGACCCGGCGATGAGAGAGCGCTCTCCAAGCGGAATCAGGGTGACCGGTCAAGCGGGCCGATGTCAAGCGATCGTCGTCGAACGATGCGACTTCTATCGAGACTGAATGAAAGTACGGGACATCCGCATCCGACTATTGACTGCGACATCGACGCCGGTGCACGATGCGACCAGTTTCGTTGGCGTGATCGGCGCACGCCTGTCTGCAACTCGTACGACAGGAAGCGAGATCACCACGATGTTCCGACGATTGACGTTCTGCCTTGCCCTGCTCCTGGCCACTGTCGGCGTCACTGTCGGCGTCACCGTGGTGCCGGCGCGGGCCGCGGCGGACTTCACCGTGCTGGTCTTCAGCAAGACGGCAGGGTTCCGGCACGACTCGATCCCGGCCGGCATCGCCGCGATCCAGCAGCTCGGCGCCCAGAACAACTTCACCGTCGAGACCACCGAGGACGCCGCCCAGTTCAACGCCACCAACCTGGCCCGCTTCCAGGCGGTCATCTGGCTCTCCACGACCGCGGACGTGCTCAACGCCAGCCAGCAGACGGCCTTCGAGCAGTACATCCGTGGAGGCGGCGGGTACATCGGTGTCCACGCCGCGTCCGACACCGAGTACGACTGGCCGTGGTACGGCAACCTGGTCGGCGCGTACTTCGCCAGCCATCCGGCGAACCAGAACGCGACGGTCCGGATCGAGGACACCACGCACCCGTCGACCGCCGGCATTCCGGTCACCTGGAACCGGTACGACGAGTGGTACAACTACCGCACCAACCCGCGCGCGCAGGTGCACGTTCTGGCCACGTTGGACGAGAGCACGTACACCGGTGGTTCGATGGGCGGGGACCACCCGATCGCGTGGTGCCGCGGCTACGACGGCGGCCGCTCCTGGTACACCGGCATGGGCCACACCATCGAGAGCTACGCCGAGGCGAACTTCCGCACGCACCTGCTCGGTGGCATCCGGTACGCGGCGCAGGGAACCGGCAACTGCTCGACCGGCCAGCCACCGCAGGCCGGCTACAACCAGGTGACCCTCGCCAAGGGCGTGGGCGAGGTCGGCGAGCCGATGGGGCTGACCGTGCTGCCCAACCGCGGCGCCCTGCACACCTCGCGCGACGGCACGGTCCGGTACACGGACCCGGCCGGCAACACCAAGGTGGCGCTGACCATCCCGGTGTACACCCACGACGAGGAGGGCCTGCAGAGCATCAAGGCCGACCCGAACTTCGCCACCAACCGGTGGGTGTACGTGTACTACGCCCCACCGCTGTCCACCCCGGCCGGCGACGCGCCGGCGACCGGCACCGCGGCCCAGTTCGCGCCGTTCAACGGGGTGAACCGGCTGTCCCGGTTCACGGTCAACGCGGACTTCACCCTCGACCCCAACTCCGCCGTCACGATCCTGGACGTGCCGACCAGCCGTGGCATGTGCTGCCACGTGGGCGGTGACATCGACTTCGACGCCGCGGGCAACCTCTACCTGTCGACCGGCGACGACACGAACCCGTTCGACTCCAGCGGATACACGCCGATCGACGAGCGGACCGACCGCAACCCGGCCTTCGACGCCCAGCGCACCTCGGGCAGCACCAACGACCTGCGCGGCAAGGTGCTGCGGATCCGGCCGAACAGCGGCGGCGGGTACAGCATCCCGGCGGGCAACATGTTCGCGGCCGGCACCGCCAACACCCGTCCCGAGATCTACGCGATGGGCTTCCGCAACCCGTTCCGGATGAGCGTGGACAAGGCGACCGGCGCCGTCTACCTCGGCGACTACGGACCGGACGCCGGCACCGCCAGCGCCACCCGTGGGCCGGCCGGCACCGTCTCGTTCGAGCGGATCACCCAGCCAGGCAACTTCGGCTGGCCGTACTGCTCGAACTACAACACGCCGTACATCGACTTCACGTTCCCGTCGGGTCCGTCGGGCGCGGCGTTCAACTGCACCGGTGGACCGGTGAACAACTCGCGCAACAACACCGGTCTGACGCAGCTGCCACCGTCACAGGCGGCCTGGCTGCCCTACGGCGGCGGGCAGGACCCGCCGGCCCTGTGCTGCGGGAGCCTGTCGCCGATGGGCGGGGTGGTCTACAACTACAACGCCGCGCTGGCCTCCGACGTGAAGTTCCCGGCGTCGATGAACGGCCGGGTGTTCCTGGGCGAGTTCGGCCGGCGCTGGATCAAAGCGGCCACCGTGACCGGCTCCGGCGGGGTCGGTGCGATCGACGCGTTCCCGGCGTACACCGGCACACAGGTGATGGACCTGGAGTTCGGGCCGGACGGCGCGCTCTACGTGCTCGACTACGGCACCGGCTGGTTCGGCGGTGACGCGAACTCGGCGCTGTACCGGATCGAGTACAACAGCGGCGGCGGACGGTCGCCGGTGGCGTCGGCGTCGGCGACACCGACGAGTGGGAACGCGCCGTTGACCGTGCAGTTCAGCTCGGCCGGATCCAGCGACCCGGACGGCGATCCGATCACGTACGCGTGGGACTTCACCACAAACGGCAGTACGGACTCGACGGCGGCGAACCCGTCGTTCACGTACACGTCCAACGGTGACTTCACCGCGACGTTGACGGTGCGGGACAGCACCGGCCGCACCGCGACGGCGAGCGTGGTGATCGGTGTGGGCCGGCCGACGGTCACGCTCAACCAGCCGCTCAACGGGAGGATGTTCACCTTCGGCGACGCCATTCCGTTCCAGGTGACCGTGAGTGATCCGAGCGGGGCGGCCGTGGACTGCGCACGGGTGCGGGTGAGCTACATCCTCGGTCACGACAGCCACGGTCACGAATTGTCCAGCGCGACCGGGTGCTCAGGCACCATACAGACCCCGGTCGACGGTGAGCACGACGCCAACGCCAACATCTTCGGCGTCGTGGTCGCCGCGTACACACCCGTCGGCTCGACCACGCCGGTGACCTCACCGCAGGCGGTCCTGCAGCCACGCACCCGCCAGGCCGAGCACTACAGCGGCCAGCAGGGCACCACCGTCGTGGCCAAGCCGTCCGCCAACGGCGGCAGCGCGGTCGGGTACATCGAGAACGGCGACTGGATCTCGTTCACGCCGTACAACCTCAGCGGTGTCACGTCGTTCACCGCGCGGGTGGCGTCGGCCGGCACCGGCGGCACGATCACGCTGCGGACCGGGTCGGCGACCGGTCCGGTGGTCGGCACGGCGACCGTCGCGCCCACCGGTGGCTGGGAGACCTGGGCCGACGTCACCGGCACCGTCACGCCGCCGACCGGCACACACACCCTGTTCCTCGTGTTCACCGGCGGCGCCGGGTCGCTGTTCGACATCGACGCGTTCACGCTCGGCTCCGGCACGCCGCCGCAGTCGGGGAACCTGGCGCTGAACAAGCCGGCGACGGCGTCCAGTGTGGAGTCCGCGGCCTACCCGGCGTCCGCCGCGGTGGACGCGTCGGCGACGACCCGGTGGGCCAGCGCGTTCTCCGATCCACAGTGGATCCAGGTCGACCTCGGCGCGACCTACAGCATCGACCGGGTGAGACTGGTGTGGGAGGCCGCATACGGCTCGGCGTACCAGATCCAGACCTCCACCGACGGCACCACCTGGACCACCGTCCGATCGGTCACCGGCGGAAACGGAGGAGAGGACGACAACACCGGCCTGACCGCGACGGGCCGCTACGTCCGCATCAACGGCACCACCCGCGCCACCGCGTGGGGATACTCACTGTTCACCTTCGAGGTCTACGGCAGGTGACGGCACGGCGGCCCGGGAGCGGCAACGCACCCGGGCCGCCACCGCCTCTCCCCGGTGGATCGGGAGGCGCCGGTCGGCGGCCGGTAGGGTGCCGGTCGTGGACGGGTTCGAGGGGTTCATGCGCACCGCGACGGGTCACGATCCCTACCCGTACCAGGCGCGGCTGGCCACCGACGGGCTGCCCGAACTGCTCACCGCGCCGACGGGTGCCGGCAAGAGCGTCGCGGGCGTGCTGCCCTGGCTCTACCGGCGGCTGGTCACCGCGCCGGAGACCACGCCACGCCGGCTGGTGTACGTACTGCCGCAGCACAGCCTCCACGACCAGCTGTACGAGCGGATCGGGCGGTGGCTCGACCGGCTCGGCCGCGCCGACGAGGTCGGCCTGCACAACGTCTCCGACGGCGGGTGGCGGCGTCACCCCGAACGCACCGCGATCCTCGTGGGCACCCATGACCTGATGCTCAGCCGCGCCCTGATGCGCGGGTTCGGCGACGCGACGGTGATGGCTCCCGTCTCGTTCGCGTTGCTCCACACCGACACCCAGTGGGTCTTCGACGGGATGGACCCGCACGGGCCGGCGCTCCCGGTGGGCGTCGAGCTCCAGCGGCTCCGCGACGAGGTCGGCACGCCGTCGCCGACCGCCACGATGTGGATGTCGCCGGAGCTGTCCCTTCCACGGGTCCGCACCACCCGGCTCGACATCGACCCCGCCCGCTACATCGGCGGGCTCGTCGACGCGTTGACCGCCGCGCATGTTCCGGGCACACAGACCATCGCCGTGCTCAACACGGTGGAGCGGGCGCGGGCGCTCTACGCCGCGCTGCGGCAGCACGGACGGGACGCGCTGCTGATCCATCCGCGGTTCCGGCCCGCGGACCGTCGGCGCCTGCTGTCCGAACTCGACGAGACCGGGACGGACCGGATCGTCGTCTCGGCGCGGGCGCTGGAGGCCGGGATCGACGTCTCCAGCCGCACCCTCCTGACAGAGGTCGCCAACGTGACCTCGATCGTGCAGCGGGCCGGGCGCTGCAACCGCTACGGCGAGCACCCCGAGGGCGGAGACCTGCTCTGGTGCGAACCGCCGACCGGCGGAGACCCGGACGCGACGCGCTGGCTCCTCGCTCCGGAGAGGCAACCGGCCCGCCCGGCCGCACCGGTCCGGCCGGCCCTGCGCCTGCCCGAGCTGTTGGAGCTGTTCGACACCGGCGGGCCCGACATCGACGTCAGCCCCTGGATCTGCGACGAGGCCGACGTCACGACGACGGTCGCCTGGCGCGACGGCGAGCCCTCCGACGAGAGCCCCGGACCCGGCTGGAGCGAGCTCTGCCAGGTCCCGCTCGCCGACCTGCGGCAGCGGGACCACGCCTGGGTCCGGGACCGGGTGGACGGCCACTGGCGGCCGGCGCTGGCCGGGGACCTCCGACCCGGTGTGACCGTGGTGCTGGAGGCCGGCCACGGCGGCTACCTGCCCGACGAGGGCTGGGCGCCGGAGAGCCGCGCGCCGGTGGCGGACCTGGCACCGCCCGCCCGCACCCACACCGTCGCCTGCGTGGCGTGGGTCGGCCTCGACCGGCACCTCATGGAGACCGAGGAGGAGGCGCGCCTGCTCCTCGACGCCCTGCCCGGCCTCCCCACCCGGCAGCGGGACGCGGTGACCCGGGCCGCCCGGTACCACGACCTCGGCAAGTGCCACGAGGTGTTCCAGGAGATGCTGCGCGCGAGCGGCGGCGACTTCCCCGACGGCCTGCTGGCCAAGTCCCGGGCCCCGTACAACACGGGCCGCTCCCGCCGGCCGTACTTCAGGCACGAGCTGGTCAGCGCCCTGATGCTCCCGGACGAACCGCCGCTGGTCACCTACCTGGTCGGCGCACACCACGGCACGGTACGGATCACCGTCCGTTCTGTAGGGGAAGAGGCGCCGTTCCTCCGGGGCGTACGCGACGGCGACCGCACCCCGCCGGTCGCGCTGTCCACCGGCGAGCGCTTCCCCGCCCGGTCCCTCCGCACCGACATCTTCACGACCGGCTCCTGGACCGCACGCGCGGAGGCCCTCCGCGACGACCTCGGCCCCTTCCGGCTCGCCTATCTCGAGACCCTGGTCCGCGTCGCCGACTGGCGCTCCAGCGCCCGCCACGACGGCCCGGTCCCCACCGCTCCGGCCACCGTGGGGACGCCCGACCGGCCCGACTCATCCGGCACCGCCGTGGTCGACGAGATGGCGGAGCCAGGTCAGTAGGCGGGCGAAGTCGGCGTCCCGGACGGACGCGGGATGGTGGGCGAACCGGCCGGCCGCCTCGCTGGCGGCGCCCACTCACCGGACCCGCGGTGCCTGTGCCGGTTCACCCGCCACGTGCGCAGGATCCATCCGGTGCCGGCGTACGGCGTCGACCCGTTCCCGGGTCCGCGCCGCCGGACACGCGGACCTGCCGGCCGACCTCGTCACGCGGCTGAGCACCGACCCGGACCGGCTGGTGCGGGTGGCCGTCTCGATGCGTCCGGGGCTCACCGACGCGCAACGCGCGGCCGTCGACCACGAGGTCCCGCCGGGTGACCGGCTGGTGCCGGCGGAGTGGGCCCGGACGACAGTCGACCCCGCCGTCCAGCGGGCGTGCGCCACGTCTGTCCACATTGGACTTCACCGCAGCGTCGCGATGAACCGGAACCTGGCGGTCGACCAGCCTCAGGCGCGACCCGCTCGGCTACCTGGCCGACTCGCCGAACGCCCGGCTGCGCGGCTTCGCCGTCCTCGATCCACGCGTTCCGGCGGCGGTGATCGAACGGCTCGGCACCGACCCGGACCCTGGTCGTGCGCGGCCGGGTCGCGCCGGACGGCCGGCTGTCGACCGAACGCGTGCTCGCTCTCTTCGCGGAGCCGGAGCTGACCGGACGGGCCGCGGCGAACCCACGGTTGCCGGTCGACACGCAGGAACGCATCCTCCACGACGCCCGCGCCGAGCTGACCGACGACCCACCACCCACCGGGCACCTGTTCCTCGGCAGGTGGTGAAGCGGTAGATACGACGCTGGACCGCCGCACACCGTGGTCATACGATCACATGGACCATCGACCACCCTAGCTGAGGGCGCGGGCCTGTCCTCGACCCACGCGGAGGAGATGCGCGGACCATGCCGCACCTGGACAGCACCACCGGGAAAGCACACCGGATCCTGCTCCGAAAGGCGTTGGTTCTCGCCGTGGTCGCCGCGGTGGCCGCCGGTTGCGACTCCGGTGGGTCGGGCACCGCGGAAGGACAGTCGGCGCAGCGGTCGGCCGGCGCCGCCGACTCCCTCAAGGGCGTCTGCCCCGACACGGTGGTGGTGCAGAAGAACTGGTGGCCACAGGCCGAATACGGCTTCCTGTTCCGGTTGCTGGGCAAAGAGCTGAAGATCGACAAAGACAGGAAGACCGTCTCCGCGCCGCTCGTCGCCGGCGGCGCCGACACGGGCGTGCGGCTGGAGCTGCGGTCGGGTGGACCGGCGAACAACTTCACCCCGGCATCGAAGCTGCTCTACACCGACGACACGGTGACGATCGCCGGTTCCGACATCGACCAGGCGGCCGAGTTCAGCAAGGACTCCCCCGTCCAGGGCATCTTCGCCGGGGCGGAGAAGTCTCCGCTGGTCCTCATGTGGGATCCCGCGACGTACCCGAACTTCAGGACCGTCGCCGACATCGGAAAGTCCGACGCCCGGGTGCTGACGTTCCAGGGCGCCACCTACGTCGAGTACCTGACGGGGTCGAACATCCTGCGCAAGGCGCAGGTGGAGGGTTCGTACGACGGAACGCCGGGCCGTTTCGTCGCGGAGAAGGGGAAGGTCGTCCAGCAGGGCTACCTGACCAACGAGGTGTACGCGTACGAGCAGGAGATACCGCAGTGGAAGAAGAAGGTCGGGTGGACGCTGGTCAACGACTCCGGGTATCCCAACTACCCGGAGGTGCTGACCGTACGTCCGGACCGTAAGGCCCAGCTGGCGCCGTGTCTGAAGAAGCTGGTGCCGATGCTCCAGCGGGCGACGATCGAGTACGCCGGCGACCCGCAGCCGACGAACGAGCTCCTCTCCCGCCTGACCCAGGACTTCGGCGCGTACCCGTACAGCACGGCGCGGGCCGGGTACGCCGTCAAGGCCATGCGGGACAACGGCATCCTGGGCAACGGGTCGAACTCGACGCTCGGAGACTTCGACCGGGCGCGGGTACAGCGCATCGTTGACGTCGTCACGCCGATCTTCGCGAGCCGGAACAAGCCCACCCGCGACGGGTTGAAGGCCGAGGACCTGTTCACCAACGAGTTCATCGACACGTCGATCGGTCTGACGTGACCGCGCTGTTCGACCCGATCGCGGAGCTGTACGAGCGGTACGCCGACATCAACGACGCGCTTTTCCGCCCGTACCTGGAAAAGGCGCTTCCGGACGCCGCCACCAGGTCCGTCGATCTGGGGTGCGGTTCCGGCCGGTTCACCGGTCTGTTGGCAGACCGGTCGGCGCAGGTGCTCGGTGTCGACATCGCCGAACGCGAAATCGCCATCGCCGCGGAGAAGCGGAGCCGGCCGAACATCGAGTACCGGGTCGGCGACCTGCTCGAAGTGACGGCCGAAAAGGACGGTCCTTTCGACGTCGTGTTCTCGGTCAACACGATGTTCCATCTCTTCGCCGGTCACGACGTCGACACGGTGATCGGTCACGTCCGGTCGTTGGTGGCACCGGGTGGCGCCGCGGTGATCGTCGACGTCGTCACGCCGGGACCGCGGGCGATCCTGTTCCACCGGTGGTGGGGGGTCACCGACGCGGTGCGGACCCTCCGGCGCCGGCGGTCGGTCGCCGACGCCTGGACGGTGCTGCGCCTGCGGCAGCACCCGACGTGGATGCGACACGCCCGCGTCAACCAGCCGCTCACCAGGCCCGACTTCCACCGGTACTACTCGGCGCACTTTCCCGGCGCCACGTTCGTCGACGACCTCGACCCGTTCATCTGCGCCCTGTCGTGGCGCTCCCCCGCGGGCACCGGCGACGGGACCTGATCAGCCCCAACCGCTCCCGCCGCGGGCCGACTCGTGCCAGCGGCCGACGAACCACCGTGACAGCAACCCGAACGCCCAGAACACGACCAGACCGAACAACGACGACAGGATGACCGCGGCGAACAGCTGTTCCGACTGCAGCCGCTGCCGGTACAGCTCGATCAGGATGCCGATGCCCGGCTGGCCCTGCTTGAAGAAGAAGTCGCCGACGATCGCGCCGATCACCGACAGGCCCGCCGCGATGCGCAGCCCGGTGAGGATGCTCGGCAGCGCCGCCGGAAACTGGAGCTTGAGCAGGCGGGCCACCCGGCCGGCGCCGTTCTGCGTGAACAGGTCGTGGTGCTGGTCGGCGACCGACCGCAGCCCGAACAACGTATTGGCGATGATCGGGAACAGCGCGATCAGCACGCATACCAGCACCCGGCTGAAGAACCCGAACCCGAACCAGAAGCCGAACATCGGCGCCAGCGCCAGGATCGGCACGGTCTGCAGCACGACCGCGTACGGATAGAGCGAGCGTTCCAGCCACCTCGCCTGGCTCATGACGACCGCCGCGGTCACGCCGACGGCGGTGGCCACGGCGAGGCCGAGCATCGCCACCCCCGCCGACAGCCGCAGCGCCCGGAGCAGCTCGGACAGGTTGTAGCGGTCGAGGAAACCCACCCTGACGACGTCGTGGGGCGGCGGCAGCAGGAACCGCTCGTCGGGCGACAGGACGAGCAGGCTCACCGCGTACCAGGCGCCGATGGCCAGACCGAACACGACCACCGGCGGGGCCGCCCGGCGTACCGCTCTCACGACATGCTCCCGCGCAGGTGCCCCTCGATCTCCAGGGCGATCGACGCGTAGCGCGCCTGCGCCCCGCGGGGGAAGTCACCCGGCACCGCGACGTCGGCCACGATCCGGCCGCCGCGGGGCGACATGACGAGCACCCGGCTGGACAGGAAGACCGCTTCGGAGACGGCGTGCGTCACGAACACCGCCGCGAACCGGCGGGCCGCGTACAGGGCCTGCAGCTCGTCGCCGAGCCGCTCCCGGGTGATCGCGTCGAGCGCGCCGAACGGCTCGTCGAACAGGAACAGCGACGGGGACATGGTGAGCGCCCGGGCCAGCGAGACCCGCATCCTCATGCCTCCGGACAGCTGCCGCGGGCGGTAGCCGGCGAACTCCTCCAGGCCCACCATCGCGATGGCCTCGGTCGCCCGGCGGCGCCGTTCGGACCGCGGCAGACCGCGCAGCTCGGCCGGCAGCTCGACGTTGCGCCGGACCGTGCGCCAGGGCAGCAGCGTGGGGTCCTGGAACACGAAGCCGACGTCGTCGGTGTCGCAGACGACGTCGCCGCTCGTGGGCCGGGTCAGCCCGGAGATGACCCGGAGCAGCGTGCTCTTGCCGCATCCGGACGGTCCGACGACGCTGACGAACTCACCCCGCTCGACGGTCAACGACAGGTCGTCCAGGGCGGTGGTGCCGTGGTCGAACGTCTTGCGGACGTGGCGCAGCCGCAGGGCCGGAGCCGTCAAGGCTTCCTCGCGACCCCGCAGAACACGTCGACCTCGGCCGGGGGCTGCGCGCCGTCCGCGAGTCGCGGCCGCCACCGCGGGCTCGACACCACCCCGGGTTCGACGAGGTCGAGGCCCTCGAAGTACCCCGCGATCTCCTCCGGACTCCGCGAGATGTACGGCGTTCCGATCTCGATCGAGGTCCGGGTCGCCGCGTTGCGCCCGTCGGGGTCGATGACGTTCGCACCGTCGTTGACGACGAGGAAGCTCCCGGACGGCAACGCCGCCATGAACTCGCGGACGACGGCCCGGGCACGGTCGTAGTCGACGACGTTGCCGAGGATGCCGAGCATCATCAACGCCACCGGCTCGGTGAGATCCAACGTGCGGGCCGCCTGGCGGAGAATCTCCGCCGGATCGTTGACATCCGCCTCGACGTAGTTGGTGGCGCCCTCCGGACTGCTGGTCAGCAGCGCCCGCGCGTACACCAGGACGAGCGGGTCGTTGTCGACGTACACCACCCGCGACGAGGGTGCGACGGCCTGCGCCACCTCGTGCGTGTTGTCGGCGGTCGGCAGACCCGTGCCGACGTCGAGGAACTGCCGGATGCCCGCGTCCTCGGCGAGGTACCGCACCGCACGCACATGGAACCGCCGCGACTCGCGGGCGATGGTCACGATGTCAGGGAAGACCTCCCTGATCCGGTCGCCGACGGCCCGGTCGCACTCGAAGTTGTCCTTGCCACCGAGCCAGTAGTTCCAGACCCGGGCGTTGTGCGGAGTCGAGGAGTTCAGCGCCGGTTCAGGACCGGCCGGGGACGGGACTGGCAACGACGGATACTCCCCTCGGTGCGGCTGCGCGGGGCGGAGGCTCCGCCGAATCGTAGTGTCCGCCCGCGGACGTCGCCACCCGCCCTCCCCCCGCGCCGGCGCACCGACCGCCGAACCGGCGCGTGGCGGCGGGGCATCGACGCCGGTCAGCGCGGTGCGGGGATCGGTTCCACGCCCGGGGGCAGGTTGCCGCCGTGGAGCTGGGTGATCAGCGTGTCGCGCAGGGCCCGGGCGCTGTGCGGCAGCGCGAGGTCGCGGCGGTGGGCCAGCGCGACCGTGCGTCGCAGCCCCGGGGCGGCGAACGGGGTGACGTGCAGGCGGGGGCGGCCGGCGACCACGATGCCGGGGACGACGGCGGCGCCGAGGCCGGCCTCGACGAGGCTCAGCACGGCGTCCATCTCGCCGCCCTCGACGGCGAAGGTCGGGGTGAAACCGGCCTGGCGACAGGCGTCCAGGGTGGCGTCGCGCAGGTCGTAGCCGGCGCGGAACATGACCAGCTGGTGGTCGGCCAGGTCGGTGACCCGGATGGTGCCGCCCACGCCGGGCAGGGGTCCGAGGGACGCGACGACCAGGTTCTCGCGGAGCAGCGGCTCGGCGGTCAGGCCGGCACCGTCCAGGTCGGGACCGGCGTTCGGGAGCACGACGAGGGCCAGGTCGAGTGCGCCGCGGGCCAGGTCGCGCACCAGGTCCTGTGATCCACTTTCCTCGATGTGGATCTCGACGCCGGGATGGTCGGCGTGGAAGCGGCGCAGCAGCGGCGGCACCAGCGACACGCACAGGCTCGGCGTGGCGCCGAGCCGGATCCGGCCGCGGCGCAGGCCGATGAGGTTCTGCACCTCGCGGTGGGCGGTGTCGAGGTCGGCGAGGATCCGGGTGGCGATCGGCAGCAGCACCTCGCCGGCCGGGGTCAGGGCGACGGCGGTCCCGCGCTCGAACAGGGCCGCGCCGAGGTCGGCCTCCAGCGCGTGGATCTGCTTGCTCAGCGACGGCTGCGTGATACCGACCCGGTCGGCAGCCCGGGTGAAGTGCCGCAGCTCGGCGACGGCCACGAACGATCGCAGCTGGGGAACCTGCATAGCCTGAGGCTATCGCACGGGCGAACAAGATGCATTGGACGAATCAGCGGTGCGTGCCTACCGTCGCAGGATGGCCATTGCGACCGCTCCCCTGCGCAGCTCCGTCGGCCTGAAGATCATCATGGCGGTGACCGGCGGGCTGCTCGTGCTGTTCCTGGTCGCCCACATGGTCGGCAACCTCAAGGTCTTCGTCGGGGAGTCCTCGTTCGACCACTACGCCCACTGGCTGCGGACCATCGGCGCGCCGGTGCTGCCCGCGTCGGCGTTCCTGTGGATCCAGCGCGTCGGGCTCCTCGTCGCGGTCGGCGCGCACCTCTGGTCGGCGACCGTGCTGACGGTGCGGGCGCGCCGGGCCCGCCCGGTGCGGTACGCCCACCGGCGGCCGGTGCAGGGCTCCTACTCCGCGCGCACCATGCGGTGGGGCGGGGTGATCATCGGCCTGTTCGTGGTCTACCACGTCCTCGACCTGACCGTCGGCACGCTGAACCCCGTCGCCGACCCGTCCCGGCCGTACGCGAACGTCGTCGCCGACTTCGCGCCGGAGCGGTGGCCGGTGACGCTGCTGTACACGCTGGCGGTCGTCGCGCTCGGCTTCCACCTGGCGCACGGCATCGACAGCGCGGTCCGCACGCTCGGGGGACGGCGCGGCGCACACGGGTTCGCCGTCGCCGTCTCCGCCCTGGTGTGCGCCGGCTTCCTGTCCGTCCCGTTCGCGGTCCTCACCGGAGTGGTCTCATGAGCCTGTACGTCGACGGCGACCCGATCGCCGACACCGCGACCCCCGACGGACCGATCGCCGACCGCTGGGAGCGCCGGCGGTTCACCGCCCGGCTGGTGAACCCCGCCAACCGGCGCCGGCTCTCGGTCATCGTGGTCGGCACGGGCCTCGCGGGCGGGTCCGCCGCGGCGACGCTCGGCGAGCTCGGCTACCGCGTCCGGTCGTACTGCTACCAGGACAGCCCGCGTCGTGCGCACTCGATCGCGGCGCAGGGCGGCATCAACGCCGCGAAGAACTACCGCAACGACGGGGACTCGGTGCGGCGGCTGTTCCACGACACCGTCAAGGGCGGCGACTTCCGCTCGCGGGAGTCCAACGTGCACCGGCTCGCCGAGATCTCGGTGGAGATCATCGACCAGTGCGTGGCGCAGGGCGTGCCGTTCGCCCGGGAGTACGGCGGGCTGCTCGACACCCGGTCGTTCGGTGGGGCGCAGGTCTCCCGCACGTTCTACGCCCGCGGGCAGACCGGCCAGCAGCTCCTCCTCGGCGCGTACCAGGCGCTGGAGCGCCAGGTCGCGGCCGGCACGGTCGAGGTGCACACCCGTCACGAGATGCTCGACCTGGTCGTCGAGGACGGTCGCGCCCGCGGCATCGTGGTCCGCGACCTGGTGACCGGCGAGGTGTCCACCGACGTGGCCGACGCCGTCGTCCTCGCGACCGGTGGGTACGGCAACGTGTTCCACCTGTCGACGAACGCCAAGGGCTGCAACGTGACCGCGACGTGGCGGGCCCACCGCAGGGGCGCGCTGTTCGCGAACCCGTGCTTCACGCAGATCCACCCGACGTGCATCCCGGTCTCCGGGTCGCACCAGTCGAAGCTCACGCTGATGAGCGAGTCGCTGCGCAACGACGGGCGCGTGTGGGTCCCGTCGAAGCCCGGCGACGGCCGCGACCCGCGCGACATCCCCGAGCACGAGCGCGACTACTACCTCGAACGGATCTACCCCGCGTTCGGCAACCTCGTGCCGCGCGACATCGCGTCGCGGGCCGCCAAGCACGTGTGCGACGAGGGCCGCGGCGTCGGCCCTGGCGGGCTCGGGGTGTACCTCGACTTCGCCGACGCGATCGGACGGCTCGGCCGGGCCGCGGTGGAGGCGAGATACGGCAACCTGTTCGAGATGTACGAGCGGATCACCGGCGAGGACCCGTACACGGTACCGATGCGGATCTATCCCGCCGTGCACTACACGATGGGAGGGCTCTGGGTCGACTACGACCTGCAGTCCACGGTCCCCGGGCTGTTCGTCATCGGCGAGGCCAACTTCTCCGACCACGGCGCCAACCGGCTCGGCGCGTCGGCGCTGATGCAGGGCCTCGCCGACGGCTACTTCGTGCTGCCGAACACGATCGGCGAGTACCTCGCCGACGGGCCGTTCCCGGCCGTCGCTCCGTCCACACTGGACGGTGCGCGGTCCGCCGTGACCGACCGGATCTCCGCCCTGCTCGCCGTCGACGGCGACCGGACCGTGGACTCGTTCCACCGGGAACTGGGCCGGGTCATGTGGGACCACTGCGGGATGGAGCGCACCGACGCCGGCCTGCGCACGGCGATCGAGCGGGTCCGCGCCCTGCGCGAGGAGTTCTGGACGCGCGTCCGGGTACCGGGATCGGCCGACGACCTCAACCAGAGCCTGGAGAAGGCCGGCCGGGTCGCCGACTTCCTCGAGCTGGCCGAGCTGATGTGCGTCGACGCCCTGCACCGCACCGAGTCGTGCGGTGGCCACTTCCGTGCCGAGAGCCAGACCGACGACGGCGAGGCCCGACGCGACGACGACCGGTTCAGCTACGTCGCCGCGTGGGAGTTCGCCGGAACCGGCGCACCCGTGCTGCACCGCGAGGCGCTCACCTTCGACCACGTCCACCCGACCCGGCGGAGCTACAAGTGAACCTGACCCTGCGCGTGTGGCGGCAGAAGGGCCCTGACGACAAGGGCCGCATGGTGTCCTACGACGTGCCGGACGTCTCGCCCGACATGTCGTTCCTCGAACTGCTCGACACGCTGAACGAGCGGCTGGTCCTGCGCGGCGAGGAGCCGGTCGCGTTCGACCACGACTGCCGCGAGGGCATCTGCGGCGCCTGCGGCGTCGTCATCGACGGCGTGGCCCACGGCCCCCGGAAGGCCACCGCCGCCTGCCAGCTGCACCTGCGGCACTTCCGTGACGGCGACACCATCGACGTCGAACCCTGGCGGGCCAGGGCGTTTCCGGTGGTCAAGGACCTGGTCGTCGACCGTGGCGCGTTCGACCGCATCATCCAGGCCGGCGGCTTCATCTCCGCGCCGACGGGCTCCGCCCCCGACGCACACGCCACGCCGGTGCCGAAGGACGACGCCGACCGCGCGTTCGAGTCGGCCGCCTGCATCGGGTGCGGCGCCTGCGTGGCGGCGTGCCCGAACGGCTCCGCGATGCTGTTCACCGCCGCGAAGGTCTCCCACCTCGGCCACCTGCCCCAGGGCCAGCCCGAACGGCGCTCGCGCGTGCTGGGCATGGTCGGTGCCCACGACGCCGAGGGGTTCGGCGGCTGCACCAACACCGGTGAGTGCACCGCCGTCTGCCCCAAGGGGATCCCGCTGTCGACGATCGCCGACCTGAACCGCGACTTCCGCGCGGCGGTCCGCTCCGCTCCCCCGATCCCCTCAGGTCGGCCCTCCCCCGGCCGATCGGGAACCCGGAGCTGACCAAGGGGAGATCGTCGTGAAGTACAGGCTTGTGACGCGCAGTGACTTCGACGGCCTGGTGTGCGCCACGCTTCTGAACCACCTGGACATGATCGACGAGATCGTCTTCGTGCATCCGAAGGACATGCAGGACGGCAAGGTCAAGATCACCCAGAACGACATCATCACGAACCTGCCGTACGTTCCCGGCGCGCACATGGTGTTCGACCACCACCACTCGGAGACGGTCCGCGTCGGCCCGCAGGCGAACCACATCATCGACCCGACAGCGCCGTCCGCCGCACGCGTCATCTACAACGAGTTCGGCGGTGCCGAGTTCTTCACCGACGTGCCGCTCGACCTCATGGAGGCCGTCGACAAGGCCGACTCGGCGCAGTACACCGTGGAGGAGATCCTCGACCCCACCGGCTGGACGCTGCTGAACTTCCTCATGGACAGCCGCACCGGGCTCGGGCGCTTCCGCGACTTCACCATCTCCAACTTCGAGCTGATGATGAAGCTCATCCACGCCTGCCACCAACTGGAGAGCGTCGACGAGATCCTGGCGATGAAGGACGTGCGCGAGCGGGCCGACCTGTTCCACGCGCACACCGAGCCGTTCATCGACCAGCTGCGACGGGTGAGCACCGTGCACGACGACGTCGTCGTGGTGGACCTGCGCGACGAGGACACCATCTACGCGGGCAACCGCTTCATGGTCTACGCGCTCTACCCCGGGGCCCGGGTCTCGATCCACGCATTGTGGGGCAGGAACCGGCAGAACACGGTGTTCGCGGTCGGAAAGTCCATTGTGGACCGGACCTCGCCGGTCGACATCGGCTCGATCATGCTCGAGTACGGCGGCGGAGGCCACCTCGCGGCCGGCACCTGCCAGGTCGACAACGACGACGCCGAACGAGTGCTCGCCGAGCTCATCCAGTCGCTGGCCCAGCCCCGCGTCCCGGCCTGACCCCCGCCGCGGCGGCGACCGCGCGGTGGCGCCGCGGCAGTTCCGGCGCGAAATTCGTTGACGTCGTTTTCGGCTACTCACGGTATCGTCCGTAGGGGTGGAGGATCCGCGTCCGTGACCGTCCGGGGCTTGGGCGGGCACCCTACGGTCGCGCACGCGCGAGGTTCACCGACGCTCACCGCGGGACAGGGGGGCGACGTGAACAGGGAAAACGCGCACAGCGTCGCCGCCGACGACAGGGGGGCGACGCCGCTCGCCCGTCCCCCGGATCCGCGCCAGCCCTTCGACACGCCGCACCGCCACCACGCCGCCCGTCACGCGCGGCCCCGGCTCACCGAGGGATCGGTTGTGCGCCGCCGGCTGACCGACCTCGTCGACGCCGGCGTGCGCCGGCTCGTCACGGTGGTCTGCGCCGGACCGGGGTGGGGCAAGACCGAACTCGCGGCGTCGTGGGCACCGACCTCGACGGACCCGGTGGCGTGGTTGACGGTCCGTCCCGACGACAACGACCGCACCCGGTTCTGGGCGCACGTGGTCGCGGCTCTGGACGGCCTCGACGCCATCGCCCCGGGCAGCACCCTGGCCAGGCTGGAACCGTCGACCGGCGTCACCGACGGGACGCTCGTCCGGATCCTGGACGGGCTCGACGAGCTCACGAAGCCCGTCGTCCTCGTCCTGGACGACTTCCACGAGCTGCGCCGCCGCCGGGTCCTCGACGACCTCGACGACCTGCTGCTCTACCCGCCGGAGGGGCTCCGGCTCCTCCTGCTCACCCGGTCCGAGCCCGCGCTGCGGCTGCACCGGCTGCGCCTCGCCGGGGACATCGCCGAGATCCGGGCGCCCGACCTCGCGTTCCGGGAGGACGAGGCGACGCTGCTGTTCGCCCACCGGGAGCTGCGGGTGACCTGCGACGACCTGGCCCACGTGCTCGAACGCACCGAGGGGTGGGCGGCCGGTCTGCAGCTCGCCGCCGCGTCCCTCGCGGGCGGCCGGCGCGGGAGACCGGTCGACGGGCTCGCCGGCGACGACGGCGTCACCGACTACCTGACCCGCGAGGTGCTGACCGACCTGCCCCCGAACGTCCGGCGCTTCCTGATGCGCACGAGCGTCTTCGACGAGGTGTGCGCCGACCTGGCCACGGCGGTCACCGGCGAACCGTACAGCCAGCGGATCCTCGAGGACCTGGAGCGGGCGAACGCCTTCGTCCAGGGGCTCGGCTCGTCACCCCGGTGGTTCCGGTACCACCCGCTGCTGCGCGACGTCCTGCGGCACGAGCTCGCCGTCGAGTCGCCCGGCGCTGTTCCGGAGCTGCACCGGCAGGCGGCGCGGTGGTACCACGGGCAGAACGCCGTGATCGAGTCGCTGCGGCACGCGGCCGCCGCCCGCGACTGGATCCACCTCGGCCGGCTGGCGGTCATGTGGCTGCCCGTCGTGGTCTCGGCCGACCGCGCGGCATTCGTCGCCGTGCTCCGGCAGATCCCGCCCAACGAGATGTCGACGAGCGTGGAGCTGCTGCTGTCGGCCATGCTGGTGCAGTACACCGCCGGCGACTACGCCGACGTGCCGCGGCGCATCGCGCAGGCGCGCGACCTGCTCGGCCGCCCGTCGGGCCGGGGCACGCTCGCCGTCGAGGTGGCCCTGCTGACGATCGAGGCGGCGATCACCGCCCGGCGGCGGGGCGACATGCCGGCCCTGGTCGACGCCGCGACCGGCACCCTCGCCCGGCTGGCACACGCCCGCTTCGCGGAGCTGCCCGCGCTGCTGCAGTACCGGGCCATCGCGCTGTGCCACAAGGGCATGGGCCTGCTCTGGAGCGGCCACCCCGGCCGGGCCGACCGGTACCTGTGGGCCGCCCTGACCGCGTCCCGCGGGGTGGGCCTGGTCCTGGTCGAGATCAACGCGCTCGGATACCTGGCGCTGCTGGCGGTGACCCGCGGCTCGGTCAGCGAGGCGTACGAACACGCGGCCCACGCCGTCGACCTGGCCGACCGTCGCGGCGCCCGGGGCGCGACACAGGCCGTCCCGGCGCACCTCGCGCTGGCCCTGGCGGAGCTGGAACACACGAACCGGCCGGAGGCGGAGCGGGCGTTCCAGGAGGGCTTCGACGCGCACCGCGGCGAGCCCGATGTGACCCATGTGCTGCTGTCGTCGCTGGTCAGGGCGCGTCTGCTGGTGGCCGGCGGAGACCTCGACGCCGCCCGCGGTGAGCTGCGCCGGGCCCGGTCCGGCGCGGCCGCGACGATGGTAGCGCCGGCCCTGGACCGGTGGCACCGCCTCACCGAGTCCGAGGTCGACCTGCTCTCCGGCCACGCCGAGGCCGTCGTCGCGCGGTACGGACGCCACACCGACAGCCTCCTGCCGTCCGAGACGGTGTGCCTGGCCCGGGCGGAACTGGCGATCGGCGGCCTCGACCTGGCGGAGGCCCTCGCCGCCCGGGCCCGCGCCGCCGCGCCCGCCGGC
The DNA here is from genome assembly GCF_016863655.1 of Virgisporangium ochraceum. Classification (GTDB taxonomy): domain Bacteria; phylum Actinomycetota; class Actinomycetes; order Mycobacteriales; family Micromonosporaceae; genus Virgisporangium; species Virgisporangium ochraceum. Next base: position 29,583 of record NZ_BOPH01000043.1, read on the forward strand.
CTGGTCGCGGTGTGGTCGTGGGCGGTCACCGCGCTCGTCGCCGACGCGCAGGGCCACGGGAACCGGTCGGCCGACGCGCTGGCGAACGCGGTGCGCATCGCGCAGCGGGAAGGTGCCCGCCGCCCGCTCGTGAGCCTCGGCGAGCGGCGGTTGACCGCCCTCCTGGAGCGGCAGCGCTGGCTGTTCCGCGAGAACGCGAACTTCGTCGCCGACGTGCTGGCGGAGTCCACGACCGCCCGCCCGGCGCCGGCCGTCTCCCCGCAGACCGACCTCAGCGACCGCGAACTGGAGGTCCTGCGGTACCTGCCGACCGTGCTCACGGCCGCGGAGATCGCGGTCGAGCTGCGCGTGTCGGTCAACACGGTCAAGGCGCACCTGCGGGCGATCTACCGCAAGCTCGACGTCACCCGCCGCCGCGAGGCGGTCGTCCGCGCCCGCGAGCTGGGCCTGATCTGACCCCTGCCGCGCCGCGTCCTCGCGGCAGGCGCGGCCCGGGAGGGACGGGTCAGCCGCCGGAGACCGGCATCACCCCGACCGCGTGCTGGACACCCACCACGAACTCGAGCGCGCTCAACGCGTTCCACGTCTCCGGCCCGACGATGCCGTCGACCCCGATCCGGGCCCACGTCTGGAACGCGCGCACCGACGTCTCGGTGTTGCCGCCGAAGTCGCCGTCGACGCCCTGCGGGGTGGTCCTCCAGAGGTCGTACGCGCCCATCGTCAGGATCGTCTGCAGGTTCCTCACGACGTCGCCCTTCGAGCCCCGCTGCAGCACCGGCATCGGCAGCCCGGTCGGCAGCGCCTGCCAGGTGGCCTCGTCGACGACGCCGGTCACCGGAAGGCCGGCCTGCTTCTGGAAGTCCTTCGTGGCGGCCTCGGTGAGCGGCCCGAACTCGCCGTCGACCGCCAGACCGAGGTTGGGTGTGCGACGCAGGGCCCGCTGCGCCTGCGCGACGGCGTCGCCTTCGTCGCCGTTCTTCACGGTCGGCATGCCGGGGTTGGCCATGGTCAGCCTCCGTTCGGGGTGGGTGGGGGTTCGGGAGGAGCCGAAGCGACCGCCAGGCGCGTCGTCCGCGAGGCGCCGATCACCTCGACCCCTTCGGTGCCGGTGAAGCCGACAAGATCCAGCTGGACGCTGTACTCCGCCGACCCGTCGCCGGCACCGGGATCCGTGACCGTGCCGACGACCTGGATGCCGTGGTACTGCGGCCGGCTGACGTACGTCAGCGGAACCAGCGTCACCTCGGTGCCCGCCGTCGGACGCGTCCCGCTGACGACGAGGGTCGGTCGGGGCGGATAGATCATCAGCGAGATGATGTCGACGCGGTCGAAGTCGATGAGCCGGCCGGGTTCCATCGCGTCACTCACGCATAGATGCATACCGTTGTCCGGGCCGCCGGGCAATCCTTTGTCAGATCGGCGCCACGGCGAGGACGTGCGCGGCCCACGGCGCCAGGTCGACGAACAGACCGGCGGACGCGAGGTCGTCACCGTCGCGGTCGTAGACGGCGCCGTCGAGCAGGTCGGTGAGCCGCCACCGCCGGCCCCGCACCGCGGTCCACGGCAGCGCGACGCGGCCCTGCGACCGGTGCGCCGCGAGGTTCACGGCGACCACGTGGCGCGGCACGGCGTCGTGCCAGGCCCAGGCGAGCACGTCGCGGTGGGTCGGGTTGTCCGGCCAGCCGTCGACGTCGAGCAGCGTCCAGTCGCCCCGACGGACGGCGACGGCCGCCGGCACCAGCCGGTGGTAGAACCCGCGCAGGTCGTCGTCGGCCGGCTCGTCCGGGCGCCGCCCGAGAAACACCGGCAGGTGGGTCCGCCGGCCCTCGAACTGCCCCTCGTGCCACAGCGTGGCTCCGGGCAGCGTCGCGACCGCGACGGCGGCCGCGCGGTCGCGGCCGCCGGGCAGCGCCGTCGCCGCGCGCGGCTCGTCGTGGTTCTCGATGAAACGGATCAGCTTGCGCTGGTAGTCGGGTCCGGCTCCGAGGTGACCGCGCACAGCGGCCGCGTCCTCGTGTGCGAGCCGGTCGTAGAGCCGCTTGTCGTAGCAGAACTGGAAGCCCTGCTGCTGCAGCGTCCACTCCAGGTCCCAGTAGGCCTCGGCGATGAGGACGGCGTCGGGGTGGCGACCGCGCACCGCCGCCACGACCGTGGGCCAGAACTCCTCGGCCGGCGCGTCGCCGACGTAGGCGCCCCAGGTCTTGCCGAACACGTCGTTGGTGACGAGCATCGCCATGTCGCAGCGGACGCCGTCGCACTGGTCGAGGATGTCGGCGAGCGTGTCGACGGTCGCCTGGCGCAGCTCGGGGCGGAACGCGTTGAGCTGGACGACATCCGGCCACGGCGGGAAGAACGGGTCGCGGCCCCGGGCGATCACGTGGCCGCCCACCGCGATCCAGCCGGCCGGGTCGCGGGCGAGGTCGTCGGCGTCACCCGACACGAACCACTCCGGGTGCCCGGTGACGGCCGGATGGTCGGGCGCCACGTGGTTCGGCACGTAGTCGAGGACCAGGTGCAGCCCGCACCGCGCCAGCTCGTGCCGCGCCGCCGCCAGCCCGGCCGGGCCGCCGAGGCGCCCGTCGACGACGTACCGGCGCACGCAGTACGGCGAGCCGACCACGTCGCCGGGCGCGAGGTCCGGCAGCGCGCGCCGGAACGCGTCCCGGAGCCCGGGGTTCCGCAGGGCGATGTCCAGCCCGGCCGGGCTGCGCTCCCAGACGCCCATGAGCCACACCGCGTCGGTGCCCGGCGGCGCGAGCGCGTCCCAGACCTCCGGTGGCACGTCGGCGAGCGTCACCGGCGCGCCGAGCCGCCGCCCCAGATCCTCCAGCCACGGCCAGGTGTCGACCTCGTAGATCACGGGACGGTCGGGCCAGCCGGTCATCATGACTCCTGTGGGGTGCGCTTCCGACGGACGCCGGGCAGTCCCTCCGCGAGCAGGGCCGGTCCGGTGAGACCGGCGAACAGGTTCGGGAACACCGCCACCAGCCCGGTCCACCCGGTCTGATGCGAGGCACCCAGCCCCGCGCCGTTGTCACCGTGAAAATACTCGGAGAACGTCACGAGGTCGCGCCAGTGCCGGTCCTCGGCGAACACGGACTGGCCGCCGTGACACGGGCGGTGGCCGCCGGCGTCCGGAAGGAAGATCCGGGTCAGCCGGTCGGAGATCTCCCGGGCCACCTCGAACAGCGTCAGCTCGCGGCCCGACCCGGTGGGGCACTCGACGGTGAACCGGTCGCCGTAGGCGACGTACAGGTTCAGCAGCGCGCGGATCATCAGCGCGTTCATCGGGAACCACACCGGGCCGCGCCAGTTCGAGTTCCCGCCGAACATGGCGGTGTCGGACTCGGCCGGCAGGTAGGAGACCCGGTACCGCCGGCCATCGACCTCCAGGCAGTACGGATGCTCAGCGTGGTGACGCGACAGCGAGCGGATCCCGTACGGGCTGAGAAACTCGTCCTCGTCGAGCAGGTGCGCGAGGATCCGGCGCAGCCGTTGCTCGTCGAAGAGGGCCAGCACGTGGTGGCCCCGTTCACCCTTGAACCGGCCCGGGGTCAGCACCGACCCGACGCTCGGGTGCCGGGCGACGAACGCCCGCACCTCCTCCAGCAGCTCGGGGTAGCGCTCGGTGATCCGCGGGCTGAACACCGTCGCCGCCGCGAGCGGCAGGAGCCCGACCATCGAGCGCACCCGCATCCGGGTGGCACTGCCGTCGGGCAGGCGGAGCAGGTCGTAGAAGAAGCCGTCCTCCTCGTCCCACATGCTCTCGGCCTTGCCCACCGACCGGTTGACCGCGACCGCGATCCACGCGAAGTGCTCGAAGAACGTCAGCGCCTGTTCCAGGTAGGTCCGGTCCTCGGCGGCCAGCTCCAGCGCGATCTGGAGCATGTTCTGGCTGTAGAAGGCCATCCACGCGGTGCCGTCGGCCTGGTCGAGGTGGCCGCCGGTGGGCAACGGCGCGCTGCGGTCGAAGACGCCGATGTTGTCCAGGCCGAGGAAGCCGCCCTGGAAGACGTTGCGGCCGTCGACGTCCTTGCGGTTGACCCACCAGGTGAAGTTCTTCGCCAGCTTGTGGAACGCGGTCTCCAGCCAGGCGCGGTCACCGCGGCCGGTGGTGGCCTTCTCCAGCTCGTACACCAGGTACGTCGCCCACGCGTGCACGGGCGGGTTGACGTCGCCGAAGTTCCACTCGTACGCCGGGATCTGGCCGTTGGGGTGCATGAAGCGCCGGCTCAGCAACAGGTTCAGCTGGTGTTTGGCGAACGTGACGTCGACGAGCCCGAGAACCACCGCGTGGAAGGCGAGGTCCCAGGCGGCGAACCACGGGTACTCCCAGGTGTCGGGCATCGCGATGATGTCGTCGCTGACCAGGTGGAACCAGTCGCCGTTGCGGACGTCGCGGGCGTCGAGCGCGTCGACGCCGTGCCCGGTGAGCCAGCGCTCGACGTCGTAGCCGAAGTACTGCTTGCTCCACAGCATCCCGGCGAGCGCCTGGCGCACGACCGACCGTTCGGCGTCGCCGAGCTCCGGAGCGAGCAGGCCCGCGTAGAACTCGTCGGCCTCGGCGTGACGCCGCTCGACGATCCGGTCGAACGCGGCGGTCGAGAAGCCGGCCGTCGGCGCGCGGACGGCGGCGATGCCGGCCTCCGCCGGATCGTCGGTCAGCCGCACCCGCACCGTGCTCGACCCGCCGGGTGGCAGCAGCAGCGGGATGTCGACGGCGACCTTCGTCCCGGTTCCGTGCGGGTTCACCGCACCGGTACAACCCCGCACGACGTACGCGTCGACGCCGTCCTTGACGTACGGGGACGCGTTCGGGGTGCCGAAGAGCCGCTCGGTGTTGGTGTCGTTGTCGGTGAACAGCAGCCGTTCGGCGCCCAGGCACAGCAGCCACCGGTCACCGATCCGCTCGTGCGTCGCGGCGACGACGGTGGCGTCGGGGAACCCGGTCACCTCGCGCAGCTGCGGCCGGGCCGACCCGTCGTTCCAGGTGTTGCGGAACCACAGCGTCGGCAGCAGGCGCAGCTCGGCCTCCTCCGGTCCCCGGTTGTACGCCGTGATCCGCAGCAGCACGTCCTCGGGTGCGGCCTTGGCGTACTCGACCACCACGTCGAAGTAGCGGCTGTCGGCGAGCACACCGGTGTCGAGCAGTTCGTACTCGAACTCGTGGCGGCCGCGGGCCCGGTTGGTGGCGGCCAGGTCGTCGTACGGGAACGCGCGCTGCGGGTACTTGTACAGCATCCGCATGTACGAGTGGGTCGGCGTGTTGTCCTGGAAGAAGTAGTACTCCTTGACGTCCTCGCCGTGGTTGCCCTCGGCGTTGGTGACGCCGAAGAAGCGCTCCTTGAGGATCGGGTCGCGGCCGTTCCACATGGCGACGGCCAGGCAGAGGTGCTGCCCGTCGTCGCTGATGCCGGCGATGCCGTCCTCGCCCCACCGGTAGGCGCGGGAGCGGGCCTGGTCGTGGCTGACGTAGCCCCACGCGTCGCCGCCGGCGCTGTAGTCCTCCCGGACGGTGCCCCACTGCCGGTCGCTCAGGTACGGGCCCCATCGACGCCACGGCGCACCGGTCGCGTCGGCTTCCAGGAGACGGCGGCGTTCGGCGTCAGGCGCGAGGTCGCTCATGTCGAGACATGCTCCGACGGCACGCCGGCGAGCACGTCATCCGTACGGGATGACGCGGCGGGGCGATCACGGTGGCGCGGACCGGTCCGGGGTGGCCACGACCCGGATCACCGTGGTCCGGGCCAGCTTGTCGTGCACGCCCTGGCGGCGGCGGTCGACGAGCGACCACACCGCGCCGATCGGCACGTACGCCAGCAGCATCGCCCGGACGACCGACGAGACCCACCCGACCGGCCGGCCGTTCACGCGCACGACCCGCACCCCGAGCAGCGCCATGCCGGGCGTCCGGCCGGCGAGTCCCCAGAAGACCAGGCTGTAGACGGCCAGGAACGCCGGCGTGAGCAGCACGAGGAACGGCAGGACGGCCCGCACGAGGTCCCGCGGCTCGGCGACGAGGCCGACGCTCACCAGCGCGAGCACGGCCGCCGTGCCGCTGACGCACGCCGTGACGACGACGAGGTCGACCACGTAGGCGACGGCCCGGCTGACGAGCCCCGCGTACTCGCGGTGCGAGGGCCCGGTCACGGCGGCTCGGAGATCTGTACCGCGCCGTCGTCCGGTGACGGCACGGGGTCCGGATCCGGTGCCGGTGCGGGCTTTCGCCGCAGGATCCGGGACGTCCACCGGTCGACGGTCGCGTCGCCGATCGTCGCGCTCGACCGGATGTGGGCGACGACGTCGTCGACGATGCCCTCCCGCTGCCCCCGCACCAGCGACCGCACCCGGTCGGGCTCGGCCTCCAGCATCGCGAGGACGTCGTCGAGGACGCTGCTGACCAGGGGACGCAGCACCCGGTTGATCTGCAGGTCGATCACCCGGTTGACGATGGGTGACGTGGCGACCGCCGTTCCGGCGGCGTCGAGGACGCCCTCGGCCCAGCGCCGGCTCCGCTCCCGCTGTTCCGTGCCCCGCTGTGCGACGTCGGCGAGCCGGTCGCGGGCCTGCCCGCCGAGGCGCGCCGCCCGGTCCGGTCCGTCCGAGGCGGTCCGGGTCGCGGCGCGCCGCGCGGCACCGACGAGCGCGGCGGCGGCGCCCGCGGCACCGATGGTCGCACCCACCGCGAGGTCCGGCAGGAACCACTCCCGCGTCCCGGATCCCGCTGTCGCCCCCGGCGGTGGTGGCGGCGGCGGTAGCGGTTCCGGTGGGAGTGGCGGCGGCGGGAGCGCGGGCGTCGTGGCGGGAACGGCCGGCGGTGCCGGTTCCGACAGGTCCGTCCGCACCTCGACCACCTCGGGGTGCGCGCCGTTGTCCGCGGTGGGTGCCACGGCACGCCGTGGCCGGACCGGTCCGATAGCCATCGGGTGCCGCCTTCCCTGGGTCGACTGCCGGCACCATGGCACCGGCGGATCCGCGTCGCTTCATCCGGCGCGGGTGAGGCAACCGGTCAGATGCCGAGCAGCTTCGCCTTGGCCGCCGCGAACTCCTGGTCGTCGAGGACCCCGCGGTCGTGCAGCTCGGTCAGCTCGGCCAGCTGCGTGGAGAGGTCGTTCTGGGCCGGCGGTGGCGGCGGCGGGTAGCCCGGCGGCGGGTACTGGCCGCCGTAGCCCCGCGGCGGATACGGTGCGGACCCGTGCGCCTGTGCGCGTACCGCCTGCCGCCGGGTGACCCGGTTCGACACGGCGGTGGCGGTCCCCGCGACGACCGCGGTGCGGGCGATGCCCCGGAGAAGTCCCATCACTCCCCCTTACGCGCCGAGCGGCCGGCTGCCGAGAACCGCGAGGGCCTCGGCGACCGCCTGGGAGGGGACGCGCGCGATGTCGACGAGCTCGCCACCGGCCCGGCGGGCCGCACCGGCGAACCGCGCCGCCCACGTGTTCTCGAAGACGAGCAGCAGCGCCGACGTGTTGGGCTCCAGCGTGCCGCCGACCTCGTCGACGTCCTCGGCGTCGAGCAGGCCGACGCCGGGGCTGCCGTCGACCACGACGAACGCGGGCCGCATGTCCGGCCCCAGGTCGCCGATCTCGAGGGAGCTCACGGTCCCGTCCTCGGAACGGGAGACGAACAGCGCGTCGAGGATGCGCACGGTGCCGGCCTGGGCGAGGTCGAGCAGGGCCGGCGCGACCTCGCCGGTGAACTTGTTGCCGGTGAACCTGATGACCGCCAGATCGACCGGTCCGACGTCGGTCAACGTCTCGTCCATGTGGATGCCCTCCATCGTGGGTTGTGTGCGGCGCCGGCCGGCCGCCCGGATCGCGGCCATGGCGGCCCAGAGGATCGCGACGGTGGCACCGATCCTGGCGACGGCCACCGCCGTGTCGCGCCGGCTGACTCTGGTGCGTTGACGCTGGAACATCGGGTGCCCGTGCCTTCCGTGTGGATGCGACCGCTCCATCCGAGGATTCGTGCTCGACCCGGCCAGTTCCTCATTCGCTGGTGATGAACGGCGGTGTCACAACGGTGGTGTCACAAACGGCGGGTCCCCGGCGTCCCATGCCCGAACCTTCCTTTTATGTCGAGGTGGAGCGATGGACAAGCGCAGGCACGAGACGTCGCTGCCGGCCAGGACCGCCGGCGGGCTCGACGACCGGCTGCGGGGTGCGACCACCCTGCGCCGGGTGCTGAACAAGGTGTTCCCGGACCACTGGTCGTTCCTGCTCGGCGAGATCGCGTTGTACGCGTTCGTGGTGCTGCTTCTCACGGGCACGTACCTGGCGCTGTTCTTCGACCCCTCGATGGAGGAGGTCGTCTACGACGGCGCCTACACCCCGCTGCGCGGCATCGACATGTCGCGGGCCTACGAGTCGGCCCTCGAGCTGTCGTTCGAGGTCCGCGGCGGCCTGTTCATGCGGCAGATGCACCACTGGTCGGCGCTGCTGTTCATGGCCGCGATCGTGCTGCACATGCTGCGGGTGTTCTTCACCGGCGCGTTCCGCAAGCCGCGCGAGCTGACCTGGATCGTCGGCTCCCTCATGTTCTGGCTGGGCTTCCTGGCCGGGTTCACGGGCTACTCGCTGCCCGACGACGGCCTGTCCGGCACGGGGCTGCGGATCGCCCACGCGATCATGCTGTCGATCCCGGTGATCGGCTCGTGGGTGGCCGGTTCGCTGTTCGGCGGCGAGTTCCCGGGCACGAGCATCCTGAGCATCTTCTTCATCGCGCACGTGCTGCTGATCCCCGGCACGCTCGTGGCGCTGATCACCGTGCACCTGGGCCTGCTGGTCAAGCAGAAACACACCCAGTTCCCGGGACCGGGGCGCACGGAGCACAACGTGGTCGGCGTGCGCATGTTCCCCGGGTTCGCGCTGAAGTCCGGCGGGTTCTTCCTGTTCGTCTTCGCGACGATCGCGCTGCTCGGCGGCCTGTTCCAGATCAACCCGATCTGGATCTTCGGGCCGTACCAGGCGTCGGTGGTGTCGGCGGCGAGCCAACCGGACTGGTACGTCATGTTCCTCGACGGTTCCACCCGGCTGTTCCCGCCGTGGGAGATCCGGGTGCTCGGGTACACCGTGCCGCCGCTGTTCTGGCCGACGGTCGTGCTGCCCGGCGTGCTCGCCACGGTCCACGCGCTCTACCCGATCATCGACCGGCGGTTCACGAAGGACCAGCGGGCCCACCACCTGCTGCAGCGGCCGCGGGACGCGCCCGCCCGCACCGGCCTCGGCGCGATGGCGGTGTCGTTCTACCTCGTGCTGACGCTGTCGGGCGCCAACGACGTGATCGCCGAGAAGTTCCACATCAGCCTGAACGCGATGACCTGGGCGGGCCGGATCGGCCTGCTCGTGGTGCCGCCGCTGGGCTACTACGTGGCGTACCGGATCGCGCTGGCACTCCAGCAGCACGACCGCGAGGTGCTGGCCCACGGCGTCGAGACCGGCATCATCCGGCGGCTGCCCGACGGTGGGTTCGTCGAGGTCCATCAGCCGCTGGGCCCGGCGGGCGACGGTCGGTTGGAGTACGTGGGCACGCCGGTCCCGAAGAAGCTGAACCGCGTGGGCGCGCTGCTGCCGACGGTCAAGGGGTTCTTCTACCCGATCGAGAGGCCGGCGCCGCCGGCACAGCTCAGTGAGGCCCCGGCGCGCGAGGAGGTCCGGACGGGCGGGAGCTGACCAGCCCCGTCTGGTACGCGATCACGACGAGCTGCGCCCGGTCGCGCGCGCCGAGCTTCACCATCGCGTGGCTGACGTGGGTGCGCGCGGTGGCCGGGCTGAGGAACAGCTCGGCGCCGATCTCGGCGTTGCTGAGCCCCTGCCCGACCAGCGCCAGCACCTCGCGTTCGCGCTGGGTGAGGACCGCGAGCCGGTCCTCCGCCACCATCGTGGCGGCGCGTTCCGCGGTGAACTGGGCGATGAGCCGGCGGGTGATGCGCGGCGCCAGCAGCGCCTCCCCGGCGGCGACCACCCGGATCGCGTGCAGGAGCTCGGCCGGGCCGGCGTCCTTGAGCAGGAAGCCGCTCGCGCCGGCCTGCAGCGCCTCGAAGACGTAGGCGTCGGTGTCGTACGTGGTCAGGATCAGGACGCGGACGTGTTCCAGGCCCCGCGTCCCGACGATCCGGCCGGTGGCCTGGATCCCGTCGACCTCCGGCATCCGGATGTCCATGAGGACGACGTCGGGTCTGGTGCGCCGGGCCTGCTCGACCGCCTGCGCGCCGTTGGCGGCCTCCCCCACCACCGAGATGTCGTCCTCGGCGTCGAGCAGCACCTTGAACCCCGACCGGACCAGCACCTGGTCGTCGGCGAGCAGCACGCCGATCGGCGGCACCGGGCTCACACCTGCACCGGCTCGACCGGCACCAGCGGCAGCCGGGCGGTGACCTGGAACCCGCCGGACGGTCGCTGTCCGGCGGTCAGCTCGCCACCGAGCAGTGCACAGCGCTCACGCATGCCGGTGATCCCGCGGCCGTCGACCGACGGCGGGCGGACCTGCGGGTCGTCGTCGCCGGCGGCCCGGCAGCCCTCGTCGGTCACCCTGATCTCCAGCGCGTCGCTGCCGTGGTCGAGCGCGATCGTCACGCGGGTCGGCCCGACGTGCCGGATCACGTTCGTGATCGACTCCTGCACGATCCGGTAGGCGGTGTGGTCGACCGCGCTCGGCACCGGCGCGGTCGACGGCGTCGCGTCGACCGTGACGTCGAGCCCCGCCTCCCGGGCCATCGCGGTGAGCGCGTCGACCTGGTCGAGGCCGGGATGCGGCACCCGCCCGTCGTCGGAGTCGCGGAGCACACCGAGCACGGCCCGCATCTCGTGCAGCGCCTGCGCGCTGGTCTCCTCGATCGTCACCAGCGCCTCGCGCGCCCCTTCCGGCCGCTTGTCGAGCAGGTACGCGGTGACGCCGGCATGCACGTTGATGATCGCGATGGCGTGCGCGACGGTGTCGTGCACCTCGCGGGCGATCCGCAGCCGCTCGGCGTCGACCCGCAGCCGCGCCTCGTCCTCGCGGGTCCGTTCGGCCTGCCGGGCCCGCTCCAGCGCGTCGACCGCGGCGACCCGCCGCGACCGGGCCGACTCGCCCAGCGCGGCGGCCATCACCGACGCCGAGATCCGGAAGAACACCCATCCCAGGGTGGGCCCGGGACCGGTGTCGGCCAGGGCGACGAGCCAGCCGAGGGTCAGCACGGTGATCCCCGCGCCGGCGATCCGCACCGACCGCCGCCCGTCGCCGTACGCGGTGACCGTGTACAGGGACACGAACAACGCGATCCAGCCGGGACCGTCGGAGAAGCCGACCACGTAGTACGCCAGGCTGCAGGCAGCGGTCGTCACGAACACCGCCACCGGCCACCGACGGCGCGCGACCAGCGCCAGGCCGCTGACGACCAGCAGGACGTAACCGAGGTGGCCGAGGTCGGTCAGCGGCCGCGACCCCTCCTCGGCCGGCTTCGCGAGCGTCCCCTGCACCTGCATGGCGGCCACGACGAGCGCGAGCAGGGCGTCCTGCGCCCAGACCGGCACCGCTCGGCGTTCCATGTGGCGATGATAGGTGTCCCGGGCGGGCCGCCGGCTACGTCGACGGGCGTAAAGACGGCCCCGCCGGCTACGCAGATCTGAGTAGGCACCGCCATCCGCCGTGTGACGACGTACCCCGTCCCGCGCCGCGACCATCGCTTCCGTGACTCCATCAGAAGCTGACACCCAGCGACCCGGGCCGCTCGGCCGGCTCGGCGGCCTCGCCTTCCGTCGACGCGGACGGGTCCTGCTCGCCTGGGCCGTGGCGCTCGCCGCCACCTTCGCGCTGTCGGCCGCGTTCGGCGGCGAACCGGCCACCGACTCCGCCACCCCCGGCTCGGACTCCGAGCGCGCACAGCACCTGTTGAGCGAGCGCTTCCCGGCCCAGGCCGGCGACACGGTGCGGGTGGTCGTGCGCGCCGACGACGTCACCGGCGCCGACGTGCGCGCCGACGTCGACGCGCTCCTCGACCGGCTCGGCGGCATGCCGCACGTCACCGCCGTCGAGGACCCCTACGCCACCGCCGGCTCGGTCACCCCGGACCGCCGGACGCTCGTCGCCCGCGTCTACCTCGACGTCATCAACCCGAACGACATGCCGGTCGAGGACACCACCCGCATGCTGGAGGCGGCCGAGAGCAGCGGGCTGACCGTGGCCCTCGGCGGCCGCGCCATCCAGCTCGCCGAGTCGGGCCAGCCCGGGTCGGAGCTGCTCGGGCTGCTGGCGGCCGCGGTGATCCTGCTCGTCATGTTCGGCTCGGTGGTCGCCGCCGGGCTCCCGCTGGCGATGGCGATCGGCGGGCTGGCGCTCAGCTCCGGCCTGATCGGTCTCGCCGCCGCGGTGGTCGACGTGCCCGACTTCGCGCCGATCATCGGCGTGACGCTGGGCATCGCGCTCGGCATCGACTACGCGCTGCTGATGGTCACGCGGTTCCGCGAGTGGCGCGCGGCCGGCCTCGACCCGGAGGCCGCGACGGTGGCGACGCTCGACACCGCCGGCCGGGCCGTCCTCGTGGCCGGGGGCACGGTCATGGTCAGCATGGCGGGGTTGTTCGTGGTCGGGCTGTCGGTGATGAACGGCACCGCCGTCGTCACGATGATCGCGACGCTCGTGGTGATGGCCGCCGCCATGACCCTGTTCCCCGCGTTGCTGGGCTACCTGGGACGGTGGATCGACCGGCTCCGGGTACCGCTGGGGCGGCGTCGCGCCACCGGCACCCCGTCGGCCGGCTGGACCCGGTGGAGCGGGCTGATCCAGCGGCACAGCGGGCTCGCCACGGTGGTCAGCGTCGGTCTGCTGCTGCTCCTCGCCGCGCCGTTCCTCGGGGTGCACTTCGCCCTGCCCGACGCCGGCAACGATCCGGTGGACACGTCGAACCGGCGGGCGTACGACCTGCTCGCCGAGGGCTTCGGCCCGGGCGCGAACGGCCCGCTGCTCGTCGTGGTCGACGCGCCCGGCGGCGACAGCGCCGCCGTGCAGGGGCTCCGGTCGGACCTCGTCGGGACCGGCGGGGTCGCGTCCGTGTCGCCGGCGCGGTTCGACCCGGCGGGACGCACGGCGCTGATCACCGTGGTGCCCACCACCGGCCCCCAGGAGGCGGCCACCGAGGACCTCGTCCGGACCGTCCGCGACGACGTCGTCCCGGGCAACGGCACCCGGGCGTACGTCGGTGGCGCGACCGCGGCGACGATCGACGTCAGCGCGTCGATCGTGGACCGCCTTCCGCTGCTCATCGGCGGCGTGGTCGTCCTGTCGATGCTCCTGCTGCTGCTGGCGTTCCGCAGCGTGGTCATCGCGGTGACCGCGGCCGTGATGAACCTGCTGTCGGTGGCCGCCGCCTACGGGGTGGTGGCGTACGTCCTCGACGGCGGCTGGGCCGGCCGGCTGGTCGGCATCGACACCGCGACCCCGATGGCCGCGTTCGTCCCGGTGATCATGTTCGCGCTGCTGTTCGGCCTGTCGATGGACTACGAGGTCTTCCTGATCAGCCGGATGCGCGAGGCGTGGGTGCGCACGCGGGACAACGGCGCGGCCATCGTCACCGGCCTCGCGCGGACCGGACGGGTGATCACCGCCGCCGCCGCGATCATGATCGTGGTGTTCGCCGCGATCATCCCGAACGACCGGGTCTTCATCAAGGTGTTCGGGGTCGGCATGGTCGCGGCCATCCTCGTCGACGCCACGATCATCCGGATGCTGCTCGTCCCGGCGGTGATGCACCTGCTCGGCCGCCACAACTGGTACCTGCCCCGCTTCCTGGCGCGGCGCCTGCCGCAGCTGCACGTCGAAGGACCGCCCTCCGCGTCCCGGAAGGACGCCGAGCTGGTCTCCGCACACCCGAGCTGAAGGAGCACGACCGTGCGCAAGATGTTCGCCGTCCTCGCCACCATGCTGGTGATCGTGCTGGTGGCACAGTTCTTCCTCGCCGCGAGCGGCGCGTTCGACCCGGCACCGCGCGAGGAGGCGTTCCGGGCGCACCGCGCCCTCGGATACGCGACGGTCCTCGTGGCGCTCGTCCTGACGATCGTCGCCGCGTCGACGCGGACACCCGGCCGGCTCGTCGGGCTGACCGCGCTCATCGCCGGACTCGGCGTCGTCCAGGGCCTCATCCGGGCCGTCGCCGCCGCGTTCGACGACCGGGCCGGCATGCTGGTCTTCGGGCTGCACGCGGTCAACGCCCTGGTGATGTTCGGGCTGGCCCTCACGGTGGCCCGGCGGGCGTGGGCGAGGCCGGCGGGGGTCGCGGACCCGGCACCGGCCGCCCGGGTGTCATGACGACCGGCCAGCTGATCGTCGTCGACCACGCGGTGGCGCTGCTGAGCGTCGTCGCGTGGTCGGCGGCCGGTGCCACCGCGGCCCTGCGGCGTACCCGGCCGGCGCTCGGGCTTCTCGTGGTGGCCGTCGTGGTGACGCTCGCGCGGGTCGGCACCGTCGCGGTCCTGGCCGGCCGCGGCTGGTGGTTCGTCCGGGAGAAGGTGCTGCTGGGCCTTCCCCTGCTGGTCACGGTCGGCGCGGCGGCCGTCGCGGTCGCCGGCGCGCACCTGCGGACGGGACGGCATACGCACCGGACCGCGGTGGTCCTGCTGCTCGGCACCGGGTACGCGGCGCTGGCCGGGCTGCTGACCACGCTCGTGGCCGGTTACCCGCTGACCGTGAGCACCGGGCTGATCGCGATCGCCGCCGTCGGTGGGGCCGCCCTGCTGACCGCGCGGGTCCTGGACAACCCGCCCGCGCCCACCGGGGAGCCCACGATCGAGCGCCGTCGGTTTCTCGGCGCGGCGGGCGGCGCCGTCGTGGCCGGTGCCGGTACCACCGGGGTCGGCCTGCTGTTCCTTCCCTCGGAACCCGCCGCGGTCGACGGCGGCGGTACCGGGCAGACCGTGTCGGTGGCCGACCTGCGGGGCGCCGGCGAGCCGGCACCCGGCGGCGAGGTCCGGCGGTACACGCTCACCGCGCGGGTCGCCACGGTGCGGCTTCCGACCGGGCGCGAGGTCGAGGCATGGACGTTCGACGGTCGGGTCCCCGGTCCCCCGGTCACGGCCACCGAGGGCGACGTCATCGAGGTGACGCTGCGCAACACCGACATCGGCGACGGGGTGACGCTGCACTGGCACGGCTACGACGTGCCCTGCGGCGAGGACGGCGCACCGGGCGTCACCCAGGACGTGGTGCGTCCGGGTGGTGAGTTCGTCTACCGCTTCCGCGCCGACCAGACCGGAACCTACTGGTACCACACCCATCAGGCGTCGCATCGCGGTGTGCGCCGCGGCCTGTTCGGCACGCTCGTCGTGACGCCGCGGGACCGGCCGGCCGACGACGCGCGGCGGCTGGACCTGACGCTGCCCGTGCACACGTACGACGACACCACGGTTCTCGCCGATCCCGACGGCCGTACGGAGCACACCGCGGCGGTCGACACCCCGGTGCGGCTGCGGGTGGTCAACACCGACTCCGTGCCGCACCGGCTCGCCCTGGCCGGTACGCCCTTCCGGGTGGCGGCCGTCGACGGGCGCGACCTCAACCGGCCGGGCGAGGTGGTCCGGACCGCGCTGCGGCTACCCGCCGGCGGCCGGTACGACCTCGTGTTCGTCATGCCGGACCGGCCGGTGACGCTCGTCGTCGACGACGCGGACGCCGTGCACGTGCGTCCCGGCGGTGACGCCGGCGGCCCGGTCGAGGACCCGTCCGGGTGGCCGGAGCTCGACCTGCTGCGTTACGGAGTGCCGGCCGCCGTGCCGTTCGACGCCGACGGCGGCGACGTCACCCGTCACTTCACGATGGTGCTGGACCGGGGCGTCGCCATGGTCGACGGCAGCCCGGCGTTCGCGCAGACCGTGAACGGCCGGGGTCACCCGTCGGTGCCGGACCAGCTCGTGGCCGAGGGGGACCTGGTGCGGTTCACCGTGGTCAACCGGAGCCTGGAGACGCACCCGTGGCACCTGCACGGGCATCCCGTGCTGGTGCTGTCGAGGAACGGGACGCGGGCCGCCGGGAGTCCACTGTGGATGGACACGTTCGACGTCCGTCCCGGCGAGGTGTGGCGGGTCGCGTTCCGCGCGACGAACCCGGGCGTCTGGATGAACCACTGCCACAACCTCGCCCACGCGCACGAGGGGATGATGCTGCGGCTGCGCTACCACGGCGTCACCACGCCGTTCCACGGCGCGCACACCGGCGCCTGACCGGGCCCCCCGCCGGCGCGGCGGAGCGCCCGGCCCGACGGGGTGCCGGCACCACGGGGGCCGGCACCCCGTCACGGGTCACCGCATGTTGGCCACCACGAACGGGCCGTGGCCGCGCAGGTAGTTGTTCCAGCCCCCGGTCACCGGTGCGCCCGGCGACAGGAGGTTGGTGGTGTCGGTGCCGACGTCCAGCTTCCACGCGGTCCACGAGATGTTGTTGCTTCTCATCCAGTCGATCCACGCCTGTGCCTCGGACTGGCAGATTCTGCCGTCGAGGCCGCCGTCGGCGTGGCTGGCGCCCCATTCCGTGACGAACAGCGCGAGGCCCGCCCGGATGGCGGCGTCGCCCTTGTCGCGCAGGAACTGGGTGTGGGTGCACGAGTAGAAGTGCAGCGTGTACATGAGGTTCGTGCCGGAGAGCGGGCTCTGCGCCGCCACGTCGACGTCCTGCGACCAGGTCGGGGTGCCGAGCACGATGATGTTGTCGGGGTCGTTGGCGCGGATGGCCGAGACGACCGCCTGGTGGTACGGCTTGATCACGTTGGTCCAGCTGACCTGCAGCGGCTCGTTGTACGGCTCCCAGATGACGTTGGGCAGGTTGCCGTAGCGGCGGGCGAGGTCGCTGAAGAACGACACGGCCTGCGCCTGGTGGTTCTGGGCCTCGTGGTCGTGCCAGTCGACGATCACGTACACCCCGGCGGTCACCGCGTTCCGGATGATCGTCTCCACCTGGTTGCGGGCCTTCGTGGGGTCGCTCAGGTACGCACCGGCCGGCTCCACACCCATCGCGGCGCGGATGACCGGCAGGTTCCAGTTGTCGCGCATCCAGGTGAGCGCCTGCAGGTTCTCGGCGTACGGCTGCGTCTCCCAGTTGAGCCACATGCTGCTGATCCCGCGCAACTGCACCCGCGCGCCGCTCTGGTTGCACAGGCCCGAGCCGCAGACGCGCAGCTGACCGTTGCGGGCCACCGGCGTGTTACCGGTGGGCGGCTGGCTCGACGCCGAGGACGAGGGCGAGCCCGGCGCCGAGGACGACGGCGGCGTGGTCGGGCCGCCCGAGCACGACTGGCCGTTCACGGTGCAGTTGACGGGGCTGCCCGTGCCGGACGCGATGAACCCGAACGACGCGGAGGCGTTGGGTGCGAGGGTCCCGTTCCAGTTGACGTTCGTGAAGCTGTACCGCTGGCCGGACACGGACTGCTGCGCGTTCCACACCTGGGTGATGGAGGTGCCGGCCGGCAGGTCGAACTCGACCCGCCAGGACGTGATCTGGCTCGAGCTGTTGTTCGTGACGGTGATCTGGCCCTGGTAGCCGTTGCCCCAGTTGCTGACGTTGGTGAAGGTGGCGGTGGCGGCGCTGGCCGGAGCGGCGTTGAGTGCCACGACGGCGACCGCGGCGACGACCACGGCGAGCACCGAGAGGACTTTCAATCTCATACGTGGATGGCCTTCTCGTTGGGCGGGCGGGCGCATGGGAGCGCTCCCATGGTCATCCAACTATGGACTTTGATCGATGTTCTACGCAAGTCGGGCCGGCTACTGACGGCGGAGGAACTGCAGCACCGCCAGCACCCGCCGGTGCTCCCGCTCGCCCGGTTCCAGGCCCAGCTTGGTGAAGACGCTCCGCACGTACCCCTCGATCGTCTTCGGGCTGACGAACAGCTCGCTGGCCAGCGCCGCGTTCGTCAGTCCCCGCGCCATCAACGCGAGCACCTCGCGCTCGCGGTCGGTGAGGTCGGCGAGCGGGTCGCGCTCGCGGCGGCGGCCGACCAGCCGCGCCACCAGCTCCGGGTCGATGACGACCGCACCGGCCGCGACCCTGCGGATGTCGGCGGCGAACGTGCCGAGGTCGGACACGCGGTCCTTGAGCAGGTAGCCGACCGCGCCGTCGAACTCGTTCATCAGCCGCAGGGCGTGGTGGACCTCGACGTGCTGCGACAGCAGGATCAGGCCGACCCCGGGCGCGAACGACCGGATCTCGGCGGCGGCCTCGATACCCTCCGACGCGTTGCCCGGCGGCATCCGCAGGTCGGTGATGGCGACGGCGGGCGGGTCGCGGCGTACCAGGCTGACCAGTTCGGCGCCGTCGCGCGCCTGCCCGGTCACCTCGAAGCCCATCTCGGTGAGGATGCGCGCCATGCCCTCCCGGAACAGCAGCGCGTCGTCGGCGACGATCACCCGCATGGCAGCAGGGTCCCGAGTCGCGTTCCGCCGGTGGCGGGGCTGTCGAGCTCGAGCCGGGCGCCCAGCGCGGCCACCCGGTCGGCGAGCCCCTGCAGCCCGCCGCCCGGCGCGGGAACGGCACCGCCGCGGCCGTCGTCGGTCACCACGATCCGCAGCCCGTCGGCGCCGGCGTCGACCTCGACGGTCACCACGGTGGCCGCGGAGTGCCGCGCCGCGTTCGTGACCGCCTCGCTGACGAGGTAGTACGCCGTCGCCTCGATCTCGCGCGGCAGCCTGGCGCCGACGTCGACCCGCAGCCGCACCGGGATCGCCGACCGGTCGGCCACCGTCGCCAGGGCGGTCTCCAGCCCGTCCTGCGTGAGCACGGCCGGGTGCAGGCCGCGGGCCAGCTCGCGGAGGTCGGCCGTGGCCTCGAGCAGCTGGGTGCGGGCGCCCGCCGCCCGGGCGGCGAGGTCGCCGTCGCCGTGCGCCTTCGCCTGCTCCGCGAGCGCGCCGAGCTCCAGGCCGAGCGTCACCAGGCGCAGCTGCACGCCGTCGTGCAGGTCGCGCTCCAGCCGCCGCCGGGCCGCGTCCTCGGCGGAGACGATGCGCCGCGCGGCCGCCCGCAGCTGCCGGGCCTGCTCCTGCTGCAGGATCACGAGGCCGGTCTGCGCGACCAGGTCGGTCAGCAGCCGCTCCTCGGCCGCCGTCAGGGGTTCGCCCGGCGGTTTCCGCACGGCGACCGCGCCGCGGGTGGTGCCCTGATCGACGATCGGCCGCACCCGCCAGTGCGGTCCGCGGTGAAGGTCGCTCAGGTCGGTGGGTTCGAGGGGACCGGCGGAGCGCGGCCACCGCGCCCGCTGCTCCATGCGCCCGTCGTCGCCGACCCACACGGCCACCTCCCGCGCGCCGACCGCGCTCGCGACGGTGGCCGCGATGCCGTCGAGCAGGTCCTCCGGCGCCTCGGTGAGCTGGGCCGACAACCGCGACAACGCCTCGTACGGCGTCGCCCGCGGCCCGTAGACGAGCCGGTCGGCCAGCCGCTGCGCCCGTCGCCGCAACGGCTCGAACCCGACGGCGACGACGGCGGTCGCGAGCAGCGACAGCCAGCCCTCCTCCACCGGTACGAGCGCGCCGACGCCGACCACGAGCGCGACGTAGCCGGCGGTGACCAGCAGCACCATCGCGCCGACGACGATGGTCCGGTTGATGACCGGATCGATGTCGTAGAGCCGGTGCCGCAGGATCCCGAACCCGGCGGCGACCGGGACGAGCGGCAGGGCGAGCAGCCCCGGCACCGGGCTGCCCAGGGTCGCCATGCCGGCCACCAGGATCAGGATCGCCATCACCACCGCGTACGCCAGCCACCGCATCCGGCGCGCCTCGTCGCCGCCGGCCCGGCGCAGCCGCACCACGATCGCCGCCGTACCGAGCGCCTGGATCAGCGCGTAACCGGGCTGCAGGTACGCCCAGACCCGGTCGGCGGCCGCGGCACCGGGCAGGTCGAACGGGTGCGGGGCGGCCAGCCCGATCCGGTCGTACTCGGTGGGCCACAGCGCGGAGACCACCGCCATCGCCGCGGCGACCGCGGCCATGGCCCCGGCCGCGACGAGCCACCGCCGCGACAGCAGCCGGCCGTCGGGGAAGGCCATCAGCGTCCAGGCGAACAGCGCGATCGCGACCGGCACCGGCCACACGCCGACCCAGCCCAGCCACGACGCCGCCGGGAGCGCACCGTCGTGCAGCCCGTACTGCCGGCCGAAGAACATCACGGCGTGCACCACGCCGGTGGCCACGAACAGCCAGCCCTCGCGGTGCCGGGGCCGCATCCGCACGACGTAGAGGCCGACCGCGGTCCACGACGCCGCGATCAGCCCGTTGTGCGCGTTGGCGAGGTGGAACCCGAGGTACCAGCCGTAGGTGACGAGCACGGCGACCGCCAGCGCCACCACGCCGAGCCCGAGTTCGCGCGCCGCCGGCGGGGCCTCGTCGTACGCGTTCGCCGTTGCGGCCACACCGGAATGGTGGCACAGCCGCCACCGCCGCGGACCAGGGTTAACCCTGCGGACGAGCAGGGTGTGCACGGATCCGCGCGGCATACCGGACGGGCCACCGTTGAGCCCTCGACACAGCCAGGGAGGCACAGAATGAGCACAACGGTCACGTCCCGACCCACCGGTACCCGGATCGGCGGCGTCTGCCTGGTACTGGGCGGCATCACGTTCGTCGCCGGCGGCGCCACCCATCCGAGCGGCGACGGCACGGGCAACAAGATCCAGCAACTGCACGGGATGCTCGTGGATCCCGGCTGGTACCCCTCGCACCTGCTGCTGCTGGCATCGATGGCCCTGTTCGCCGCCGGCATCGCCGCGATCTCCCGCCGCGACGACCTCGACGAGCGGGTCGCCCGGGCGGCGCGGATCGTCGCCGGCATCGGGGTGGTGGCCACCGCCAGCATGGCCGTGCACCTGTTCGCGGCGCTGGGAGCCGACTCCCTCGCGGCGGGCCGGCCGACGACGGTCTCCACGCTGCAGACGTGGAACGAGACGATCGTGAACACGCTCTGGGCACTGAGCATCGTGTACCTCGCGGTCGTCGGCGGCCTCAGCCGGACCGTCGGCAACCGGGTCACGCTCGTCCTCGGCGTCGCCGGCGGGCTGGCCTACGCGCTCGCGTCGGCCACCATCGCGTTCACCGACACGTTCGACGCGCTGTTCCCGGTGGGCTCGTTGATCGGGCTCTGGGCGGTCGGGGTCGGGGTGCGCGCCCTGGTACGCAGGTAGCGCGGGGTGGTCAGACGACCGGTTGCCGCAGGATCGTGCGGCGCCGGTCGGGAGCCACCTTGCGGAAGTCGCTGAGGTAGATCTCGTGGTGCCTGCCGGCCAGGCGCAGCCCCCGTTCCGGGATGACCTCGTGGTGCATGCGCGCGAGCACGTCGGCCTCGTCGTCGTACGAGCCGACGTGCAGCGTCTGCACGCAGCGCCCCTCCGAGAGCGTCTCGACGCGGACGTCGTCGAGGCGGGCCGGCCGGCGCGGGGTGGCGGCCCGCTCGACGGCGGTCGCCACCATCGCCGGGTCGATCCAGTCGGGCACCATGAGCAGCAGCGTCCAGTTCCACCGCGACTTGTCACGGGCGGCGGTGAACGCGTCCATGTCTTCGGCCCACCACAATCCTTCCAGGGGCGGCACGACGTAGTCGCGCCCGAGGTCGCGTCTGCTGGCGAACTTCAGCTTGTACGCCACCGGGTAGAGCGCCTCGACCGCACCGGTGAAGGCCGGGTCGGTGTTGGGGTCGCCGTGGCCGTCGACCATCAGGTACCGCGTGTCGGGGACGTCGACGGTCCGGAACTGGCCCCGTAGCGCCCGGTACGGGTCCCAGGTCTTCCTGAAGTCAGTCTTGTCGGTCACCGTTCACCCGGACCCGCTCCGCGAGCCACTGCCTTTCCGCCTCCATGAGGCCGAGGGAGTACGAGAACACCTCCCGTGCCGCGAGCGGGAGCGGCGCCTGCGCCCGCTCCGCCTCCCGCACCGCGGCGGTCCGGGCGTCGAGCTGGGTCAGCCGGGTGCGCAGCGCCCGCGCGTACCCGTCCGCCGGCAACAGCGACAGGTTGGCGAGGCCCACCAGCACCGGGTGCGGCACCGGCCGCGCCCCGGCGATGTAGGCCAGCGCGGCGCGCGCCGCGGCCGCGCGGCCGTCGTCGGTGGCGTGGAAGACCCGACGGGACCGCGTGGCGGCGGGAGCCTCGGGAACGTGCAGCAGGCCGCGCTGCTCGAGCTTCGTGAGCAGGTAGTAGATCGACGAGAAACCGATGTCGGTCCACTGCCGGATGCCGCGCCGCTCGATCACCTGCTCCAGGTCGTACCCGTGCTGCGGCCGCTCGACGAGCAGACCGAGGACGGTCAGCTCCGCAGGAGTCAGTTCCGCTGGGGTCAGCTCCACGCCGCTATTCTAGCACTAGAATAGCCGCCGTTCGGAGGGCCCACCTCGGCCGGACGGCCCGCCGCGGGCCGAAGGTCGGCGACGCGCACCGCCCGCCGCAGCAGCCACCGCCCGAGCGCGATGTACGCGTCGGACTCGCGCACCGAGAAGAACTGGTTGAGCGTGGAGTGGCGGGGAAACGGTCCGGCGCCGCGGCCCAGCGCCACGATGTCGGTCGGCATCTCGTCGACGATGAAGGTGCGCATCAGCACCAGCCACCGCGGCGGCGTCCTGCGTGAACAGTCGTCCGGGAACCGGTAGCGGATCCGCTTGACCGGCTCCTCGCTGGTCAGCAGCTCCGCGTCGGCGTCGAACTCCACGCCCAGCTCCTGGCGGGCCAGCGACATCATGCGCAGCGTGTTGCTCAGCCGGGCGGAGTCGATCGACGCGTCGAGCGCGAAGACCACGGTGCAGCGGCGGCGCAGCAGCTCGACGATCCCCGAGTTGTCCCAGTGCCCGCCGTCGGAGATGAACAGCAGCCGGTGGCGCATCGACATCCGGCCCAGCGCCTCGCGCACGACCGCCAGCGGACCGGGTGCGCCGAGCCGGCGCCGCAGCCACGCGATCCGGCCCGCCGCACGGGACCGGCCGCGCTCCTCCCGGTCCCCCCGGATCTGGAACACGTTGGGGATCCACAACCCGAGCCGGAGGTTCAGCATCGCCAGCGCGAGGCGGCTGGTCTTCTGCGTGAAGCGGCCCATGTTCGGTGCGACCGCCGCGCCCGACGCGGCGATGAGCTCGGCGAGGGTGAGCTGACCGACGCGCTCCAGGAAGGGGCCGGTCGGTTCGTACCCGAGCGCCGGCGAGCCCACCTGCGTGGGCGAGAACGAGAACGACGCGCAGCCCTCGCCGAACGCCGACTCGCGCTCGCACAGGTTCACCGCGGCGCAGATCACGAGCTGCGGCACGCCGGGCGCCAGCAGGTCGGTCATCCGGTAGGTGTCGAGCCGGTGGCCGGCGCCGTCGCGGTCCGACCGCGTCACGTACGCCCGCGCCAGGCGGTCGGCGTACATGCCGTGCAGCGAGCTCGCGTTCGCGTCGACGAACGCCATGCAGGCGACCAGCACCACTCCCGCGACCGCGCCGGCGAGCAGCGCCGTGCCCGCCCCGCCGGCGGCCCACACCGTGACGAGGCCGAACAGCGACAGCGCCGCGAGCACGCACGAGGCGGTGAACAGGGTGCGGACGGCCGTCCGGACGCCCCGGCGCGCCCAGGTGCCGACCACCGCCCACTGCGTGCGCACCACGAGCGCCAGCGTCGACAGCACGAGGACCACGGCGACGGCCAGCTGGGCGGCGGTGGTGACCCACGTCGCCAGGCCGGTCTCCACCCAGGTCGTGACCGCCAGCAGGTCCGGTACGAGCCCGACGGCGCCGGCCAGCGCGCAGGCGCGGGCCGCCCAGCGGAGCGGGCGTCGCCGCCGGCCGGCGGCCCCGAGCGCGAACGCGGCGACCAGCAGCAGCGCGACCGCGGCCCGGCGCTGCGTGCCGTAGGGACCCGCGACGCCGTCGGCGGTGGCCCGCAGCAGCCCGAGGGTGTCGAGCAGCAGCCCGGCGACGGTCGCGGCGACGACGATCGCGGCGACCGGTGGCAGCAGGTTGAGGGCGAGGCCGCGCAGGTAGGTCGCGAGCCCGGACAGCAGGTCGCCCAGGCCGTCGGCGAGGTAGCGCAGGTTGCGCCGCAGGTGCTCCTCCTCGGGTGACCCGCGCGACCAGGCCCCGCGGTCGTCCGCGCCCGCGCGCGACGCGAGGAACGCGGCGGCGATGTAGCTCCCACCGGACACCGCCGAGACGAACCGGGTCTCGCGGAGGATCCCCTCCTCCTCCGCCGCCTGCAGCGCGCCGAGCCCGAGGCACGCCGCCCGGACCCCACCGCCCGACAGCGCGAGACCGATCCGGTCGCCCTCCGGGCCCTCGTCGAGGTACGGGAACGTCATGCCGGCACCCACGTCGTCGGGGTGCCGGCCGGGTACACCGGCCGCGCGCCCATGTTCTCCAGCCGCACGTCGCGCGACTTGCACTCCCGCACGAACATCGGGTGCAGGCAGTAGACGTCCTCCGGCGCGAGGTTGAGACTGCCCTCGACGGTGTACTCGAACTCGGCGTTCAGGTAGTACCCGTCCTCCGACCGGAACCGGCCGATGATCCCCATCTGCGCGAGCATCTCGCGGACCTCCGGGTACTCCACCCCGTACGACCGCCGGATCCCGGCGCGGTTGCACATCTGGTGGAGGAAGGAGTCGTCGAACCGGAACGGGAGGTTCGGCAGCAGCCGGTGGGCGATGGCGCGGGCGTCGGGGAACTGGTGCCCGTAGGAGGCGAAGACCTCGGGGCACAGGATCGCCTCCACCTCGGCGACCGCGTCCAGCACCTCCTCCGGACGCACCGCCGGCGTGCCGCGGGCCACGATCGCCCGGTGCAGGGCCCGGTTCAGGATGTGGATGAACTGGCGCGGCAGGAGCTGGGTGTGCCGCAGCATGTACGAGACCGTCGGTTCGGTGACGCCGAGCCGGTTCACCACCGACCGCGGCAGCAGCGCCTGCAGCGGCTCGTCGCCGGACGTGAGCAGCTGCGGGTGCCGCTGCCGCAGGTATCCGGTCAGCCGTGCGTTCGCGGCGTGCAGGAGGTCGGCCGCCGACCACCGCAGCGTCATCGCCTGGGCGAAGTCCTTGAGCGGGTTGGCGCTGATGCGGTTGATGAGCGGCCACAGCTCGCTCGGGAAGCAGCACCGCAGCCGGTAGCCGCCGTTCGCGCCGCCGGTGCCGATCCGGCCGACCAGGTGGAACAGGCCGCGCAGCGTCGGGGTCAGCGTCTCGAGCCCGGGACCGATGTTCTCCAGCGAGTCGATGAGCACGCAGACGGTCGCGCGACGCGCCTTCATGATCTCGCGGGCGGCCCGGATGCAGTGGGTCCACGGGTGGTCGAGGACCCGGAACCGTTGGTACAGCTTGTCGGCGCCCAGGATCGGCTCGCCCGACCCGACCAGTTGGGCGAGCCGGTCGGCGAGGAGGTCGAGCACGATGTCGTCGCCGCGCAGCTCGCCGCTGGCCTCGTCGCGCACCGCCTCCCGCAACGGTTTGAGCTCCTCCCACAGGAAGGACAGCTCGGCGCGCGGGTCGTCGGGGTGGGGGCGGTCGAGCAGGCGCATGGCGACCGGTCCCCACAGCAGCAGGTTCCACACGTCCGCCACGCCCTCCTCGGTGAGGACGATGTCGCGCCGCAGCCGGTTCACCACGGCGCTCACCCGGGAGAAGATCGCGTCGGTGCGCAGCTGCACGCTGGTGCCGTACGGGGTCTGCTGCTGCCACAGCAGCAGCGAGGTCTTGCCCGACCCGCGCCGGCCGACGATGAACGTCGGCGACCGGCTCTTCAGCAGCCGGTTCGGGCTGGCGGTGGGGTCGTGGAGGAGGCTGAGCTCGTCGAGGTCGATCCCCGGCGGGATCGCTGTCGGGCCGAGCGGTTCCTCGTCGGTGAAGACGTCGGCCGCGGTGTGGGATGGCATGTGATCTCCCTGCTGCTCTCCCTGCTGCGGGTCACGGACCCCGGGTTCCGGCGGTCCACCAGGCAGAGAGCGGCCACGCGCGCGGAAAAATACCGTCGGACGCGGTTTGCGCGGTCCGCGCGATTTCCTCAGCCGGCGGGATACGCCCGCGTCTCGGCGGCCTTGACCGCCGCCCACACCTGGTGCCCGGGGCCGAGGTCGAGCTGCGTGGCGGCGCCCGGGGTGATGTCGGCGGCGACCGTGATCGGGCCGGTCAGCTGCACGCGCAGGTTGTCGCCGTGGCGCTGCAGGCCGGTGATCGTGGCGGGCCAGGTGTTGCGGGGGCTGCCGTCGGGGCGGCTGCGGTGCAGGGCGACGGCGGCCGGCGGGAACGCGACGAACGCGTCACCGTGCACGGTGTCGGCGACGGTGAGGGTCAGGTCGTCGATGCGCACCGTGTGGCCGTCGGCCGTTCCGCGGTAGAGGTTGAGGCCCACGAGCCTCGCCACGTAGTCGGTGCGGGGCCGTGCGGTGATGGTCGCCGCGTCACCCTCCTGCACGACGCGGCCGTCCTCGATGATGACGAGCCGGTCGGCGAGCACCAGCGCGTCGAGCGGGTCGTGGGTCACGAGCAGCGTGGCGCCGGGGTGTTCGGCGAGGTGGCGGTGGAGCTCGGCACGGGTGTCGAGCCGGGTGCGGGCGTCGAGCGCGGCGAGCGGCTCGTCGAGCAGCAGCAGATGTGGACGCACGGCCAGCGCCCGCGCGAGCGCGACCCGCTGCGCCTGCCCACCGGACAGGTGGCGGGGCCGGGCTGTCACGTGGTCTTCGAGGCCCACCCTCGTCAGCCATTCGGCCGCGGTCCGGCGGGCGGTGCGCCGGTCGGCGCCGTGCCGTCTCGGGCCGAACGCCACGTTGTCGAGCGCCGTCAGGTGCGGGAACAGCAGGTAGTCCTGGAACACCACACCGATCGGCCGCTTCTCGGCGGGTGTCCACAGTCGACGGTCGGGGCGGTCGACGTCCGTCCCGTCGATCGTGACGTGGCCGTCGGACAGCGGTTGGAGACCGGCGAGGGCACGCAGCGCGGTACTCTTGCCGGCGCCGTTGGGGCCCAGCAGCCCGACCACTTCACCCGCGGCGATGCGCAGCACCACGTCCAGTTCGAACGCGGCCCGGCGCACGACGAGCCGCGCGTCTACGACGTCAGCCATCGGTCTCGCAACGCCGCGAGGATGACCACCGACACCGTGAGCAGGATCAGGCTGAGCACGATCGCGGCGTCGAGGTCGGTCTCCAGCGCGAGGTAGACGGCCAGCGGCATCGTCTGGGTGCGGCCGGGGAAGTTGCCGGCGAACGTGATCGTCGCGCCGAACTCGCCGAGCGCACGCGCCCAGCACAGCACGGCGCCGGCCGCGACGCCCGGCGCCACCAAGGGCAGCGTCACGTGGGTGAACGTGACCCACCGTCCGGCGCCGAGCGTGGCCGCGGCCTCCTCGTAGCGGGTGTCGGCGCCGCGCAGGGCACCCTCGACCGCGATCACGAGGAACGGCATCGCCACGAACGCCTCGGCGAGCACGACCCCCGCGGTGGTGAACGGCAACGTGATCCCGAACGTCGCGTCGAGCCACTCCCCCACCAGCCCGCGGCGGCCGAACACCAGCAGCAGCGCCACGCCGCCGACCACCGGCGGCAGCACCAGCGGCACGGTCACCAGCGCCCGCACGAACCGGCGGCCGGGGAAGTCGGTGCGGGCCAGCACCCAGGCCAGCGGGACGCCGAGCACCAGGCACACGACGGTGGCGACGGTGGCGCTCTGCAGCGACAGCCACAGCGCGGTGCGCACCTCGGGCTCGGCGAGCCGTTGCGGCATCGTCGACCACGGCGCGCGGATCAGCAGCGCCGCCAACGGCAGCACCAGGAACACCAGCCCGATCGCCGCGGGAACCAGCAGCCCGACCGGCACCCGTTGTGTCCGCCGCACGTTACGGTGCCTGGAATCCGGCCTGCGTCAGCACCGACCGCCCCCGGTCGGAGAGAACATACTGGACGAACGCCCGCGCCCCGCCCTTGTTCGGTGCCCCTTTCAGCACGACGAGCGGGTAGTCGTTCACGGCCTTCGCCGACTCCGGGAACTCCACACCGTCCACATCGGACGATGCCGCCCGCACGTCGGTGCGGTACACCAGCGCGGCGTCGACCTCGCCGAGCTTCACCTTGGACAGGGCCGCTCTGACGTCCTGCTCCAGCGTCACCGGCGGCACCGTGACCCCGGCCTTCTTCGCGGCCGCGCCGCACGGCACCTGCTCGGCGCACAGCGCCACCTTCACGCCCGGCTTCGCGAGGTCAGCCAGCCCCGTGACGCCCTTCGGGTTGCCCTTCGGAACCGCGATCACGAGCTGGTTCCGCACGAACGTGGTCGGCGTGCCGTCGGCGCCGCCCGCGTCGGTGACCGTCTTCATGTTCGCGGGCGCGGCCGAGGCGAACACGTCGGCGGGCGCGCCCTGGTTGATCTGGGTCGCCAGGGCCGAGCTGCCGGCGAAGTTGAAGGTGACCTTCGCACCCGGGTTCGCCGCCTCGAAGTCCCTCCCGATCCGGGTGAACGACTCGGTCAGCGACGCCGCCGCGAACACCGTGACCGCGCCCACCTCGCCACCCGACGACGGCTCCCCGCCCGCGCCGCAGCCGACAAGCCCCACCACTATCAGCGCGGCCAGCACCAGCCGCGTCACCGCGCGACCGCCCGCTCGACCACCACCGTGGTGGACTTGATCACCGCGATCGCCACCGACCCCACCTCCAGGTCGAGATCGTCGACCGCCTCGCGGCTCATCAGCGACACCACCCGGAACGGCCCCGCCTGGATGTCGACCTGCGCCATGACGGTGTCCTTCACCACCGCGGTGACGATGCCCCGCAGCCGGTTGCGCGCCGACGACTCCTCCGACCGGGCGTCGGGGTCGGCCGCCTGCGCCCGGACGAACGCGGCGAGGTCGGTGCCCCGGATCACCCGGTGCCCCTGCCCGTCGCGGGTGGCGTCGAGCCGGCCGGCGTCCACCCACCGGCGCACGGTGTCGTCGCTGACCCCGAGCAAGCCGGCGGCCTCCGAGATCCGGAACACTGTCACGCCGGTAGCATACCGTCCGCAGGTGCGGCTGAAAATCTACACGGGACCCGCATCCGCGAGACCAGTATCGTTACATCCACCGCATCTGCGCCCGTTGCCGGGAACCACATCGGACAGCCGCAACACCGCGTGATACCGCATTGACGCTGGCGATAACATATCGACGCTGATGCCGATGACGGGGGAGGACGGCATGGGCACCGATCCGCACGATCAGAGTCCGCACGATCAGAGTCCGCAAGGCCAGAGCCCGGACGGCCAGGCTCCGCACGGCCAGGCTCCGCACGGCCAGAGTGCGCACGGCCAGAGCGAGCCGCCGCCGATGCGGCCCGGGTCATATCCGGGCGCCGACCCGGCCGCTTCGCCGGAGCCGCCACCGGTTCAGCCGCCGCCGGTACCAGTGCCGCCGGTACCGCCGCCGCCCGTGCCACCGTCGGGCTTCCCGGCACTGGGCTTCCCACCGCCCGAGGTGCCGCCACCCGTGACGCACGGGCCGCCCGGCTTCGTGCCGCCGGCTTCCGCACCACCCGCCTCGGGGCCACCCGCCCCGGGACCTCCGGCGTTCGGGCCGCCCGGCTTCGTCCCACCCGCATCCGCACCACCCGCATCCGGACCGCCCGCGTTCGGCGCGCCGGGGGGTGCGCCCATGTGGCCGGCCGGCGCCTTCGTCAGGCCGCCCGCCGCCCGGCCGCCGCACCGCGGTGGACGGCGGCGGATGCTGCCCTACCTGGCCGGTGCCGCCGCGGTCATCGCGGTGGTGCTGGTCGTCGGGTTGTTGGCGGCGCTCTCGTTGCAGGGCCCGATCGGCGGCCAGTCGCGGCCCAACGCCGCCCACTACCGGGACCAGGCGGCCGCACAGCTCGACGCGGCGGCCGAGGCGCTGCTGCTGGCGCCCGGGACGAGGTTCAGCGGCTCGTTCACCGGGCCCGGCGGAGCCCGCGTCCCCGTCACCGCCGAGGTGACCACCGAGGGTTCGACCCTCGCGACGCTCACGCTCGGCGGCGACCAGGTCCAGCTGCTCAGCACCGCGGAGCGCACGTTCCTGCGGGCCGGCGAGGCGTTCTGGCGCCGCAACGCCGCACCGCGCGAGAACCTCGCGGAGTACGCGGCCCAGTGGGTCAAGGTCGAACCGGAGCAGTTCGGCCTCGGCGTGCTCGACGCGTTGTCGCCCGTCCTGGTCGCCGAGGCGCTGTCACCCGGCAGCCTCGTCGGGTACCCGGGCAGCGGCGACGACGACGCCACCCCGGTGCTCGGTGAGACCCGTGAGGTCAAGGGCGTCGAGACGCGCGTGGTGCGGGTCGGCACGGTCGACGTCCACGTGACCACCGCGGAACCGAAACGGATCGTGCGGCTCGCCACGGCCGCCGCTGCCGGTCAGAGCGCGAGCCCGACACCCGGACAGACCCGCACCAGCGGCTACGACAGCGACACGGACGGCGGCCGCTACTTCCTCGCCCGCGCGGCCGGCGACGACTTCGAGCTCGACCTCGGCGACCTCAGCGAGAACGAGGCCGCGAAACTGCGCAGCGACCTCGAAGCCAAGATCAACGAACTCCGCACCTCGGTCGACTCGCAGGTGCGCTTCTCGCTCGACGGTCAGATCACGCTGGCCCCCTGCGGCACCAACGGCTGCACGGCGACGGTCGTCCTGTCGAACAGGATCTCGTCGTCGTCGCCGTACGTGAAGGCCAACCAGCCGGTCACCGCGTCGGTGACCATCGACATGACGCTCGACGGCCGCCCGGTGCGCTCCTGCACGAACACCGTCTCGATGCCGCCGAACGGCTCGGCGTCCACCACCTGCTTCGCCGCCTACACGATCCCGCCCTCGCGGAACCCGCGAACGCACCTGGTGCAGGCGTCGGCGCGCGCCATCGCGCGGGCGGTGGCCGAGGTCGACGTCAAGGCGATGCTCGACGACCTCGTCGCCCAGGCGGCCCGCAAGCGCCGGCCGGACAACGACCCGAGCACCCCGCCCAGCGGGGTCGCACCGAGCGGGGTCGCGCCGAGCGGGGCGGGAGCGAGCGCGCCGACGTCCGGCCGTCCGTTCGTCAGCGAGCTGCCGACCGCGAGCCGGTCACCGCTCACGGCCGACCAGCAGCGGACGCTGAAGCGGGTCGACGACCTGGCGAAGAAGGCGTGCGGCGAGATCAAGCGGGGAGCCGGCGAGAGCGCGACCCAGTGGGGGACGCGCGTGCACAAGCGGCTGGCCGAGCTGATCGCCCAGGAGAACAATCCGAAGCTGTTCGCCGAGGTCGGCTACCTCAACGGCCAGGTGACCACGAAGTACTACAACCCGTGGTTCGGGCGGAAGGTCTGGCGCAAGGGCACGCGGGTTCCCGACGTGGTCTACGGGTCCGACCGGCTGCAGCCGGAGTTCTTCATCGACCTCAAGACCGGCGACACCGGCCTCGACAACAAGTGGTACGGCGAGCTGAACGACCAGCTCCCGCCCGGATACCGGAACCTACCGGTCATCGCTATAAGGTGCTGACCCGTGGACATCCGCCTGTGGTTCGACGCCGCGCGCCGGTTCCTGCTCCCGGAGCTTCCCGGACAGTGGCGCGTCAAGGTTCCGTACCTGATCCACGAACCGGTCGGCTGGACCGCCCGGGTGGTCACCCCCACGCCGTCGGACCACCGGCCGGGCTTCTACCTCGAGGCGATGTGCCAGCTGCTCGCGGTGCCCCGTCGCGACCTCGTCGCCGACAACGGACTGCGGGTGGGTCACGCCACCGTGGGCGGGTACTGGGACGCGGCTCCGGCCGTCGACGCGTACGAGCCGGTGATGCGGCAGCTCGCCGACCTGATCCGGGACGACGCGCTGCCGCACTTCGACCGGTACGGCTCGGTCGACGGCTACCTCGCGTTCCTCCGGGAACGGATGGCGACGCTGGCCGGCCGCGGCGGCGAGTGGATCGACATCAACGTCGACGAGGCGTTGGCGTACACGCAACTGATCCGCGGCGACCTCGCCGGCGCCCGGGAGGCGGCGGGCTACGCGGACCGGGCCATGGACAGTGACGGCCGGATCGCCTGGGTCCGCGACGCGCACGCGCGCGTCACCACGGTCATGGCCGCGGCCGACCGTGACCCGGCCGCGGCCCTGGACCTGTTGCGCGACAACGCCCGCCGCACCGCGAAGGCACTGCGACTGCCGGCACCCGAGCTCTAGGCCCCGTATCGCTGTGCCAGGCCGCGCCCTCGCGCTCGCGCCCGCGCCGCCCGCGCCGTTGTCGAGGCGTGCGCCGATCTTGCACTTGTGGCCGCCCCTATCTGCGGACATATCGCGTTTTGAGGGAGGCCACAGCTGCAAGATCGGCGGAGAGGGGGACAGGGGGCGGCGGGTTGCGCCGCACCCTCGCTCTAGAACGGGACCTGGGTTGTGAGGAGGCCGGTCGGTTCGACGCCGGCCGCCACGGCCGGCCGGCCGGATACGACGCGGCAGAAGTCCAGCGCGTCCAGCGAGACCGGCGCGCCGGTACCGCTGGACCACCGACCGCCCGCCGGACCGGTCAGCTCCAGGACGTACGGCTGGCCGTGCCGCCCGGCCCACTCCCGAACGACGTCGTCGACGAGGCGGCCCTCGTGTTCGGCCGTGACCACCGGCGCCAGGCCGGTCGCCGCGTACAGGTCGAGGCGGTGCATGAACGGGTCGCGGGTGAGGATCACGTCGACCAGGTAGCCGAGCGTCCACGACTCCAGCTGACCGTTGACCAGCTGCCGCTCCGGCAGCTTCCGCCGGCGGACGAACGCCGGAATCCGCCGCCGTCCCCGGACGGCCTTCGGGGCAAGGGCGCGCCACCTGCCGACCAGCTCCTCGACGGTCAACCCCGCGTTGAGCCGCACCTGCAACGCGGTCAGCGCGTCGATCGACACCGGCGCGCCGGCGCGCCTGGCGGCCCGCTGCGCGGCCAGCTGCTGGCGCGCGAGCCGCGGCACGCTGCTGATCATCTCCATCATGCCGACCGAGTGGCCGACCGTCGCCCGCACGTCCCAACCGGTGTTGACCGTCGGCGCGGACCACTGCGCGGCGTCGAGCCGGGCGATGAGCCCGGCGCCCCGTTCGTACTCGGTGGCGGCCAGGCCCATGGCCGCGTCGTGGTCGATGGTCGCGGTCCGCGGCGCGGACCGGCTGCGTTCGGGTGTACCGGTGACGGTCACGGCCGGGTCTCCTCGCTGGTGATGCCGACGTTGTCGGAGAACATGTCGATGGACCGGTCGAGCAGCCGGGACCACCGGTCGCCGCCCGGGTCGTTGGCGAGCTGGGCGTCGACCATGCCGCCGCAGATCGCGACGAAGATGTCGATGTCGCCCGGTCCGGAGACGCCGTGGCGCTCCATCCGGGCGATGAAGCGCTCCATCGTCGCCACGGAGGCCGCGTACGCCTGCCCGCCCGGCGTGAAGCCGGGCAGCGTCCGCAGGTTCATGAGCTGGTGACGGGCGGGGAACGCGACCGCGAAGTCGAAGAACACCCGCGCGTAGAACCGCAGCGCCGCCCGGCTGGTCGCGGGCTCGTCGGCCTCCACGGACTTCTCGTACTCGTGGAACTGGGTCCAGGCGTCGCCGAACATCGCGTCGTAGATGGCGTTCTTCGACGCGAAGTGGCTGTAGAGCGACGGCGCCCGCATGCCGACCAGCGCGGCCACGTCGCGCAGCGTGAACTGGGCGAGCCCGTGCTCGCGGGCCAGCCGCCAGGCCGCGTCGATGATCTCGCGACGGGTAGCCGAACGGCGTTCGTTTTTCCTATCGCGCTTCGGTTCACCTAACACGATTAGGAGTATGACCCGAGCGTATCCGCCGGTCAACCCCGGGTGACCCCAGGTCACCACATCGACACGGAGATCACGCGGCGACCCGACCGGCCCTAGGGTGATCCCATGTCCCCACCGCTGAGCCCGGGGAAGACGCGGGCGGCCCTGCGTACGTCGGCGCGCGTCTCGCTCGACGTGCTGCTCGTCCTGATCATGGCCGGCGTGGCGCTGTGGCTGCTCGGCAAGGCCTGGTCGATCCTCTGGCCGCTGCTGCTCGCCCTGCTCCTCACCACGCTCACCTGGCCGCCGACCCGGTTCCTGCGCAACCGGGGCTGGCGGCCCGCGCTGGCCGCGTCCGTCGTCACGGTGGCGTCGCTGCTGATCGCGGCCGGGATCATCGCGCTGATCTCGGTGCCGGTGGCGGGCCAGTCGGGCAAGCTGGTCGACGGCGTCGTCGACGGCATCCAGTGGTTGCGGGACTGGGCGGCCGGCCCGCCGCTGAACATCGGTGACGACCAGGTCAGCAGCGCGGTCGACGCCGGGATCGGCCGGCTGCAGGACAGCGTCGGCAGCATCGCCACGGCCACCCTCAGCGGCGTGAACGTCGTGGTCAACGGTCTGATCACGACGGTCCTCGCGCTGTTCCTGATGTTCTTCTTCCTCAAGGACGGCCCGCAGTTCCTGCCCTGGCTGTCCCGTCAGCTACCGGGCCGGCTGGCCGTCGACATCCCGACGGTCGCCGACCGGGCCTGGGTGACGCTCGGTTCGTTCGTGCGGTCGCAGGCGGCCGTCGGGCTCATCGACGCGGTCTTCATCGGCGTCGGCCTGTGGATCCTGGGCGTGCCGCTGGTGATGCCGCTGGCGATCCTGACGTTCGTGTCGGCGTTCGTGCCGATCATCGGCGCGCTGTTCGCCGGGTTCGTCGCGGTGCTCATCGCGCTGGTGTCGAACGGGTGGAAGGAAGCGCTGATCGTACTGGTCATCATCATCGTGGTGCAGCAACTGGAGGGCAACGTCTTCCAGCCCATGCTGCAGAGCCGGGGGCTGAGCCTGCACGCGGCGGTGATCCTGCTCGCCGTGACACTCGGCGGAAGCCTGGCCGGCATCGTGGGCAGCCTGCTCGCGGTGCCCGTGGCGGCGTTCGTCGCGGTGGTGTGGCGCTACATCCGCGAACAGCTCAGCGAGACGCCACCGGACCCCGAGCCGGATCCGGCGCCGGATCCCGGCCCCCATTCCGGACCGCAGTCCGGACCGCAGTCCGGACCGCAGCCCGAAGCGGCCTAAGGAAGCCAGCGCAACGCGGCCTCGGCCGTGTCGTCGGGCGTGCTGTTGAACGCGATGGCCGCACCGGGAGCGTGCCGGCGCACGAGGTTGACCAGCGTCTCGAAGAGGCCCAGCAACGGCTCGTGCTTACGGATGCCGCCGCCGACCACGACGCAGGCGTAGTCGGCCCCGGTGAGCGCCTCGGCGACCGCCGCCTCGGGGTTGTCGTCGGGCGCCACGAGGCACAGGTCGGCGTCGATGCCGAGCTCGTCGAAGCGCGCCTGTCCACGCGCGATCGCGGCGACCACCGGCTCCGGGTCCCATCCCGGAATCCGCACCGGATCGAGCCCGATCACCAGTACCCGTCCCCGTCGCATTACCCCTCCAAGGAATCGACCGACCATGGCATGCTGTCACGTCCGGTGCGAACGACGACGACGGGAACCGACATGCCAGACGGATGGCAGTGGGACAGCACGCTGTTCCAGGGCAGCGCCGCCTACTACGAACGCGGCCGGCTCCCCTACGCACCGGGGTTCGTGGAGACGCTCACCGCGGCGCTCGGTCTCGACGGGACCGGCCGGCTCCTCGACGTGGGCTGCGGGCCGGGGATCGTCACGCTCGCCCTGGCGCCGTTGTTCGCCGAGGCCGTCGGCCTCGATCCCGACCGCGACATGCTGGCCGAGGCCGAGCGGCAGGCCGGGCTGCGCGGCCTCGGCAACACGCGGTGGGTCGCCGCGCTCGCGGAGGACCTGCCGGCCGGGCTCGGCGAGTTCCGGGTCGTGGTGTTCGCCAACTCGTTCCAGTGGACCGACCGTGACCGCGTCGCCGCCACCGTCCGGGACATGCTGACGCCCGACGGCGCGTTCGTGCACCTGAGCGACCTCAAGGACCGGCCCGCCGACCCCGAGCTGCCCCTGCCCGCGGTGCCGCACGGGGAGATCGCGGACCTGGTGCGGCGCTACCTCGGCCCGGTCCGGCGGGCGGGACAGGGCATGCTCGTCGACGGCACGCCCGGCCGGGAGGACCTGGTGCTCGCGCGGGCCGGTTTCCCGACGCTGGACCGCCACGTCGTGCCGGCCGGACACGCGGTCGAACGGTCCGCCGACGACGTCGTGGCGTGGGTGTTCTCGATGTCGAGCTCCGCGCCGCACCTGTTCGCCGACCGGCTCGACACGTTCGAACGCGACCTCCGGGGCGTGCTGCGGACCGCATCGCCCGCCGGCCGGTTCGCCGAGGTCGTTCCGCCGACCGAGATGCGGATCTGGCGCAAGTCCTGAGCCGCCCGCTCAGGTGTGACAGTGGCCGCCACCCGGCGTGGCCGGGACGTCGAGGGTCGGGTTGCGGTCGAAGAAGCCTGACGGCTGGAGGCGGAAGCCGCACGTCTGCACCGGCATCACCGGCCAGTCCTCCGGACGCGGGAAGTGCGTCGAGCCGAACGTGTGCCACAGCACGACGTCGGCGCCGTCGATGGAGCGGCCGTTCGCCGTGTACGCGGGCAGCCCGTCGCCGCCCG
This sequence comes from Virgisporangium ochraceum, assembly GCF_016863655.1. GTDB lineage: Bacteria > Actinomycetota > Actinomycetes > Mycobacteriales > Micromonosporaceae > Virgisporangium > Virgisporangium ochraceum. Next base: position 66,050 of record NZ_BOPH01000043.1, read on the forward strand.
GATGCTGGTTCACCAGCTCGCCCGCCGGATAGCGCTCGTCGGGCGAGTACGGGGTGACCCACAGGTGCCTCGTAGCGAATGTGGCCCGCCGGGCGATCGGCGCGCCGTCGTCGGCCAGGAGCACCGGCTGCGCCTCGGGCTCCAGGGTGTAGGCCACCGGCTTTCCGAGCCGGTTCAGCGAGTCGGGGTTGGCGACGCGCCATACGCGTCCCACCGCGGGGTCCGCCAGCCGCGGCTCGGACTCGCGCGTCAGGCGGGTCGCGGTGCGGGTGAACGCGTTGCCGTACGGGTTGTCGGCGCCGGTGGGGACCCGCGTCACGTCGACCTCGTCGACGACGTTGCGCGGCCCGTCGACGGTCATGTCGAGGCGGGCGCAGAACAGGTGCTGGTGGAACGGCGCGCCGAGGCCGGGCGCGACCTCGGTGGCCCACGGGCTGTCGGCGCGGTACGCGGAGGTGAACAGGACCCCGGTCGCCTTGACCTCGAGCTCGATCGTCCCGTCGAGGTAGAGGTACCAGTAGAAGCCGTAGTCGTAGTTCCCGACGGTCACGAAGAACGAGACCACCAGACGGCGCTGCCGCCGCGTCTCCCGCGACCCGGTGAACAGGTCGGAGTGCTTCCACAGCACCCCGTGGTCCTCCTCGTGCAGGCACACGGCGTTCTCGACGGTGCGCGGGGCGCCGTCGGCGTCGGGCAGCACCGCGGGGAGGTAGTGGATGTCGCCGAGGCAGTCGCACCCGAGCGTCAACGTGTTCACCTGCTGCCCGAGCAGGTACTCGCCGGCGTCGAAGTAGTTCTGCCAGAACCGCACGCGGGCGGGGTCGGCGTACGGGACCACCATCTCCGCCACCGAGGCCCGGTAGATCACGGGACGGTCGTGGATCGACACCTGGTGCAGCACCAGCCCCTCCCGCGGGTCGAACCCGACCCGGAACCGCCACCCCTCCCAGCTGACCACGTCGTCGTCGACCGTGAAGCTACGGCCCTCCGGCTGGGTGATCTCGATGGGACGCAGCGTCGTGCGGGCCGGCCCGACGAACCCGGGATCGTCGAAGTTGCCCGGCTCGCCGGGGACCGGCAGGACCTCGTGGTCGATGAGGTCGGTCACCTCGCCCCGGATGAGGTCGACGTACGCCACCACGCCGTCGACCGGGTGGGCCCAGCAGTGGTCGGCGTCGTTCTCCGCGACGAACGACAGCACCCGCAGCAGGCGCCGGCCCGGTTCCCCCTCGATGCCGAAGTCGCCGGCCGACAGCGGGCAGGCGCGCACGAGGTCGACATCGGTGACGCCGCGCCGGGCCATCGCCGCGACCCACCGCCCGTCGGCCTTCACGATCCGGTCGACCGCCTCGAACTCCTCCGGGAGGATCGGCGCCTGCCCTTCGGCGCCGGTGTCGACGGTCCGCACGCTGTCGACGGCGGCCCGGGTGAGCGACGCGACCACGATGGTGGTCGCGCCGGTGGTGACGTCGAGCAGGATCGCGCGGACCCGCCGGTCGACCGGGTCGCCGGCGTCGAACGCCAGCACGTCCGCCTTCGGCGGCTCCTCGAGGCAGAGGTTCGCGAACCGGACCGTGTCGGTGACGTGGCCGGCCCTGGCGAGCAGGTCGCGGGCGGCGGTGAACTCGTCGGCGGACAGCCTGGCGAGGGGGTGTGACGGCGCCATGCCCCATCACACCACGAAACCGCTCGATGGATTCAGGTCAGGCGCTTGTGCAGGAAGGCGGCGGCCGCGTCGACGGCCTGCGTGACCCACGGCTCGCGGTCGTAGAGGTCGATGTGCTCGCCCGCGTCGAGCCACACGATCTCCTTCTCTCCCGCCGCCTCCGCGTGCATCGCCGCGGCGAGTTCGGGAGAGCAGTAGGCGTCGACCTTCCCGTGCACGATCAACAGCGGCGTGTCGGCCAGCAGAGGAGCGGCACCCAACGCGTCGAACGTCATCAGGGAGTGCAGCGACCCGCGCGTCACCCGGTTCTCCCACACCGGCGACGCCGACCGCGCGGTGCCGTAGTACGCGTACGGCTCGTCGCCGCCCATCGCGGCCTCGCCGCCGTCGGGCGCGACCGCCGGCAGGTACTCGTCGTACCGGTCCAGGAAAGAGCGGAGAGCGGACCGGTACGCGCCGGCACCCATCTGCCGCGCGAACCACGCCGGGCTGTTGTACGCGCCGGCGATCCCGGCGACGGCGCGCAGCCGCGGATCCTGCGCGGCGGCCCGCACCGCGTAGCCGCCACCGAGGCAGATCCCCACGACGCCGAGCCGGTCGGCGTCCACCTCCGGACGCGCCGCCAGCGCGTCGACCGCCGCCCGCAGGTCGGCCAGCTTGCCGCCGCTGTCCTCGTGACCGCGGCGGCCACCGCTCCCGCCGAAGCCCCGGTGGTCGAACGCCAGCGTCGCGAAGCCCGCCTCCGTGAGCCTCTCGGCGTACAGGCCGACGACCTGGTCCTTCACGCCCGTGAACGGGCCGGTCAGCACCAGCCCGGGCAGCGGCGTACCGGATGCGGGCAGCCGGAGCACGCCGGCGAGGTCGAGGTCTCCGCTACGGAAGTCGATGTGGTGTGGCACAACGGGAAGGTTAGGCTCGCGGCGGTGCCCGGCACCAGAAGGCACCTCGCGGTGCCCGTGAACGGGAGGCTGTCATGGACCTGGTGGTACCCGACGTCCTGGAGGAGAGCTGCGCCACCCGGCAGGCGTTGGAGCGGCTGGCCGCGAAGTGGCGCGTCCTCCTGGTCTACTCGCTGCTCGACGGCCCGCACCGGCACGCGGACCTCCGCCGACGACTGCCCGGCATCACCCAGAAGGTGCTCACCGAGACCCTGCGCGGCATGGAGGCCGACGGGCTCGTCGAGCGGCGGGTGCTCCGCGAGAGCGCGCCGCAGCACGTCGAGTACGGGCTGACCGACCTCGGGCACACGCTGCGCGAACCGCTGGCGGCGATCTGCGCGTGGGCGGTGAAGAACGGCTGAGGTCTCAGACGGCGAACGTGAGACGGGACGGCTCGCCGCGGCGCAGCCGGTCGACATGTTCGGCCACGCCGACCAGCTCGCCCAGCGTCGCGCCCGCGTCGAGGCGCTCGACCACGCGGGCCTCGGTCGCCATCACGGCGGCGGCCGCGGTCAGATGGGTGACGGCGTCGGCCGGGTCCAGCACCACGATGCCGTCCTGGTCGGCGATCACGATGTCGCCCGGGTTCACCGGTACGCCGCCGCACTCGACCGTCACACCGACGGTCGCCGGGCGCAGGGTCGTACCGGCCCGCGGGGTGACGTGCCGGCTGTAGACCGGCAGCGGGCACGTGCTGACGTAGCGCAGGTCGCGGTAGCCGCCGTCGACGATGATCCCCGCCAGTCCCTTCGCCAGCGCGGCCCGGGCGAAGATCTCACCGGCGAGCGCCGGCTCCCGGCCGCCGCCGTCGACCACCAGCACGTCGCCGGCACCGGCCACCTCGATGGCCTGGATGACGCCGAGGAAGTCGTCGCGGCACCGCACGGTCACCGCCGGCCCGCACAGCACCGGAACGGCCGAGCGGCACCGTAGCGCGGGCGACATCACGTACGCGTCGCGGGCCGCGTCGCAGATCGCGGTGGTGTCGACGTCGGCGGCCAGGCGCCGGATGGTGTCCAGATCGGTCATGGCACAAGACGTTAGCGGTAGGCGCGCTCCTGCAGGCGGTACAGGTCGGCGTAGGCGCCGCCCGCGGCCATCAGGTCGTCGTGGCCGCCCTGCTCGGTGACGCGGCCGCCGTCGAGCACCACGATGTGGTCGGCCATCCGGACGGTCGTGAAGCGGTGCGCCACCAGCACGGTGACCGCCCCGCGCGCGGTCGCCCCGCGGACCTGCGACACGAAGTGGTCGAACAGCTCGCGTTCGGCGAGCGGGTCGAGCGCGGCGGTCGGCTCGTCGAGCACCAGGCACAGGGGCGCCCCCCGCATGAGCGAGCGGGCCAGAGCCAGCCGCTGCCACTGGCCCAGCGACGGCTCCACCCCGCCGAACGCGGCGCCCAGCTGGGTCTCCAGGCCCAGTTCGGTCGGCGCGCCGGCCCGCTCGACCGCGCTCCGCACCGCCGCGCGGTCACGCACGAACCGCACGTTGCCGATGCCCACGGTCTCGCGGACCAGCAGCCGCAGGCGGGCGAAGTCCTGGAACACGCCCGACAGCCGCGCCCGCCAGGCGTCGGGGTCCACATCGGACAGTGGCGCACCGTCCACCGTGATCCGTCCCGTGGTCGGTTCGTAGAGACCGGTGAGCAGCTTCACGAGCGTCGACTTGCCGGCGCCGTTGGCACCCACCACGGCGACGACGCTGCCGGCCGGCAGGCGCAGCGTGACGTCGCGGAGGACATCGTGGTCGCCGCCGGGATAGCGGAAGCTCACGCCGGTCACCTCGATGCCCGCGGACAGCGTGACCGGCGCGGCGGCGCCCGACCGCCGCGCGGCAGCCGCATACCGGCGCAGCCACCAGTAGTGCGACACCACCTGCCCGGCCTCCGCTGACGCGGCGAGGCTCTCCAGCACCGTGCGCAGCTGGCTCTGCAACTGCGTGGCGAGCGAGACCACGAGCACCGCCGTGCCCACACTCGCCTCGCCGGCCCGGATGAGGTCGGCGACCAGGGTCAGCGCGCCCGCGAACGCCACCGCGTAGAGTGTCCACGCCGCTCCCTGCCAGGCGGCGCCGCGCAGCCGGGCGCGCGTCTCGCGGTCGGCCGCCTCGTCCCAGAACCCGGCGGCCCGCCGGCTCAGGTCGGCGCCGCCACCCGACACCAGGATCTCCTTGGCCGGCTCCGGCTCGACACAGGCCTCGTGCAGCCGCTGCTCGCGCCGGAGCGGTTCGGTTCCGGCGTCACGCGCGTCGCGCAGCAGGCGGTCGGCCCGCCGGTTCGCGAGGTACAGCGGAACGCCGAGCGCGGCGAGCAGGCACAGCCACGGGCTCACCGACGCCAGCAGGCCGACGGTCACCACGAGGCCGAGCACGGTGACGAGCGACTCCAGCGCCGACCACGGCATCGCGGCCAGGGCGTGCGAACTGTCGAAGATGCGGTTCCACCGGTCGATGTGCGGCGCATACTCCAGGTGGTTGATCGTGGGAATGGACGAGACGAGCCGCTGCACCTCCTCGTTCTGCGCGCCCCGCACGCGCCCGGCGAGGAAGGCCCGGAGGTTGTTCCCGATCCGCGCCGCGACCGCGGAGACCGTGTAGGCCAACGCACCCAGCGCGATCGCGGCGACGACCCCCCGGGTGTCGCCGGCGGCGCTGTCGTCCACCAGTTCGCGCTGGCTCAGGCCGATCGCGGCGATCACACCGGCGTGTCCGACCGTGAGCACGCAGAGCAGCACCGCCTGGCGCCGGCCGGCGCGGAAGGAGCGCCGGGTCATGTGCAGCAGCAGCCGCGCCCAGTCGGTCATGCCGGCTCCCCCCGGAAGGCCGCCGCCTGCGCGGTGAAGAACCGGGCGTACCCGCCGCCGAGCGCGAGCAGGTCGTCGTGCGTGCCGTCCTCGACCACCCGGCCGTCGCGCAGCAGCAGGATCCGGTCGGCGAACCGCACGGTCGACATCCGGTGCGAGATCAGCAGGGTGGTCGCGTCGCGGACACCGGCCACCACCTGCTCGTGGAACTCGGCCTCCGCGCGGACGTCGAGGCTCGCGGTGGGTTCGTCGAGGACGAGCAGCCGGCGTCCCGCGGTCACCGCGAACAGCACCCGCGCGAGCCCGACGCGTTGCCACTGCCCGCCGGACAGGTCCGTGCCGTCGGTGCCCTCCCGCCACAGCAGGGTGTCGATGTCCGCCGGTAGGTCCGCGGCACCGGCCCGGCGCAGATGGTCGCGCACCGCGTCGTCGTCGACCGGGTGACCGGGTGCGGCCGCGGTGACGTTGTCGCGCAGGCTCGCCGGGTACCGCACGAAGTCCTGGAACAGCACCGTGAGCGGTGGCCGCCGCAGGTGCGGCTCGACGCCGTCGACGGTGATCCGCCCGGAGTCGGGCCGGTAGAGGCCGGCGAGCAGCTTCACGAACGTCGTCTTGCCGGCGCCGTTGGCGCCGACCATCGCCACCGTCTGTCCAGGGTGGAGCGTCACGGTCAGCCCGTCGAGCGTCGGGGTGGCCTCGCCCGGGTACGAGAAGACCACGTTCTCGAACCGGACCGTGGGCGGCCGCGCCGCCGGGCCGGCGACGTCGGCGACGGACCCGGCACCGTACAGTGTGGACAGTTCGTCGGCGGCCGCGACCGCGTGCCGCCCGTACTCGATGTCGAACGTCTCGACGCCGGTCGCGCTGATCGCCAGCACCGCGGTGCCGGCGAGGACGTACGTGATGAGCAGCGCCGGATCGAGGTCGCCCCGCAGCACCGCGACCGCCGGCGCGGCCAGCACCGCCGTCGCGCCGGCGAGTGCCAGCACGGCCGTCCACCACTGCCGGCGCAGCACCGCGAGCAGCTCCCGCCACACCGGCGCGTAGATCCGCGCGATCGCGGCGCGCGTGCGGCCGGCGAACCAGTCGGCGAGCCCGAAGAGCCGCACGTCCTTGGCGGCGAAGTAGACCGCCTGCGACGAGACGTAGTAGTCGTAGCGCTGGCTCACCGTGTCGGCGTCGAGCATGTCGACGAGCCGCATCCACTGCCGGCGGATGACCGCGCGGAGGACGAGGCCGAGCGCGAGCAGCCCGACCGCGAGCACGACCGACAACGTGGCGACCAGCGCGGTGGCCGCGACCGTGCTCACCATCCGCAGTACCAGCTCCAGCTGGCCGGCCGCGGCGCCACCCGCGGACCGCTCCCGGCCCACCCCGGAACCGGTGTCGACCGCCCGCGACACCCGGTCCTGGAACGCCACGCTCTCCAGCACGTCGAGGCCGGGCACGGCGGTCGCCACCGCGCGCACCCGGGCGCGGAGATCGCCGTCGATCCGCCGGACCACCAGGGTGCGCACCGGCACGATCAGCAGCCACACCACCTGGTCGAGGAGGAAGAGCCCGGCCACCAGACCCGCGGCGACGGCCGCCTCGGCCACCGTGCGCGCGGCGAACAACGCGGCGACGAGCCCGCCGACCGCGAGCGCTTGCGCCACCGGAACGACCGCCCGCACCGTCTGCAGCACCACGAGAAGGGCGGCGGGACGGGGACCCGCCCGGCCCAGGAGGCGGAGCAGCCGGAACCGCACGGCGATCGCTGACACCACCGTCGATGTCTACCCGGGTCGGTGGCGGGCGGCAAGCGGATTGTGGAGGTCCCGCGCGGATAGCGTGCAGGCTGTCGCGCGGCGCCGACGACGCGCCTACCGTCGCTGACCGTGGACACAGTGGACGTACTGGTCGTCGGTGCCGGGCTCGCCGGGCTGCACACCGCCCGCCTGCTCGCCGCGCAGGGCTTCGACGTGCTGGTGGTCGACCGGCGCCGGTCGCTGTCGGTGGGCATCCGCACCACCGGAATCTTCGTTCGCCGCACGCTCGACGACTTCGACCTGCCCGACCACGTGCTCGGTCCGGGCGTGCGCGACGTGCTGCTGTACCCGCCGTCGCGCCGCTCGCCGGTGCGGCTCACCAGCGACCGCGACGAGTACCGCGTCGCCGACATGGCGGCCGTGTACGCGCACGCGCTGCACCGCGCCGAGGCGGCCGGCGCGCGCGTCCGGTTGGGCGTCCGCCTCCGCGCGACACGCGACGGCGTGGCGACGTTCGAGGGCGCCGACCCGGTGACCGCGCGGTTCGTCGTCGGCGCCGACGGGGCCCGCTCCCGCGTCGCCCGGAGCCTCGGCCTGGACGTCAACCGGCGGCTGCTCGTCGGTGCCGAGGTGCTGTTCCCGGTCACCCCGAAGGCCACCACACCGGTGTTCCACTGCGTGCTCGACCCGCGCGTGGCGCCCGGGTACCTGGCCTGGGTCATCGACGACGGTCGGCACGCGCACGTCGGCGTCGCCGGGTACCCGCGCGCGATGCGGGCGGGCGCACGCCGTCTCCTCGACGCGTTCGCCGCCGACGCGCCCGGCGGCCCCACGGCGGCCGGCCCGGTCGAACGCCGTGGCGGCCCGATCCCGGTCGGCGGGGTGCTGCGCCGGTTGGCGTGCCCGGCCGGGCTGCTCGTCGGCGACGCGGCCGGCGCGGTCTCCCCGCTGACCGCCGGCGGCCTCGACCCGTGCCTGCGCATGTCGGAGCTGGCGGCGGCCGTGACCACCGCGTTCCTCAACCGCGGCGACCCGCGCGTGCTGAACCGCTACAACGGAACCGACCTGCGGGCCCGGTTCCGCGGACGGCTGCTGCTGCGCCGGACGTTCGCCGGCATCCGCACCACGGCGGCGGCGGAGGCGGCCGTCGCCGTGCTGCGCACCCGCGCCGGACGGGCCGCCGCGGCCCGGATCCTGTTCGGCGACGGCTCGTTCCCCGACCCGCCCGCTACAGCGGGAACATTGGTAACCACCGGTCGGCGTCGAGGAAGGTGACGGTGTCGGTGACCGCGCCGCCCGCGACGGTGAACACCTGCAGTGCGAACGGCCGGTGCGTGCCGTCGGGGCCCGGACGCGTCTGCCAGAACGCCGGCGATCCGTTCGCCCGCACCGGAACCAGCCGGGCGCCGTCGCACGACGCGCCGGGCGCCAGCATCACCTGCCGGAGGTGCTCGCGACCCCGCAGCCACCACGCGAACGGCGGCATCGACGTCGTGGCGTCCTCGTGCAGCAGCGACACGAGCGTCTCGACGTCGTGGCGCTCGAACGCGGCGCAGTAGCGGTCGAGGAGGTCGCGCTGCGCGGGGTCGTCGGGCCGCCACGGTTCGCCCGGCGCGGGTGCGTGGGAGCGTAACGTCGCCCGTGACCGTTGCAGGGCGCTGTTCACCGACGCGACGGTCGTCTCCAGAAGGCGGGCGGTCTCCTCGGCCGACCAGCACAGCACGTCGCGCAGGATCAGCACCGCGCGCTGGCGCGGCGGCAGGTGCTGCAGCGCGGCGACGAACGCCAACCGGATCGTCTCCCGCTGCACGGCGGTGTCCTCGGGCAGCACGCGGCTGTCGGGAACCGGGTGGATCCACCGCTCGTCCGGCACCGGCGCGTCGAAGCCGTCGCCGGGCTTCGACGCCGGGCCGAGGTCCATCGCGAGGGCGCGGCGCTGGGCGCTGCGGAGCATGTCGAGGCACACGTTGGTGGCGATGCGGTACAGCCAGGTGCGCGGCGACCCCCGCCGGGCGTCGTACCGGTCGGCCGCGCGCCAGGCCCGCACGAACGTCTCCTGCACGGCGTCCTCGGCCTCGAACCCGGAGCCGAGCATCCGGTAGCAGTAACCGGTCAGCTCCACCCGGTACGGCTCCGTCTCCCACACGTGTCCGACCCTACCGATGAGTTCGCCGCGCCCGTCCCGTATGCCCTTCATGACCGACGACATCATGGCCGCGGTGACCGCCGAGCGCACCGACCACGCCGACCTGCTCGCCACGCTCGACCCGGGGCAGTGGGACGCGCCGACCCTCTGCGCCGGCTGGCGGGTGAAGGAGGTGGTCGCCCACACGACGATGCCGTTCCGCACCTCGGTCGGACGGTTCGCGCTCGACCTCATCCGGGCCCGCGGGAACTTCGACCGCATGGCCGACCGCGCCGCCCGCCGCGACGCGGCCCGGCTCACGACCGCGCACCTGCTGCGATCGGTGCGCGACAACGTCGCCCACCCGTGGAAGCCGCCGGGCGGCGGCCTCGCCGGCGCGCTGTCGCACGACGTCATCCACGGCCTCGACATCACCGTCGGGCTCGGCCTCGACCGCCGGGTGCCGGTCGGGCGCCTGGCGCTCGTCTTCGACGCGATGACCCCGCGGAGCGTCGGCTACTTCGGCACCGACCTCGACGGCGTGCGGTTGGAGGCGACCGATCTCGACTGGAGCCACGGCACCGGAAGGCCCGTGCGCGGGCTGGCGCAGCATCTGCTGCTCGTCGTGTGCGGCCGCCGCCTGCCACCGGGCCTTCTCGACGGTGACCGGGCCGAGCGCTACACGCGGACCGCCTGAAGCCGCCGCAGCCCCTCGTAGGACGGCGTACCAGGCACGGCCGTGTAGGGCACGGCGCGAACAAGGGAATCGGGCTCGAGGTGGCCCGCGGGCTGGTGCGGGCCGGGGGTGCGGGTGCTGCTGGGTGCCGCGACCTCGCGCGGGGAACGGAGGCCGCCGCCGGGCTGGGTCCGCTGGCCTCGCCCGTGCCGCTGGACGTCACCGCCCCCGGCGGCGGGATCCCGATGATGGCCTGCAACGCCTCGAAGGCCGCGCTCAACGGTCTCACGATCGCGTACGCGGCCGATCTCCGCGAGGCCGGTATCGCGGTCAACGCGGCGGACCCCGGGTACTGCGCGACGGATCTCAACAACCACACCGGCACCCGCACCGCGGCGGAGGGCGCGGCGGTGGTGGTCCGGCTGGCCCTGCTCCCGGGTCCGGCACCACCGCCGGCTTCCACGACGACGCCGGTCAGGTCCCCTGGTAGCCGGCCAGCTGGTGGAGCAGCAGCGTCCACAGCACGATGGCCGCGGCGTGGGACGCCGCGGCCACGTGCCGGTCGTCCTTGGCCGGGTCGGCGTGGTCGGTGACGCCCTTGACCACCGCCCAGGCCGGGACCCCGAGCAGGTGCGCCGTGGTGGCGACCGCGGCGGCCTCCATGTCGAGGCCCACGACGTGCCGTCCGCCGAGCGCCGCCAGCCGGTGCCAGATCCGGCCGTCCTTGACCACCGTGCTGCCGCTGACCATCGGCCCGACCACGACCCGCTCCTCGATCGACGACAGGTCCTGTGCGACGCGCACCCACGCGTCGGGCATCGGCACCTGACGGTGGTTCGCGGCGAAACCGTCCACTGTGGAGTGTCCCTCGTCGTAGACGTAGGTGCTGTCGGCGACGACCACGTCGCCGAGGCCGACCGCCGACGGGTTCCCCGCGCAGATGCCGGCCATCGCCAGGCACCGCGGCCGTAGCCGTTCGGCGAGGGCCGCCGCCGTGGCCGCGGCCGCGATGCACCCGGGCCGGGTGGCCCGCGCGAGCGCGACCCGCACCGTCGACCCGTCGGCCATCACGTAGGAACCGGTGTCGTAGGGCGTCGGCCCGTGCGGGTCCGCCCGGTGCCACGCGACCACACCGGGGTGGCCGGCGGTCCCGGCCGTGCCGGCGGCGGCCATCGCCCGGTGCTCCACCGGCAGCGCGGTGACGACCACCGCGTCGACCACCCGTACGACTGTCGCTGTCCGGTTCATGGGCGCCTCCTCACCTCGCGGTTGGGAAGACCATGAGGTGACCGGTTGCGCGCGGCCTTGCAGCCGCCTTGCAGCCCTGTTGCCGGGCGGCTGGCGGGCCGGGTGTCGGAACTCGCACAGTCCGCACACGCGCGGCCCGCCACCGGCCGCGACTGCCGTGGGGCATTGACGCCGGGCGACGCGGAACGTAGTTTCACCGCACTGGTATAGGCCACTTACACCGTGCCGTGACCCCGGCTGTCGGGCGGGACAGCCGTGCTCGCGGAACGGGCGCCTGTCGCTGCGCGAACGCTGGAGGACCGTGTGCGCACCCGCCTACTTCGTCGACTGACCACGTTAGGGACCATCGTTGCCGTAGCCGCCGCCGGCCTGCCCGCCAGCGCCGCGAGCGCGGGCTCCGGCAACGGCCACCGCGGAGACGGACCGCTGAAGGTCGGCTACTACACCCAGTGGAGCAACTACTCCGGATTCTTCGTCAAGAACGTCGACACCAGCGGGCAGGCCCGCCGGCTGACCCACATCAACTACGCGTTCGGCAATGTCGGACCCGACGGCAAGTGCTTCATCAACAACGAGCCGGGCCAGGGCGACGCGTGGGCCGACTTCCAGCGGGGCTACCCGGAGGCGGAGAGCGTCGACGGCAAGGCAGACGCGTGGGACCAGCCGCTCGCGGGCAACTTCAACCAGCTGCGCAAGCTCAAGGCCAAGCACCCCGACCTGAAGGTGCTGATCTCGCTCGGCGGCTGGACCTGGTCGAACTACTTCTCCGACGCCGTGCTCACGCCGGAGTCGCGGCGGGCGTTCGTGTCGTCCTGCATCGACCTGTACATCAAGGGCAACCTGCCGGCGCTCGACGGCCGTGGTGGCCCGGGCAGCGCGGCGGGCGTCTTCGACGGCATCGACCTCGACTGGGAGTGGCCGGGTTCGGCGGGTGAGCCGGGCAACGTCATCCGCCCGGAGGACAAGCAGAACTTCACCGCGGTCGTCGAGGAGTTCCGGCGCCAGCTCGACCGGTACGGCAAGGAGAAGCGCAGGCACTACCTGCTGTCCGCGTTCCTGCCGGCCAACCCGGCCGCCATCGACGCCGGCTTCGAGGTCCGGAAGATCTTCAAGGACCTCGACTACGGGACCCTGCAGGGCTACGACTACCACGGCACGTGGGAGCCGCTGACCAACCAGCACTCCGCGCTGCGGGTGCCGCGGGGCAACCCGACGACGCCCGACTTCTCGGTGACCTCCACCGTGGACGCCTACCTGCAGCGGGGCGCGCCACGGCAGAAGGTCGTGGTGGGCGTGCCGTACTACAGCCAGGGCTGGACGGGCGTCACCGGCACCGCCAACAACGGCCTGTTCCAGCCGGCCACCGGTGCGGCGGCCGGGTCCAACACCTACCGGGCGGTGTCGGCGCTCGTCGGCACCGGCGGGTACCGCGTCCACCGCGACATCTGGGCCGGACACGCCTGGATCTTCGACGGCTCCACGTTCTGGACGTACGACGACCCGGCGGTCATCGTGCAGAAGGCGCTGTGGGTCCGCAGCCGCGGGCTGGGCGGCGCCATGATCTGGTCGCTCGACGGCGACACCGAGGACGGCGTCCTCACCCGGTCGCTCGCGGGCGGCCTCGGCCGCTGACGGTTCGGTCATTTTCGCGGCCACGCCCGCGCCCTTTCCGGGGCGCGGGCCGTTCTCGGTCAGGCGGCGAGGGCCCTGGCGGTCGCGGTGCCGGTGATGTCCGTGACGTGACCCTGGAACAGGACCCGGCCACCGTGCCGGCCGGGCCCGGGACCCAGGTCGATGAGCCAGTCGGCCTGCCGGACGATGTCGAGGTTGTGCTCGATGACCACCACCGTGTGACCCCGGTCGACCAGCCGGTCGAGCACGCCGAGCAGGGTGTCGATGTCGCTGAGGTGCAGCCCGGTGGTGGGCTCGTCGAGCACGTACAGCGTGGCCCGGTCGGCGTCACGCAGTTCCCGGGCCACCTTGAGCCGCTGGCACTCCCCACCCGACAGCGTCGACAGCGGCTGGCCGAGCCGGAGGTACCCGAGGCCGACCTCGTCGAGCTGGCGTACCCGGTGCGCGACGTCGGCGTCCGGGATCCGGTCGAGCGCCTCGGCGACGGTCAGCTCGTCGACGTCCGCAATGGACAGTCCCGCGACCGTGTGCCGCAGCACCTCCGGCGTGAACCGCCGCCCGTGGCAGGTCTCGCAGACCGTCTCCTGGCCGTCCATGAAGGCCAGATCGGTGCGGACGGTGCCGAGGCCGCCGCAGTCGGGACAGCCGCCCCCGGAGTTGGCGCTGAACAGGCGCTCCGGCACACCGCTGTGCCGGGCGAACAGCTTCCGCAGCGGTCCGGCCACCCCGGTGTACGTGACCGGCGTCGACCGCCTGCTGGTGCCGACCGGCTTCTGGTCGATGACCACGGCGTCGTGCCGCGCGACCAGCTCCGCCGCCAGGCTCGACTTACCGGAGCCGGCCACGCCGGTGAGCACGGTCAGGACCCCGGTCGGGATGTCGACGGTGACGTTCCGGAGGTTGTTGCGGTGGGCGTCGGTCACCGTCACCGCGCCGGTCGCCGTCCGCGGTGTGTCCTTTGTGGACCGGCGGCGCGCGAGTGCCTCCGCGGTCGGCGTGCCTGCCCGCCGGAGCTCGTCGAACGTCCCCTGGAAGACGAGCCGGCCACCGCGGTCGCCTGCTCCCGGTCCCAGTTCCACGACCCGGTCGGCGACGGCCATGACCGCCGGATCGTGCTCGACCACGACGACGCTGTTGCCCTTGTCGCGCAGTTGCTCCAGGAGCGCGGTCATCGCCTCGACGTCGTGCGGGTGCAGCCCGACGGTGGGCTCGTCGAAGACGTACAGCATCTCGACGAGGCTGTTCCCCAGGTGCCGCACGGTCCTGATGCGCTGCGACTCGCCGCCGGACAGGGTCGTGGTGGCGCGGCCGAGGTGGAGGTAGCCGAGCCCGATCCGGTCGATGGCGTCGAGGCGCTCGGTGAGCGCCGCCACCACGGGCGCGACGGTCGCGTCGGTGACTCCCCTGATCTCGTCGCCGAGCTCGGAGATCTCCATGCGTGACAGCGCGCCGATCGTGTGCCCGTGCACGGTGACGGCGCGGCTCGCCGCGTTGAGCCGGTCTCCACCGCAGTCGGGGCAGTCGGCCGACCGCGTGAAGCGGGCGATGGTCTCCTGCTTGCGCTGCGACAGGTTGTCGGACGTGTGGAGGTGGATCCGTTCGAACCGCTCGACGATGCCCTCGTAGTTCTTCTCCGTCCCCAGGCGTCGCGCCTGCTCGCCGCCGTACAGGAGGGCGTCGCGTTCCTGTTGCGTCCAGTCGCGCAGCGGGGTGTCGGCGTCGAACGTGCCGATGTCGGCGTACCGGGCGTACCAGTACCGTCCGTCGCCGAACCCGGGCAGCAGGATCGCGCCGTCCTTCAGCGACCGGTCCAGGTCGAGGAACCTGTCGACGGCGCTGACCACCTTCTGCCCGAGACCCTGGCAGGTGGGGCACATCCCCGCGGGGTCGTTGAACGAGAAGCGGTTCGACTCCCCCACGTGCGGCGTGCCCACCCGGGAGAACAGCAGCCGCAGGTACGTCCAGGTGTCGGTGATGGTGCCCACGGTGCTGCGCGCGTTCCCACCGATGCGCCGCTGGTCGATGACCACCACCGGCGACAACCCGTCGATCCCCGCCACGTCGGGCCGGCTCCACGACGGCAGCCGGTTCCGCGTGAAGGGCGGAAACGTCTCGTTGAGCTGATACCCCGCCTCGGCCGCGATCGTGTCGAACACCAGCGACGACTTTCCCGACCCCGACCGCCCGACGAACACCACCACCCGGTTGCGCGGCACGTCGACGTCGACCGACCGCAGGTTGTTGGTGCGTGCTCCCCGGATCCGGATGCTGCGCTCGCCCATCCCCGAACCGTACGTGCAGATGTGGCCGGAACCTGGCCACAATCAACCCCATGGCGGATGTGACCGAGCGGACACTGGCCCTCCTGGCCGAACTGCAGACCGGCCGACCCTTTCCCGGCGACGAACTCGCCGCCCGGCTGCGGGTGAGCCCCCGCACCCTCCGCCGTGACGTCGACCGCCTCCGCGGCTACGGCTACCCGGTCGAAACCCAACCCGGCCCCGGCGGCTACTACCGCCTGGCGTCCGGCAGGGCAATGCCCCCTCTCCTCCTCGACGACGACGAAGCCGTAGCCACCCTCCTGGGACTGGCACTCCTGGGCTCCGCAGCCTCTGCCTCCCCTCCTCCGGACACCTTCGAGGACGCCGCCGCCCGCGCCTACGCCAAGGTCGACCAGTACCTCCCGGCACGCCTACGCCCCCACGCCGCCGCCGTGCGCGCGAGCCTGGAGGCCGGCCCGACCCTCGCCCCCGCCACCAGCGCCGGCACCGTCGGAACTCTCGCCACCGCGATCCACCACCACCAGGTCGTCACGTTCGACTACCGCGGCGCGACCCGGCGCGTGGAACCCCACCGGCAGATCCACCGCGCGATGCGCTGGTACCTCCTCGCCTGGGACACCGACCGCACCGACTGGCGCGTCTTCCGCACCGACCGGGTCACCGGGCTCGACCGCCTCACGACGACCTTCACCCCACGACCGCTGCCCGCCGACAGCGGCACCGACTACCTCCTCCGTGGCTTCGACCGCCTCCGCGACCGTGTCGTCCTGACCATCGACGCCCCACCGGCCGCGGTGGCCGACGCGCTGCGCCACCACGACGTCGAGCTGACCCCCGCCCCGGACTCCGGAACCCGGGCGGTCATCAGGCTCGACTCGTGGCAGTGGCTGGTGCTGGGCCTCGCCTTCCTGGACGCGGACTTCACCGTGGAGGAACCGGTGGCCGTCCGGGAGGCGCTCGAGCGGTTCGGCCGCCGCCTCAGCCGGTAGCCGGACGGGTCATCGCGCGGGCGCCCAGGCGTCGAGGACGTCCTGCACGGTGTCGACCCAGCCGAAGATGAAACCGGTCGTAACGAGCTCGGGCACGATGTCCGCGTCCCAGGAGCCGGCCGCCAACGCGTTGACCTCGCGCATCGCCGGCACCTTCTCGGTGGGCAGCAGGCCGGCGTCGCTGCCCCACCCCATGCGCGCGGGTCTGCTGGCGCCAGCCACTCGTCGCGGCTCCGCCGACGGCACGACACCGCACCCGGGGAGACCCGCGTGAGCGACCTGGCCTCGACCGCCCTCGGCGTGGGCATGAAGCACATCTTCGACACAGCGGCACGACCGGCTGGACACCTGGGACCACATCGACCGCTCCGCGCCGCGGGTCGTCGGGTGGTACCTGCTGGACACGTCACGGGCGCCGCAGTTCGACCTCGCCGCCTCCGCCGACATCTGGCGACGGCGCACCGCGGCGTTCTGGCTCATCCGGCAGAGCGACATCGACGATCCGCTGGCGCTGGCCGACAAGCCGATCGGCACGGCGCCGCGTGAGATCGGCAGGGTCGACGCCGGGTGGCTCGTCGTATTCCTCAGCGAGCACGCGGCCACCATGCACACCCGGGATCCGACTCCGCGTTCACCGATCAGGAGAGCTGACAGGCCACGTCCAGCGCCCGTTCCGGCGGGCACTCCACATCGGGCGCCACCCCGGAGCCCTCCCAGTTGCCGCCGCTGACGGCGTCGACGACGGAGGCGTTCGGTACGTGGGCGAGCACCGTGGGAGCGAGCCGCACCGGTAGCACGTGGTCGGCGGCTCCGGGCGTCGTCGTACCGACCACCGTGACGCGGCCGTGGCTCCGCAGGTGGTACGCGAGTGCCTCCCCCGACGAGAACGTGCCCGGCCCGACGAGTACCCACGCGTCCTGCCGCAGGGCGGTTCCCGGGGGGCGGTCGGGGGTCCACCACTGGCGGGTGTGGGTCCGGTAGACGACGTCGGAGAGCTTGACCGACGTGTCGCCGAGCAGCCAGCCGGCGATCAGCGCGACGGTCGCCGGATCGCCACCGCCGTTGGCGCGCAGGTCGAGGACGATCCGCTCGGCACCGCGCAGCATGGTGAACGCGGCGTCCAGGTAGGGCTGGGCCAGTCCGACGGCGTCGAGGCTGTCCACCCGGACCAGGCCGGTGCCGTCGGAAAGGCGGCGGACCTCGGTGACACCTCCGGCGCGCCGCCGGACGTCCGCGGGGTCCGGCGGCGGCCACGCGGGCTCACGGTCGTTCTCCGGCGGCGGGGAGGATCCGTCCGGGAGGTCGGCAGGAGAGGCGGGTTCGTGGATGAGGGCGACGTGCCGCGACACCGTCCAGGCGCGGCGTTCGACCTCGGCGCACCCGGCCGGCGTGACCGGTGAGTCGTCGTCGCCGAAATGGGTGGCGAGCTCGCCCGTCAGGGCGTCGCGGCGGGGACCGGGCGGCATGAGCCGGTCGATCCAGGTG
Organism: Virgisporangium ochraceum; assembly: GCF_016863655.1. Taxonomy (GTDB): domain Bacteria; phylum Actinomycetota; class Actinomycetes; order Mycobacteriales; family Micromonosporaceae; genus Virgisporangium; species Virgisporangium ochraceum. The sequence continues at coordinate 83,637 of NZ_BOPH01000043.1, forward strand.
ACGAGCCGGCCGACGACGGTCCCGATGGTGGTCACCGGTCGACCGTAGAGCACCGGAACAGCACCGGACGCCGGGAGCGGTTGCGCCGACGGCGAACTGGCGTGGTCGCCATGCTCCTCGCGCAGGTGAACGTCGCACTGATGCGCGCGGACATGGACGACCCGCGGATGGGAGGCTTTGTCGCCGCGCTCGACCCTGTGTACCGGATGGCCGAGGAGAGCCGCGGCTTCGTGTGGCGGCTGCGAGACCCGGGCGGCGGCCACCGGCCGGCGACGAGCGGCGGGCAGGTCGTCAACGTCTCGGTCTGGCGCACGTACCGGGATCTGCACGCATTCGTCTACCGCAGCCGCCACGGGGCGTTCGTCAAGGAGCGGCAGCGCTGGTTCCTGCCCACGCCGCAGCCGTCGACGGCGTTGTGGTGGGTCGCCGACGCGGCCCGTCCGACGCTGGAGCAGGCGCTCGCCCGCCTCGCGCACCTGCGTCGCCACGGCCCGACCCCGCGGGCGTTCGGCGTCCGGCGGCGGTTCGATCCGTCCGGACGCACCGAGGGCCGCCCACCCGTAACCCACGCGCGAGAGGGCAGGGATCAGTAGTACCCCTTCCTCCCGTCCACGAGCTCGCGCACCGTGTCGAGGTGGCCGGCGTGCCGGGCGGTCTCCTCGATCATGTGGATGATCATCCAGCGGAGGCTTGCCGCCGCCGAGCGGTGGTCGGGATGACGGCCGGGGCTGTCCAGGTCGTGGGCGGCGATGATCTCGTTGCTGCGGGTGCACTGGTCCGCGTACCCGTCGAGGAGGGTCGACAGGGGCGTGTCCGCGGTGTGCCAGTCGGCGTAACCCTCGTCGAACTGGGGGTTGCCGTCGGAGCTGCCGCCCAGGAACAGCACCTCGAACCACAGGTGCTCGGTCCAGCGCAGGTGCGACACGACGCCGGCCGCCGTCAGCAGCGGCGAGGTGGGGATCACGGACCGGCGGGCGTCCTCGTCGGAGAGGCCCTCGCACTTCCAGGCGACGATGGACCGTTGCAGGTCGTACCAGCCGACGAGCTGCGTGCGTTCGTCGGCGACGAACGGCGGGCGTTCCCGGGGCGGGGTCACCACTCCCCCACCGGGGTCAGCGGGACCGCGGCCGGGCGCTCGACCGTCGTCGTCAGGTCGATCCGGCGGCCCTCCCCGGCCGAGCGCAGCATCGCGGTCATCACCTCGAGCACGTGCAGGGCGACGTCGCCGCTCGCGCGCGCGGGACCGGCGAGGAAGTCGAGCAGTCCCACCCCGCGGCCGCTGTCGACGTACCCGGCCAGCGGTGACAGCGGCTCCCAGGCCGACGAGCCGAGCTCGAACACGGCCGGGGAACCGTCGAACCGGTTGGGGTCGGGCACCCTCAGGGTGCCGGCCTCGCCGTGCACCTCGATCGGCGCGGCCGTCGTCGCCACGCCGTCGAAGGTCGTCGTGACCGTCGACAGCGCGCCACCCTCGTGGTACAGCACACCGGTCACGTGGCTGTCGACCTCCACCGCGATCCGCTCACCCGCCCGCGGACCGGAACCGATGACCCGCTCGCCGCGCAGCCGGCTACCGGCGCCGACCACCGCGCGCACCGGCCCGAGCAGGTGCACCAGCGACGTGATGTAGTAGGGACCCATGTCGAGCAGCGGCCCGCCACCCGGCCGGTAGTAGAAGTCGGGATCGGGGTGCCAGCGCTCGTGCCCCGGCGTCACCATGGTGGCCGTCGCGGCGAGCGGGCGGCCGATGCGACCGGCGTCGATCGCGGCGCGCGCGGTCTGCGTTCCGGTGCCGAGCACCGTGTCGGGAGCGCAACCGACCCGCACGCCGGCCGCGGTGGCGGCATCGAGCACCCGCCGCGCGTCGTCGAACGTGACCGCCAGCGGCTTCTCCGAGTAGACGTCCTTGCCGTTGCCGATGGCGCCGAGGTCGATGTCGACGTGGGCCGCCGGGATCGTCAGGTTCAGCACCGCGTCGACGTCGGGGCTCGCCAGCAACCGGTCGACCGGCATCGACTCGGCATGCTCGACGACGGCGGCGACAGCCTCCGACCGCGCCGGGTCCAGGTCGGCCACCGCCGTGACGCGCACCGCGGGATGGTGGGCGAGCGTATCGAGGTACGCGCGCGAAATGACGCCGAGCCCGACGATGCCGATCCGATGAGGTTCTCCCATCCCGCCACTATGCCCTGCTGACCCCCGGTAGCGCCGTCGGGTTACGCGTAGACGAACCTCATAGAGCGCCGTCGAGGTCAAGCCTTGACAACCCACACGGCGCCGCCGGAGTCAGGACCTCATGACCTCGTAGAGCGCCGTCCAGTTGCTCCGGCCGTGCCCGGCGGCGATGGCCCGCTCGTAGTGCGACAGCACCGCCCGCGGCAGGCCGGGGTCGACGCCGGCCTTCTCGCTCGTGCGCAGGATGTGCTCCGCCGTGGCACCCATCATCAGCGCCGTGCTGAGGTCGCCCGGATGCACCCCGGCGTCCAACTGGGCGGCCAGCGCCGCGCCGTCGCCGACCATCGCGGGGATGTCGGTCAGCGTCTCCAGCGCGCCGGGCAGGAACTCGGCCGGCGCCACCCCCGCGGCGGCGACGAGCGCGGTGGCGTGCAGGATCCCCGACAGGGCCGTGAGGAACACGTCCAGGTGCGCCTGGTAGAACAGCTGCGCCAGCCCGGGATCGGCGCCCAGGTACCGGGTGTCGCCGATCAGCCGCAGCACCGGTTCGGCGCGTTCGAACACCGCGCGCTGTCCACTGTAGAACGCGTACGCGCCCGGCCCACCGACCGCGGGGGCGGGCACCATCACGCCGCCGGTGAGGAAGTCGGCGCCTCGCGCCGCCACCCACTCGGACGCCTCACGCGACGCGGTCGGGGTGTCGGAGCTCAGGTTCACGACCGTGCGGCCGGTCAGCCCGACGCCGGCGAGGATGTCGTACATGGCCGCGTAGTCGGTGAGGCTCAGGATCGTCAGGTCGCTCGCGCCCACGGCGGCGTGCGGGGTCGGCGCGAGCGTCGCGCCCAGCCCGTCCGCACGTCCCGGCGTGCGGTTCCAGACGGTGACCGCGTGGCCGCCGCGCAGCAGCGCGACGGTCATCGCGCGACCCATCGGGCCGAGCCCGATCACTGTGACGTTCACCTGTTGCCCCCCGAAAGCTCCTCGAAGATGCGGGCGGTGCCCTGCGCACCGAACCCCGCGTCGATCTGTCGCCGGACCAGTTCGCGCACGGGCGTGAGCACGCGCGGGTCGACGCCCTGCTCCGCGCTCGCCGCGAGCAGCGCCGCGAGCGCGGTGTCGGTGAAGGCCAGGCTCTGCTGGCCCGGCCCGCCGTAGTCACGTGTGTCCACAGTGGACGCGAACCCGGCGAGACCGTTGGTCATCGCGGCCAGGAACGGCGCCTGCATCGCCGCGAACCCGGTCACCGACCCGCCGTCGGCGGCGACCATCGCCGCGCCGTGCAGGAAACCGGCGAACATCGTGTACATGCCGGTGAGCATCGCCATGTCGTACAGCGCGGCGGCGCCGGCGTCGGTGCCGAGGAACGTGGCCGTGCCCCACCGGTCGAGCAGCGGCCGGTGCGCCTCGAACGCGGCGGCGTCACCGCTGTAGAGCACCGCCGATCCCGGCCCGCCGATCATCTCCGGCACCGCCATGATGGCGCCGTCGAGGTAGGTGACGCCGTGGCCGGCCGCCCACGCGGCGAGGTCACGGGACTCGCGCGGCGTCGTGGTCGTGAGGTTGAGCAGCGTCCGGCCGTCGAGGCCGTCCACCACCGGGTCGAGTACATCGTGGACGGACGTGAGGTCGAACAGGCACGCGACGATCAGCCCCGTGCCGGCCACCGCCTCCTCGACGGTGGCGGCGACCGCGGCACCGGGAAACGCCTTCGGCGTGCGGTTCCACACGGTGGCCGCACCGCCGACGGTCGCGAGTGCGCGTCCCATCTCGCCCAGGCCCAGGAACGTGGTCATGCCTCTGATCGTTCGCCAGGTACATTCGTGGCGGCAAGTACCCACTAATTAGTGCGGTACTTACCGGGACGTAAGTGAGGGAGGGCGGGATGACGGGCGCACGGCGCGGTCCCTACATCTGCGGCATCGACGCCGCGATGGACGTGGTGTCGGGCAAGTGGAAGTCGCTGATCCTGTGGGAGCTGCACCACCACGGCGCCCGCCGGTTCGGTGAGCTGCGCCGCGGGCTCCCCGGCGTCAGCGAGAAGATGCTCGTGCAGCACCTGCGCGAGATGGAGGAGGACGGGCTGGTGCACCGCGAGATCTACCGCGAGGTGCCGCCCCGCGTCGAGTACTCCCTCACCGACGACGGCCGGTCCCTCAACGAGGCGCTGCGCCCCTTGGGCGCCTGGGGCACCCGGCGCCGCGAGAGGCTCGTCGGGAAAGACAGCGCGCGGATCGCCGGGGCGGGCTGATGGTCGACGCCGACGACGTGCGCCGCCTCGCGTTGTCGCTGCCCCACGTGGTCGAGATCGACTCCGAGGGCTTCGACTTCCGCGTCGGCAATAAGGGGTTCGTCTGGTCCTACCCCGAGCGGCTGCCGGGGAAGCCGCGGGTGATCCGCACCGACATCGCGGTGCTGTACGTCGGCGACGAGGCCGAGAAGCAGGCGCTGCTGCTCGGCGAGCCCGGGATCTTCTTCACCGACACGGGGTACGACGGCTTCCCGCTCGTCATGGTGCGACTGTCCGAAGTGGACGGTGAGCGCCTGCGCGAACTGGTCACCGACGCCTGGCGGATGCGGGCACCGGCCGAGCTGGCCGAGGGGTTCAGTGGCCCCTGAACGCCTCCTCCAGCCACCACGAACCGCGCTCCGCGGTCACCTTCGCGTCGACCACCATCGGCGTCGACCGGGTACCCGCCAGCCAGTCGCGGACGCCGCCGAGGTCGGAGGCGGCGCGCACCGTCACGGCGTCGCAGCCGTACCCGCGGCCGATCGCGGCGAGGTCCGTGTCCGGGAACGTCACGGTCTCCAGCGGATGGCCCTGGAAGTGGTGCACCTCGGCGCCGTACGCGGCGTCGTTGTAGACCACGACGAGCAGCGGCAGCCCGAGCCGCACCGCGGTGACCAGTTCCGCGGCCGACATGAGGAAGCCACCGTCACCCAGCGCCGCGACCGTGAGCCGGTCGGGACGGGCGACCGCGGCGCCGAGCGCGCTGGCCAGCCCCAGCCCGACCGACTGGAACCCCTGCGTGAAGCAGAACCCGGTGACGTCGGGCACCGACAGGAACATCGCCGGGTACCCCATGAAGTTGCCGGAGTCGACCGCGAGCGTCCGGGACTCCGGTAGCAGGTCGTCGAGCGCGATGCTCACCGTGCGCGGATCGATCCGGTCGGCCGTCGAGTCGTCCACATAGGACACATCCCGCCAGCGGCCCTCGGTGGCGATGCGGGAGCGCACGTCGGCAGACCGGTAACCGTTGCCACGCCAGGGATCCAACGCCAGGTCGGCGGCGGCGGCCACCGACTCCACGTCGCCGCACAGCGCCAGGTCCACGGGACGGTTGACGCCCAGCGCGGTCGGGTCGCGGTCGACCTGCCCGACCGTCGCGTGTGGACCGATGATCCGCTGGTGCCGCGTGGTCCACATGTTCAACGTGCTGCCCCACGCCACCACCAGATCGGCGTCGCCGATCAGCTCGACGGTGAGCGGGGTCGCGAACCCGCCCGAGACGTCGAGGTTCCACGGATCACCGGCGAACAGCCCTTTCGCCGCGGCCGAGACCGCGAGCAGCGCGCCGCACCGGTCGGCCAGCCGTACCAACGGTTCCCGGGCGCCGCGCGCACCGCGTCCCGCGATGAACACCGGACGCTCGGCGGCCCGCACCGCCGCGACCAGACCATCCACGGCGGGCGCCGGATCCGGTAGCGGCTCCGGCAGGTCCGGCACCGAGAGGCGGCCGTCGGCGGCCTGCACGTCGAGCGGCAGCCCCAGCACGACGCAGGTGCCCCGCAGGGCCGCGCGGTACGCGGCCGTGACGTCCTCGGCCGCGCGCCCGGCCCGCACCCGCTCGAAGCGCGCGCCCACGGAGGCGGCGAGCGCACGCAGGTCGATGAAGAAGTTCGACCGCTGTGCGGTGGCCTCCGGCGCGAGGACCAGCAGCGGCGTGTGGCTCTTCGCCGCCTCCGCGATCCCGGTGACCGCGTTCGTGACCCCGGGACCCTGGTGCACCGACAGGACGCCGACCCGGCCCGAGGTGCGGGCGTACGCGTCGGCCATCGTGGCGGCGCCGGCCTCGTGGGCGGCCGCGACGAACGTGGCGCCGCCGGCGACGAGCGCGTTCGTCACGTGGAAGTTGCCGCTGCCGACGACGCCGAACGCGTGCTCCACCCCGTGCGCGGCCAGCACGCGCCCGACGACCTCCGAAACGGTGGTCACCGCTCGACGAGCGCGAGCACCCGGCACGGGCTGCCCGACCCGCCGACGATCGGCAGTGGCCCGGCGACGACCACAGCGCCGGTCGCGGGCAGCCGGGAGAGGTTGCGCAGCTGGGTGAGCCCGTACCTGTCGTTGCCGAGCAGGAACGAGTGGCACGGGAACGGCGGGTCGAACGAGTGCGCCGCACCGGCGTCGGTGCCGACGGTCTCCACGCCCAGGCCCAGGATCGGCGACTCCTCGGCGAGCCACTTCGCGCACTCGACCGAGATGCCCGGGGTGGCGCCGGCGTTGGTGAACGCCTCCGCGTCGTCGCCCCGGGCGTCCCACCCGGTGCGGTAGAGCAGCCAGCCGCCGGCCGGCAGCGGCCCGTTCTCGGCCTCCCACTCCCGAATGTGGGAGATTTCGAGGAGGAAGTCGGGATTTTCCGCGGCGTCGGCGGTGCGGTCGATCACCACCGCGCTGGCGATCAGCTTGGACGCGGGAACCTGCGCGACGTCGTCGGCGTCGCGCCCGGTGACCCAGTGGATCGGGGCGTCGAAGTGCGTGCCCGTGTGCTCGCCGGTGGTGACGTTGTTCCAGTACCAGGCCGGGCCGCGGTCGTCGTAGCGGCTGATCTCGGTGAGCGCGAACGGCCACGTCTGACCGAACTGCTCCGGGAGCGCGAGGATCGGCGTCTCCGCCGACAGCGGTGCGGTGAGGTCCACTACCTCGATGGTGCCGTCGCCGAGCGCGGCCACCAGATCCTGGAGTACGGGCATGGTGGGACGCTAGCACCGGTCTGGCACCCTCGAACGGGTGAAGATCACCCGGGGCCGCGTCGTGTGGACGGCCGTCGTCACATGCGTGCTCGCCGTGGCGGTGACCGCCGTCGTCGTCGCCGTGCAGCTGCTGCGCCCACCCGGTCCGCGCCCGGCCTTCCAGCTACCGGTCGCCTGCGGCGAGACCTGGCAGCTGGGCACGTACCCGGGCCACGACGACTTCGACGTCGACCTGTTCCCCACCGAAGGGCAGGCGTGGGGACGCCCGGTGCTCGCCTCGTACGCCGGCGAGGTGACCGCGGCGGGCGTCAACGGGTCCCTGGGCGGCCGGACGCCCGACGACCCGCAGGGTCCACGCGGCCGCGGCGGCGGGTACTGGGTGAAGATCGACCACGGCGGCCGCTGGGAGACGCAGTACCTGCACCTGCTCGAGCCGCCGATGGTCGAGGAGGGCGACCGCGTGGAGACGGGGCAGCAGCTCGGCAGGGTCGGCAGCACCGGCGACTCCGGCGCCCCGCACCTGCACTTCGAGCAGCGCCGCGGGATGCGGAAGGTCGAGACCTGGTTCGACGGCCAGCCGTCGGGCATCACGACCGACGACCGCGAGTACACGGTGACCCGCACGAGCGGCAACTGCGGGTACTCAGGGCCGGTTGAGTAGCCCGGCGGATCCGCCGCACCGGCCGGTGGCCGAGGCTGGACGGCATGAACGTGGCCCGGTGGTGGTTGGTCGTCGTCATGGCGGCCGGTACGACGTTGCTGTTCGCGTGGCTCGGACGGCTCGCGGGCGTGCCGCCCGAGGTGCTGTGGACGGTCGGCGCGGCCGTCGCCGCGTTGACGTGGGCGGCCGTGCTGGTGACGGTCCCGTGGAACCTGTACTTCGGCGCGCGGCGCGTGGCCGCCGAACAGGCCCTTTCGCGGGAGCGGGACATCGCCGTGCGGCCCGAGCGGATCGCCGAGGCCCGCCGGATCGCCCGGTGGATGCTGCGGTTCGCGGTCGCCGGACACGTCGGCACCGCGGTGGTGGCCGCCGTCGTGGCGTATGTGTCGGGCGAGCAGCTCGGGTACTACCTCGCCGGGTTCTTCCTGCTGTCGACGCTGCTGCGCCCGGCGTCGGCGTACTTCTCGCACCTACGGCACCGGATCACGGCCCTGGAACGGGAGACCGCGTTCCCGCGCGACGATGTGGTGACGCTCAAGCGGCAGGTCGAGGACCTGGAAGCCGCCCTGTCCGCGCTGCGCGAGCAGACCGACGCCCGGCTGCGCGGGGTCGACGACGACCTGCGCCGCGCGACCGCCGACCTCGCACACGTGCGCACGCAGGTCGGCACCGACCTCGACCGCCTCATCCGCCGCGTCGACACCACCCTCGACGGGGTCAGCGACCACCGGGAACTACTGACGGGCCTCCGGGCTCTGGTGCGAATGATTCGCTCGGAGTAGAGCCGGCGCTGCGGCGCCGCACCAGGAGCACCGTCAACGCACCCGAGGCCAGCACCGCGATCGGCAGCACCAGCGTCACCCGCATGGCGTCGACGAACCCGGTGTGGAAGATCCGCGTCGCCAGTTCGGCCACCTGCGGCGGCGTGCCGGGCGGGAACGTGATGCCGCCGGCCGAGTTGCCGATGTCGAGGTCGCCGGCCGACTGGCCGAACCGGCCGAGCAGCTCCTGCCGCTGCTCGGCCGGAAGGCCGGCCGTCTGCGACCGGGCCGCGGCGGCGAGCTTGTCGGTGAGCTGAGCCTGCAGCAGCGCGCCCACGGCCGCCGAGCCGACCACGCCGCCCAGCTGCCGGGTGGTGTTGATGATCCCGGACGCCGCGCCGGCCATCCGCGGCTCGACGTTGCGCATCGCCACGGTCTGCAGCGGCGCGAACGTGAGCCCGAGGCCCACACCCGCCACGACCAGACCGGGCAGCAGGTGCCACCGGGTCGAGTCGACGTGCGACGACGCGATCAGGATGCCCATGCCCAGCGAGAACAGGCTCAGCCCGGCGAACAGGATGAGCTTGCCCCCGGTCCGGTCGGCGAGCCGCCCGGCGAACGGCGCGATGAACATCGAGATCAGCGACATCGGCGCGAACGCGAGCCCGGCCTGCAGCGCGGTGAGGCCGAGCACCGACTGCAGGAAGATCGTGAGCGGCAGGAAGAGCCCGAGCATGCCGAAGGCGATCGCGGCGGCCACGTAGTTCATCACGCTGAAGTTGCGGTCGCGGAAGATCTGGTACGGGACCAGCGGCTCGCCGTCCCGGGTCGCCCACTGGTGCAGGAAGAAGACCACCAGCAGTACCACGCCGGCCACGATGATCTCGACGATCGTCACCGGCCCCCACACCTCGCCCCAGTCGTGCGACTGGCCCTCGATCAGCCCGAACGTGATGAGGAACAGGGCCGTGGTGACGAGCACCGTGCCGACCCAGTCGAGGCGGTGCCGCCGGTTGAGCTTGAGGTCGGGCATCACGATCACGGCGCCGACCAGCGCGAGGATGCCCACCGGCAGGTTCACGAAGAAGATCCACCGCCAGCCGAAGTCGTCGACCAGCCACCCGCCGAGCACCGGACCGGCCAGCGTCGCGATACCGGCGACCCCGCCCCAGATCCCGAACGCGGCACCCCGCTTGTCGGGCGGGAAGATCACCGTGAGCGCCGTCAGGGTCTGCGGGGTCAGCAGCGCGCCGCCCACCCCCTGGAGCACCCGGAACGCGATCAGCTGGTCGGGGTTCTGCGCGAACCCGCAGGCCGCCGACGCCGCCGTGAACACGACCAGCCCCACGATGAACAGCCGCCTGGGGCCGTAGAGGTCACCGAGCCGACCGGCGGTGATCAGCAGCACCGCGTACACGAGGATGTACGCGTTGAGGATCCACAGCACGTCGGCCAGCGACGCGTTCAGGTCGTCGCTCATCGCCGGGATCGCGACGTTCACGATCGTGGTGTCGAGCAGGATCATGAAGAAGCCGAGGCACAGGACCACGAGCACCAGCCAGGGGCTGTGCTTGAGCTCGGTGTTGGTGTGGGACCCCTGATCGCTCACACCGGATCACGGTACGCCGGGGATCAGGAGCGCACCACGTACTGCAGCGGTTCGCCCGCGGCGTAACGGCGCACCTGGTCGACGATGACCTTCTCCACGCGCGGCCGGAACGCCGACGAACTGCCGCCGACGTGCGGGCTCATCAGCAGGCCGGGCACCGTCCACAGTGGATGACCGGGCGGCGGCGGCTCCGGGTCGGTGACGTCGACGGCCGCGCGCAGGCGACCGCTGCCCAGCTCGGCGAGCAGCGCGTCGGTGTCGACGACCGGGCCGCGCGCCACGTTCACGAGCAGCGACCCGTCGCGCATGCGGCCCAGGAATTCGGCGTCGACGAGGCCGCGGGTGTCGGGGGTGAGCGGCACGCACACGACGACGACGTCGGCGCGGGGCAGCAGGTCGGGCAGCTCGTCCATGTCGTGCACGTTCTCGCGCTCGGTGCGGGCCACGCGCAGCACGTCGACCTCGAAGCCAGCCAGCCGGCGGTCGATGGCCTTGCCGATGCCGCCGTAGCCGACCAGCAGCACCGTGCGGTCGGCGAGCGCGTCGTACCAGCCGAAGCGCCAGTCCTGCTGGTCGCGGCCGTGCACGAAGGACGGGATGCCGCGCAGCGACGCCAGCATGAGCGTCACCGCCAGCTCCGCCGTGCTCGTGTCGTGGACGCCGCCGGCGTTGCACAGCGTGACCCCGTCGGGCAGGTACGGCAGCATGTGCTCGAAGCCGGCGGTCTGGGTCTGGACGACGCGCAGCGACGACATCCGCTTGATCAGCTCGAGCGGCGCCGGCTCGAACGTGTACGGCGCCACGTAGAACTCGACCTCGTCGACGGTGGACGGCGGCTCGTCGCCGGTGTCGTACACGTCGACGGCCAGACCGGCCGGTAACCGGCCCACCACCCCGGAATACGGAACCCAGACACGCACGTCGGTCACCGTAACCTACGGCTCGACGGTGACCGCGGCCGCGAAGCCCGGCGCGAACCACGACGGCGCCGCCTTGCGGAAGCGCTCCGGCGGCCAGCCGACGGCGCCGTCGGGCACGACGCCGGCCCGGGTGCCGGGAAGGTCGGCGAGGACCATGCGGTGGACCGCGTCGGGCGCCGCCGGCCACGCGCCGATCACGACGTACGCCGGGCAGCCGCGGTGCGACAGCGCCTCCAGCGTGAGCGCCGTGTGGTTGATGGCGCCGATCTCGGCCGGCGCGACCACGAGCGCCAGCCCGCCCAGCTGCTGCGCCAGGTCGGCGGTGGTCCAGCCCTCGCCCATCGGCACCAGCAGCCCACCCGTGCCCTCGACCAGCACCAGGTCGTGCTTCTCCTCGAACTCCTCGACGGCGAGCAGCACGTCGTCGAGCGCGACCGGCGGCTTGCCGGTGGCACGGGCGGCCGCGAGCGGCGGCAGCTGCTCGTTGTACTCGGCCAGCGACCGGGCGTGCGCGGGACCGGCGAGCCGGCGGATCGTGTCCACGTCCGACTCGCGCCCCGGCCGCGCGCCGGTCTGCGCCGGTTTGAGCACCGCGACGCTGGCGCCCGTCGCGCCCACCGCGGCCACCACCGCCGCGGTGACCACGGTCTTGCCCACGGCTGCGTCTGTGCCGGTGACCAGCAGAACTGCCACGGGGAACCCTTTCGAACGGCGGTGATCTGTAGGTTACGTGCATGCGTATGGGTACCGCGCCCGCTCGGTGGGTGCTTCTGGCCACGGTGCTCGGGTCGAGCCTGGTGATGCTCGACGCCACCGTGGTCAACGTCGCGCTCCCCCGGCTGGGTGCCGACCTGGGCGCCGGGTTCGACGGGCTGCAGTGGGTCGTCAACGCCTATACCCTCACGCTCGCCGCATTCATCCTCCTGGGCGGATCTCTCGGCGACCATTACGGCCGGCGCCGCGTGTTCCAGATCGGGGTGACCTGGTTCGCGGTCGCGTCGGTGCTGTGCGGGTTCGCGCCCACCGTGGAGTTGCTGGCGCTGGGACGGGCGTTGCAGGGCATCGGCGGCGCCCTGCTCACGCCCGGCAGTCTCGCGATCATCGCCGCGACCTTCGATCCCGCGGACCGCAACCGGGCCGTCGGGGCGTGGTCGGCGCTGGGCGGCGTCGCGGGCGCGGTGGGACCGTTCGCGGGCGGCTGGCTGGTCGAGTGGAACTGGCGGGCGGTGTTCCTGGTGAACCTGCCGCTGGCCGCGGTGGTGCTGCTCGTGTCGGCCCGCCACGTGCCCGAGTCGAGCGACCCGACGGCGCCGAAACGCATCGACATTCCGGGAAGTGTGCTGGGGGCCGCGGGCCTGGGGCTGCTGACGTACGGGCTGATCCGGGCCGGCTCCGGGCTGGACGCTCTCGTGGTGGGCTCGTGCGCGGTCGGATGTGTGCTGCTGGTGGCGTTCGTGCTGGTGCAGCGGCGGTCGGACCACCCGCTGGTGCCGCTGGACATGTTCGCCAGCCGCCAGTTCACCGCGATCAACCTGGTGACCTTCGCGACCTACGCCGCGCTCGGGGTCTTCTTCTTCCTGCTGGTGCTCGACCTGCAGGTGGTGGCCGGGTTCTCGCCGCTGCTCGCCGGAACCGCTGTGCTGCCGACCACCGTCCTCATGCTGCTGCTGTCCGCCCGGGCCGGCGCACTGGCCGACCGGGTGGGCGCCCGTCCGCTCATGATCGGCGGGCTGCTCCTGGCCACCGCCGGCGTCCTACTGACGCTGCGCGTCGGCCCGGACGCCTCCTACGTGACGCACGTCCTGCCCGCCGTGATCGTGTTCGGGCTGGGCCTGTCGGCGCTGGTCGCCCCGCTCACGGCGACCGTGTTGAGCTCGGCTCCGGCGGGGCACTCCGGGGTGGCGTCGGGGGTGAACAACGCGGTCGCCCGGGTGGCCGGGCTGCTGGCCGTCGCGGTGATCCCGGTCGTGGCGGGCCTGTCGGGCGCCGGCTACACGGATCCCGACAGCTTCGCTGCCGGCTTCCGCATGGCGATGCTGATCAGCGCCGTCCTGCTCCTGGTCGGCGCCGTCCTGGCGGCCGTCCTGCTCCGCCCGGCAGCGCCACCACCGGCGGCGGTGCCGACGGACGAGCCGCTGGCCGAGACCGCGCCGGTCGACGTCTCGAAGTGCACACATTGCGGCTTCAACGCACCCCAGCTACAACCCCACGAAGCCTCCCCCCGCTGACCCACCCCGCCCGGCACGCCCTCAACCGCGCCGATCTTGCAGTTGTGGCCGCCACTATTTCGCGCTATATCGGACTTATCGGGGGCCACAAGTGCAAGATCGGCGCGGATGGAGCCACAGGCGGGGACGGGACGCGGGTGATGGCGCGGTCAGGGCGCGGGTGACGGCAGGGCGCGGGCGAGGGCGCGGGTGACGGCAGGGCGCGGGCGAGGGCGCGGGCGAGGGCGCGGCTGACGGCACGCAGGGCAGCGCCGGCGTGCGTAGGCGGCGCGGGCGACGGCGGGGGCGGCGCGGGTGGAGGGCGCGTAGCAGCGCGGGCAGGGCGCGGGACGGGGGTCAGCGGGACGGCGGATCCCAGTCCGCGGCTACCGCGGCCACGCGGTCGAGGAGTCTCGGCGCGAAGCGGCTGCCCACCGAGAAGCGGCCCCTCGAGTGGAGGGCCGCGTCGAGCCGGCGGACGTGCGCCGACATCCGGTTCAGGCGTGCCGCCCGTAGGCGTGCGAAGTCGTCGAGGGCTTCGCCCAGAGAGCCGCCCGGCACCACGCCGTGGAGGACGGCCTGCAGGGTCGCCGCGTCCTCCATCGCCAGGCCCGGGCCCTGACCGGCGTGCGCCGACATCGCGTGCGCGGCATCGCCCACCAGCACGTAGCCGCCGCGACCGGCGGAGTGCGCGAACCGGGGCAGCGGACGCAGGTCACGCACCGTCTCCTGCACCAGGTCCTCCGACTCGGTGGCGGCGAGCAGGTCGCCGATCGGCGGATGCCACCCGGCGAACCACCTCCGCAGCAGCGTCAGCTGGGTCTCCGCCGGCTCGGGACGGGCCGCGCCCGGAGCCGCCGCCAGCCAGGAGACGCCGCCGCGCTTCTCGCCACGGTCACCAAGGCTCGCGTAGCTGAAGCGGTGGCCGTCGCCGATCAGCTCGCCGGCCGGGTTCGCACCCAGGTCGGGCACCCGGTACCAGGGAATCACCGCCCGCCACAGCGCATAACCGCCGCTGACCAGCGTCGACGCCGGTGCCAGCCGGCGGCGCAGCCCGCTGTCGGCCCCGTCGGCACCGACGATGAGGTCGGCCTCCCAGGTGGTGGTGCCGTCGCTGACCGCGGGCGGCTTGCTCGTCGGCCGCGTGGAGCGGACCGTCACCCCGTTGCAGATCTCCACCTGGTCGCTCAGGCCGGCGACCAGCATGTCGTGCAGGTCGGCCCGGTGCACCGCCACCACCGGCGGCGCGGACCCGTCGGGCTCGTGCAGCCAGCGGCCGTCGGGCCTGCGCACCCCCAGGGGCGGCACCGGTGTGGCGATCGCATCGACGCCGCCGGCGCCACCGAGCCCGAGCGACTGCAGTGCCCGCACCGCGTTCGGCCACAGCAGGACGGCGGCCCGGCCCGGACGCAGCCGGTCGGCCCGTTCGAGCAGCGTCACCCGCCAGCCGGTACGGGCCAGCGCGCCGGCCGCCGCGAGACCGGACATGCCGGCCCCGACGACCACCGCCGTGCGCGCGGCCACCTAGGTGCCGGGGCGTGACTGTGCCGGCTCGTTCTCGCCGGTATCCGGCTCCTTGCCCTCGGCGTCCGGTTCGTCGGGCTCCTTGGTGAGGTCGACCTCGGAGGAGGAATCATCGCCGGAATCGCCGGAATCGCCGGAATCGCCGGAATCGTCGTCGTCGCCGTCGGCGTCCCCGTCAGAGGCAGCGTCGGTGGAGGAGGAGGTGCCCGGCGCCGGTACGACAGTGATCTTGCCGTCCTCGTCGACGTGCAGGTACTCCTGCGGGCCCTTGACCCGCAGGAAGTAGACCAGCGCGCCGAGGAACACCAGGATCGCGGTCCAGTTGTTCAACCGCATGCCCAGGATGTGGTTCGCCGGGTCGGTACGCAGCAGCTCGATCCAGAACCGGCCGACGCAGTACGCCATGACGTACACCGCGAACGCCTTGCCCTTGCCGAACCGGTACCGCTTGTCGAGCTGCCAGACGAGCACCGCCACCCCGATGTCCCAGATCAGCTCGTACAGGAACGCCGGGTGGTAGGTGCCCAGCACCGACGGCTCACCGGTGGTCGTCGTGGCCGCCTTGCCGGCCGCCGTGTCGAACTCGTAGATCTTCAGGCCCCACGGCAGCGTGGTCGCGCCGCCGTACAGCTCGTTGTTGAACCAGTTGCCGATGCGGCCGATGCCCTGCGCCAGCGGCAGGCCGGGCGCGAGACACGCCGCCACGAACGACAGCGGGATGCCCAGCCGCCGGCACGCGATCCAGGCGCCGACCGCGCCACCGGCCACCGAGCCCCAGATGCCGAGGCCGCCCTCCCAGATGTAGAGCGCCTTGACCGGGTCGCCGTCGGCGCCGAAGTACGGCCCGGGCGAGGTGATCACGTGGTAGATGCGTGCGCCGATGATGCCGGCCGGCACCGCCCAGACCGCGATGTCGAGGACCAGCGACTGGGGGGCGCCGCGGGCACGCATGCGCTTCTCCGTGACCCAGCACGCGGCCACGATGCCGAGAATGATGCAGATCGCGTAGGCACGCAGCGGCAGCGGCCCCAGGTGCCAGACGCTCTGTGAGGGGCTGGGGATGGCGGCGAGGTTCACGGGTGCACACGCTACCGCCGACCGCCGGTCCGCTGTTGGCCTGGTGCGCCGTCCAACGCGGTTCTAGGCTCTTTTCCTATGAACTCCCTCACATCGGCCGTCGGTGCGGTGATCACCGACGAGGCCGGCCGCGTCCTCCTCTGCCAGCAGCGCCACGGTCACCGGCTCTGGGGTCTCCCCGGTGGCAAGATCCGCACAGACGAGGACCCCATCCACGCCGCGATCCGCGACATCCGCGAGGAGACCGGCTGCGAAACCGAGATCGTCGACCTGGTCGGGCTGTACCAGCTCACCGGCGACGGCTGCGGCGACGACCTGCCCGACGTGCTCACCTACGTGTTCCGCGGCCGGCTCGCCGCGTCCGACGTGGCGGTCAACTCGCCCCGGATCGCGCGCCTGAGCTGGCACCCGGCCGACGACCTGCCGGAACCGCTGACCGCCACCACCCGCATCGCGCTGGCGCACGCCGTCAGCGGCCGCTCGGGCGTCGTCTGCTCGGTCGAGCGCGACAAGGAACCCGAGATTCCGGAAGCCGTCAGCGCGTAAGGCCCGCCGCGAGGTCGCCGGCCAGAGCGCGGACGGCATCGACGCCGCCCTCGGCCAGGGCCGAGACCAACGCGCTGCCCACGATCACCCCGTCGGCGAACTCGCCGACCGCTGCCGCCTGCGCGCCGTCCCGCACACCGAGCCCGACCGCGACGGGCGTGTCGCTGACCGCCTTCACGCGGGCGACCAGCTCAGGCGCGGCCGACGACACCTGGTCGCGCGCACCCGTGACGCCCATGACCGCCGTCGCGTACACGAACCCGCGGCACGCCGCGGCCGTGGCGGCCACCCGCGCGTCGGTCGACGACGGCGACACCAGGAAGATCTTGTCGAGCTTGTGCTCGTCGGCGGCGGCGATCCACTCGCCGGCCTCGTCGGGGATCAGGTCCGGGGTGATGAGACCCGCACCGCCCGCGGCGGCGAGGTCACGGGCGAACCGCGCCACCCCGTACCGCTCGACGAGGTTCCAGTACGTCATCACGACCACCGGCGCGCCCCCGGCGGCCACCCGCTCGACGGTGCGCAGCACGTCGGCCGAGCGGATCCCGGCGGCCAGCGCCGCCTCGGTGGCCCGCTGGATCACCGGACCGTCCATCACCGGGTCGGAGTAGGGCCAACCCACCTCGACGGCGTCGACGCCCTCGGCCACCATCGCGGTGATCGCCTCGACCGCACCGTCCACGGACGGGAAGCCCGCCGGCAGGTAACCGATCAACGCGGGCCGACCCTTGGCGAACGCGTCCGAAATGCTCATAGCTCCCCGAAGAACGTGCCGGCGGTCTCGACGTCCTTGTCTCCACGGCCGCTCAGGCAGACGAGCACCGTCGGTTCGCGGCCGAGCTCTTCCGAAAGAGACGGAATGATCCGCAGCGCACCGGCAAGAGCGTGCGCGCTCTCGATCGCCGGAATGATGCCCTCGGTGGCACACAGCAGGCGGAACGCCTTCATCGCCTCGGCGTCGGTGACCGGCTCGTAGATGGCCCGCCCGACCTCGTGCAGCCACGCGTGCTCCGGCCCGACCGCCGGGTAGTCCAGGCCGGCCGAGATCGAGTGCGACTCGACGGTCTGGCCGTCCTCGTCCTGCAGCAGGAACGTGCGCGCGCCGTGCAGCACACCCGACGCGCCGCCGGTGATGCTGGCCGCGTGCCGGCCGGTGTCGACCCCGTCGCCGCCGGCCTCGAAGCCGTAGAGCTTCACCGACTCGTCGGGGATGAACGCGTGGAACGCGCCGATGGCGTTCGACCCGCCGCCCACGCACGCGGCGACCGCGTCGGGGAGCACGCCGTACCGGTCCAGCGTCTGCTGGCGGGCCTCGACGCCGATGCCGCGCACGAAGTCACGCACCATCGCCGGGAACGGGTGCGGACCGGCGGCGGTGCCGAGCAGGTAGTGCGTGGTGTCGACGTTGGTGACCCAGTCGCGCAGCGCCTCGTTGATCGCGTCCTTGAGCGTCTTCGAGCCGGTCGAGACCGGAACCACCGTGGCACCGAGGAGCTTCATGCGCTCGACGTTCATCGCCTGCCGGCGGGTGTCCTCCTCGCCCATGTACACGACGCACTCGAGGTCGAGCAGCGCGCACGCGGTGGCCGAGGCGACACCGTGCTGGCCGGCGCCGGTCTCGGCGATCACCCGCGGCTTGCCCATCCGCTTGGCGAGCAGCGCCTGGCCGAGCACGTTGCGGATCTTGTGCGCGCCGGTGTGGTTGAGGTCCTCGCGCTTGAGCAGCACGCGGGCGCCGGCGCGCTCCGACAGACGCGACGCGTGGTAGAGCATCGACGGCGTACCGGCGTAGTCGCGGAGAAGCTGGCCGAACTCCACCTGGAACGCCTCGTCGGCCATCGCGTGCCGGTACGCGGCGTCGAGCTGGTCGAGCGCCGCGATCAACGCCTCCGGCACGAACCGCCCGCCGAACTTGCCGAAATGCCCGAAGGCGTCGGGAACCAGGCCCGCGACGGACGCCGTCATCGCACCGGCCTCGGCGTCGCCGGGTGGCTGCCGGCCGTGACCAGCTCGGCCACCGCGTCACGCGGGCTCTTCTGCGTGACCAGGCCCTCGCCGACGAGCACGGCGTCGGCACCGGCCGACGCGTAGCGGATCAGGTCGTGCGGACCCCGCACGCCCGACTCGGCGATCTTCACGACCTTCGACGGCAGCCCGGGCGCGACCCGCTCGAACGCCGCCCGGTCGACCTCGAGCGTGCGGAGGTCGCGGGCGTTCACGCCGATGACGCGTGCGCCGGCGCGGAGCGCCCGGTCGGCCTCCTCCTCGTCGTGCACCTCGACGAGCGCGCACATGCCGAGGCTCTCGATGCGGTCGAGCAGACCGGACAGGGTGTTGTCGTCGAGTGCCGCCACGATCAGCAGCACCAGGTCGGCGCCGTACGCGCGGGCCTCGTGCACCTGGTAGCTGGAGACCACGAAGTCCTTGCGCAGCAACGGCACGTCGACCGCCGCCCGCACGATCGAGAAGTCGTCGAGGCTGCCGCCGAACCGGCGCCCCTCGGTGAGGACGCTGATGCAGCGCGCGCCCCCGTCGGCGTACTCGCGCGCGAGTGCCGCCGGGTCGGGAATGTCGGCCAACCGGCCCTTCGACGGTGAGGAGCGCTTGATCTCGGCGATGACCCCGACGCCCGGCGCGCGGAGCAGGGCGTAGGCGTCGCGTGGCGGTGGTGCCGCCGCCGCGAGCTCCTTGATGCGCTCGAGCGGGACCTCGGCCTGCCGGGCCGACACGTCCTCGCGCACTCCGACCAGGATGTCGTCGAGGACCGTACCCGCGAGGCCCGCCCGCGAAGCTTCGCCCTGCGCCCGGCTCAGGCCGCCAGCCGCCTCCGCCTCGTTCGGGATCCGCGGACTCCCCTCTTCGGGTGTCATGCGAGCGATGCTAGGTGCCCTGCCGAAAGTAGGGGCGTCCGGGGTGCACAAAGCCGCCTCACCAGTGGTAAGGCATAATGCGCTGCCTGACGGCATCGCGGCGGTGCCGCGATGCTCAGGCGTCCGCGCAAGGTCGCTCAGGCGTCCACGCAGAACGCGTACGTCGTGATCGTCCACGGGGTCGCGGTGCCGGTGGCGTTCGTCGCGTACGACCAGCCGGTGTACTCGGTCGAGACGTAGTCGTCCTTCACCACGATCTCGCCCACCGGACCGTCGACCGCGACGGTGCTGCCCGTGGCGAGGACCGTGCCGATCAGCCCGCACGACGCCAGCACGCCCTTGCTACCGGTGTTCGACGCGCTGGTCACCGCCACCACCCGCTGGCCCGGCAGCGGGTCGGCGCAGATGAGGAACGCGTTCACCGACCAGTTCCGCGCGGTGCCGGCGGCGTTGGCGGCGCTCACGGTCACCTCGGTCGCGGCCGTCGTCGCCCCGCCGTCGGGCTCGGCCGCGTAGACGTGCACGTCGCCGCCACCGCCCCGGATCGTGTAGCCGTTGCCGAGCACGGTCTTCGTGCCCGGACACTCCGCCCGCACCGACTTGTACGGAAGCGTGTCGTAGGCGCTCTCCTCCCAGACCCACTCCTGCCCGGGCGACGGCAGCGCGCAGGTGATGTGTGAGGTCACGCTCCAGTTCGTCGCGGTGCCGCCGAGCTCCATGCCGGTGGCGGTGGCGTAGTCGAGGCTCTGGTCCGCGAACACGTCGTCCAGGACCACGTCGCCGGAGGCACCGGTGGTGGCGGCGCCGGCGTCCATCAGCTCCCATCCGTTGTCGCACTCCGCCCGCGCGGTCTTGGCCACCGAGTTGCTGACGGTGGTGGCCGACTGCTGGTAGTAGCCGGAGACGGACGCGGCCGCGGGGGTCGCCGTGAACGCGAGCAGGCCGGCGGCGGCGGTCGTGGCCGCGAGCGCCCACGCGGCGGGCCGTCCGATGGCAGACAGCACGTGGCTGCCCTCCCTTCGTCGAGGGTGGTCCCGGCGGTCCGGGACCGTGCTGCCGACCAGCGTCGACACCGGTCGTTGCGCCGCCCTGCACCGAACCTTGAATGCCCAGCTCACCGGGGAGCGTCAGGTAGGTGACAGAGAGTGGATGCCACTGTGGCCGTGTGACCGTCGACCTCGGCCTGCTCGGCGACATCGAGGTGCGCATCGACGGGCACCCCGCCGAAGCGGGCCACACGCGCCAGCGGGCCGTCCTCGCGGCGCTCGCCGTCGACGCCGGCCGGCCGGTGCCGGTCGGCGACCTGATCGAGCGGGTGTGGGGCGACGATCCGCCGCAGCGGGCGCGGGGCACCCTCTACGGCTACCTGTCCCGGTTGCGCACCGTGCTCGGCGCCGGCGGCGCGCAGGTGCTCCGGCGTCCCGGTGGCTACCTGCTGACCGTCGACCCGCAGGCCGTCGACATGCACCGCTTCGGTGACCTCGTCGACCGCGCCCGGCGGGCCGGCACCGGTGAGCCGGCCGTCGACCTGTACCGGCGCGCGCTGGCGCTGTGGCGCGGCGACGCGTTCGCCACCCTCGACTCGGCGTGGGTCAACACCTGGCGGCACGTGCTGGAGAGCCAGCGGCTGGCGGCCCGGACCGACCTGTACCAGATCATGCTCGACCGCGGACACGCCGCGGCCGTCCTGGCCGACCTGACCGCGGCCGCCACCGCCCACCCGTTCGACGAACGCCTCCAGGGCCAGCTGATGCTCGCCCTGCACCGGTGCGGCCGGTCATCCGACGCGATGGACGTCTTCCACCGGCTGAGGCGGCTCCTCGCGGACGACCTCGGCGCGGCGCCGTCCCGGTCCCTCACGGAGCTGTACGGCCGGATCATCAACGACGACCCGGCGCTGACGCCGTCGCCTCCGAGGACCGCGACCGTGCTGCCGCGGCAGCTGCCGGCCCGGCCCGCGTCGTTCACCGGGCGCTCCCGCGACCTCGCCGCGCTCGACAGCGCGATGGCCGCCGGACAGACGGTCGCGATCACCGGGCTGGGCGGCGCCGGCAAGACGTGGCTGGCCCTGAGGTGGAGCCACGACAACCTCGACCGGTTCCCCGACGGCCAGCTCTACATCGACCTTCGCGGGTTCGACCCGGTCAGCGAGCCGCTGCAGCCGGCCACCGTGGTGCGGGTCCTGCTCGACGCGCTCGGCGTCGACCCGTCGGCGGTCCCGGCCGTTCCGGAGGCGATGACCGGCCTGTACCGCAGCCTGCTCGCCGACCGGCGGACGCTCGTGGTCCTCGACAACGCGCGCGACAGCGCGCAGGTGGTGCCGCTGCTGCCCGGCCACGGCCGCGGCGCCGTGATCGTCACGAGCCGGCGGGAGCTGCCCGGCCTGGTCTCCGGGCACGGCGCCCGGTCGCTGCGGCTCGGCGTCCTCGACGGGGCGGAGAGCCGCGCCCTGTTCACCGCGCTCGTCGGCCCGGCCGCGGTGGCCGGCCGGACGGACGCGCTGGCGAGCCTGGTCGACCGCTGCGGCGGCCTCCCGCTCGCGCTCGGCATCATGGCCGCGCGCGCCACCGTGCGCGCCGGGGTGTCGCTGGACGTGCTCGCCGGTGAGCTGATGCACGACGGCACCCGGCTCGACGCGCTGGCCGCCGGTGACCGGTGTGCCGACCTGCGCAGCGTGCTCGACTGCTCCTACCGCGCCCTGCCCGGCCCGGTCGCCCGCGTCTTCCGGGCGGTGGGTTCGACGCCCGGCCCGGACGTGGGCCCGGCGGCGGTCGCGAGCCGCGCGGCCGTCGCGGTCGAGCGGGTCCGGCCGCTGCTGCGCGACCTGGTGGCCGCCCACCTCCTCGACGAGCCGGCGCCCGGCCGGTTCAGCATGCACGACCTGGTGCGGTTGTACGCCGTCGAGGTCACCGCGCGCGACGAGCCGCCGCACGGCCGCGACGCGGCGACCCGGCGCCTCCTCGACCACTACGTGCACACCGGCGCGGCGGCGGCCACGCTCGTCGCGCCGTTCGACGACCGGCCTCCGCCGCCGCCCGCGGCGGCCGGTGTGACTCCCGAGCGCATCGCGGACCACGAGCGGGCGCTGCTGTGGTTCCGCGCCGAACGGCCGGTCCTGATGGCGGCGGTCGACCACGCCGAGGCGACCGGGTTCGACGGTCACGTATGGCAGCTTGCGGCCGTCCTCGTGCATTTCCTGTCCCAGAACGGCCACTGGGAGGAGTTGGCGCACGCGCAGCGCGCGGCGGTCCGGGCGGCGCGACGGATGGACGACCCGACCGGCGAGGCGTACGCGTGGCGCAACCTCGCGCTGGCCGACATCTGGCTGGGCGACTACCCGACGGCCGACCGGCGCCTGCGCCGCGCGCTGGGCCTGTTCGACCGCCTCGGCCACCGGTGCGGGCAGGCGCTCGCGCACCGCGGTCTGGCGCGGGTCTCGGCGCGTCAGGGGCGGTTCGGGCCGGCGCTGCGGCACGCGCGGCTGGCGCTGGACCTGTACGGGTCGGCGGGTCACGAGCACGGCATCGCGACGATGCTCAACGCCGTCGGCTGGTTCCTGTCCAAGCTCGGCCGGCACGGCGACGGGCTGCGGTACTGCACGCGGGCGCTGGCCCTGGCGACCCGGATCGACGACCGCATCAACGTCGCCAACACCCACGACAGCCTCGGCTTCGTCCACGGCCGGCTCGGTGACGTCGACCGGGCCCGCGCGCACTACCAGCGCGCCATCGACGCGTTCGGCCGGCTCGGGCATCCGGCGCAGCAGGCGGAGTCGCTCGCGGCGCTCGGCGACCTGTTGTCCGCGGCCGGTTTCGACGCCGACGCGCGCCACATGTGGTGCCGCTCCACGGATCTGCTGTGCCGGCTCGGCGCTCCGGACGCTACGGCACCGGCCGCAGCACGCTGATCATCCGCCAGGCGCCCTCGGCGTCGAGGGCACCGCCGTCGAAGTCGCCGTACTGCGCCGTCACCTCGAGACCCGCCAGGCGGGCCGCCGCGCGCAGCTCGTCGCGGGTCCAGAACCGTTGCGCCATCGTCTCTTCGAGGCGCTGCTCGCCCCACGGCGCGCGCACGTCGATCGTCACCACCGTCTCGGTCACCTGGGTCACGGGGTCGATCGGTTCGTCGGGCCGGCCCCACCGGACCCGCAAGCACACGCCGTCGCGCTCCACCGTCCAGTCGGTCTCGGTGTGCTTCCCCACGCCGAACCCGTCGGCCGGATGCAGCGTCTCCGCCACGTAGGCGCCGCCGGGCGCGAGGTGGCGGCGCACGCACACCAGGTGCGCCACGAGCGCGTCCAGGTCGAGCACGTGCGCGAGCGAGTCGATGAGGCACAGCACCAGATCGAACCGCTCACCGAGGTCGAACTCCACCATGTCGCCGGTGGTCGCGCTGTAGAGCGCGAGGCCGCGTTCGGTCGCCCGCTCCGCCGCGCGTGCGGTCATCGCGGCGTTCAGATCCACAGTGGACGCACGTATCCCACGGCCGGCGAGGTCCAGTGCATGGTCGCCCGGGCCCGCGGCGAGCTCCAGCGCGCTCGCGACCCCGCCGCCGTGGAACTTCAGCAGCGCGTCGACCTCGTGCGGCACATCGCGGTAGGAGAACGCCACCTCGTAGGCCCGCGGGAAGTCGAAGACGCTCGTCATGCGGTGGGGTCCCGGCCGTGGTCGAGCTCGTCCCACATGCCCTTCGGGGTGTCGGCGGGCTCGGTGGCGGTCCGCTCGTACCGCGCGTCCATGCTGGTCCATGACCGTCCCTTGTGGACGGTCAACCAGCCGGCGTCGAACACCGCGGCCCCACCCAGCGCCGTGACGATGGGCCAGAACGGCGCCGCCTCGTGCGCCACCGACAGCGCGCCACCGAGCACCAGACCGGTGCCGGCGACCACCAGGACCCAGCCCACGATCGTGCGCACGAGGCCCTTCGTGGCGAGGACCGCGCCGCCACCGGCGAGCGCCACGAGGGCCAGCGCCCACAGCCACGGGTAGCGTTCGCTGCCGGAGATCTGGTCGGCCGCGGTGACGAAAGAGCCCTGCTCCGCCGGTCCCGTCGCTTCGAACCAGCCACGGGAGACGGCCAGCACCGCCGCGCCCGCGCCGACCACCGCGGACGCCGTGGCGTAGCCCTTCTCCCGTTTCATCGGGCCGGTTTCATCGGGCCGGTTTCAGGGTCTCCGCGGCCGCGATCGCGCCGAGCACGGCGGCCGCCTTGTTGCGCGACTCCGTCTCCTCGGCGACCGGGTCGGAGTCGGCGACGATGCCGGCGCCGGCCTGCACGTAGGCGACGCCGTCGCGGATGAGCGCGGTGCGGATGGCGATCGCGGTGTCCATGTCGCCGCCGAACCCGAAGTAGCCGACGACGCCGCCGTACAGGCCGCGTCGGGTCGGTTCCAGCTCCTCGATGATCTCCATCGCCCGCACCTTCGGCGCACCCGACAGCGTGCCGGCGGGGAACGTCGCGGCGAGAACGTCGTACGCGGTACGGGTCTCCTCGACCTCACCGACCACAGTGGACACGATGTGCATCACGTGGCTGTACCGCTCGACGGTCGCGAACTCCGGCACCTCGACCGTGCCCGGCACGCACACCCGGCCGAGGTCGTTGCGGGCCAGATCGACGAGCATCACATGCTCGGCGCGCTCCTTCGGGTCGGCCATCAGCTCGGCCGCGAGCGCGTTGTCCTCCTCGGTGGTGGCGCCCCGCCACCGGGTGCCGGCGATCGGGTGCAGCAACGCCTTGCGCCCGGTCACCTTGACGTGGACCTCGGGCGAGGAGCCGACGACGTCGAAGCCGTCGAACCGCAGCAGGTACATGTACGGGCTGGGGTTGGTGGCGCGCAGCACGCGGTACACGTCGACCGGGTCGGCGGTGGTGCGCCGCTCGAACCGTTGCGCCACCACGATCTGGAAGCACTCACCGGCCCGGATCGCTTCGATGGCCTTCTCCACGGCCTTCGGATAGCCACCCGTCTCGGTGCGGCTCGTGGGCGTCTCCCGGGCCGGCTTGTCCACTGTGGACACCATCGGCGGCGTGGGCCGCGACATCGCGGTGGTCATCGCGTCGAGCCGACCGATCGCCTGGTGGTACGCCGCGGTGAGGTCGTGGTCGGTGGCGTCCTCCGCGACGACCGCGTTCGCGATGAGGATCGCGACGCCCTCGTAGTGGTCGAGCGCCACGAGGTCGGTGGCGAGCATCATGCCGAGCTCGGGGTGGCCGAGGTCGTTCTCGGCCAGCTCCGGCAGCCGCTCGATGCGCCGCACGAAGTCGTAGGAGAGGAACCCGACCAGCCCGCCCGACAGCGGCGGCAGGTCGAGCCCTTCCGGATCGGGACCGGTGAGCGCCGCGACGGTGTCCTTCAGCGCCTCGGCCGGATCGCTGCTCGTGCCGAGCCCCTGCGGCGGATCGCCGAGCCACTCGGTGCGGCCGTCGCGCTCGGTGAGCGTGGCCGCGCTGCGCACCCCGACGAACGAGTACCGCGACCAGACCGCGCCCGCCTTGCCGGCGCCGCTGCCCTGCTCGGCCGACTCCAGCAGGAACGTGCCGGGCCCGCCGGCCAGCTTCCGGTAGACGCCGACGGGCGTCTCGGCGTCGGCCAGCAGCCGCCGCACCACCGGCACGACCCGACGCTGCCGGGCCAGCTCCCTGAACGTCGCCTCGTCGGGCGTGACCCCACCGGTGGTCATGCCGTGAGCTCCGTGAAGAAGCACGTGTGCTCGCCCGTGTGGCAGGCGGCGCCGGTCTGGTCGACCGTGAGCAGCAGGGTGTCGCCGTCACAGTCGACCTTGACCGACTTCACGTGCTGGTGGTGCCCCGACGTCTCGCCCTTGACCCACAGCTCGCCCCGGCTGCGCGACCAGTACGTGGCCCGTCCGGTGGTGAGCGTGCGGTGCAGCGCCTCGTCGTTCATCCAGGCCAACATGAGCACCTCGCCGGTGCCGTTCTCCTGGACGATGGCCGGAACCAGCCCGTCCCGGTTGCGCTTCAGCCGGCCGGCGACCTCGTCAGACAACACCGGCCCATTGTGACAGCACCGATGGCGCCCGCCTCCGCGGGCGCGCTCCGGAGCTACAGGTTGACCGCCTTCATCCCCGCCTCGCCGTAGCGCTCGCCGGCGACCGCGTCGCGCGGGATCGCGTCGAGCAGGGTGGCGATCTGCTGGGCGGTCAGCCTGACCTCGGTCGCCGCGGCGTTCTCCTCGACGTACTTCGCCCGCCGGGTGCCGGGGATCGGCAGGATGTCGTCCCCCTGCGCGAGCACCCAGGCGAGGGCGACCTGCGCCGGCGAGCAGCCGGCCTCGGCCGCCACGGCCTTCACGGCCTCGACCAGCTTGAGGTTCTGGTCGATGTTCTCCTCCGTGTAGCGCGGCGCGGCCACCGACCGGAAGTCGCCTGCGTCGCGGAGGGTGTCGCGGCTCACCGTGCCGGTGAGGATGCCGCGGCCGTAGGGCGAGTAGGCCACCAGGGCGACGCCGAGGTCGCGGCAGGTGTCGAGGAGTTCGTCCTCCGGGTCGCGGCTGAACAGCGAGTACTCCACCTGCACGGCGGCGATCGGGTGCACGGCGTGGGCACGGCGCAGCGTCTCCGGCGACACCTCCGACAGGCCGAGGTAGCGCACCTTGCCGGCCGCGACCAGCGCCGACATCGCGCCGACGGTGTCCTCGATCTCCACCTGGGGCAGCTTGCGGTGCATGTAGTACAGGTCGATGACGTCGATGCCGAGCCTCTTCAGCGACGCGTCGCAGGCCTGCGGCACCCACTCGGGCGAGGTGTCCTGGTAGCGGCCCGACTCGGGCGTCATCCAGTTGGACCGGTTCGCGTTCGGCCCGTACCGGGTGAGGAACTTGGTGGCCAGGAACACGTCGTCGCGGCGGCCCTTGATGGCCCGCCCGACGACCTCCTCGCTGTGCCCGGCGCCGTACATGTCCGAGGTGTCGAGGTGGTTCATCCCGAGGTCGAGGGCCCGGTGGACGGTCGCGACCGACTCGTCGTCGTCGGCGACCCCGTACACGTCGCTGAAGGACATGCAGCCCAGCCCGACAGCACCGATCGACGGACCGTTCGTTCCGAGTGTGCGCTGCTTCATGAAGCTGTTCCTCCCAAATCCCACATAAGAGCGCAACCTGACCGCCTGCGCTTCGCTCCGGCGATCACGTTGCGATTCCCGCGATTCCGGAGTAGATGTCGATCTTGAACTCGATGACCTTCAGGTCCTCCTGCAACGCGTTGATCTGGGTCAGGACGCGCTCCCGGTGGTCGACCAGGATCTGCAGCTTCTCCGCGACGCCCGCGTCGTTGTCGAGCCGGCTGAGCTCGACGAAGCGGATCATGTCGCGCACCGGCATGCCGGTGGACCGGAGCTTGAGCAGGAAGCTCAACCGCCCGAGGTCGTCGTCGCTGTACCGACGGCGGCCGGCGGCGTCGCGGTGCACGGGGTCGAGCAGACCGACCTGCTCGTACCAGCGCAGGGTGTGTGCCGAGAGGCCGGTCTGCGACGAGACCTCGCTGACGGTGTACGCACGTGCCGTTCCAACGCTCACGCCCTCAAGCCTCCTACTTCGAGTGCGCTCTAAGTCAAGCACCACTCGAAGGCATCTTGCCCGGGATGGCGATTTCATCTACCGTTGAATTCAACACTCGTTGAACTGTGCTGGAGGTTCGGCCATGAACTCCGCCGTCGAGGTGCGCGACCTCGTCGTCCACCGTGGGGCCAACCGGGTCCTGAACGGTCTGACCTGCGCCATCGAGGCCGGGTCGGTCACCGGCCTGCTCGGCCCGAGCGGCAGCGGCAAGACCACGCTGCTGCGCAGCATCGTGGGTGTCCAGAAGATCCGCTCGGGCGAGGTGCGGGTGTTCGGTGAGCCCGCCGGCTCGCCACCGCTGCGGCGCCGCATCGGGTACCTGACCCAGGCGCCCAGCGTCTACGCCGACCTCACCGTGCGGGAGAACGCCCGCTACTTCGCGAGCCTGTTCGGCGTCTCCTCCGGCGAAGCCGACCGCTCGGTCTCCGACGTGGGGCTCGCCTCCGCCGCGGGTCAGCTCGTCGGCACGCTCTCCGGCGGCCAGCGGGCCCGTGCGTCGCTGGCGTGCGCCATGGTGAGCCACCCCGACCTGCTGGTGCTCGACGAACCGACCGTCGGGCAGGACCCCGTGCTGCGCAACGAACTGTGGGACCAGTTCCGCGGTCTCGCCGCCGCCGGCACCACGATCATCGTGTCGAGCCACGTCATGGACGAGGCCGGCCGCTGCGACCGTCTCCTCCTGATCCGCGCCGGTGACCTGATCGCCGACGACACCCCGGCCGCCGTGCGGACCGCCGCCGGCACCGACGACCTCGACGAGGCGTTCCTGCGCCTCGTGCTCGCCCGCGAAGAACAGAAGGTCGCGTGATGTCACCCCGGCTCACCCTGGCCACGACCGGCCGCATCCTGCGGCAGCTCCGGCACGACCGGCGCACCATCGCCATGATCATCGTGGTGCCGAGCGTGCTGCTCACGCTGCTCAAGTACCTGTTCGAGGACCAGCCGCTGGTCTTCGACCGGATCGGGCTGACCATGCTCGGCGTGTTCCCGATGGTCATCATGTTCCTGCTCACCAGCGTGGCGATGCTGCGCGAACGCACCAGCGGCACCCTGGAGCGTCTGCTCACGACCCCCATCGCCAAGGCCGACATCCTCTTCGGCTACGGCCTGGCGTTCGCCGTGGCGGCGGCCGTGCAGGCGGCGATCGTCTCGCTGCTGTCCTACACGTTGCTCGGTCTCGACACGCTCGGCGACCAGTGGCTGGTGGTGGTGCTGGCGATCGCCAACGCCGTACTCGGGGTCGCGTTGGGGCTGTTCTTCAGCGCGTTCGCGAACTCGGAGTTCCAGGCCGTGCAGTTCATGCCCGCGGTCATCCTGCCCCAGGTGCTGCTCTGCGGCCTGTTCACCGCCCGCGAGCAGATGGCTGGCTGGCTCCAGGCGATCAGCGACGTGCTACCGATGACGTACGCCGTGGAAGCCTTGACGGAGGTGGGCGCGCACCCGGACCCGACCGGCACGATGTGGAGGGACCTGACCATCATCGTCGGATGCGTGGTGGTCGCCCTCCTGGCCGGCGCGGCCACCCTGCGCCGCCGCACCACCTGACGGCGGGCACCACCCGGCGCGGCCCGTCCGCACCGGCGCACCACCCGGCGCGCCCGTCCGCGCCGGTGCACGACCCGGCCGGCGCCGCCCCCGCGGCGCCGGCGCACCACCGACCGAGGAGGAACCCCGTTGGCCCGCACCGGACGGCGACCCGGCCGCCAGGACACCCGCGAGGCGATCCTGGCGGCCGCCCGCACCGCCTTCGCGGAGAAGGGCTTCGACGGCGCCTCGATCAGGCACATCGCCGGCGCCGCCGGGGTCGACCCCGCCCTGGTGCACCACTACTTCGGGACCAAGGACCAGCTGTTCGTCGCCGCGATGGACTTTCCCATCGACCCGGCGAAGCTCCTGCCCCAGGTGGCGGCCGGCGGCATCGACGGGCTGGGCGAGCGGCTGGTCCGCATGTTCCTCACGGTCTGGGACGGGCCGCTGAACTCCGTCGGCGTGGCGCTGGTGCGCAGCGCGACCCGCAGCGACCTGGCCGCCCGCCTGCTCCGCGAGTTCCTGACCACCCAGGTGATCCGGCGTGTCCTCGACAACGTCACGGTCGACCCGGCCGAGGTACCCACCCGCGGCAGCCTGGTGGCCAGCCAGATGATCGGACTGGCGATGATGCGCTACGTGATCAAGCTGGAACCCCTGGCCAGCGCCGACCCGGACGTCGTGGTGGCCGCCGTCGCACCCACGATCCAGCGCTACCTGGAGCAACCCCTCAAGACGTTCTGACGCGCGGTCTCCGAGGCTGTACGGAAATGTGACAATTCCGCTGCCGTGTCGAGTGGCACGGCTGGGGCATTCTGGACGCCATGGCCTATCAGAACGGGTCCTGGCCCGGTCACCCGCAACGGTACGGACCGGCACAGCCGGCCACCCGCGGCTACCCGGCCACCCAGAACCACCCGGCCACCCAGAACCACCCGGCGTATCCGGGCACGCAGAACTACCCGGCCTATCCGGGGTACCCGGGCCAGCCGCCGACCCAGTCCTGGCCCGAGGGCGGGTCCTGGCCGAGCGAGCCACCGGGTCCCGGCCAACCACCGGACTACTACGGCCCGCCGCCGCCCCCGCCGCCCGGATACGGGATGCGCGGGGCGCCCGCCGGGGTGCACATCGTCGCGATCATGCAGTACGTCACCGGCGTCGTGCTGCTGCTCACCGCCGGCGTGATCGGCGTGATCACGTTCAACGACGGGCGCGTCGGCGGCTCCGAGGTACCGGAGAGCATCCGTGGCGCGGTCACCGGCTTCGGCCTCGCGATCGCCGCGTTCTGCCTGGTGGCCGGGTTCATCGCGCTGTCGATCGGCCGCCGCATCCACCGCGGCCGGCGCGGCGCCCGGATCCTCGTGATCGTGCTCAGCGCCGTGAGCCTGGGCATCAACGTGTACACGCTGGTCACCCAGGGTGTCGCCGACCCGCTGTCGGGGCTCGTGCTGCCGACGATCTACCTCGTGCTCCTGAACACCACCCCGGTGCGGGCGTACTTCCGCAGGTACTAGGCCGGTTGCTGCTCGCGGGTCTGGTCGAGCCACGACGCGAACAGCTTGGCGTAGATGGAGTCGGCCTGGGCGACCAGCGTCGCGTGGGGACCGCGCTGCACGACCACGCCCTTGTCGAACACGATCACGTCGTCGGCGGCCTGCGCCGTGGAGAGCCGGTGGGCGATCGCGATCGTGGTGCGGCCGCGGGTCACCGCGTCGAGCGTGCGTTGCAGGCGCACCTCGGTGGCCGGGTCGACGGCGCTGGTCGCCTCGTCGAGCACCAGCAGGTCGGGGTCGGCCACGTACGCGCGGGCCAGCGCGACCAGCTGCCGCTCGCCGACGCTCAGCGCCTCGCCGCGCTCGCCGACCGGCGTCTCCAGCCCGGCCGGCAGCCCCTCGACCCAGTCGGCGAGACCCAGCTCGGTGAACGCCAGGTCGAGGTCCTCGTCGGACAGGTCGGGCTTCGCGAACCGCACGTTGGCGGCCACGGTCGTGTCGAACAGGAACCCGTCCTGCGGAACCATGACCACCCGCCGGCGCAGCGACTCGAACCGCACGTCGGTGAGCGGCACGCCCGACAGCGTCACCGCCCCGGCGGTCGGGTCCATGAGCCGGGTGAGCAGCTTCGCGAACGTCGTCTTGCCGCTGCCGGTCTCGCCGACGACCGCGACCCGGGTCTGCGCCCCGATCGCCAGGTCGACATCGTGCAGCACCCGCGGCCCACCCGGATAGGCGAAGTCGACGTGCTCGAACGCCACCGACAGCGGTCCCGCGGGCAGCTCCCGCCCGGCGGTGCCGGGATCGGCGACGTCGGGCTCGACGTCGCTGATGTCGAGCACCCGCCGCCAGCCCGCGATCGCGTTCTGGGCCTCGTTGAGCATCTCGGTGGCGACCTGGACCGGCTGGATGAACAGCGTCACCAGGAACAGGAACGCGGTGACCTCGCCGACCGTGAGGTGCCCGTC
Source organism: Virgisporangium ochraceum (assembly GCF_016863655.1). Lineage (GTDB taxonomy): Bacteria > Actinomycetota > Actinomycetes > Mycobacteriales > Micromonosporaceae > Virgisporangium > Virgisporangium ochraceum. Next base: position 115,524 of record NZ_BOPH01000043.1, read on the forward strand.
CACCCCCAACCGGAGCCCCAGGAGCACGACGCCGACGAGCGCCAGCCCCGCCGTGAGCTCGGCCGCCGAGAAGCTCGCGACCGTGGTGCGCATCGCCTTGAACTGTGCCGCCCGGTTGCGCTCGATCGCCTCGTCGAGCCGCTTCTCGGTGCGCTCGGCCACGCCATAGGCGCGGATCACGTCGGCGCCGACCACGCTCTCCCCCACCGCGGCGAGCATCGACCCGACGTGCTGGCGCACGATCGTGTAGGCGCGGGCCAGCTTGCGTTGGAACACGCGGCTGATGAACACCATCGGGAGAAAAGCCACGTAGACGACGAGCGTGAGCTGCCACGAGTACGTCGCCATCACGATCGTGGTGACCGTCAGCTGCCCGAAGCTGATCAGCAGGATGATGCCGCCGAACTGCAGGAACTGGCTGATCTGGTCGACGTCGGTGGTCACCCGCGACACCAGCGACCCGCGCCGCTCGGCCTGCTGGTGCAGCGTCGACAGGTCGTGGATGTGCCGGAACGTGCGCACCCGCACGTCGGCGAGCGCCGTCTCGCTGACCGTGAACAGCCGTACGTTCATGAGGAACGTGCACGACATCGTGACCAGCAGCACGCCGAGCGTCACCGCGACCACCACCGCGACCGCACCGGGGTCGGGCCCGCCCGGCGCGCGCAGCCCACGGTCGATGCCCTGCTGCACGGCGACCGGCGTCACGACCCGGCCGGCCGTGGCGACCAGGGCCAGCGCCAGCGTCCCGGCGAGCCCGGTGCGCAGCTCCGGCGACATGGCCAGGCCGCGCCGCAGCGTCCTCCACGTACCTTCCGGCTGTTTCTCAGGGTGTTTGTCAGGTTGTTTGTCAGGCATAGGCCTGTTCCCGTTCCCGCTCGGCGTCGGCCTGCTCGTAGGCGGTGACCAGGTTGGCGTACCCCGGCACCGTGGCCAGCAGCTCCAGGTGCTTCCCGCGCGCCACCACCCGCCCGTGCTCCAGGTAGACCACCTCGTCGGCCAGCGCGATCGTCGCCCGTCGGTAGGCCACCACGAGGATGCTCGCGCCGGCGTCGCGGCCGCGCAGCGCGGCCAGGATCGCCGCCTCCACGCGCGGGTCGACGGCGCTCGTCGCGTCGTCGAGCACCAGCAGTCGTGGACGGCCGGCCAGCGCCCGGGCCAGCGTCAACCGCTGCCGCTGCCCGCCGGACAGCGACGTGCCGCGCTCGCCGACCTCGGTGTCGAGGCCGTTGGGCAGCGCCTCGATGAACCCGTCGGCCTGCGCCTGCCGCAGGGCCCGCCACACCTCGTCGTCGTCGACGCCCTCGCGTCCCAACGCGACGTTGCCGCGGACCGAGTCGTCGAAGACGAACGGGATCTGCGGAACCAGCGCGACCGTGCCGGCGACCGCCGCGTGGCTGAGCCCGGTGAGGTCGGTGCCGTCGAGCCGCACCTGGCCCGACGTCGGGTCGACCAGCCGGGCGGTGAGCGCGGCGATCGTCGACTTGCCGCTGCCGGTGGGCCCGACCAGCGCCACCGTGCGCCCGGCCGGCACCTCGAACGTGACCCCGTGGAGCACCTCCGGACCCTCGGAGTACCGGAAGCTCACGTCGTCGAAGCAGACGGCGGCCGGCCGGTCGCGGGCTTCGAGGGTCCCCGTGCCGTAGGTCATGTCGCCGGTGGCCGCGAGGACGCCGGCGACGCGCTCCCACCCGACCACGCTGCGCGGCAGCTCACCGAGCACCCAGCCGATCGCGCGGACCGGGAACGCCATCACCGTGAACAGGAACGCGACGCTGACCACGTTCTCGACCGTGGTGGCGCCGTGCGACAGGCGCACCGCGCCCACCAGGAGCACCGCGAGCGTGCCCATCGTCGGCAGCGCCTCGAGCATCGGGTCGAACATGCCCCGTACCCGGCCCACCCGGATCAGCGCGTCGCGCAGGTCGGCGGTGCGGCCGGAGAACCGCTCGGTCTCGGTCGCCTCGCGTCCCATCGTCTTGACCACCAACGCGCCGTCGAAGCTCTCGTGCGCGATGCCGCTGACCTCGGCGCGCAGCCGCTGTGCGGCCGCGGCCCGCGGCGCCATGCGCCGCGAGTAGACGACGTTGACCGCCAGCAGCGCCGGGAACACCGTGAGCCCGACCAGGGCGAGCACCCAGTCGGTGGCGAACAGCGCCGCCATCGCCACCACCAGCATGACGACCGTGCCGACCGCGAACGGGAACGGCGCGATCGGGTACCACGCCGACTCCACGTCGGAGTTCGCGTTCGACAGCAGCTGACCGGTCGGGTGGCGGTGGTGCCACGACAGGGGCAGCGCCAGGTAGCGGCGGGTCACCTCGCGCCGGTACCGCGCCTGGAGGCGGTACTGCATGGCGCCGGCGCCCAGCCTGCGTCCCCACAGCCCCGCGACCTTGCCCACCGACAGCGCGAGGATCGACGCGGCCCCGCCCACGACGGCCGCCCGGGTGGTGTCACCACCCTCGATGGCCGGAACCACGACCCGCCCGATGACCGCACCGAGGACGAACGCCGTGGCGATCGTCAGAATCGCGAACAGGACGCTGCCGGCGGCGGCGATCGTGAACATCCAGGGTTCTTTGCGGATGGCCAGCCCCAGGATGCGGATGCCCCGGCCGAGTACCCGTTCGTCCTCCACCTGCACCCCTTCACGTAAGCCCGGGAACGACTATCCATCCTTACCGGGACGTCCGCACACCGCACCCGCATATCGACTGTGTCGGCCATCACAGCGATAAGGTGCACGTCGTGACGCGTTACGCGAAGGCCGAGCGGGCCGCCCTTGCCGACACCTTCACGGCGGTGGGGCCCGACGCACCCACGCTGTGCACCGGCTGGGCGGCTCGCGACCTGCTCGCCCACCTCCTCCTCCGGGAACGCCACCCGATCGGCGCCACCGGCATCCTGATCAAGCCCCTGAACGCCTACACCCAGCGCCGCCAGCAGGCAATCGCCCGGCGCGACTACGCCGGCCTGGTCTCCCAGCTGCGCAGGCCGCCGGTGTGGAGCCCGGTCAGCAACCCGCTGACGGACGAGCTGGCCAACACGTTGGAGATGTACGTCCACCACGAGGACGTGCGGCGGGCCCAGCCGAACTGGCGGCCCCGCGCGATCGACCCCGGCCTGGAGAAGGCCCTCTGGGACACCGTCCGGCGGACCAGCCGGCTGGCGCTACGCAGGTTCCGGGCCGCGATCGTCATCGAGGCGCCCGACTTCGGCCGGGTGTCGGCCGGTGCCGGCGGACCGGAGGTGTCTCTGCGCGGACGGCCGGGGGAACTGGCCATGTTCCTGACGGGGCGCCAGCAGGCCGCCGATGTAGCGTTGACCGGCCCGGACGAGCTGGTCGAGCGGCTCCGCAACGCCCACCTCGGCCTCTGAGGAGACCGGGTCTGGTCGAAGGGCGGGCGCAACACTACTCTTCGGTACAACCCCTCACCGTGACGCCGGTCACGTGGTTTTCGTGCGCGGAGGCCCCCCGATATGACAGACCTGCTCTACCGGTCCATTCCGGAGATGTTTCTCAAACGTGTATCGGAGTCGCCGGACAAGAAGGCGCTCGCGCATCCGGCTCCCGGAGACTCCGGCGAGCCCGTCTGGCTGACCTGGTCGGAGGTCGCGGCCCGGGCCAAGGCGATCGCCGCCGGCCTGCACGACCTCGGCGTCCGCACCGAGGACCGGGTGGCGATCCTCGCCGGCACCCGCATCGAGTGGGTGCTCGCCGACCTCGGCGTCATGTGCGCCGGCGCGGCCACCACCACGGTCTACCCGACCACCGAGGCCGAGGACGCACAGTACATCGTGCGTGACTCCGGGTCGAAGGTGCTGATCGCCGAGAACGCCGAGCAGGCCGCGAAACTCACCGGCGTGAAGCTCGACGCGATCGTCGTGATCGACGGCCCGGCCGGCGACGGCCAGCTCACCCTCGCCGACCTGGAGAAGCGCGGCGCCGGCGTGCTCGCCGGGAAGCCGACGCTGATCGAGGACATCGCCGAGACGGTCGAGCCCCAGCACCTCGCGACCCTGATCTACACGTCCGGCACCACCGGCCGGCCCAAGGGCGTGGAACTGCTGCACGCCGGCTGGGTCTGGCAGGGTCAGCGCCAGGCCGAACTCGGCATCCTCAACTCCGACGACCTCCAGTACCTCTGGCTGCCGCTGTCGCACTCGTTCGGCAAGACGCTGCTGTGCGGCATCATCTTCGTCGGCCTGCCCACCTACATCGACGGCCGCGTCGACAAGCTCATCGACAACCTTGGCGCGATCAGGCCGACGCTCATGTGCGCCGCGCCGCGCGTCTTCGAGAAGGTCTACAACCGCGTGGTGTCGCAGGCGAAGGACGCCGGTGGCGCGAAGTGGAAGATCTTCACCTGGGCGCTGGGCGTCGGCAAGCGGCACGCCGCCGAGCGGCACGCCGGCCGCACACCGGGCGGTCTGCTGGCGTTCCAGTACGGCATCGCGCACAAGCTGGTCTTCAGCAAGCTGCACGCGCGCCTCGGCGGGCAGATCCGGGCGATGGTCTCGGGGTCGGCGCCGCTCGCCAAGGAGATCGGCGAGTTCTTCCACGCCGCCGGCCTCAACGTGCTCGAGGGCTACGGGCTCACCGAGACGTCCGCCGGATCGTTCATCAACCGCGAGGACGCGGTGCGGCTGGGCACCGTCGGCCAGGCCATCGGCGACCTCGAGTGCAAGATCGCCGAGGACGGCGAGGTGCTGCTGCGCGGCACGCCGGTGATGCGCGGCTACCACAACCTCCCGGCCGAGACCGAGGCCGCGTTCACCGAGGACGGCTGGTTCCGCACCGGCGACATCGGCGAGCTCGACAGCAAGGGCTTCCTGCGGATCACCGACCGCAAGAAGGACCTGATCAAGACCTCGGGCGGCAAGTACGTGGCGCCGAGCCACATCGAGGGCATGTTCAAGTCGATCTGCCCGTACACGTCGCAGGCGGTGGTGATCGGGCAGGCCCGCAACTACTGCACGATGCTGGTGACCCTCGACCCCGACGGCATCGCCCAGTGGGCCGCCGGCACGCCGCTCGAGGGCAAGTCGTACACCGAGATCGTGCAGTCCAAAGAGGCCCACGACCTGCTCGACGGCTACATCAAGGAGCTGAACACGAGGCTCAACCGCTGGGAGACGATCAAGAAGTTCGTGATCCTCCCCCGCGACCTGAGCATCGAGGACGGCGAGCTGACCCCGAGCCTGAAGGTCAAGCGCCGCGTGGTGGAGACCACCTTCGAGGCCGACATCACGAAGATGTACTCGGGGGCCGTGGCCGAGGTCTGACCCCGCTTTCGGATAAACGACGCTCTATCCTGTGCGGTTCGGGCCACCGAACCCACACTGGATAGAGCGTCGTTTATGCAAGGGCCGGGCCACGCGGGGCACTGCAGTCAGCGGCGTCACGGGCACGGCTCCGGGGAGCCGTTCATGATCGCTGTTGATCATCCTGGAACATCGGGTCGTTGAATCCGACCTCACCGGAAGACGTCAGGCGACCACGGCGGGTTCGGACCAGCGGCGGGTCGGGCGTTCCACCAGGTGCCTCGCCCCGGCCAGCCGGGCCACGGCCTCCCGCACCTGCGGCACCGGCAGGACGTAGGGCATGCGCAGGTAACGCTCGAACGTGCCGTCGACGCCGAACCTCGGGCCGGGCGCGATGCGCAGGTCCAGCTCGGCCGCCGCGCGGGCCAGCGCCGTCGCCACCGGGGCGTCCAGCTCGATCCACAGGCACAGGCCACCCGACGGCACCGTGAACCGCCACTGCGGCAGCTCCGCGCGCAGCGCGGCCGCCAGCGCGTCGCGCTGGGCGCGCAGGTCGCGGCGCCGCGCGCCGATGATCTCGTCGGACCGGCGCAGCAGGTGCACCGCGATCAGCTGCTCCAGCACCGGTGACGCCATGTCGACGTTGACCCGCAGCGCGGCCAGCCGGGCGATCGTCGGCGCCGCGGCACGGATCCAGCCGATGCGCAGCCCACCCCAGAACGGCTTGCTCATGCCACCGATCGACACGGTGCGCGCCCCGCGGTCGTAGACGGCCACCGGCGGCGGGTTGGCACCGGCGTCGAGCCGCAGGTCGGCGAAGGACTCGTCGATGACCAGCTCGGTGCCGGCGGCGTGGGCGACGGCGGGCAGCCGCGCCCGCAGCGGCTCCGGCATCAGGTGGCCGGTGGGGTTGTGGAAGTCGGGGATCAGGTAGGCCAGCCGGGCCGACGCGCCCCGCAGCGTGGAGAGCATCAGCTCCGGGTCCCAGCCGTTGTGGTCCAGGTTGTAGGTCAGGACCCGGTGCCGCCGCTCGGCCAGCGACGTGAGCGCGTTCGGGTACGTCGGAGCCTCGACCAGCACCCGCTGCCCGGGCGCGGCGAACAGCCGCACGAGCAGGTCGAGCCCCTGCTGCACGCCGGCAGTGATCATGATTTGTTCGGGGTCGGTGGGCAGGCCGCGGTCGGTGTAGCGGGCGGCGACCAGCTCACGTAGCGGCACGATCCCGGTCGGCTGGTAGCCCTGCCGGCTGAGATACGGCGGAAGATCCAGCGCAGCCTGCTGCACGGCGTCGGTGATCTGCGGCGGAGCGGCGAGCGCCGCGCAGTTGAGGTCGATCACGTCGGCGTCGTCGCCGTCGACCGCCATGATCACGCCGCCGCTGCCGATGCGGTGGCCGCCCGGCAGCTCGGTCCAGCTTCCGGCGCCGCGGCGGCTGGTGAGGTGACCGGACTCACGCAGCGTCCGGTACGCCGCGGTGACCGTGGTGCGGCTGATGCCCAGCGCCTCGGCCAGCTCCCGCTCGGCGGGCAGCCGCACCCCGAGGGCGAGCCGGCCGTCGGTGAGGAGACCGCGCACCGCCTCGGCCAGCGCCACGTACTCGGGGCCACGGCGGTGCGTCCGCACCTGCCACTCGCCGAGCAAACGGGCCAGTTGGACCCCTCGCATGATGCCCGCCACGTCCACCTCCCGGAAATTGGTTCTTTCGCCGCAGGCCAATTGGCTTGAGATTGGCATGCGTGACCCAGATTGGCAACCGCCTTCCGCTCCGCTACCGCTTCCCGCGCCGGTTCCTCCAGCTGCAGGCCGGTCTGGTGCTGTACGGCGTCAGCATGGCGCTGTTCATCCGGGCGGACCTCGGGCTCGACCCGTGGGACGTGTTCCACCAGGGCGTCAGCGAGCGCACCGGGCTGCGGTTCGGCTGGGTGGTGTTCCTCGTCAGCGTCGCGGTGCTGCTGCTGTGGATCCCGCTGCGGCAACGGCCCGGCATCGGGACGGTCAGCAATGCCGTCGTCATCAGCCTGGCCGTCGAGGGCGGGCTGGCCGTGCTGCCGGACGTCGAGGCGATGTGGCTGCGCATCGTGATGCTGGTGGCCGCGGTCGTGCTCAACGGCGTCGCCACCGGGTCCTACATCGGCGCCGAACTCGGACCGGGACCGCGCGACGGCCTCATGACGGGACTGGCCCGCCGCTTCCCCCGGCTGTCGATCCGCCTGGTGCGCACCGCGATCGAGGTGACGGTGCTCGCGGTCGGCTGGCTGCTCGGCGGCTCGGTCGGCGCCGGCACGGTGCTGTACGCGCTGGCGATCGGACCGTTGACGCAGGCGTTCCTGCCGATCTTCACCGTGCAGTACCGTCAGGCCGGTGCTGCGACCGACGTATCCGATCCGCACTCCCCGCCTCGCCCTGCGCCCGTTCACCCGTGACGACCTCGACGCCGTCGAGGCCTACGTCAGCGACCCCGACGTCGTGCGCTTCCTCTACTGGGAGGTGGCAACCGACCGGGCCGCGGCACGTCGGATGCTCGACGGGAAGATCGGGCACTGGTCGCTGAACGAGCCCGGCCAGTCGCTGATCCTGGCGATCGAGAGCGGCGGCACGCTGATCGGCGAGGTCGTCCTCAAGTGGCTCAGTGGGGAGCACCGCCAGGGCGAGGTCGGGTTCGTGGTGACGCCGGCGCACCAGGGTCACGGGTACGCGGCGGAGGCCGCCCGGGCGATGCTCGCGTTGGCGTTCGACGACCTCGGGCTGCACCGGGTGATCGGCCGGTGCGACGCCCGGAACAAGGCCTCCGCGTCGGTGCTCGAACGGCTGGGCATGCGGCGGGAGGCGCACTTCGTCCAGAACGAGATCTTCAAGGGCGAATGGGGCGACGAGTATGTCTACGCGATCCTCGCCGATGAGTTCGCCCGATCGGGCAGGGCCTAGGCTGCGTCCCGTGGCGACTCTGCTCTCGGTCAACCTGGCCCACCCCCGTGACGACCGCGGCCGGACCGTCCAGGTGACCGGCATCGACAAGCGGCCGACCACCGGTCCGGTACGCCTCGACGTCCCCGCGCCCGGCGGCAGCGGTGTGGCCGGCGACCTGATCGGCGCGCCGCACATCCACGGCGGCGGCGACCAGGCCGTGTACGCCTACGCGCGGGAGGACCTCGACACCTGGGCGGGCGAGCTGAACCGGACCCTGACCAACGGCCAGTTCGGCGAGAACCTGACCACCTTCGGGCTCGACGTGAACGGCGCCCTGATCGGCGAGCACTGGCGCATCGGCGACGCGCTGCTCGAGGTCTCCGCACCGCGGATCCCCTGCTCCACGTTCGCCCGCTGGATCGGTGAACCGCACTGGATCAAGCGGTTCACCCAACGCGGCGTGTCCGGCGCCTACCTGCGGGTGCTCGAAGCCGGCGAGATCGAGGCGGGCCGACCGGTCGAGGTGGTGCACCGGCCCGCGCACGGCGTCACCTCCGCGCTCACGTTCCGGGCGCTCACCACCGAACCCGGCCTCATCCCCCGGCTCGCCGACGTCGAGGCGCTCGCGGAGGAGATCAAGGAGAAGGTCGCGCGCCGTCTCGCCAGGGCCGCGTCGTGACCCGGCCCGCGACCGGTCCCGGGAGCGCGTCGTGAGCCGGCTCGCGATCGACCTCGGTACCTCGCACACCGTCGCGGTCGTCGAACGGCCCGGCCAGCAGCCGCGTCCGCTGCTCTTCGACGGCTCACCCGTGCTGCCGTCCGGGGTGTTCGCCGCCGCCGACGGCGGGATCCACGTGGGACGCGACGCGGTGCGGCTCGCGCACCTGGAACCGCACCGGTACGAGCCGCACCCGAAGCGCCGCGTCGACGAGGGGACCGTGCTGCTCGGCGACGCGGAGTACCCGGTCGCGATGCTCCTCGGCGCGCTCCTGCACCGGGTGACGCAGGAGGCCGGCCACGCGACGACCACGGTGATCACCTGCCCGGCCGACTGGGGCCGGCTGCGCCGGCAGGTGCTGGTCGACGCGGCCCACCGGGCCGGCATCGCCGACCCCGTGCTCGTCGACGAGCCGGTGGCCGCCGCGGCCTACTGCACCCGGGTGGTGGGCGGGCACGCCCTCGCCGGCCAGTCGCTGCTCGTGTTCGACTTCGGCGGCGGCACGCTCGACCTCGCCGTGGTGCGCCTCGACCCGGCGGGCACGCGCGTCACCGGGGTGAGCGGCCTGGAGAACCTCGGCGGCCTCGACATCGACGAGGCGCTGGTCGGCCACCTCGGGCAGCTCGTCGCGGCACGCGACCCCGCCGGCTGGCACCGGCTCTCGCGCCCGTCGAACCCGGCCGAGCTCCGCGACCGCCGGGCGTTCCGCGACGAGGTGCGGGTCGCCAAGGAGATGCTGTCGCGCACCACCGTCGCGCCGGTGAGCGTCCCCGGCTGGTCGGAGACCCTGCACCTGACGCGCGAGGAGCTCGACCGGCTCGCCGGTCCCCTCGTCGACCGCGCCGTCGACGAGACCCGCCGCCTTCTCGACGGCGTCGGCGTGGCACCCAGCGGGATCCTGCTGGTGGGCGGGTCGAGCCGGATCCCGTTGGTGGCGACGCGGCTGCACGGCCGGTTCGGCGTCGCGCCGATGGTGCCGGAGCAACCGGAGCTTCCGGTCGCGCTCGGTGCGCTCGCGTCGCTGGCGGAGGTGCCGGTGGCGCCGCCCGCGCCGACCTCGGGTGCGCCGACGGCCCCGGTCTCGGGCTCCCCGCAGACGGGCTCCCAGCGGTCCGCGCACGGCGGCGCGGCCTTTCTCCCGGGCGACAACACCAGCACCGGCATCCCCATCAGCGGCCCGCCCGGCGACCCGGGCGCACCCTGGACCGGCCGCCCGCAGGGTCCACAGTGGACGGCGCCGCCCCCGCCACCCCGCCGCGCCCCGCGCGGCGCGCTGATCCTCGCGATCGCCGCGAGCGTCACGCTCGTCGTGCTCGCCGGTGCCACGATCTGGTTCGTCCGCGACGCGGTGCGCGGCAAGGACACGCCGAGCAAGGAGAACCCCGCCGCCGCGTCCACCCCCTCCAGCACGCCGAACCGCGGCCCGGCGCCGACGGGATTCGCGTGGTGCGGCGACGCCATCTTCTGCCCCACCACACCGGTCTGCGAAGACGCCGACGAGGAGGAGGTCGACTGCGCCAAGCCGCACACGACCGAGCTGTTCGCCGGCGGCCTCCTGCCCGGCGAGGGCTTCAGCGGCGGCGACCAGCTCGACAAGTCGCCGGAGGTGAAGGCCGGCTGCAGCGCCGCGACCCTCGACACGCGAACGGCCGACAAGGACAGAACGAAGGACTGGAACCGTTACGCCCAATGGCAGTGGCGCAACGGCGTGAACATGTTCCTGTGCTTCACCGGTCCCGAGAACGGAACGACGACCGGCTCGGTCATCAAGCAGGCCCCACCGCAGTGACCCGCACGGCCGCGGCGCCGATCTCGTCGGACTGAGCGAGGTCGATCTCGGCGCTGATGGCCCAGTCGTGGTCTCCGTTCGGGTCGTCGAAGATCTGCCGCACGGTCCACGTCTCGCGGCCGGCGTCGATCATCAGCAGCGCCGGCCCGCGGGCGTCGGGGCCGATCCCGATCTCGCCGTACTCCTCGAAGTACGGCTTCAACGCGGCTTCCCAGTCGACGCCGCTGTCGAGGTCGGCGAGCTCGTCCCAGCGGTGCAGCGCCGCCAGCTCCACCCGCCGGAACAGCGCGTTGCGCACCAGCACGCGGAACGCCCGCGCGTTGCGGGTGACCGCCGGCGGACGGTCCTCGATGACGTGGACGGCGTCGTCGGCCGTCGCGTCGGGGTCGCGCAGCTTCTCCCACTCGTCGATGAGGCTGGAGTCGACCTGGCGCACCAGCTCGCCGAGCCACTCGATGAGGTCGGTGAGCTCCTCGGTGCGCGCGTCCTCGGGAACCGTCTGGCGGAGCGCCTTGTACGCGTCGGCGAGGTAGCGCAGCACCAGGCCCTCCGAGCGGGTCAGCCCGTAGAAGCTGATGTACTCGGTGAACGTCATCGCGCGTTCGAACATGTCGCGCGCCACCGACTTCGGCGCGAGCTCGTGGTCGGCGACCCACGGATGCCCGCGCCGGTACAGCTCGTAGGCCGCGTCGAGCAGCTCCGCCAGCGGTTTCGGGTACGTGACGCCCTCGATGAGCTCGACCCGCTGGTCGTACTCGATGCCCTCGGCCTTCATCGCCGCGACCGCTTCGCCGCGCGCCTTGGACTGCTGCGCCATCAGCACCTGGCGCGGATTGTCCAAAATGGACTCGACGACCGACAGCACGTCGAGCGCGTAGATCGGCGACTCGCGGTCGAGCAGTTCGAACGCCGCCAACGCCAACGGCGACAACGGCTGGTTGAGCGCGAAGTCGAGCTGCAGGTCGACGGTGAGCCGGACGATGCGTCCCTCCTCGTCGGGCGTGTCGAGCCGTTCCACCACCCCGCCCGCCAGCAGCGCGCGGTAGATCGCGATCGCCCGCCGGATGTGCCTGCGCTGCTGCGGCCGGTCGTCGTGGTTCTCCGTGAGCAGGTGCCGCATCGCGTCGAACGCGTTGCCCGGCCGGCTGATCACGTTGAGCAGCATCGCGTGGCTCACCTGGAAGTGCGACGTGAGCGGCTCCGGCTCGGCCTCGATGAGCCGGTCGAACGTGGGCCGGCCGTACCCGATCGTGCCCTCGGGCGGCTTCTTGCGCACGACCTTGCGCCGCTTCTTCGGGTCGTCGCCCGCCTTCGCGAGGGCCCGCTCGTTGTCGATGACGTGCTCGGGCGCCTGCACCACCACGGTTCCCATGGTGTCGAACCCGGCCCGCCCGGCCCGGCCGGCGATCTGGTGGAACTCGCGCGCCTTCAGCAGCCGCGTCTTCACACCGTCGTACTTGGACAGTCCCGTGAACAGCACCGTCCTGATGGGAACGTTGATGCCGACGCCGAGGGTGTCGGTGCCGCAGATGACCTTCAACAGCCCCGCCTGCGCCAGGGTTTCCACGAGCCGACGGTACTTCGGCAGCAGCCCCGCGTGGTGCACGCCGATCCCGTGGCGCACCAACCTCGACAGCGTCTTCGACCCGAAGCCGGCCGTGAACCGGAAGTTCCCGATCAGCTCGGCGATCGCGTCCTTCTCGGCGCGCGTACACACGTTGATGCTCATCAACGCCTGCGCACGTTCGAGCGCCGCCTGCTGCGTGAAGTGCACGACGTACACGGGCGACTGCTTCGTGGTGAGCAGCTCCTCGAGCGTCTCGTGCAGCGGCGTCATCGCGTACTCGTAGTGCAGCGGCACCGGCCGTTCCACCGACCGGATCACCGTGGTCTGCCGACCCGTGCGGCGGTTCAGATCCTCCTGGAACCGGTCCATGTCGCCGAGCGTCGCCGACATCAGCACGAACTGGGCCTGCGGCAGCTCGATGAGCGGCACCTGCCACGCCCATCCCCGATCGGGCTCGGCGTAGAAGTGGAACTCGTCCATCGTCACCATGCCGACGTCGGCCTTGTCGCCGTACCGCAACGCGATGTTCGCGAGGATCTCGGCCGTGCAGCACACGATCGGCGCGTCGGCGTTCACGCTCGCGTCACCGGTGAGCATGCCGACGTTGGCCGCGCCGAACGTCGCGCACAGCTCGAAGAACTTCTCGCTCACCAACGCCTTGATGGGCGCGGTGTAGTACGTCCGCCGCCCCTTGGCGAGCGCGGTGAAGTGCGCCGCCGCCGCGACGAGGCTCTTACCGGAACCGGTGGGGGTACTGAGAATCACGTTCGAGCCGTACGCGATCTCGAGCAGCGCCTCCTCCTGGTGCGGGTACAGCGCGAGGCCGCGGTCGCCCGCCCACGTCGCGAACGCCTCGTAGATGGCGTCGGGCAGCTCGTCGTCGGGAACGTCGTCCGACGGCACCAGCTCGATGAGCGCGGTCATCGTCGTGTGTAGCGCAGGTCGGCGATGGCGCGGCCCGCGTCGTGGCCACGCTTTTCGAACTTCGTGAGGGGACGCACGTGAGCGCCCTCTGATGCGCTGGAAGTCATCCTGATGAGCAGGGGCGACGCGTCGAGCGTCTCCTCCATCGACTCCGCGTACCCGGGCCAGTCCGTGGCGCACCACAGCAGGCCGCCCGGTACCAGCCTGCTTGCCAGCACGGCCACGTGCCCCGGCTGGATCAGGCGACGCTTGTGGTGCCGGGCCTTCGGCCACGGGTCGGGAAAGAAGGCGTGCACCGCGGCGAGAGTGCCGTGCGGTACGCGTCCCATGAGTTCCATCGCGTCTTCGAAGGCGACGCGCACGTTGGTGAGCCCGCGCTCCTCCACCGTGGCGAGCAGGTTCGCGACGCCGGGGGTGTGTATCTCCACGGCGAGGTATCCGCGTGCCGGGTCGGCCTGCGCCATGGCGGCGGTCGCCTCACCCATGCCCGAGCCGATCTCCACCACCAGCGGCACGTCGACGCCGAACAGTTCCCGCGCCGTGACGGGCCGGTGGGCGTCGGCGCCGTAGGCGGGCAGGAGACGGTCGAGGGCGTCGTGGTGCCGGCCGCTGAGCCGCCCGCGCCGCGGGTGGTACGTCCGGATCGACTTCACCCTGTGAAACCTAACATTCGCTCTTGCGTTCGAAGCCGGCCCACGGCATCCTCCGCGCGTGACCGACCCCGCGCCCGTGCCCGGGCCGATCCCCCAGGTGGTGCGCCCCGCTCTCCCGTACCACCGGCTGGCGGGGCCGGCCGGATGGCGCACCGCCCTCGGCACGGTGCTGATCCTCGCCGGCACGGTGGCCGCCTCCACCGTCCTGTACGGCGTGGCCATGGTCGGCGGCCAGGTCGCCGACGTGCCCCGCGACGTGGACGACCTGCCGATCCTGCCGCCGCTCGCCGACACCGCCGTGGCTCTCGCCGGCATCGCGGTCGGGCTGCCGCTCGTGCTGCTGGCCGCCCGCCTGGTGCAGCGCCGGCCGGCCGGAACGGTGTCGTCGGTGCTCGGCCGCCTCCGGTGGGGGTGGCTCGCGTGGTGCCTGCCACTCGCGTTCGCGGCGGTCGTGGTCTTCTTCCTGGCGTCGTTCGTGCTCGCGCCGCTCTTCCCCGCCGCTACCGGGGATCCCGGCGCCTGGGTGGGCGGCGGCCCGTTCCTGCGGGCGATGCTCGTGCTGGTCCTGATCGTGCCGTTCCAGGCCGCCGCCGAGGAGTACGCGTTCCGCGGCTGGCTGCTGCAGGGGGTGGGCTCGCTGGCCTTCCTCCGGGGGCGGCTGTGGCCGGCGATCGTCGTGCAGGCGGTGCTGTTCGCGGCCGTGCACGGCTGGGGCACCGTGTGGGGCTTCGTCGACCTGGTGATCTGGGCCTGCTTCATGGGCTGGGTCACCGTGCGGACCGGCGGGCTGGAGGCCGCGATCGCGCTGCACCTGGCGAACAACCTGATGTCGATGGCGTGGAGCGTCGCGTTCGGGACCCTGGACCTCGAGGTGACCGCGGCCGACATGTCCGTGCTGATGCTGGCGATCGACATACCCGTCGTGCTCGGCTACACACTCGTGGTCACGTGGCTGGCTCGGCGACGCGGGCTGCCGACGTCGACGTGTCATGGGGCACACAGGTGACACCCAGGTTCAGCACACCACCCGTTCAGGTCGGGCTGGGATCGTGATCCGGTCGCCGGCCGGGGGGTCGCCGACCGGATGGAGGAGCCATGCTGGTGGAGCCTTACGCCAGGAACATCGCGCTATCCACGACCGGCGCGGTGCGCGTCGTCGGTGACGCGCTCGCGGTCGCCGGTCTCACGCGCCACCTGCCCGACTCCTGGACGGTCTCGCCGGCCGCGAGCGTGGCCGCCGCCGGTCCCGACGACCTTGCCCTCCTGGTCTACCCGGCCGCCGCCGAGGTGGCGGCGGCCCACCGCACCCTGGGCGGCGGTGCCCGCCTGGTCGTCCTGATCGAGCCGACCGCGACCGCCGAGCGGGTGGCCGAGGTGCTGGAGGCCGGTGCCGACACCTGCGTACGAGCCGGTTCGGCCGCCGTGCTGGCCGGCCACCTCATCGCCTGCCGGAGGCGCACCGCGGGCCGCGACCCGCTGACGCTACGCATGCGGAACTCCCGGATCCCGACCCGCCCCTTGAACGCAGTCCACACCCGCTAGCGTCGGAGTTTCCAGATCCGCATGCGGTTGTGGCGTCACTGCGCGGTGTGGAACGGCAAGTCTTGCGGGTGCGGGTGTCTGTTGATCGGTGTTTGAGGAACGAAACTGCAGTGTGACTCCACGTTCGTTCCTCGAACGACGATCAAGGCGGTCCGCACAGACCTGTTGAGCAGACTTCCGATGACGGACAGTGGCGGCGAAGTTCCGGCCGAGCCGGCCTGTCGGTTTTGTCCGGCCGCCGGCGGCAAGTGAACCTGCGACTCAGGACACGGCCGGGGCCCGCTCAGCCGAAGAGGTCGCCGATCCGATCGGCGGTAACCGCTCGGCGCGCCCACACGTCAAGCTGACCGACGTCTGTGCACGAGGAGATCCGTTCCCGGACATCGTCCGGAACCTCGATCTTGCGGACCTCGAGGATCATGAGCAGCGTCCGGGCCTCACCTCGCGCCTCGCCACGTGCCTCGCCCACCGCTTCGTGGTGACGCGCGAAGTCGCTCTTGTATCCCGCAGTGGTCACGATCTCCTCCAGCACCGCGCGGTCACCCGCACTGTTCGCGGTCCTACCACCACCGGCGCCATCCTGAAGAAGTCGGAATCGGTGATCACCACCGGCTCGCAGCACCAGTCGGCGACCTTCTCCTCGAGACACACGACGAGAAGAAGCACGGGGCACTCCAACCGGCTGTACAGCGTGCCCACATAGGCCGGCCACGAGAACCGCTTCCGCTTGTCCGTACCCAACTGCGCCTCGACGATCACCGCGAACACCACCTTCCCGTCCGCACCGGCGTACTTCACGACGCGGTCGGCGCGGTACTCGGTGGGAATCACATCAGTCAGGTCGCCGGCCACCACCACGGCGTCCTCATACTTCGGTATCTGCCAGTTCATCGCCTCCAAGACATCGACTGCCAGTTCCGGGCGTACCCGGAACATCTCGGTCACCAGCTCGTGCTCCTGCGACGGCATTGGACGATCATAGACGTTACTGAACGAGTTTGCCGGCGCGGAAATGTCATGGGTCGATGCGTGACGATTCGGCGCCATCGAGGCATCTGGGGCTACCGAGCGGTAGCTACCCATGGCAGGCTCTCCCTCATGTCCGAGAGCGCCGCCCCCACGGCTCCGGGCCCCGAACCCGCCCGATCCGCGACGCTCGCGCGCAGGTTGAACTGGCGCGGCCGTCCGGTGCCGCCGGCGGTCGTCTGGCTCAGCGCCGCTCTGGTTCTGGTGCTCGTGGCGTGGGCGAGTGTCACCTGGATCAACGCCGCCCTCGGTGCCGAGAAGTGCGACGACCCGGTGGTGCTCGAGGTCGCGGCCGCACCCGCGATCGCACCGGCGCTCGGCGAACTGGCCGGATCGGGTGCCGCGGGATCGTGCGCCGAGGTGCGGGTCTCGGCCCGCGACTCCGCCGGGTACGCCGAGATCCTGGCCAACCCGCCACCGGGCACGCTCCCGCAGGTGTGGGTGCCGGAGTCGACGTTCTGGCTCGGCCGGGCGCAGGCCCGCGGCGCGTTCACGCTGCCGGCGAGCGGCACGTCGATCGCGACGACGCCGGTGGTGGTCGCGCTCACCGAGCCGGCCGCCCGGAACCTGGGCTGGCCGCAACGGCCCGTGCCGTGGTCCGACCTGCTCGGCACCCAGGGCGCCACCCTGCCGATCGGCATCCCCGACCCGGCCGCCGACCCGGTGGGCGTGGCCGGCCTCGTAGGCGTGCAGGCCGCCACCGCGAAGCGGCCCGACGCGGGTCCGGCGGAGTCGCTGGTGCTGCGCCGGCTCACCCAGTACGTGGTCCCGCGGGCGGCCGACCTCTACCTGAAGCTGCCGGAGGCCGGTGGCGGCGCCGGCAGCCTCCCGGCGTTCTTCACGTCCGAGCAGGCGCTGCTGCGGCACAACGCGCGCGGCGGCGCGGCGACCTCGCTGGTCGCCAGCTACCCGGGCGAGACGGTGCCCACGCTGGACTTCCCGTACGTCGTGCTACCGGGAACGCAGAAGGCGGAGGTCACCGCCGCCACCACGTTCCTCGACCGGCTCCTGCGTCCCGACGCCCGCGACCAGCTGCAGAAGGCCGGCTTCCGCGACCCCGACGGCACCCCGCCGACCACGAAGGACCCGTCTCCGAGCGCCAGCCGGGTGAGCACCGAACCGATCGCGCCCGTCGCCATGCCCACCGAGGACGAGCTGGTCCAGGTGCTCAGCCGCTGGACCGGCGTGCAGCTGTCGGCGCGCATCCTCGCGGTCATCGACGTCTCCGGGTCGATGAACGAACGGACGCCGAACGGCCAGACGAGGCTGAGCCTCATGATGCAGGCCGGCCAGGAGGGCGTGGGGCTGCTCCTCGACGCGACCGAGCTCGGGATCTGGGTGTTCTCCACGCGGATGGAGGGCGACCGCGACTACCAGGTGCTGGTGCCCACCGGTCCGCTGTCCGACCAGCGCAGCCGCATCATCGGCACGCTGGGCGGCATCAAGGCGAAATCCGACGGCGACACCGGCCTCTACGACACCACGCTCGCCGCGTACCAGGAGGCCCGCCGCACGTGGATGCCCGGCCGCATCAACATCGTCCTGATCGCCACCGACGGCAAGAACGACGACGACAACAGCATCGGCCGCGCCCAGCTGATCGGTGAGCTGCAGAAGCTCGCCGACCCGCGGCGCCCGCTGCCGATCCTGTTCATGGGCCTCGGCGACGGCATCGACGTCAACGAGCTCAACGAGATCTCGCGGGCGGTCGACGGTCGGGTGTACGTCGCCCAGCAGCCCGGCGACATCAGGGCGATCTTCTTCTCCGCCCTCTCGGACTTCGGTTGCCAGCCCCCGTCGTGCAGAAAGTAGCGCTAACTCCGCACGGCCGCGACAAGGCGGGCGAGCAGGTCCGACGCGGCGGCATCGGTGAGGTCGCGGCGGCGGGCCCGCACGGTCAGCGACGTCGACCCGGCCGTGCTGACCACGCCGATGGCCACCCCCACCGGTCCGCTCGGTTGGGGAAAGAACGTCAGCGCCGCCACCGGCGGGCCGACCTCGACGGCGCCGAGGTTCGACGCGAGGAACGTGGCGCCCAGCCGGCCGGCCAGCGCCCGCGCGCCCAGGCGCAGCAGCGGGTTGCGCGACGGCGGGAAGTCGGGCTCGAGGCGCTGGTTCTCGAGCATGGCGCGCACCGAGGCGCGGTCGGTGCCGGGCGGGAGCCGCAGGCGCAGGTATGCCGCACGGTGCTCGGGCGTGAGGTCGTCGCCGTCACGGCGCGACGCGCCGATCGCCGCCACCATGCGGCCGCGCCGTCGCCGGTTCCACTCGCGCACGACGGAGGCCGCGGCGGCGGTCACCGCGGCGGTGCCGACGCCCAGGCGCGGCAGGTCCGCCGAGACCAGGACCTCGCCGTCGGCCTCCGAGGGGACCGAGCGCAGCCGCATCGGCGGCGCGAACACGGCCTCGCCGACCCGCCGGGCGGCGGCCAGCGCGAACGACGGGGCGATCTCCCGGTCGCGCATCCCCACGACCCCGGTGCGCACCGGCCGGTCGACGGCGGCACCGAGCAGCGCCAGCAGCCCGAGCCCGTCGACGGCGCCGTGATGGGCGGCCAGCAGCAGCGTCCGGTCGAGAACAGCCACCCGGACCAGCGGGGATCGACCATCGTATATACGGCTCGCGAAGTCGGCCCGCACGTCCTCCGGCCGGCCGGAGGACACCACGGACGGCGCGCCGCCCAGGTGCGGGAACCGGCCGGCGAGCGCGGCCAGCCGCCCCAGCAGCACGCCGGGGTTCAGCGGCTCACCCAGAGTGGCCTGCAGAACGATGCTCCACGGCACGCTCGGGTCGCCGTAGAGGCCCACCACCTCACGGGCCCGCAACCATGCCCGCTCGGCGTCCGTCACGCGCGCCAGCATATCGATCGAGGTAGGTCCACATGTCGCGCGTGAGGGAAGCCGTCCGTCGCAACCCGTCGACGGTCGGCTGCCTGTTCGCCCTGGTGCTGGTCTCGTTCGTGCAGCGCCCCGGCCGGGTCACGTTCGACACCAAGCTCGACCTGGCGGTCAACCCGACCGGGTTCATGGAGCGCTCGCTGCACCTGTGGAACCCGATGGCCACGTCGGGTGAACTGCAGAACCAGGCGTACGGCTACCTGTTCCCGATGGGCCCGTTCTTCGCGGTCGGGCAGGCGCTGGGCGTGCCGATGTGGGTCACGCAGCGGCTGTGGGGCGCGTTGCTGCTGTGCCTCGCGTTCGGCGGGGTGATGCTACTGACCCGCAAGCTGGGCATCGGCAACCCGGTCAGCCAGCACCTCGGCGCGCTGGCGTACGCGCTGGCGCCGCGGATGCTCACCGAGATCGGGCCGGTCTCGGCGGAGATGCTGCCGGCCGCGCTGCTGCCGTGGGTCCTGCTGCCGCTGGTCCACCCGCGGCACCCGCGCCGCGCCGCGGCGCTGTCGGGGATCGCGGTGCTGTGCATCGGCGGCGTCAACGCGGCCATCGTCGTGATGGTGATGGTGCTGCCGGGCCTGTGGATGCTGACCCGGCGGTTCACCCGGCGCCACCTGGCGCTCACCGCGTGGTGGGTGGTGGCGGTGACCGGCGCGGTGCTGTGGTGGCTGCTGCCGCTGTTCCTGCTCGGCCGGTACAGCCTGCCGTTCCTCAGCTTCGTCGAGTCGTCGACGAACACCACCGGGGTCGTCTCGCTCTTCCAGGCGGTACGGGGCACCAACCAGTGGGTCGCCTACGTCGTCGAGGGCGAGCCGTGGTGGCCGGCCGGGTTCATGCTGATCGACAACCCGGTGCTGATGGCCGCGACCGCGGTCGTCGCCGCCGTCGGGCTCGCCGGACTGGCCGCGCGCGGACTGCCGGAACGGCGGTTCCTGGTGCTGTCGCTGCTGACCGGCGTCGCCATGCTGACCGTCGGGTTCGTCGGCTCGCTCGACTCGCCGTTCTCCAACGTCGCCCGCGACCTGCTCGACGGGCCGCTGGCGCCGCTGCGCAACGTCCACAAGATCGAACCGGTGCTGCGCCTGCCGATCGCGCTCGGGCTCGCCCACGCGCTCACGCTGCTGCCGGCGGTCGTCCGGACGAAAGCGTTCCAGACGAAGGCACACCGGCGATGGGGCATCGGGATCAGATCCATCAGGGTCCCCGAACGGAACGTGCCGGCGCCGGCCGTGGCCACCGCCGTGATGGCCGTGCTCATCGTGGTCGTGGCGGCACCCGCCTGGCTGTTCGCGCTGCGTCCCGGGCCGGGCTGGAGCGACCTCCCCGGCTACTGGCGGCAGGCCGCCGGCTGGCTGGAGAACCAGGACCGGCAGGCCCGCACGCTCCTCGTCCCCGGCACCGGCTTCGGCCTCTACACCTGGGGCCGCACCGTCGACGAGCCGATCCAGCCGCTCGCGGGCGCACCCTGGGCGCTGCGGAGCCAGGTGCCGCTGGGCTCCGCGGGCAACACCCGCTTCCTCGACACGGTCGAGCAGGTGCTCGCCAGCGGCCAGGGCTCCCCCGGCCTGTCGAAGTACCTCGCCCGCAACGGCTACCGGTTCGTGCTGCTGCGCAACGACATCGACCGGTCCCGGCCGGACACCCCGCCGATCGCCGTGCTCCGGCAGGCGCTCCAGCGCTCCGGCGGCCTTACCCTCGCGAAGGCGTTCGGGCCGACCCGCGCACCGGCCGACTGGCAACGCAGCCCGGTCGACGACGGTGAACTGCCCCCGCAGGCCATCGAGATCTACGAGGTCCAGCACGACATCCCCCTGGCACGGACGGTGCCGATGGACGAGGTGGCGGCTGTCAGCGGCGGCCCGGAGTCGATGCTTCCGCTGCTGGAGCAGGGCGCGATCACCTACGACCGGCCGGCCGTGCTGGCCGGCGACCTGCCACCGGACGCGCAGCGGTGGCAGGGCCCGTTCCTCGTCACCGACGGGCTGAGATCGCGGGAACGCAACGTCGGCCTCGTCCGCGACAACCTCAGCCACACCCTGACGGCCACCGAGCAGGCCCGCCAGGACCGCCCGACGCTCGACATCCTGCCCGTCGCCGGCACCGAGCACCTGACCACCGCGGAGTACCAGGGCGTGCGGGCGGTCAACGCGTCCACGGCGGAGAGCTTCGCCGACTCCGTGGTCGGCATCGACCCGTCCCGGCTGCCCTTCTCCGCGATCGACGGCGACATCGCGACGGCCTGGCACAGCGCGAGCGCGAACGGACCGCAGGGGCAGTGGCTGGAGGTCACGCTCGACACCCCACGCAAGATCCAGCGGGTGGGCCTGCGCTGGGTGGAGGACGTGCGCGTCGGCTGGCGGGTGACCCGGTTCCGGATCACCACCGACCGCGGCTCGATCGACCACAACGTGCGGCTCGGCAACGACATCACCTACGCGGCGCCCGACGGCCTCACCACGACGGTGCGCGTCACTGTGCTCGACGTCTTCGGTGGCAACACGACCGGTGACGTCGGCATCTCCGAGCTCAGCCTGCCGGGGATCGCGATGCGCCGCGCGTTGCGGGTCCCCAGCGACCAGAGCACCGCGAGCGGGGCGCCGACGTACGTGTTCACGCGGGGACCGGAGGCGCGGCCGGCCTGTTACGAGTCGCCCGACATCAACCCGGGCACCGTGCGCTGCGACGTCAACCTGGCCCGGTCCGGCGAGGAGCCGCAGGGCCTCGACCGCCTGTTCCGCACGCCGCGCGACGCCCGCTACGGGCTGAGCCTCACCGCGGTGCCGAAACCGCGCGGACCGGCACCGCTGCTGCCCGGGTCGATGATCGTCGGCGCCTCGTCGTGGCTGGCCGGTGACACGCGCGTCACGCCGCTCGCCGCGGTCGACGGTGACCCGACCACCGCCTGGCTCGCCGACCTCGGCGACGGCGCGCCGACGCTGCGGCTGCAGTGGCAGGGCCAGCGCACGCTCGACCGGATCACGGTGCGGTTCCCGGGCCGGCCGGTCGGGTCCCGGCCGCACGGCATCGAGCTGCGCACGCCGGCGGGCACCCGGATCGCGTTCCTGCGCGCCGACGGCAGCGCCACGTTCCCGGCGGTGACCACCGACCGCGTCGACATCGTGGTGACCGGCTACGAACCGCGCCTGGTCGACCGGCGCGGTGGTGGCCGCGCCGAGGCCACCGTCGGGTTCGCCGAGGTCGACCTGCCGGCGCTCGCCGATCTCAGGAAGCCCGTACCGGCCGATACCCGGTTCGAGGTGCCGTGCGGCTACGGCCCGTCGGTCGAGATCGACGGGGTCCGGCTGCCGACCTCGGTGAGCGGCACCCTCGCCGAGTACCACGACCGCACGCCGCTGCCGGTGCGGATCTGCGACCTGTTCGCCGCCGACCAGCTCGACCTGTCCGCCGGCGAGCACCACCTGCGCGTCAACCCGTCGGAGTCGTTCCTCGGCCAGGACGCCGTGCTGCGGCCGACCGGCGACGCCGCCACCGCGCCGGGCAGCGGTGCCGCGGCGGTGGACGCGCCGACCCAACGGGCGACGACCGTGCAGCGCTGGGAGGACACGGAGCGCCGGGTCCGCGTCGCCGCGGGTCCGCGGGCGCTGCTGGTGGTTCCGGAGAACGCCAACGCGGGCTGGCGCGCGACCCTCGACGGCCGGCCGCTCACCGCCACCCGCGTCGACGGCTGGCAGCAGGCGTGGGAGGTGCCGGAGGGCGCCGGGGGCGTCGTCGTGCTGACGTTCACGCCCGACGGCACGTACCGGTCGGGCCTCGCGCTCGGCGCGGGGGCGGTGCTGCTCGTCGTGGTGCTGGCCGTCGTGCCGCCGCTGCGCCGTCGCTGGTCGGCCCCGGACAGAGCGACGGGACCGGGACGGAGCGCGGCGATCGTGTTCGCGCTAGCCGTGCTGGTCCTGGCGACCGCGATCGCCGGCGTGCTCGGGGTGGTGCTGGTGCTCGCCGGTGCGCTGCTTCGGCAGCTGTACCCGCGGTCGCTCGGTTGGGTGGTGCTCGGCGGTGCGGGGGTCGCCGGCGTGGTCGCGGTCGCCGGCCGGTTGAGCGGGCACGGGCAGGACTGGGCCTACGGCTGGGTCGCCCAGGCCGCCATGCTGGTCGCGGTCTGCGCCGGGGTCGCGGCCGCCGCTGTGCCGGTCCCCGGAACGCCCGACCCCGACGCCGCCGACCCCGACACTCCGCGCACCGACACCCCGCGCCTCGACGATCAGGCCGAGCACGACGAGCAGGCCGGCGACGGTGGCGGCGGCGCTGGAGACGGCGGTGACCGACCCGTGGAACCGCCACGCGACAAGGCAGATCTCCAGGACGATCCCGAGCCAGACCGCGAGGATCGACCGCATGTCGCCGCTCGCGACGCGGGAGAACAGCAGCAGCTGGGCAACGGCAAGCAGCGACCCGGTGAGCGCGAACAGCCACAGGACGACGGGCTCCCCGCGGTATCCGGCACCGCCGATGACCGGTAGGAGGTCGGGGCCGACGAGCACCGCCAGCAGCACCACCGGCGCGTCGATCGCGACCACCGCGAGCACACCGGCGCGCAGCACCGACCGCCGGTTCGCGGGGTCGGCCAGCCGCGGCAGCACGACCACGGCGACGGCCTGCGGCAGCCAGTAGGCGGCCTTGGTGAGCACGAGCCCGACCGCGTACACCCCGGACCCGTGCGCCGGCAGCACGTTGCGGGCCAGGATCACGTCGAGGTTGAGCAGCACCACCAGCCCGACCGTGGCGTAGCCGGCGTGGGCCACGCCGCGCAGCAGGGCCCGCGGCGGCCGCGCCGGCCGCGGCTGTCCACAGAGGACGAAAGCGGCCGCGGTCGCCAGCAGGATGCCCGTGGCCAGCCCGACCAGCGCGGCCGTGGGGCTGCGGCCGACGAGCAGGCCGACGATCGCGCCGCCGATCCGCAGCGCGGTGTCGAGGCCCATCACCAGCGCGAGCCGGCCGAACCGCTGGCGGCCCTGCAGCACGCCGGACAGCGCGCCGAGCACCGGGAACGCCATGAGCGCCACCGGCAGCACGAGGGCCGGGCCGGCGCCGCGCAGGTGCAGAAGCCCCACCAGCACCGGCGCACCGGCGAGCGCGAGCGCGCCGACGGCCGCGCCCAGCCACAGCCCGAGGCCGACCGCCGCCCTGATCTCGCGGCGGCCCGCCGCCACGTACAGGGCGACGCCGGTCTGCACGCTCATCGCCGGCACGACGCCGACCACCAGCACCGCCATCAGCGCGGAGAGTTCGCCGAACGACGCCGGGACCAGCAGTCGCGCGGCGACCACCGTGAACACGTAGCTCGACGCGTTGCTCCCGAGCGACGCGACCGAGACGATCAGCGCCTGGCGGTGCACGCGGCCGGGCCGGTCGACGGTGACCGTCATCGGACCTCCATTACCGGTCGGTAACATCCAGACTCTAGCGGGGATCACCGTCGACCGGGAGGGTCCGTGACGCATCGATCGCGATTGTTGGCCGCCGCGTGCGTGGTGCCGGCGCTCGTGATCGTCGGGCCGGCTCTCGCACCGGGCTTCGTGCTGCGTTACGACATGGTCTTCACGCCCCGGCAGCCGCTGCTGCCCGAGAGCGTGGGGCTGGGGTCGGCGCTGCCCCGGGCCGTACCCGCCGACGCGGTGGTCGCGCTCGCGACCACCGTGGTACCGGGTGACCTGCTGCAGAAGGCGGTCCTGCTGCTCACGGTGTGGGCGGCCGCCTACGGGATGGCCCGGCTCGCGCCGGGTGCGCCATTGGTCGCGGCGACGTTCTACACGTGGTCGGCGTACGTGGCCGAGCGGCTGCTCATCGGTCACTGGTCGGTGCTGGTGGCGTACGCCTGCCTGCCGTGGGTGTTCGCGGCCGGGCTGAAGGTCCGCCGGGGCGAGCCCGGTGGCTGGCCCGCGCTGGTGCTGGCCTGCGCGCCGGCGGCGCTGGTGCCGACCGGCGGAGTGCTCGCCGCCGGGGTCGCGGTCGCCGCGGCCGGGATGCGGCGGGCACCCCTGACCCTCGCGCTCGCGGTCGGGCTCAACGCGCCCTGGTGGCTGCCCGGCCTGCTGCACGGCGCCGCCGGCAACGGCGCGTCCGATCCGGCCGCCGTCGACGCGTTCGCCGCCCGCGGCGAGGGTCCGGGCGGGGCCGTGGTCAGCGTGCTGGGACTGGGTGGCATCTGGAACGCCGACGCCGTGCCCGCCGGCCGGGGCGGGTTACTGGTGCCGCTCGTCGCGCTGCTCCTGGTGGCGGCCGGTGGCTACGGCCTCTGGCGGCTGACGGCGACCTGGGGGCGGGCACCGGTGGTGGCGCTGGCCGGGCTCGCGGCGGCCGGCGTGGTGCTGGCCGTCGCCGCGACCGTGCCGGGCCCCGACGCGGTGCTGCGCTGGCTGGTGGCCGAGGTCCCCGGCGCCGGCCTGCTGCGCGACGGCCAGAAGTGGGTGGCCTGGTGGGCCCTGGCCGCCTCGCTGGGCTGCGCCATGACCGCCCAGACCCTCATTTCGCGATCTTGGACACTCCTACATCGATTTCGATGCACAAGTGTCCAAGATCGCGGGGGGTGGTTGGCCTCGGCCATCCTCGTGGGCGCGGCGCTGCTGCCTGTCGCCCTCCTGCCGGGGCTGGCCTGGGGCGTCGGCGGGCAACTGGAGCCCGTCCGCTACCCGCGGGACTGGTACACCGTGCGCGCCGAGCTCGCCCGTGACCCGCACCGCGGCGACGTGCTCGTGCTGCCGTTCCAGCCGTTCCGGCAGTTCGGGTGGAACGACCGGCGCACCCAGCTCGACCCCGCGCCCCGCTTCCTCACCCGCTCCGCCGTCGTCGACGACACGCTCGTGGTCGGTGACGAGGCGCTGCGCGGCGAGGACCAGCGGGCGGCCCAGGTCGGCGCCGCGATCGGCGACCCCGGACGGCTCGCCCGCCTCGGGATCGGCTGGGTGCTGGTGGAGTACGGCACCCCGGGCACCGTCGAGCCGGCGGAGCTGGCCGGGCTCACGCGGGTCCACGACGGGCGGTGGCTGGCGCTGTACCGGGTCCCCGGTCCCATCTCCGAACCACCGGCCGGGGTGACCGGCCACGCGGCCGCCCGCGCGACGGTGCTGGCGGCCGACGCGGCGGCGGCACTGGCCGTCCTCGTGGCGTTCGGCGCGTGGTTGCGACGTAGGTTACCGGCGAGTACATTCATGTCCGTCGCCGGAAGCGGTACGACATGACTGGGGTCCACCGAGGAGGCCACCCGTGTACGCGATCGCAGGCATTGTGCTCTCCGCCATTCTCGGCGTCGCGCTCGGCGTAGGTGCCACGGTGGCCATCGTGTCGAACAACGCGCCCGACAAGAAGGTCGAGGCCACGTTCAACAGCAAGACGGTCAAGGAGCGCGACGTCGTCCCGTACGGACAGCGCTGAACACAGGTCACGGCCGGCCCGATCGGGCCGGCCGTCGTCGTTCGCACCCAGCTTCAGCCCTTGACCGTGGCCGGCGCCCGGCGCGGCGCACCGATCTCCCGACCGTGCAGGATCCCGCGCACGACCCGGTCGAAACCACGGACGCTGTGCTCCCACTCGAACCCCGCCACGTACTTGCGGGCGCCCTCGCCGAGCACGACGCGCGAGAGCCCGCACCGCAGCAGGTGCTCCGTCGCCGCGACGAACCCGTCGAGGTCGTCGGCGAGCATGCCGGTCTCGCCGTCGAGGATCGACTCCCCCACGCCGCCGGCGGCGTGGTAGGCCACCGTCGGGACCCCGTGGGCGCCGGCCTCCATCACCACGATGCCCCAGCCCTCCTTCACCGACGGGCACAGGTGCACCCACGAGCGGGCCAGGATCTCGTGCTTGGTCCGCTCGTCGACGAAGCCGTGCAGGGTCACCCGGTCGCCGACACCCAGCTCCTCGGCGTAGGCGGCGATCGGGTCGGCCGACGGTCCGCGCCCGATGATCTCCAGCCGCAGGTCGGGCCAGCGGGCGCTGAGCCGGGCGACCGCCTCGACCGCGTGCTCGATGCGCTTGTGCGGCACGAGCCGGCTCACCGCGACCAGCAGCGGCCGCGGGTCACGCTCGCCGTGCACCCGTGGCACCGGGTCGAGCCCGTTCGGCACCACGGTGACCCGGTCCGGCGCGATTCCGAGCCCGGCCAGCTCCGCCTTCGTGTGCTCCGAGACGGTGACGTAGCGGCAGCCCCGGTACACCCGCGGCGCCACCCACGACTCCAGCCACCAGCCGACGCGGCCCAGCACCGGGCCGAACCACGACCGCCACTGCAGCTTGTGGAGGTGGTGCACGAGCACGACCACCGGGCAGCGGGCCACCAGGCGGGTCAGGAACGGCA
The DNA here is from genome assembly GCF_016863655.1 of Virgisporangium ochraceum. Taxonomy (GTDB): domain Bacteria; phylum Actinomycetota; class Actinomycetes; order Mycobacteriales; family Micromonosporaceae; genus Virgisporangium; species Virgisporangium ochraceum. The sequence goes on from NZ_BOPH01000043.1 coordinate 143,120, forward strand.
TGCCGTTCTGCACGTCGACCACCAGGTCGGGACGCAGCCGCAGCACCGCGACCAGCGCCCACAGGTAGACCGTGAACCGGCCGCCCCGGCGCAGGTAGCGGACCCCGTCGACGGTCTCGTCGACCATGCTGTTCGGGTGCCGCGGGCAGAGCACGGTGACGTCGTGACCCCTCGCCGCCAGGCCGACGGCGATCTTCTCCACATACCGTTCCGAGCCACCGGAGTCCGGATGCGACGTATCGCGCCACGTTGTGACGAGCAGATTCATGGCCGGCTCCCATGACGCGACTGGCGACCCTCGACCGCTCGGTGCGGCTGTTCCGGGCCTTCCTCGTGGAGCAGACCGAGCCCGACCGCTTCTACTCCGAGCTCGCCGCGGACTCGGTACGGCTCCTCAAGGCATATACCCCGCTCGATGGAAAAAGCATGCTCGACGTCGGCGGCGGCCCCGGCTACTTCGCCGACGCGTTCCGCGCCGCGGGCGCCGGCTACATCGGCGTCGACCCGGACGCGGGCGAACTGTCGGCGCGTGGCGGGCCGGCGGCGGGCATGGTGCGCGCGAGCGGGATGGCGCTGCCGTTCGCCGACGGGTGGTTCGACGTGTGCTACTCGTCCAACGTGCTCGAGCACGTGCCCGACCCGCACAAGATGCTCGACGAGATGGTCCGCGTGACGCGTCCCGGCGGAACCGTGTTCGTGTCGTTCACGCCGTGGTGGTCGCCCTGGGGCGGGCACGAGACGGCGCCCTGGCACTACCTCGGTGGTGGGTACGCCGCCCGCCGCTATCTCCGCCGGACGGGTCACGAGCCGAAGAACCGTTTCGGTCACAGCCTCTACCCCATCTCGATCAATGCCGCCCTGAAATGGGCGCGGCGCACCGGACAGGCGGACCTGGTCCACTTCCTGCCGAGGTATCACCCGTGGTGGGCCCGCTGGGTGGTGCGGGTCCCGGTGGTGCGCGAGGTCGTGTCGTGGAACCTCGCAATGGTGTTGCGGCGGCGTTAGCCGCCGCCGCGACTATCCAGTGGCTGGGCCGGCGGTTTGCTCAGCCCGTCGGTACCGGCTCCGGCTCGGGATCGCGGGTACGGCGGCCGCGGTGCCGGCTCGCCGGAGAACCGCCCGGACGCATCAGCAGGAGCAGCAGGCCGCCGATGACCATCAGCCCGCCGACCGTCCACAGCACGATCGGCCCGGTGCGGGTCAGAAGCACCAACTGGTCGGAGGCGTCGCGGGCCGCGTCGACCTGCCGTTGCACGGTCTGCGGGGTCCACGCGAGGGTGCCACCCAGCACCACGAACTCGCGGTTGTTGGGACCGCGGAGGAACTGCTTCTGCTCCTCCTCGCCCTTGACGATCTGGCCGGTGCGCGGCTCCACCCAGATCCGGCGCGTGTTCTGGTACATGCGGTCGACGGTGATGTTCGCGGCCTCGCCGCCGAACAGGGTGCCCGGGACCTCCCGCGACTCCAGCTTCACCGGGTCGATCTTCTGCACGAACCGGTACGTGGCGAGGCCGTTGACCGACTCCTCACCGTCGTAGGAGATCGGCAGCGCCTTGCGCAGCGTCACGTCGAAGAAGTCGTAGTCCTTGCGCTGGGTGTCGAACGGGAACTTGTACTGCAGGCCGCTCTGGTCGACGTTGGTGGCCTCGGTGGTGCCGTCGTCGATCTTCTGCTGCTCGCAGTCCTGGAGGCCCTCGGCGGTGCGCCGGTCGACACACACCCACTGCTCGATGGCGTTGATGAGCGTGCCGCGCTCGTCCTCCACCACCAGGCCGACCCGCCACAGCGCCACGTCGCCGTTGAGCTCGACCTCGGGGGCGTCGAACTTGCCGCTGACGATGCGGCGCGCCGTGACCGTCGCGTCGGTGCGGATCGGGTTCCCGCCCGAGGCCAGCGCGCCCGGGTAGAAGACCGTCATGTTCGTGCCCTGCGCGACGGTCTCGCTGTCGGGGTCGAGGGGTGCGACAGCGAGGCGGTCGTATATGACCGTCGGCATCAACAATCCGAGCGTGATCCCGAACGCTCCGAGCGTGACGAGCAGAATGCCGGCAACGCGTCGCATCGAACCTCCTCGGACGTGACGTGTCGACAATCACAAGCGTCGCTGAGGTTACCGTGCAGTAGCTTCGATGGAAAGCGATGGCGCGAAACATTCGTGTTCTAGGTGCCGCCTAGGTCGCCGCCAGCCCGACCGCCCACGTTCCCGCGATCACGAGCGCGGTGCTCAGCTCGATGAGCATCGACAGCCCCGCCGCCTTCAGGGCCGACTTCGTCGACGGCCACGCGAGCTTGCTGTCACCCATCCGGCGCCACTCGGCGAGCCACACGCCGAGGATGAAACCGATCGGCAGCCCCACGATCGGGATCACGAAGAACCCGACCAGACCCAGCGCGCCACCGGCGAGCAGGGTCAGGTTGGGTACGCCGCTGCGCTTGAGGTTGCGACCGGGCCAGGCGTACTTCGCCACCAGGCCCAGCATCGCGACGAACGTGGCGATCGCGACCACCGCCCACCGGCCCGCGCTCTCGACGTCACCGAAGATCGCCCACACGACGGTGGCCGTCCAGCACAGGATCACGCCCGGCACCAACGGGATGATCACGCCGAGCACGCCGACCACCATCGCCAGCGCGCAGATGAACGTGATCGACGAAGCGGAGTCGCCTAGGTCCACGAGGAAGGAAACTACCCGGAACGCTCCCCGGCGACACGCCCGGTCAGCGGACCGGCACCCCGGCCGCGGTCAGCTCCCGCTTGACGTCGCCGATGCGCAGCTCGCCGAAGTGGAAGACGCTGGCCGCGAGCACCGCGTCGGCGCCGGCCGCCACGGCCGGCGGGAAGTGGTCCACCGCGCCCGCGCCGCCCGACGCGATCACCGGGATCGACACCGCGGCCCGCACGGCGGTGATCAGCTCCAGGTCGAAGCCGTCCTTGGTGCCGTCGCGGTCCATCGAGTTCAACAGGATCTCGCCGGCGCCGAGGTCGGCCGCCCGCGACGCCCACCCGATGGCGTCGATGCCGGTGCCGCGGCGGCCGCCGTGCGTGGTCACCTCGAACGAGCCCTCGGCGTTGCGGCGGACGTCGAGTGACAACGTGAGCACCTGGCTGCCGAACCGTTCGGCGATCTCGCTGATCAGCTCGGGTCGCGCGATCGCCGCCGTGTTCACACCGACCTTGTCGGCGCCGGCCCGCAGCAGCGTGTCGACGTCGGAGACCGCGCGCACGCCGCCGCCGACGCACAGCGGGATGAACACGGTCTCGGCGGTGCGGCGCACCACGTCGAGCATCGTGGCCCGGCCGTCGGACGACGCGGTGACGTCGAGGAACACCAGCTCGTCGGCGCCGGCCGCGTCGTAGGCGGCGGCCAGCTCGACCGGGTCGCCGGCGTCACGCAGGTTGACGAAGTTGACGCCCTTGACCACCCGCCCGGCGTCGACGTCCAGACACGGAATCACGCGAACCGCAACGGAACTCACGGCTTGTACGCCTCCACCTCGACCTCGACCAGGTGGTCGGGGTGCAGAAATCCGGCAACGACATAGAGCGCGGTCACCGGGCGGACGTCGCGGAAGAACTCGGCGTGCGCGGCGGTGACCGCGGCCGCGTCGGCCCGGTCGCGGACGTACATCCTCGTGCGCACCACCTCGGCGAGGCCGGCACCGGCACCGGCCAGCGCCTCCACCGCGATCGAGAACGCCGTGCGGGCCTGCGCACCCGCGTCACCGACGTGGACGACCTCTCCGTCGACGGTCGCCGTGCACCCGGCGGTCATCAGCCACGGACCGGCCGCGACCACCCGCGAGTACCCGACGGCCTCCTCCCACGGCCCGCCCGAACCGAACCGCCGGACTGTCATGCGGAACGCAACGCGCGCAGCGCCTCGTCGACCGTGAACGCGCTCGCGTACAGGGCCTTGCCGACGATGACACCCTCGACGCCCACCGGCTCCAGGGCCGCCACGGCGCGGAGGTCGTCGAGCTTCGCGATGCCGCCGCTGGCGATCACCGGCTTCTCGGTGCGCTCGCAGACCTGCAGGAGCAGCGTGATGTTGGGACCGGTGAGCGTGCCGTCGCGCTGCACGTCGGTGACGACGTACCGGCTGCACCCGGCCAGCTCGAGCCGTTCGAGCACCTCGAACAGGTTCCCGCCCGGCTTGGTCCAGCCACGGGCGTGCAGGGTCTCGCCGCGCACGTCGAGCCCGACGGCCACCTTGTCGCCGAAACGGCCGCACACGTAGTCGCACCACGCCGGGTTCTCCAGCGCGGCGGTGCCCAGGTTCACCCGGGCCGCGCCGGTGGCGAGCGCGCGCAGCAGCGTGTCCTCGTCGCGGATGCCGCCGGACAGTTCCACGGCCACGTCGAGCTTCTTCACCACGTCGGCCAGCAGTTCGTGGTTGGAGCCGCGCCCGAACGCCGCGTCGAGGTCGACCAGGTGGATCCACTCGGCCCCGTCGCGCTGCCAGGCGAGGGCCGCCTCCAGCGGATCGCCGTAGACCGTCTCGCTGCCGGCCGCGCCCTGTACCAGGCGCACGGCCTGGCCGTCGGACACGTCCACAGCGGGCAGCAGGGTCAGGGTCACGTCAGATCCTCCGGTCGAATGTCAGCACCACCAGGGCCGGTGCGACGAGCACAACGAGCACGGTAATCGCTACGCGCAGCGTCAGGGACCCTACGAGTAGCCAGACCAATACCAGCACACCCACGCAGCCGGTCACGATCGCGGCGCGCTGACCGGGTGGGCGACGGGCGAACATCCGTCCCGTTCGCCCCACCTTCGGCCGGCGCGGCCGCAGCCGGCGCACGAGGGCCCGGCGCCGCACGGCCCGGGCCCGCCGCGCCCGTTCGGCCTCCGCTTCGGCGAGCCGCGCGGCCCTCCGGAGAGCACGCTCCTTAGCCACCGAGAGACCGGACCCAGTTCCGCAGCAGGGTCGCACCGGCGTCGCCGGACTTCTCCGGGTGGAACTGGGTCGCCGCGAGCACGCCCGTGTCGAACGCGGCGACGAACTGTCCGCCGTGGTCGGTCAGCGCGGCCCCGTCGAGGCCCGCCGTCGGCCGGGCCGCATACGAGTGGACGAAGTAGAAGCGCTCGTTCTCGGCCAGCCCGTCGGCGAGGCGGGCGTTCTCCGGCCACCGGACGACGTTCCAGCCCATGTGCGGCACCACCGGCGCGTCGAGTCGGGTCACGTCGCCCGGCACGAGCCCGAGCCCCTTCGTCTCCACGCCGTGCTCGGTGCCCGACGCGAACATCACCTGCATCCCGACGCAGATGCCGAGCACCGGCGCGCCGGCGCGCACCCGGTCGGCGATCACCGGGCCGGCGTTGATCGCGTCGATGCCGGCCATCACGGCCGCGAACGCGCCGACCCCGGGCACCACCAGGCCGTCGGCCCGTTTCGCCGCGTCGAGATCACCGGTGACCGTGACGTCGGCGCCGACGCGGGCCAGCGCGCGCTGCGCGGACCGCAGGTTGCCCGACCCGTGGTCGAGCACCACCACCGTTGCCATCGTCGTCGCCTCCTCCGCCTTCAAGGACAACTCAGCCGTAGACGAGCCGCAGCGCCCCGGCCGTCACCGACATGAGCGCCATCACCCCGAACAGCGCCACGGCCTTGGTCGACGCGCCCTGCTGGCGCATCGACCACGCCCCACCGATGAGTACGCCGCCGAGCGCGAAAAGAACGACAGTGAGTACGCCACTCACAGGACGCCTTTCGTGCTCGGCACCTGCCCGGCATTGCGCGGGTCGACCGCGACGGCCTCGCGCAGTGCCCGCGCCACGGCCTTGAACTGCGCCTCGACCACGTGGTGCGCGTCGGGCTGCGCACCCGGCCGCGACGCCCGCAGCACGCTCACGTGCAGGGTGATCTTCGCCGTGTGCCCGAAGGACTCCCAGATGTGCCGGGTGAGGCTCGTCGGGTACACCGGGCCGATGTAGGGGGCGATGTTCGTCGGCTCGTCGTGCACCACGTACGGGCGCCCCGACAGGTCGACACTCGCCTGCACCAGGACCTCGTCGAGCGGCACGATCGCGCTGCCGAACCGGGTGAGGCCGGTCTTGTCGCCGAGCGCGTCGGCGAAGGCGGTGCCGAGCGCGAGCGCGGTGTCCTCGACCGTGTGGTGCGCGTCGACCTCGAGGTCGCCGGTGGTGTGCACGCGCAGGTCGAACCCGCCGTGCTTGCCGAGCTGGGACAGCATGTGGTCGTAGAACCCGATGCCGGTCGCGATGTCCAGCGAGCCCGACCCGTCGAGGTCGACCCGCACGAGCACCTTGCTCTCGTGGGTGTTGCGTTCAACGCGCCCGACGCGTCCCATTTACAGAACCTCTCTGATCGCCCGCAGGAACGCGTCGGTCTCCTCCGGCGTGCCGGCGGTGACGCGCAACCACCCGGCCAACCCCACATCGCGCACGAGCACGCCGCGGTCGAGCAGCGCGTGCCACACCGCCGACTGGTCGTCGAAGCGTCCGAACAGCACGAAGTTGGCGTCGCTGTCGGCGACGGTCAGGCCGTCCTTCCGGAGCTCGTCGACGATCCGGTCCCGCTGCCGCTTGATGGCGTCCACTGTGGACAGCAGCGCCGGCGCCTGGCCGACCGCCGCCCGCGCGGCGGCCTGGGTGAGCGAGGACAGGTGGTACGGCAGCCGCACCAGCAGCACCGCGTCGACCACGGCCGGGTCGGCCGCGAGGTAGCCGACGCGGCCGCCGGCGAACGCGAACGCCTTGCTCATGGTGCGCGTGACGACGAGGCGCGGGTGCCCGGCGAGCGACCCGAGCGCGCTCGCTGTGCCCTCCCGGGCGAACTCGGCGTAGGCCTCGTCGACGATCACCATGCCGGGTGCCTCGTTCAGCACCGCCTCGATCACGTCGGGCTGCAGCGCGGTGCCGGTCGGGTTGTTCGGCGAGCAGAGGAACACGAGGTCGGGCCGGTGCTCGCGCACCTGCGCGACCGCCTCGCCGGGGCCGAGGTCGAAGTCCTTTCCGCGCCGGCCCGCGATCCACTCCGTACCGGTGCCCGCGCACAGCAGCGGGTGCATCGAGTAGCTCGGCGTGAAGCCCAGCGCCGTCCGGCCGGGCCCGCCGAACGCCTGCAGCAGCTGCTGCTGGATCTCGTTCGAACCGTTCGCCGCCCACACGTTGGCCGCGGTGAGACCGTGGCCGAGGTAGGCGGCGAGGTCCGCGCGCAGGGCCTGCGCGTCGCGGTCGGGGTAGCGGTTCAGGTCCCGGAGGACGCCCGTGAGCGCCTTCTCGATCGCCACCGCGACCGGTTCCGGCAGCGGGTAGGAGTTCTCGTTCGTGTTCAGCCGCACGGCGACGTCGAGCTGCGGCGCGCCGTACGGCGTGAGCCCCTTGAGCTCGTCCCGGATCGGCAGGCTCGTCGCTTCTGTGTGCGACTCCTCCACTGTTCCGGTCATCGGGGGAACCTCGCCGTCACGGCCTCGCCGTGCGCCGGCAGGTCCTCCGCGTTCGCCAGCGCCACGACGTGGCCGGCCACCTCGCGCAGCGCCGGCTCGTCGTACTCGATCAGCTGGACGCCGCGCAGGAACGTCTGCACCGACAGGCCGCTCTGGTGCCGGGCGCAGCCGCCGGTGGGCAGGACGTGGTTCGAGCCGGCGCAGTAGTCGCCGAGCGACACCGGCGACCAGGCGCCGACGAAGATCGCGCCGGCGTTGCGGACCCTCTCCGCGACGCTCCGGGCGTCTCTGGTCTGGATCTCCAGGTGTTCGGCGGCGTACGCGTCGACCACCGTGAGCCCCTGGGCGAGGTCGTCGACCAGCACGGCCGCCGACTGCGGACCGGTGAGCGCGGTGGTGACCCGCTCGCTGTGCTTGGTACTGCCGATCCGCGATGCCAGCTGCAGGTCGACCTGATCGGCGAGGGTCACCGAGGGCGTGACCAGCACGCTGGCCGCCATCGGGTCGTGCTCGGCCTGGCTGATCAGGTCGGCGGCGACGTGCACCGGGTCGGCGGTGTCGTCGGCGAGGATCGCGATCTCGGTGGGCCCGGCCTCCGCGTCGATGCCGACCTCACCACGCAGTAGCCGCTTCGCGGCCGTGACCCACACGTTGCCGGGACCGGTGATCAGGTCGACCGGCTCGCACTCGCCGGGGATGCCGTACCCGAGCATCGCGATGGACTGGCCGCCGCCCACCGCGTACACCTCGGTGACCCCGAGGAGCGAGCAGGCGGCCATCACCGCCGGGTGCGGAAGGCCGGTCTCGCGCTGCGGCGGGCTGGCGACCGCGATCCCCTCGACGCCGGCGGTCTGCGCCGGCACCACGTTCATGACCACGCTGGACGGGTACGCGGCGAGCCCGCCGGGCACGTACAGCCCGACCCGCCGCACCGGGATCCACCGCTGCGTGACGGTGCCGCCGGGCACCAGGGTCGTGGTGACCTCGGTGCGCCGCTGGTCGGCGTGCACCGTGCGGGCCCGCCCGATCGACTCCAGCAGCGCCGCCCGCACGTCGGCGTCGAGGGCGTCGGCGGCCCGCCCGAGTGCCTCGACCGGCACCCGCAGCCGCGCCAGCTCGACCCCGTCGAACTTCCGGGTGGCGGCGCGCACCGCGTCGGCCCCATGCTCGCGCACCGACTCGACGATCGGCCGCATCGCCTCGGTGGCGGCGGTGACGTCGATGGCGGCTCGGGGCAGGAGACGGCGCGGGTCGGTCGTGGAACCGCGCAGGTCGATCCGGGTCAACACCCGGACAAGTCTAGGTCGTGCCCGGTGCGACCCGATCGCGCCCGTTCCCGTGTCCGACGGATGGACACGCTCCCACGGACCGGTGGGCCGGGGCGGCCGCGTCCGGCACGGCGACCGGGTTACCGGGCAGGTGGGGCCGGTGCGGGTTAGTCTTTGGCCGTGACCGCGCGGCTGCCACTGTTCCCGCTCGGCACGGTGCTGTTCCCCGGGCTCGTCCTGCCGCTGCACATCTTCGAGCCGCGCTACCGCACGCTCGTCCGCGATCTCATGAACCTGCCCGCCGACCAGTCGCGCGAGTTCGGCGTGGTGGCGATCAAGGGTGGCTGGGAGGTGCCGGCGAATGCCGGCGGCCTCACCGCTGGCGGCTCCCTCACCCTGTACGAGGTGGGCTGCACGGCCGAGATCCGGCAGGTCACCGAGCATCCCGACGGCCGGTTCGACCTGGTGACCGTGGGCCGGCGGCGGTTCCGTACCCGGGAACTGGTCGACGGGTCCGCGCCTTACCTCGTCGGCGACGTCGACCTGCTGGGCGAGCCGACCGGCGACGAACTGCTGGCCGAGCGCCTGGCGACCACGGTGCTCGACCTGTTCCAGAAGTACCTGACGCTGATGCGCCAGCAGCGGCCGGAGGTCGGCGAGCAGCTACCCGACCGGCCGGGCGTGCTGTCCTACCTGGTGGCGGCGAGCGCGGCGCTGTCGCTGGAGGACCGGCAGCGCCTGCTGGCCTCCGACGACACGGTGCGCCGGCTGCGGGCCGAGCGCACGCTGCTGCGCCGCGAGGTCACGCTGCTCAGCCGGCTGCGGGCGGTGCCGGCGCCGCTCGGTGAGCTGACGTCTCCGGCCAGCCCTAACTGACCTTCCCCGGCGCGTCGCCTCCCGGCTGCGCGGCGGCCGGCTGACCCTGGAGCGGTTCGCCTCCGGGCTGCGTGGGCGGGCCGCCCGGTGGTCCCTGCTCGGGGTACTGCGGGCCCGGACCCTGCTGCGGATACGGCGGCGCGCCCGGACCCTGCTGCGGGTACGGCGGCGCGCCCGGGCCCGGGTACGGCGGCCCGTCCGGGCCGGGGTACGGCGGCATGAAGTGCACCGGCGCGCGCTCGGGCCGCAGGCTCGCCGTCGGGTAGAAGCCGGCGAGGAACGTGTAGATGGCGACCGCGATCATCGCCTGCACCAGCACCGCGCCCTGGATCTTGAACCCGGCCAGGTCGATGATCGCCGAGTACACCTTGACCGGGATCTCGAACCGGGTGCCGACCGGCGCGTCCGTCAGCAGCCGGCGGTACTCCGCGAGGCCGATCCGCTGGCCGAGCCAGGCCATCAGCGTGGCGCCGGCCACCGAGCCGATCGCGAGCCCGGTGAGCATGATCGGACCCCGCCGCCGGCGCAGCAGCAGCCACACCGCCACCGCGGAGACGATGCCGAGGCCGGCGGTCATGAGCAGGTAGACGCTCTCGCCGGCGACGTACCCCTCCGGGTTCGGTTGGGTGTACACCGCGCCGTTGGCCGACATCTCCAGCACCGTGCGCGGGCTGATCGCCTCCCAGACGTACGCGAGGCCGGCGCCGAGCCCGGTCAGCACCACGGCGACCACGAGCGCGGCGAGGATCTCGATCAGCCAGTCGCGCGGCGTGGTGCGGACGGCCGGCTCGTCGACCACCGGCACCCAGTCGGGCGGCGGGGCGGCGTACCCGGGCTCGCCGTTACCGACCGCGCCCGGCCCGATCGCCCAGATCGGCTGGTCGGCCGGTGGCGCGGGCTTCGACAGGTCGACCGGCTGCGCGCCCGTCGCTGGCGCCGACGCCGGCTCGGGCACGGCGGGGGCCGCCGGCGTCTCCGGATGCTCGTGCGGCTCGGATGGTGGCGAACTCACCTTGTGATCCTGCCACGCGACTCCAAGGGCCGGCTGCTGGTCCTGGGGCGGCGGGTGCAAACAGCAGGGTCAGCTCGCCAGGGACCCCGGGCCCAGGAGTGCCTTCAGGTCGCCCATCAGCGCCGGCGTGGCGTTGACCCGCAGCGGACCCAGCCGCAGCAGCGTGCTCCGGCTGCCGTTGACCAGCTTGAGGTGCACCTCGGCCGAGCCGGGATGGCTGGCCAGCACCTCCTTGAGCCGCTCGACCAGCGGCGGCGTGCACCGCGACGGCGGCAGCGCCAGGACCACCGGCTTGTGGTCGTCGGGCGCGCTGATGTCGGGGATCGACAGGTCCATCGCCATCAGCCGGGGCTGGTCGTCACGCCGGTCCACCCGGCCTTTGACCACGACGATCGCGTCCTCCGCGATGTACTGGCCGACGAGTTCGTACGTGTTCGGGAAGAACAGGGCCTCGACGGCACCGGTGAGGTCCTCCAGCGACGCCGACGCCCACGCCTTGCCCTGCTTGGTGATCCGCCGCTGCACGCCGGAGAGGATGCCGGCGAGCGTGATGACCGAGCCGTCGCTCACCTCTTCGGCGAGGCGGCCGATCTGCATGTCGGCGGCCTTGTTCAGCACGTGCTCCAGCCCGAACAGCGGGTGGTCGCTGACGTAGAGGCCGAGCATCTCCCGCTCGAATGCCAGCAGGTCGGCCTTGTCCCACTCGCTCGTCGGGATCGGTGGCGTGACCACGAGGCCCGGGTCGCTGGACGAGTCGCCGTCGTCGAACATCGAGCCGAAGAGGTCGAACTGGCCCACGGCCTCGTTCTTCTTGACCCCGATGAACGCGTCGATCGCGTCGGCGTGCACGGCGAGCAGGCCCTTGCGGGTGTGCCCCATCGAGTCGAACGCGCCGGCCTTGATCAGCGATTCGATGCTCTTCTTGTTGCAGGCGACCTGGTCGACCTTGCGCAGGTAGTCGTAGAAGTCGGTGTAGTCGCCCTTCTCCTTGCGGCACCGCATGATCGCCTCGACCACGTTGACGCCGACGTTGCGCACCGCGCCCAGGCCGAACCGGATGTCCTTGCCGACCGCGGTGAACCGCAGCGACGACGCGTTGACGTCGGGCGGCAGCACCTTGATGCCCATGCGCCGGCACTCGGCCAGGTACACGGCCGACTTGTCCTTGTCGTCGCCGACGCTGGTGAGCAGCGCCGCCATGTACTCGGGCGCGTAGTTGGCCTTCAGGTACGCGGTCCAGTAGGAGACCAGTCCGTACCCGGCGGTGTGCGCCTTGTTGAACGCGTAGTCGGAGAACGGGACGAGGATGTCCCACAGCGTCTTGATCGACTCAGCGGAGTAGCCGTTGGCCTTCATGCCCTCGGAGAAGGGCTTGTACTCCTTGTCGAGGATCTCCTTCTTCTTCTTGCCCATCGCACGGCGGAGCAGGTCGGCGGCGCCGAGCGTGTAGCCGGCCAGCTTCTGCGCGATCGCCATGACCTGTTCCTGGTACACGATCAGGCCGTAGGTGTCGCCGAGGATCTCCGACAGCGGCTCGGCCAGCTCCGGGTGGATCGGCACGACCGGCTTGCGGTTGTTCTTGCGGTCGGCGTACTCGTTGTGGGCGTTGGCGCCCATCGGGCCGGGCCGGTACAGCGCGAGGACGGCGGAGATGTCCTCGAAGTTGTCGGGGACCATCGAGCGCAGCAGCGAGCGCATCGGGCCGCCGTCGAGCTGGAACACGCCCAGGGTGTCGCCGCGGGCCAGCAGCTCGTACGCCGCCTTGTTGTCGAGCTTGAGCTCCTCCAGAACGAGTTCCTCGCCCCGGTTCTCCTTGATGGAGATGAGGCAGTCGTCCATGACGGTGAGGTTGCGCAGCCCCAGGAAGTCCATCTTCAGCAGGCCGATGGACTCGCACGCGCCCATGTCCCACTGGGTGATGATCGCGCCGTCCTGCTCGCGCTTGTGGATCGGCAGGACGTCGACGAGCGGGTCACGGCTGAGGATCACGCCGGCCGCGTGCACACCCCACTGCCGCTTGAGCCCTTCCAGGCCCTTCGCGGTGTCGACGATCTTCGCGACCTCGGCGTCGGACTCGTACAGCTGCCGGAACTCGACCGCCTCCGGGTACCGCTTGTGGCTCGGGTCGAAGATGCCGGTGAGCGGGATGTCCTTGCCCATCACCGGCGGCGGCATGGCCTTGGTGATTCGGTCGCCCATCGCGAACGGGTACCCGAGCACGCGCGCGGCGTCCTTGATGGCCGCCTTCGCCTTGATCGTGCCGTACGTGATGATCTGCGCGACCCGCGCCTCGCCGTACCGCTCGGTGGCGTACCGGATCATGTCGCCGCGCCGACGCTCGTCGAAGTCCATGTCGATGTCGGGCATCGAGATGCGGTCGGGGTTGAGGAACCGCTCGAACAGCAGGCCGTGCGGGATCGGGTCGAGCTCGGTGATGCCGAGCGCGTAGGCGATCAACGCGCCGGCGGCCGACCCACGGCCCGGGCCGACCCGGATGCCCTCCTTCTTCGCGTGCGCGACGAGGTCGGCGGTGACCAGGAAGTAGCCGGGGAAGCCCATCTTGCAGATGACGTCGAGCTCGTACTCGGCCTGCTTCGCGTGGCCCTCCGGCACGCCGCCGGGGAACCTCTTCTCCATGCCGCGGCGCACCTCGGCGCGCAGGAAGCTCTCCTCGGTCTCCCCCTCGGGCACCGGGAACTGCGGCATGAGGTTCCGTGACGCGAACACCGACTTGTAGTCGCCGATCTTCTCGGCGATCTCGAGCGTGTTGTCACAGGCGCCGGGCACCTCGGCGTCCCAGAGCTTGCGCATCTGCTCGGCCGACTTCAGGTAGAAGTCGCGCGCGTCGAACTTGAACCGCTTCGGGTCGGCCAGCGTCGACCCGGACTGCACGCACAGCAGCACCTCGTGCGCGTCGTGGTCGGCCTCGAACGTGTAGTGCAGGTCGTTCGTGGCGACCGGCTTGAGGTTCAACCGCTTGCCGAGGCGGATGAGGTCCTGCCGGATGCGGGTCTCGATGTCGAGCCCGTGGTCCATCAGCTCGAGGTAGAAGTTGTCGGCGCCGAAGATGTCCCGGAATTCGGCGGCCGACTCGCACGCCTTCTCGAAGTTGCCGATGCGCAGCCACGTCTGCACCTCGCCCGACGGGCAGCCCGTGGTGGCAATGATGCCCTTGCCGTACTGGTTCAGCAGTTCGCGGTCGGCCCGGGGCTTGTAGAAGAAGCCCTCCAGGCTCGCGCGGCTGCCGAGCCGGAACAGGTTGTGCAGGCCGTCGGCGTCGGCGGCGAGCATCGTCATGTGGGTGTAGGCACCGGACCCGGAGACGTCGTTCTCGCCGCCGTCGGCCCAGCGCACCCGCGTACGGTCGCCGCGGTGCGTGCCGGGTGTGAGGTACGCCTCGGTGCCGATGATCGGCTTCACCCCGGCGGCGGTCGCCTGCTGGTAGAAGTCGTAGGCCCCGTAGATGTTGCCGTGGTCGGTCATCGCCAGAGCGGGCATACCCAGGCGGCTGGTCTCCTGGAAGAGCTGCTTGAGCCGGGCCGCGCCGTCGAGCATCGAGTACTCGGTGTGCACGTGGAGATGCACGAACGAGTCACTCATCCTGGTCCCCCAATCAGCCCGCCGAGAGACCCGGGGCACCCCACCCGAGCCGGCACTCACGAGAGCCTAGTCCGTCCGGACACGAGTTCGACCGGTGCGACACGTCGCACCACACCGCGGGACAAGGCTGGCACGCTTCATGACTCGTCGTGCCAAAACCCTTACGCGCGGCGCGCACGCGCCGATGTATCCGACACCTACCACCCCCGGGAGGATTGATGAGCGAGGCACCAGCGGTGTACCACCCGTCGCCGTTTCCCTCGGCAGAGCACCACGGCGCGCGGCACCGGGCCGGCGGTTGGAGCGGCATGTCCGCCGTGGTGTGGATCGTCCTCGGTGTCGCGATCGTCGCACTCGCCGCGGTCGGCGTGCTGTTCGCACTCTAGGGCTGTGACCACAGACGTTGCCCGGGCACTCCGCGCCTGTCCCGACGCCGGCGGGTGGGAGGTTATCAACATCAAAATCGCCTGTTGATGTTGATAACCTCCCACCCACCCACGATCATCGATGTACGGGGTGGCAAGGCTCCCGATGTTCACGACAAAACAGGCATACGGACAATCCGAGGCCCGGAAACAGCTCTTCTAGCGGGCGTACGGGTCCATCATGACCGCGGCGGCCCGCAGCCAGGCCGCCCTCGTGGCGGGCTGGAGGTCGGAGAGCTCGATCAGCGACCCGCTCTCCAGCGCCGGGTCGTACGGCACCACCACCACGGCGCGCGTGCGGGCCGTGAAGTGCGCCGCGAGGTCCTCGATCAGCGGCGTCGGGTTCGGCGACGGGCACGACAGCAGCGTGACCGCGTTCGAGACCATGTCCTCCATGCCGGCCTCGTCGAGCAGGTCGAGCATCCAGTCGGCGGTGAACGCCGCGTCCTCGCGCGGCACCGTGGTGACCACGAGCTGGTCGGCCGCCTGCAGCACGGTCTGCCAGTTCGGGCTCTCGACGTTGTTGCCGGTGTCGACACAGATCACGTCGTGGGTGCGGCGCAGCAGGTCGAGCACCCGCTTGACCGTGTACGGGTCGAGCCGCTGCGCGAACCGCGGGTTCTCCTCGCCGGCGAGCACGTCGTAGGTGCCGTCGGACGCGTGACGCAGGTAGTCGTCGAGCCTGGTGTGCAGGTCGTACCCGGACGCGCCTTCCACGTCCACCAGGTCTCTGACCAGGTGACGGATGGTGCGCGCGTGACGCGCGGACCCGGCCCGGAGCCCGAGCGTTCCGCGCAGCTCGTTGTCGTCCCAGGCCAGCACGCCCTTGCCGCGGACGCTGCCGACCGACGCCGCCGTGAGCACGGTGGCCGTGGTCTTGTGTACGCCGCCCTTGGGGTTGGCGAACGCGAGCACGTGCGGTGACGCGAGCTCGCGCCGCAGCGTCTCGACGTACTGCTCGGTGGGCTCGGACGCCGGCTGTTCCCACTCCTGGTACTGGTACTGGTCGTAGCCGTTGGCTGGCTGCTCGTAGCCGTTGGCGGGCTGGTCGTAGCCGTTGGCCTGCTGGTAGCCGGCGTACTCGTCGTAGCCCTGCTGCTGGGGGACCTGGGCGTAGCCGTTGGCGCGCGGGTACTCCTCGTACGCCTCCTGTTGCTGCTGCGGAGGGTAGTCGCCGTAGCCGCGGCCGCCGTACTCGCCGTAACCGGGCTCGCCGCGGTACTCCTGCTCGCGGTAGCCCTCGTCGGCATAACGCGTGGTCCTGGCCTGAGCCAATCGCTCCTCCGAGAAGCGGCCGTCGTAGTCGTCGTCGTCGGGGCCACCGCGGCCCAGCAGGGCGCGGTCGAGCAACGACCGCCAGCGGGGGTTGTCCTCAGCGGGACGCCCCCAGTTGGTGTCGGTGCGCTCCACGGACAAAGCTCCCCATTTCTACGCCCGGCTCGTGGCCGGTCTCCCGTCGCCCCACCGGGCGACAAAATCAACTGCGTACTCCACCGCGTCCGCTACAGGCTACGGATCCAACGCTGATCAGACCACTGGCGAAGACGAAGAATTGTGCGACTTCCCGCCGGGGCCCAACTACTCAACGTCGCGATGACGTTCCGGGGTTACGCCTCGAGCGCCGCCAACGCGGCGGCCAGGTCATCCGGGTACGGGCTCTCGAACTCGACGTACCGACCGGTGCCGGGGTGCACGAACCCGAGCCGGACGGCGTGCAGCCACTGCCGCTGCAGCCCGAGCCGCGCCGCGAGCGTCGGATCTGCACCGTACGTGAGATCCCCCACGCAGGGGTGCCGTAACGCCGCGAAATGTACCCGGATCTGGTGGGTTCGTCCCGTTTCCAGTCGCACATCGACCAGCGTCGCCGCGGGGAACGCCTCGATCGTGTCGTAGTGGGTGATGCTCGGCCGGCCGCCGGCCACCACCGCGAACTTGTAGTCGTGGCTGGGATGCCGGTCGATCGGCGCGTCGATGGTGCCGCGTGACGGGTCCGGATGCCCCTGCACCACGGCGTGGTACCGCTTGTCGACCTCGCGTTCCTTGAACGCCCGCTTCAACGCGCTGTACGCCCGCTCGCTCTTGGCCACCACCATGATCCCGGTGGTCCCGACGTCGAGACGGTGCACCACGCCCTGCCTTTCGGCCGCCCCGCTGGTCGACACCCGGTGGCCCAGTGCCGCGACGCCGCCGATCACGGTCTGGCCGGTCCACCCGGGGCTCGGGTGCGCGGCGACCCCGACCGGTTTGTCGACCACCACGATGTCGTCGTCGCTGTACACGACCGACAGCCCGGTGACGTTCTCGGGCACGATCTCCGGTGGGGCGGGCGGCGCCGGCAGCGCGACCTCCAGCCAGGACCCGGCCTTCAGCCGGTCGGACTTGGCCTTCACCGTGCCGTCGACCTCGACGTCACCGGCGTCGATCAGGTCGGCGGCGCCGGTGCGGGAGAGCCCGAACATGCGGGCGATCGCCTGGTCGAGGCGCATGCCGTCGAGGCCGTCGGGCACCGGCATCGACCGTCGGTCGCGGCTCATGCGGTGCCGGCCTCTTCTCCGGACCGGGACGCGCCGCCGCCGGCGGCCGTCTCCTCTGCCGGCTTCCGCTCTGCCGGCTTCTGCTCGGCCGCCTTCTCCTCGGCCGCTTTCTGTTCCGCGGCCTTCTGTTCGGCGCGGCTCGGCAGCCGGGTGCCGTCGCGCTGCCGTCCGGTGAGCTCCAGCAGGATGATGAACGCGACCCCGATGGTGAGCGCCGAGTCGGCGCCGTTGAACACGGGGAAGCCGCGGCCCCGCTCGTCGAGGAGGCTGACCATGTCGACGACGTGCCCCATGAACGGACCGGGTGAGCGGAACAGCCGGTCGCCCAGGTTGCCGATCACCCCGCCGAGCACCAGCCCGAGCGCGACCGCCCACGGCGTCGACCGGACGTTGCGGATCACGAACCCGAGCACGACGAGCACGACCAGCGCCACGATCGGGAACACCCAGGTGACGCCGGTGCCCATGCTGAACGCCGCGCCGCTGTTGCGCACGTGCATGAGGTAGACCAGTCCGCCGAGCACCTTCACGGGTTCCCGGTCGTCGAGGTACACGACGGTGAGGTGCTTCGTGATCTGGTCGATCGCCGTGACGGCGAGGGCGATGCCGAGAAAAAGAGCGAGGACGCGGCGCCGGTCGATCGTTGAACCCTGCGCCACGCCCACCCACTCCAGGTCTTGGGGAACCCGCCCCGCTAGCGGCGCTCCTCCAGCTGCTTGCAACTCACGCAGAGCGTAGCCGACGGGAATGCGGCGAGCCGCTCCACGGGGATGGCGTTGCCGCACCGCTCGCACCAGCCGTAGCTGCCCTCGTCGAGACGCTCGAGGGCCCGCTCCACCTGGTTGATGCGCTCCAGGATGTTGTTGGCCAGCGAGATCTCCTGCTCACGCTCGAAGGTCTTGGTGCCGGTGTCGGCCTGGTCGTCGCCGGCCGAGTCGGTGAGCCGGTCACGCTGCAGTTCGGCGATGTCGGCCACCGTCTGGTCGTACTCGGTGCGCAGTTCGGTGTGCCGCTCCTGCAGGGCGCTGCGGATCTCCTGGGTGTCGGCCTCGCTGCGGGTGCCCCGCTTCGCGGCGGTGGCGGTGCGGCCGGCGTTGCCGGCGGACTTGGCCGCGGTGGCCTTCGTCGCCTTGGTCGGCTTGGATTGTGCTGTCTGGGCCATCGTCGCTCCCTCGACCGCGGCGGCCGCGGTGGTCGAAACTGCGTTGGGTGGGTTCGCCCCGTCGGCCCGTTCGGTGCCGTCGGGGGTCGTCGTCCGGCCGGAGCCGGTGGTCGCGGTCCGGCGGGGGGCGCCGGGTCCGTCGCTTGTGTCGGGGGGACGGGCTGAGCCTGTTTTCTTCGTACCCGCCGCCGTACGGGCGGCCGTCTTCGATGCCGTCTTCGGTGCGGTCTTGCTTGCCGCTCTGGCCGGAGCCGGGGCGGAGGTCGTGGTGGGCGCCTTGGCGGGCGATTTGGCGGGCGCCGTCGCGGCCGACTTCGCCGCGCTCTTCGTGGCGGTCGTCGTGGCGGTCTCCGCCGCGGTCTTCGGAGCGGTCTTCGCTGGCGCCTTCACCGCAGTCTTCGCTGGCGCCTTCGCCGCAGCCTTCGCGGGCGCCGGAGCCTTCGCGGGCGCCTTCGCCGCGGTCTTGGCCGGCGCCTTCGCCGCAGCCTTCGCGGGGGCCACCGACTTGGCAGGGGCCTTCGCCACCGACTTGGCGGGGGCCTTCGCCGCAGCGTTCGCGGGGGCCTTCGCCACCGACTTGGCCGGAGCCTTCGTCGCGGCCTTCGCGGGGGCCTTCGCCACCGACTTGGCAGGGGCCTTCGCCGCCGTCTTGCCGGGCGCCTTCGCGGGCGTCGCCTTGCCCGCGCGCGCGGAGGACGACCGGCGCGAGGAGGCGTCGACCTGGGCTGCGCGCCCGGTTGCCTTTCGCGTCGCGGATGACCGTTCGGCCATGCGTCCCCCAGATAAAAGACGGGCGCGCGGTGCTGGCACCGCGCACTCCAGTGGGTGGCAAGAATACGGAATGTACCGGCGCCCGCCAACCATGCCACACCAGTTAGCTCAAAACGGACCTTTCTTTCTGGCTCGGCCGTCCCGCCCTATCAGGTCCGGCTCGTTTGCCGGGTGTCATTACCCGCCGCACACCGGTCCAACACGTCGGGTTGCGCACTTTCCTGATCTCAGGCGTGGGCCGCGGACTCGTCGCCGTGCTCGGAGAACCACCGCGCCAGCCGGCCGCGGCGGCTGACCGCGCGCAGCCGGCGTTCGGTGGCGTCGCGTACCCGGTCGGCGGCGACGATCAGCAGGCTGTCGTGGGTACGCAGCCGCGTCGTCGAGGTCGGTACGAACGCCGCGCCGTCGCGGGTCACCAGCATGATGGCCGCGCCCTCCGGGAGGCGCAGCTCGTCGATGTGCACGCCGGCGAGCTTCGACCCGGGCGGGATGTCGAGCTGGAGGAGGTCGGCCCGCATGCGTTCCAGGGGTGCCGCGTCGAGCTCGAGCTCGGTGGTCTCGTCGGGGGCGAGCACGCCCAGCCAGCGGGCGGCCGGCGGCAGCGACCAGCCCTGCGCCAGCGTGTAGACCACGACCAGCACGAACACGACGTTGAACAGCGTGGACGCACCGGATAGGCCGGCCGAGAGCGGGATCGTCGCGAGCACGATCGGCACGGCGCCGCGCAGCCCGGCCCAGGAGAGGAAGACCTGCTCGTTGAGCGGGTACCGGAACGGCCCCACCGACGCCGCCACCGACAGCGGCCGCGCCACGACCAGCAGCACCAACCCGATCACCAGGGCCTGCAGCACGGCCGGACCCAGGTCGGCCGGCTCGACCAGCAGGCCGAGCAGCACGAACAGCCCGATCTGGGCCAGCCACGCCAACCCGTCGGCGAAGCCGAGCACCGCCCGGCGGTGCGGCAGGTGCGAGTTGCCCAGGACGACCCCGCACACGTAGACGGCGAGGAATCCGGACGCGTGCGCGGCCAGTCCCACCGAATAGGCCAGCACGGTGAGACCGACGGTCGCGAGCGGGTACAGCCCGGCCGCCGGCAGCGCGGCGTTGCGCAGCAGCCACGCGCCGCTGAACCCGACCGCCACCCCGATCAGGCCGCCCGCGCCCAGTTCGTAGCCGGCGAGCAGCAGGTGCTCCCACCAGGGGTGGTCGCCGCCCTCCGACGTCTCGGTGACCGACAGTGCCAGCACGAGCAGCACCACGGGCGCGTCGTTGATACCGGACTCGGCCTCGAGCAGCGCCGAGAGCCGGGGCTTGATCCGCAACCGGCGCAGTGTGGCGAACACCGCCGCCGCGTCGGTCGACGAGAGCACCGCCCCATACAGAAAGGCCAGCCGCCAGTCCAGTCCCAGCAGGAAGTGCGCGACCACCGCGACCACCGCGGCGCTGACCGCGACCCCGACGGTCGACAGCACCACCGCCGGACCGAGCACCGGGCGCAGCTCGCTCCACCGGGCGGTCAGGCCGCCCTCGGCGATGATCACGACGAGCGCGCACAGCCCGAGCGTGCGGGTGAGGTCGGCATCGGTGAACTGGATGCCCAGGCCGATCGGGCCCAGCGCCATGCCGAGCACCAGGTAGACGAGCAGGCTGGGAAGGCCGAGCCGGCTCGCCAGCCGCACCGCGGCGACGGCGATGAGCAGCACCGTCGCGGCGATCAGGAGCGCGACGTTGATCGAATCGTTCATCGCGCGCCCTTACGGCGGCGTGTCGCGCAGGCGCGCCACCCGGTCGGCGAGATCGGGGGGTGCGTCGGTCACGGCGATGATCTTATCGCGGCTGGCCGCCCCGGACCGCAGGGACAGGTCCGCGCGTCGCAGGCCCAGCGCGTCGGCCAGGGCCGCGATCGCGGCGTCGGTCGCCCGGCCGTCGACCGGCGGCGCGTGGACGGCGACGACCAGCGCCGCCCCGTGCGGCCCCTCGTACCGACCGCCGACCCGCGCGCGCGACGAGCCGGGCTTGACCCGGATGGGCACCAGCGATCCTGAACCGTTGCCGCTCAAGACCGCGGGACCCTCCTACCTGCGAACGCGCGCCAACAGGGTGCTGTCGGGCTCGCACAGACCGCACGGTGTGAAGCCCAGTTCCACCGCCTCGCTCACCGGGAGCGACTCGTGCTCGCGGCCGAGAAGGTGGACGCAACCGGGCAGATGGTAGCGGGGACGGCCGTCGACCACCAGGACATCGGCGTCGAGCTGCGCGACGCGGGCCTGCTCGGCCGGCGACACCCGCTGGGCCGGCGGCTCGTCGGACGGGTCCTCGTCGAACTCGTCGTCGTCCTCGTCGTCGTACTGGTCGTCGTAGTTGTCGCCGTACTGCTCGCTGTACTGGTCGTACTGGTTCTGGTTCTGGTAACCGCCGCCGTAGCGCTCGCCCGACGACTGTGCGGGCACCCCGCCGCCGCGCCGGCCCACGTCGAGCATCGTGGTCTCGCGGACGTCGCCGTAGCCCTCGTCGTACTCGTCCGCGCGGTCGTCGCGGCCGCCCCGGTCTGCGCGGTCTCCCCGGTCTACCCGGTCGCCTCGGTCGCCGACCCCGGCGGCGACGGTCTGGCGGGGGCGGCGGCGCTGGGTGGTGCGCGCGGCCTCCTCCTCGGCCTCGATCGCCGCCGCGACGGCGGCCCGGCCGCTGCGGCGGGATCCGACCACCAGCGCGAGCGCCGCGACGAGGCTGGTCAGGATCGAGGCGACGAGGTAGGTGTTGGACCCCTCGAGCAGGCCGTAGCCCAGCAGGACCACCGCCCCCACGATCAGCACCAGGCTTACGACTGTCACGGTTAACCCTCCGGCCCACAACTTGCTGCGCTGTCGCGGGTAAAACGAGTCAGGTCCGGCGACGGTTCCTGCAGATCTTGGAAATCTGAACAGCAGATTCGATGTACAGGTTTCCAAGATCTCGGGACAGGCACAAGACGCGCCGCTCCCCGTTCGGGAAGCGGCGCGTCGCCGTTCGTGCTACCGCGGGCTAGCGGCCGCTGTCGCGCCCGCTGTACGAGCCGGCCAGGCTCGCTGCGGCAAGGCCACCGCTGTTGGTGGCCCGGGTCGAGGTCTCCGACCGCTGGAGCTCGGCCTCGAGGCCCTGGCCACGGCCCTCCAGGTCGCGCAGCTGGCTCTCGAGGTACGCCTTGAGCCGCGTGCGGTACTCGCGCTCGAACTGCTTGAGCTCCTCGATGTGCTTCTGCAGCGCGGTGCGCTTGGCGTCGAGGCCGCTGATGGCGTCGGTGTGGCGCTGGCGCGCGTCACGCTCGAGGGCGTCGGCCTTGGCCCGCGCGTCGCGGGTGACCTCCTCGGCCTTCGACCGGGCGTCGGCCAGCAGCTTGTCGGCCTCGCGGCGCGCGTCGTTGACGTGGTCGTCGGCCGTGCGCTGCGCCATCATGAGGACCCGCAGCGCCTGCTGCTCGCCCTCACCCGCGGTCATGGCACCGCCGGACGGGCCCTGCGACCGCAGCTGCTCGATCTCGGCCTGCATGCCCCGCGCGGCCTGCTCCGCCTGCGTCTTCTCGCGCTGGACCCGGTCGAGCTGCGACTTGACCTCGGCCAGCTCGGAGGCGAGCCGTGGGTCGGCACCGGGGCCGGCCGGACGGCCGCCGCCGCCCCGCTCGAGCTGAGCGCGCAGCTCGTTGTTCTCCTCGATCAGACGGGCGAGCTCGCGCTCGACCTCGTCAAGGAAGGCGTCGACCTCCTCCTCGTCGTACCCCCGTTTGCCGATCGGGGGTTTCTTGAACGCGACGTTGTGGACGTCGGCCGGGGTCAGCGGCATCGATACTCCTCGGGTCGGTCTCGACCACGTGGCCAATCACGCTCCGGCGACAACCGAAGTGATCAGGGGCCTTACCACGAAGTCCATCAGCACGAACAGGATAACCAGCAGCACAAGGGAGCTCAGGTCGAGGCTCACCGTACCAAGCCGGAGCGGCGGGATCACCCGCCTCAACGCTTTCAGAGGCGGATCAGTGACGCTCCACACCACTTCCATGGCGGCCGCGGCGCCCCGGCCGGGCTGCCAGCGCCGGCCGAACGTGAGCACGTAGCCCATGATGAACCGGGCGATCAGCGTCAGGAAGAAGACGTAGAGCACCAGGTACAGCACCTGAAGGGCGATCGATAGCACTGGCCTCGCTCAACTCTGGTTGAAGAACCCGCCTTCCGCTATCCGCGCCTTGTCTTCGGCCGTGACCTGGACGTTCGCGGGTGAAAGCAGGAACACACGATTTGTGACGCGCTCGATCGTACCCCGCAGGCCGAATGCCAGACCGGCCGCGAAGTCGACCAAACGCTTCGCATCCGCCTCGTCCATCTCGGTGAGGTTCATGATCACCGGGACGCCGTCACGGAAGTGCTCACCGATCGTACGCGCCTCGTTGTACGTCGTGGGGTGAAGCGTGGTGATCTGGTACCGGCCCCGGTCCTCCTCCTCGACCACATTCACCCGTTCGGCTACCGCGGCTCGAGGCGCGAGGGCGAGGCTGTCCCGGGTCGGATAGCTCGATGTGGTCGACGGACGGGTGATCGACCGGACGGTCTGCCGCTCCGGCCGCACCGCCTCGCTCCGGTCGGGTGCCCGGTCGGCCACCAGCCGGTCCGACCCCAGCCGGTCGGCGGACCCCAGCCGGTCCGAACCCAGCCGGTCGGAACCCAGGCGGTCCGAGCCGAGCCGGTCCGAGCCGAGCCGGTCCGAGCCGAGCCGGTCCGAGCCGAGCCGGTCCGAACCCAGTCGGTCCGAGCTGTGCCGGTCCGAGCCCAACCGGTCGGAGGAGAGCCGGTCGGATCCCAGCCGGTCGGAGCTGTGCCGGTCGGAACCCAGCCGGTCCGAACCCAGGGAGCTGTGCCGGTCGGAGCCGTGACGGGCGCGGGGTGCCACCACCGGCGCCTCGTCGACGTCGTCCTCGTCCGCGTAGTCGTCGCCGTAACCGCGGTAGGAGCGGTCGTCGTAGCCCCGGTCGTCGTCGTCCTCGACGAGCCCGAGCCACACCCCCGCCTTGCGCAGCGCACCCATCGGCGCCCCTCCGTCCGCCATGCGACACCTCCCCCGTGACGTGCCGCCCCTGTCGCACGCGGTTCAAAGCCTGAACTTCATGCGTGGGTACCGCCGGCCGGCACGAACCAACGGCAGGTAAACAACACCGCTGTAATTCGGGTACCCTGCGTCAGGCTACCGCAGGTGGTAAACGATTCCCGAGGATTGCGCCACCGAGGCGGACGTGTGTCGCGCCGGCATTTACGGCTTGTTCGAGATCGGCGCTCATTCCGGCGGAAACCACTGTCGCGTCCGGGTGGTCGGCGCGAATCCATTCGGCGACCTCTCCGAGTTTCGCGAATGCCTCGGCGGGCTCCCACCGCACCGGCGCCACCGCCATCACGCCGCGCAGGCGCAGCGCCGGGGAACCGGCGATCTCGTCGACCACCGCGCGCACCTCGCGCTCGGGGTCGGCCGCGCCCTCGATCGCACCGCCGCGGGCCGCGTCACCGTCGATGCTCACCTGTACGAGCACGTCGAGCGGCCGTTCGCGGTGCCGGTCGGCCGCACCGGCGAGGGCGCGCGCCAGGGGCACCGAGTCGACGGAGTGCACCATGTCGGCGTACGTCACCACCGACCGGCACTTGTTGCGCTGCAACTGGCCCACGAAGTGCCACCGCACCTCGACGCCGGCGTCCGCCGTGGCCGCGGCCTTCGCAGCTGCCTCCTGGTCGCGGTTCTCACCGATGTCGGTGACGCCGAGAGCGGCCAACGCGAGCACGTCGGCCACCGGGTACGTCTTGGTGACCGCGATGATCGTCACCTCAGACGCCGAACGGCCGGCAGCGGCACACGCCGCGGCCAGCCGTTCACGCTGCTCGCTCAGATTGAGCGCGAGTTGCTCCTGTCGGCTGCTCACGCGCCGTTCTTCAGAAAGTCGGGGACGTCCACGTCGTCGAACAGTACGCTGCGCCGCGGCGGCGGGGTGGTGCTGGGCGTGCTCGCGGGCGGCGGGGCGCTCGGCGCGGCCGGCTCGATCACCGGAGCGGAACGCGTCACCTTGCGGACCTCGGCCGGCTTGTAGGCCGGCGAGCCACCGTCGAACCCGGCCGCGATCACCGTGACGCGCACCTCGTCGCCGAGCGCGTCGTCGATCACCGCGCCGAAGATGATGTTCGCGTCGGGGTGCGCCGCGTCGGTGACCAGCTGCGCCGCGTCGTTGATCTCGAACAGCCCCAGGTCGGACCCGCCCGCGATCGACAGCAGCACGCCGCGCGCGCCGTCCATGCTCTGCTCCAGCAGCGGGCTGGAGATCGCCGATTCGGCGGCCTCGACCGCGCGGTTGTCGCCGCGCGCGCTGCCGATGCCCATGAGCGCGCTGCCGGCACCGCTCATGACGCTCTTCACGTCGGCGAAGTCGAGGTTGATCAGGCCCGGCGTCGTGATGAGGTCGGTGATGCCCTGCACACCGGAGAGCAGCACCTGGTCGGCCTGGCGGAACGCGTCCATCATGCTGATGCCGCGGTCGCCGAGGGCGAGCAGCCGGTCGTTCGGGATCACGATGAGCGTGTCGCACTGGTTGCGCAGCTCGTCTATTCCCGACTCGGCCTGCACCTGACGCCGCTTGCCCTCGAACGAGAACGGCCGGGTGACCACGCCGATCGTCAGCGCGCCGAGCTTGCGGGCGATGTTGGCCACCACGGGCGCGCCACCGGTACCGGTGCCGCCACCCTCGCCACACGTCACGAAGACCATGTCGGCGCCCTTGAGCACCTCCTCGATCTCGTCGCGGTGGTCCTCGGCGGCGTTCTTGCCGACATCGGGGTTCGCACCGGCGCCGAGGCCACGGGTGAGCTCGCGACCGACATCGAGCTTGACGTCGGCGTCGCTCATCAGCAGCGCCTGCGCATCGGTATTGATGGCGATGAACTCAACGCCCTTCAGGCCGACCTCGATCATCCGGTTCACGGCGTTGACCCCGCCGCCACCGATGCCGACGACCTTGATGACCGCGAGATAGTTGTGCGGATGCGTCATCGGGCGTTGCCTTCCCTTCGCAGATGGCGGCCACCCGCCCAGGTTCACGGGCGGCCGTTTTATGCAGGCAGATCGAGGGTTCCGGCAAACCCTCAACCTTTAGTTGAGGATGAGAGTTATGTCAACCAATGCTTGCGAGAAAGGTAGGCGGATACGGCGCGTGATCCAAGAACCGCTCTCGGCGTGTCGGCCAGGAAGGTTGCTTTCCGACCCCCCGCGCCGATCGCGCTAAAACACACGAACCCATAATGCACCAAAAAGGAAATAACCGTCGAACTTCGCCCCAAATCCCATACGCCCCCGCACGGTCCCTCCCCCCACCCTGACCCCTTGCCCACAGCCCCGCCCGCCCCCGCCTCGCCCCGCCCCCGCCTCACCCCCGCCTCGCCCCCGCCTCGCCGATCTTGCAGTCGTGGCCGCCCCTTTAAAGCCATAAAGAGCGATTAGTCAGGGGCCACAACTGCAAGATCGGCGCCAAGAGAGCGGGCGCGCGCCGGGGAGCGGGGGCGGGGGCGGGAGCGGGGTGCGCGGGGGCGGGAGCGGGGTGCGCGGAGGCAGGGCGGGCGAGCGCGGGGATGGCGGTGCGGGGTGGGCAGGCGTGGGGTGCGCGGGGCGGGTACGGGCCCGAGGCGCGCGTGGGGGTGCACGGGCCGAGCCGGGCGTGGGGTGCACGGCCCGAGCCGGCATGGGATGCACGGCCCGAGGCGCGCCGGGCGGGCGCGGGCCGAGCCGGGCATGGGATGCACGGCCCGAGGCGGCCCCAGAGCGTTCGCGGCCCGAGGCGGTCCCCAGGCGGAGCGGACCCGCGTCCGAGACAGGGTCAGCGGATGGTCACCAGCGAAGGGGCGCTCACGTCGATCGTGCGGCCGGGTCGGGTGATCAGGACCAGCGCCACCCGCACCTTCTCCGTGTTCTCCGTGGCGTCGCCCCACACGATGGTGCGTCCGTCGGTCAGCTCCAGGCGGATGCGGGCCGGCGCGTCAGCCGCCAGGACCGCCATCGGAGCCAGCAGCTCCGGCGGGAGGGCGCGCAGCACGGTCAGGGCGGCGCGGGTGGTCGGGTCGTCCCGGGACGGTGCGGGGATCCGTAGGAGTGCCAGCCCCGCGGGGCGGGACTCCGCCCGCGTGTAGACCACCCCGGACGCGTCGATCAGCCACAGGCCCGGCTCGGCGGCCGACTGCTCCACCACGGCCGCCGGCGTGCGCTCGGTCACCGCGATGACCACGGTGCCGGGCAGCTTGCGGCTCACCGACACGCGGCCGACCGGGGGCAGGGCCGCGACCCGGCGGTGCACCGCACCCACGTCCACCCGGGCCAGCGAACGGCCGACCCGCACAGCGGCGGCGGCGCGCACGTCGTCCGGTGACACCAGCGACGCTCCGGTGACCTCCACGCGGTCCACCGCCACCGCCGGGGTGAACCAGACGACGGCCGCGCCGATGCCGACCACGACGACCACGACGGCGGCCGTGAGCAGCGGCGCCGCGCGGCGGAGCCGGTTGCGACGGGCGCGCGCGCTGAAGCGGCGCACGGAGTCGGGCACGGCGTCGCGCCGCGCCCGCACCAGCCGCCACCGCGCGTCAGCCATCGGACCCGACCGCCCGCACCAGCCGCCACCGCGCGTCAGCCATCGGACCCGACCGCCCGCGGCCCGGTCACCGGGGCCTCAGCCGCCCGAAGGCGCGCCCGACAGCGCGCCCAGGATCTCGTCGCCCATCAGCGAGATCGGCGGCGCGCCCATCGTGACGACGACGTCGCCGGGCCGGACCCGCCGGGCGACCTCGCCCGGGACGTCCTCCCACGACGGGACGAACACCTTGCGGTCGTCGGGCAGCGACACCGCCGCGGTGAGAGCGACCCCGCCCTGGCCCGGCTCGCGCACCTCGCCCGGGCCGAACACCTCCATGATCACGGCCTGGTCGCCGATCGACAGGGCGGCGGCGATCTCGGCCTCGAAGTCGCGGGTGCGGTAGACGCGGTACGGCTGGAACACCACGATCAGCCGGCCGTCGCCGGCGACCTCGCGCAGCGTCTGCATCGCGGCGGTCATCGAGGTCGGGTGGTACGCGTACTCGTCGTAGACGCGCACTCCGGCCACGACGCCCTTCAGCTCGAACCGGCGCCGCACGCCCGGGAACGACGCCAGCGCCTCGATGATCACCGCGGGTGCGATGCCGAGCTTCAGCGCCACCAGCGCCGCCGCGGCCGAGTTCAGCCCGAGGTGCTTTCCCGGCGACGGAAGGCTGATCTCGCCGATCGGCTCCCCGTCGAGGGACGCCCGGTACCGCACGCCGGCCGCCGACGATACGACGTCGGTCATGCGCAGATGAGCATCCGCGGACGTCCCGTAGGTGTAGACGGTTCCCGGCGCGCGCGCCGCGAAGCTGCGGGCACCCGGGTCGTCGGCGCAGGTCACCACGAAGCCGGCCGGGTCGACGCGGCCGGCGAACTCGACGAACGCGTCCTCGAGCCCGGCCAGGTCGCCGTAGGTGTTCAGGTGGTCGGCGTCGATGTTGGTGACGACGCCGACGTGCGGGCGGTACAGCAGGAACGACCGGTCGCTCTCGTCGGCCTCGGCCACGAACAGGTCGCCGCCGCCGTGGTGACCGTTGGAGCCGGCCTCGGAGATCTCGCCGCCGATCACGAACGACGGGTCGAGCCCGGCGTGCTGGAGGATCACCGTGATCATCGACGTGGTGGTCGTCTTGCCGTGCGTGCCGGCCACGGCGATCGACCGCCGCTTGTTCATCGCCGCGGCGAGCGCCTCGGACCGGTGCAGCACCCGCAGCCCCCGGGCCCGCGCTTCGACCAACTCGATGTGATCGGCGGGGATCGCGGTGGAGTAGACCACCGTGTCGACCCCGTCGAGATTGGAGGAAGCGTGGCTCATGAAGATCGTGCCGCCGAGCGCCCGCAGACCGGCGAGCGTCGGCCACTCCCGCAGCTCGCTGCCCGACGTGGGGATGCCCCGGGTGAGCAGCAGCCGGGCGAGCCCGGCCATGCCGACCCCGCCGGTGCCGATCAGGTGGACCC
The DNA here is from genome assembly GCF_016863655.1 of Virgisporangium ochraceum. Taxonomy (GTDB): domain Bacteria; phylum Actinomycetota; class Actinomycetes; order Mycobacteriales; family Micromonosporaceae; genus Virgisporangium; species Virgisporangium ochraceum. The sequence goes on from NZ_BOPH01000043.1 coordinate 172,261, forward strand.
GGCCGAGATCCTCGGCTGTCAGGTCCGAGTCAACGGGCTGCACCGACGACCTCCAGGAGATAGTTCCGCAGCTGTTCGTCGCCGTCGCGGCGGCCGTAGCCGGCGGCCGCGTGGCTCATCTGGGCGATCCGGTGCGGGTCGCGGACGAGCGGCAGCACGGTCGACTCGATGTACGCGGGGGTCAGGTCGGCGTCCTCGCACAACAGGCCGCCGCCGGCCTCGACCACGGGAAGCGCGTTGCGCCGCTGCTCGCCATTGCCCCACGGCAACGGAACGTACACCGCCGGCATGCCGATCGCGGCGGTCTCGGCGCAGGTCATCGCGCCGCCGCGGCAGATGGCGAGGTCGCCGGCCGCGTACCCGAGCTCCATCTCCTTGAGGAACTTCACCGCCACGTACGGCGCGGCGAGGTCGGTGGGGACGGTGATGTCGTCGTTGCGCGCGCCGACGATGTGCAGCACCTGCACCCCCGACGAGGTGATCGCCTTCGCCGCGCCGAGCACCGCCTGGTTGATCGAGCGGGCGCCCTGCGAGGCGCCGAACACGAACAACGTCGGCAGATCCGGGTGAAGTCCGAAATGTGCGCGTGCCCGGGCCCGAAGCCCCGGACGGTCGATCGTCGACAGCGACCGCCGCAGCGGCACCCCGACGACCCGCTTGCCCGCCACCCGCGGCTCCTGCGCGAGCTGGTGCGGGAACCCGAGCGCCACGTGGTCGGTCACCTTGAGCCCGAGCCGGTTCGCGACCCCGACCGGCACGTCCTTCTCGTGGATGAGCAATGGCGTCTTCCGCCGCCACGCCGCGAGGTACGCCGGCACCGCCACGTACCCGCCGAACCCGACCACCGCGTCGGCGGCCACCTCGTCGAGGATCTTCCGGGTGGCCCGCGTCGACGACACCATCCGGTCGGGCGTGCGCACCAGGTTCCAGTTGACGCTGCGTGGCAGCTGGAACGCCGGCACCATGCGCAGCTCGTACCCGGCGGCCGGGATCAGCTCCTTCTCCAGGCCGCGCGGCGTGCCGATGCACGTGATGCGCAGCGCCGGGTCGTGCCGGCGCAGGCAGTCGGCAAAGGCCAGCAACGGATAGATATGGCCACCCGTTCCGCCTCCGGCCAGAACGACGGAGCGCAGTTGACTCACGAAGACTTCCTCCCCTTACGCGCCGCGGGCAGCGGCGGTAGCGGGGCCCAGAGTAGCCGTACCCATTTACGCGGCGGCCGGGCGTGCAGGGCCTTGGCCGCGTCGGGTTCGTTGCGGGCGAACGCGGTCAGAATGCCGGCCGCGGCCAGGCCCACGACCAGCGCGCTTCCGCCGTCGGAGATGAACGGCAGGGGCAGCCCGGTGATCGGCAGCAGCACGGTGACCCCGCCGATGTTGATCACCGCCTGGCTGATCAGCCACGTGGTGATCGCGGCGACCACGAGCCGCTGGAACGGGTCGTTGACGCGCCGCGCGATCCGCAGCCCCGTGTAGGCGAGCACCCCGAACAGGGCGAGCACGACCATGCACCCGACGACGCCCAGCTCCTCGGCGATCACCGCGAAGATGAAGTCGTTGTGACCGTTGGGCAGGTAGCCCCACTTGAGCCGGCCCTCGCCGAGCCCGACGCCGAACCAGCCGCCGTTGCCGAGCGCGTGCAGTCCCCGCACGGTCTGCAGGGCCTCGTTGCTCGAGTCGGTCGACCGCCCGTCGCCGAACAGGTAGTCGAGCCACACGGCCAGGCGTTCCATCCGGTACACGCTCTTGCCCGGCATGAGGACCAGCCCGATCACGCCGGCGAGGCCCACGCCGATCATCACGCCGAACACCCGCAGCCGCGCCCCGGCGGCCCACAGCACGCCGATGAACATCGTGAGCAGGCACAGCATGGTGCCGAGGTCGTGGTAGCCGACCAGCAGGAACAGCAGGCCCGACACCGGGAACAGCGGCACCGCGACCTCGCGCCACTCGGCGACCGCGGGACCCTTGCGGGCGAGGATGTCGGCCGCCCACAGCGCGTACGCGAGCTTCGCCAGCTCCGACGGCTGCAGCTGGATCGGTCCGAGGTACAGCCACAGCTGGTCGGCCTTGATCGGCCCGATGCTCGCCGCCCGCAGGTCCTCGCCCGGCGGCGTCTGCATCACCGACAGCACGCCGAGCAGGTCGACCAGCACGATCATGAGGATGCAGGCGATCAGCGCGACCCGGGCCACCCGCCGGTAGGTGCGGGTCGGCAGCCGCTGGCAGATCCAGAACGCCAGCAGGCCCACGACCGCCGACACGAGCTGCCGCTGCACCGAGGCGTACGGCGTGTTGCTGAGGCTGGTCGCGGAGAAGACCATCGTCAGCCCGATCAGCACCAGCAGCCCGACGGTCGCGAGCAGAAGGTAATAGGACGCGAGCGGTCGCGCCAACAGGCCGCGGAGCGCCGCCAGCGGTCCGCCGGCCGGGCTCAGATCGTGAGGGGACGGGCCGCCTCCGCCTGCCGTGCGACCCTGTGCCCTGAGTACGGGGTCGACGACGGGTGTCCCGGGAGAAGTACCTCGTTTCCCGGGAGAGGTGGTCGTCACGACCGCTCCTGGCTACCCAGCCTGCGCACTGCGGCGGCGAACGCGTGGCCGCGGGCCTCGAAGCTCGTGTACATGTCCTTCGACGCGGCGGCCGGTGCGAGCAGCACCGTGTCGCCGGTCGTGGCCAGCCCGGCCGCCGCGCGCACCACCTCGTCCATGGCCCCATCATCGGTGGTCGACACGTCGACGACCGGGACCCGCGGCGCGTGTCGGGCCAATGCGGCACGGATCAGGTCGCGGTCGACGCCGAGCAGCACCGCGCCGGCGAGCCGGCCGGCGACGGTCGCCACGAGGTCGTCGGGATCGACGCCCTTCAGCTGGCCGCCGGCCACCCACACCACCCGCGGGTACGCGGTGAGCGAGCCGACCGCGGCGTGCGGGTTGGTGGCCTTGCTGTCGTCGACGTACGCGACCCCGTCGACGGTGGCCACGTGCGCGTTGCGGTGCGGCTCGGGCCGGTACCCGGCGAGGCCCCGGCGCACCGCGTCGACCGGCACGCCGAACCAGCGGGCCAGGGCCGCGGCCGCCAGCGCGTTGGCGACGTTGTGGGTCCCCGGCGGCCGGATCGCCGCCGCCTCGATGATCTCGACCCCGTCGGCGTCGACGAGCATCCCGTCGACGAGCCCGAACCGCCCGTGCTCCCACCCGGCGACGGTGAACCCGACAGCGCCGGGGACCGCGGCGAGGAGCCCGGCCACGAGCGGGTCGTCGAGGTTGCCGATCGCCGCTCCCGCGCCGCTGCGGGCCGCTCGCCAGACATTGGTCTTGGCGTCGGAGTAGTGGTCGAACGTGCCGTGCCACTCGAGGTGGTCGGCGGCCAGGTTCAGGAAGGCACCGGCGGGCGGCGCCATCCGGCTCGACCAGTACAGCTGGAAGCTGGACAGCTCGACGGCGAGCACGTCGTACCGGTCGGCGCTCTGCGCGTCCACCAACGGGACCCCGACGTTGCCGAGCGCCGCCGTGCGGAGACCGCCCGCGGCGAGCATCGCGGCGAGCATCGTGACCGTGGTGGTCTTGCCGTTCGTGCCGGTGACCGCGAGCCACGGTGGTGCGCCGGGTCCGCGCAGGCGCCAGGCCAGCTCGGGTTCGCAGTACACGTCGAGCCCCTGCGCGAGGGCGGCCACCACGAGCGGGTGGTGCGGCGCGAACCCCGGCGACACGACGAGGTCCTGCTGCTCCTTCAGCTGGTCGAGCCCGACGCCCACCGCTGTGCGGGCACCGGCCGCGGCCAGCTCGTCCAGGGCCGGCACCGCCTTTTCGTCGACGACGGTGACCTCGGCACCGGCGGACAGCAGCGCCCGCGCCGACGCCGTACCCGCCATCCGCGCTCCCGCCACGAGCACCCGCCGCCCGGCGTAGCTCACGCGCCCACCCCACCCCGCGCACACACGACGCTCGATCCGGTGCGGTTCCGCGCCCGGACCCCGGACGCCCGCGCATAAACGACGCTCGATCCAGTGCGCCCCCACGGCCGGAACCCGCACCGGATAGAGCGTCGTCTATCGAGGACCCTCACGACGCGCCGCTCATCTCGCGGAGGAAGTCGGCGTAGAAGAGGCCCAGCGCGGCCGCCACACCCAGGCCGGCCACGATCCAGAACCGGATGACGACGTTGACCTCGCTCCAGCCCGCCAGCTCGAAGTGGTGCTGCAACGGCACCATCCGGAAGATGCGTTTGCCGGTGGTGCGGTAGGAGCCGATCTGCATCACCCAGGTCACCGTGATGATGAAGTACAGCACCGTGATGATGGGCAGCAGGAACACCGTCCGCGTGGCCACCGCCATGCCGGCGATCAGCGCGCCGAGCGCCATCGAGCCCGTGTCGCCCATGAAGATCTTCGCCGGTGACGTGTTCCACCAGAGGAAGCCGACGCACGCGCCGGCGCACGCGCCCGCGATCAGCGCGATCTCCAGCGGGTCGCGGGAGGCGTAGTCGTAGGCGCCGCGGTAGCTCTCGTCGTTGACCCAGTGGCGGTACTGCCAGAACGCGATGCCGGCGTACGCCACCAGCACCATGATCGACGTGCCGGTCGCGAGACCGTCGAGGCCGTCGGTCAGGTTCACCGCGTTCGACATCGCCATCACGATGAAGATGAACAGGATCACCGCGCCGACCTTGGTGATCTCCAGGATCTCGATGTCGCGGATGAACGAGATCGTGGAGCTGGCCACCGTCAGCGGCTCGGGGCCCTTGCTGGGGAAGTACAGCGCGATGATGCCGAACGCGGCACCGATCACCGCCTGGCCGATGAGCTTCTTGCGCATGCTCAGGCCGCCGCTGTTCTTCTTGCTGACCTTCAGGTAGTCGTCGATGAAGCCGAGGACGCCGTGGAACACGAACAGGCCGAGCAGCACCACGGCGGTCGCCGTCGGTCCGGTCGGCTTGAGCTGCGCGTCGGGCAGCGTCGTCAGGGTCAGGTGACCGGCGATGTAGGCGATCAACGTGCCCACGATGAAGACGACCCCGCCCATCGTCGGGGTGCCCTTCTTGGTGAGGTGGGTCTGCGGACCGTAGTCGCGGATCGGCTGGTCGGCCTTCAGCTTGATGAACTGCCGCATGGCGATCGGCGTGCCGAAGATCGACACGAGGAACGCCACCACACCGGCGACGAACACCGCCCTCATGCCATCGCTCCGCTTCGCTCCGCGATCCATCCGGGCATACCTGAGCTGATGATTCGCTCGCGCAGCTCGCTCATGCGTCGGCCTGCGACGTGTCGGGCGGAGTGGGATCCGTGGGCCGCAGCGCGTCGACGACCTGCCAGGTGCGGTACCGCGAGCCCTTCACCAGCACCACGTCACCCGGCCGCAGCCCGGCATCGAGCCACGCGAGCGCGGCATCCTGATCGGTCACCTCAACCGACTCCCCTCCCCAACGTGCTACGGACGCCGCGCCGGCCGTGTACGCCGGCGCTGTCTGTCCCACGGCGACGAGCCGGTCGACGCCGAGGTCGGCGGCCAGCCGGCCGACCTCCTCGTGCCCCGCCCGCTCCTGGTCACCGAGTTCGGCCATGTAGCCGAGCACGGCGACGGTACGCCGGCCGGCCGCGATCGCCACCAGCGCGCGCAGCGCGGCGGCCATCGAGTCCGGGTTGGCGTTGTACGAGTCGTCGATGACCGTGACCCCGTCGGGCCGGTCGAAGACGTCCATCCGCCGCTCGGAGGCCAGCCGCAGCCCGGTGAGGACGTCGGCCACCTCCGCCGGCGACAGCCCGAGCCGCAGCGCCACCGCGGCGGCGAGGAGGGAGTTGCCCACCTGGTGCCGGCCGGCGGCGGCGAGCCGCACCGGGGTGGCACCACCCTGGTAGAGCAGCGTGTAGGCGGCCCGGCCGCGCTCGTCGAGGGTCACGTCGAGGGCGCGCACCGCCGCCGCGGCCGACTCCCCGGCGAACACCACCTCGGCCCTGGTACGGGCCGACATCGCCCGGACCCGCGGGTCGTCGGCGTTGAGCACCGCGATGCCCGCCGGCGGGAGCGCCTCGACCAGCTCGCCCTTGGCCTCGGCGATCGCCTCGACCGAGCCGAACTCGCCGATGTGCGACACGCCCACGTTGACGACGACCCCGATGTGCGGCGGCGCCAGCTCGCACAGGTACCGGATGTGCCCGACGCCGCGGGCGCCCATCTCCAGCACCAGGTACCGGGTCTCGGCCGTGGCCCGCAGCACCGTGTACGGCAGCCCGAGCTCGTTGTTGAACGAGCCGGCGGTGGCGATCGTCGGTCCGAGCCGGTCGAGCAGCCCCGCCACCAGGTCCTTCGTGGTGGTCTTGCCCGACGAGCCGGTCAGGCCGATCACGGTGAGGTCGGGCAGCCTCTCCAGCACGGCGCTGGCCAGCCGGCCCATCGCCGCCCGCGCGTCGTCGACCATGATCGCCGGCGCGTCGACCTTCTTCGTCGCGAGCAGCGCGACCGCGCCCTGCTTGAGCGCCGTCTCGGCGTAGTCGTGACCGTCGACGCTGGCCCCGTCGAACGCGGCGAAGAGCCCACCGGGCCCGACCTTGCGCGAGTCGAACTCCACGGTGCCGGTGACCGTCACGTCCGGGTCGGCGCCGACGAGCGTGCCGTCGACGGCCGAGGCGACCTCGGCCAGTGTCATCGGGATCACCGCTGACCCCCCACCGGCTCGTCGGCGCCGGTTTCGGAGCTGTCGGCGCTCGCCTCCGCTCGCGCGGGCCCCGGGGCCGGCGCGCCCCCCGCCGGTCCCCCCTTTGCCGCCAACGCGGCCGCGAGCTCCACGCGGTCGTCGAACGGACGGACCTCGCCGTTGATCTCCTGGCCGCTCTCGTGGCCCTTGCCCAGAAGAGCGACCACATCGCCGGGACGCGCGAGCGCGACCGCCGCCTCGATGGCCTCCCGGCGACCGGCGACCTCGCGGACGTCGCCCCCGGCGGCACCGGCCAGCACCTCGGCGCGGATCCTCGCCGGGTCCTCGGTGCGCGGGTTGTCGTCGGTGACGATCAGGACGTCCGCACCGGCCGCCGCGGCCGCGCCCATCAGCGGGCGCTTGCCCCGGTCACGGTCGCCGCCGGCGCCGACCACGCAGATCACCCGGCCGGTGCCGATCTCCCGCAGCGCGGCGAGCACCGCGATGATCGAGTCGGGCTTGTGCGCGTAGTCGACCACGCCGAGCACGGGACCGAGCTGTCCGACGCGCTCCATGCGACCGGGCACGCCCGGGCAGGCACCGACGCCGTCAGCGGCCGTCTGCGGGTCGATGCCGGCCGCGGCGAGGATGGCGATCGCGAGCAGCGCGTTCGCCACGTTGTGCCGGCCCGGCAGGCCGACCCGGGCGTTGACCGCGACACCGCCCGGGCCGAGCGCGGTGAACCGCTGCCCGTACCCGTCGGGCCTGACCTCGACGGCCCGCCAGGTCGCGTCGGCGGCGCCGAGCGCGGAGTAGGTGACCGTCGACGGGCGCACGAGCGGCGCCTGCGCCGGGTCGTCGAGGTTCAGCACCTCGATGCCGCTGCGCCCGTCGAACAGCTTGGCCTTCGAGGCGAAGTAGTCCTCGACGCCGGGGTGGAAGTCGAGGTGGTCGACGCCGAAGTTGGTGAACCCGCCGACCGCGAAGCGCACGCCGCCCACCCGGCCGAGCTTCAGCGCGTGGCTCGACACCTCCATCGCGATCGCCTTCACGCCACGCTCGACCGCCACGGCGAACAACGCGTGCAGGTCGGTCGCCTCGGGCGTGGTGCGCACGCTCGGCACCGTGACGTCGCCGAGCCGCGTCTCGACGGTGCCGATCAGCCCGGCGGGGATGCCGGCGGCCCGCAGCCCGGACTCCAGCAGGTACACCACCGAGGTCTTGCCGGCGGTACCGGTGACGCCGAGCACGCTCAGCCGCTCGCTCGGCGCGCCGTACACGCGGGCCGACACGGCTCCGACGGCCTCGCGGGGGTCGTCGACCACGAGCACCGGCACCTCGGAGGTGATCATGGCCGCACCGGCGGGGTCGGTGAGCACCGCGACCGCGCCGGCCGCGACGGCCTGTGCCGCGAACTCGGCGCCGTGCCGGCGGGCACCCGGCAGCGCGGCGTACAGGTCACCCGGTCGTACCTCGGTGCTGGCGAGCGATACACCGGTGACGGCGACGTCGTCGGGTGCCGCGCCAGGATCGTCGGACACTGCGCCAAGATCGAGATCGCGCAGCCGCACGGGCGGCACGCCAGCGGGTCGCGGATAGCCGGGCACGGGGTCAGACCATACCGGCCCACCCGCGGTTCGTTCAGCATGGCCGCTGTACCTGGACACTAGGCGGGCGGGTACACCTGGAACACGGGCGCCGGCGCACCCGTCGGCGGCACCCCGTACCTGATCAACATGAACTGCATCATCTCGCGGAACGCCGGCGCCATCGAGGCGCCGGTGATGTCGAGCCCGTAGGCGTACACGGCCACGACGTACCGGGGCGCGTCGGCCGGCGCCATCCCGATGAACGACGCGACGTAGCCCTCCGTGTACTTGCCGTCGACCACGCGACCGCCGGTACCGGTCTTGCCTGCGACCCGGTAACCCTCGATCGCCGCCTGGTTACCGGTGCCGCCCTTGACCGCCACCGGTGCCTCGAGCAGTTCCCGCAGCTCGCGGGCGTGCTGCGGGTCGAGCACCTTCCGGGTCAGCGGCGGTGGCGCCTTGGCGAGCTTCCCGTCGGGTCCGATCAGGCCGCTCACCAGCCGCGGCTGCACCCACACGCCGTCGTTGGCGATCGCCGCGTAGGCGGCCGCCATCTGGAGCGGGGTGGTCGACACGCCGTTGCCGATCGGGATCGTGCCGTGGCTGGAGCCGTACCAGTCCTTCGGCTCGCGCACGAGGCCGGCGACCTCGCCCGGCAGGCCCTCGCCGGTCGGCTCGCCCAGCCCGAACCGGCGCTGGTACTCGTAGACCTTGTCCTTGCCGAGCGCGTCGGCCACCCGGATCGTGCCGATGTTCGACGAGTACGCCATGATGCCGGCGATCGTCACCGGGGTCTCCTTGGTCTGCTTGTTCACCGAGTCGACGAACTCGCGGTCCCCCTTGACGATCTTCGGTCCGACGAAGACCGACGTCGTGGGCACGATCTTGCCCTCCTGCAGGGCCGCGCCCATCACGATCGCCTTGTGCGTGGAGCCGGGGTCGACCAGCATCCCGCTGCTGGTGTCGAGCCACAGCTCGGAGTCGGCGGGCGGGTCGGCGGCGTCGTAGCCGGGGAAGCTCGCCTGCGCGATCACCTCGCCGGTCTTCACGTCCATCACGACCGCGGCGCCGATCGACGCCTTCACCGCCTGCAGCCGTGCGGCGAGGATCTGCTGCACCCGGAACTGCACGAACCGGTTGATGGTCAGCTGCAGCGACGACCCCGGCCGGGCCGGCCGGGCCTGGTGCAGGCTGCCCGGGATCTCCCGGTCGAGCTTGCCCTGGCCGGACTCGAAGACCCGCAGGCCGTCCTCGCCGCGCAGCTGCTCGTCGTACTTCTGCTCCAGCCCGGTGAGGCCCTTCAGGTCACGGCCGGTGAAGCCGATCACCGACGCGGCCAGGTCGTGCCCGGGCACCTCGCGGCGCTCGTCGCGCGCCACCCGGACCCCGGCGAGGTTCAACGCCACGACGGCGTCGCCCAGCTCGACGTCGACGCGGCGGGCCAGGTACTCGAACTGCACGTTGGTGCCGTTCTTGTGCTTGTGCGGGGCCAGCTTGGGCACCAGTTCCGACCGCGACACACCCAGCTGTCCGAGCACCGGCATCAACGCGTCGGCGGTCGCTTCGACGTCCTGCACCTGGGTCGGGTCGGCGTAGATGTACCGCGCCTCGACGCTGTGCGCCAGCGGCTTGCCGTCGGCGTCGAGGATCGAGCCCCGCGGCGCCGGGATCACCTCGCGCTTGAGCCGCTGCTCCAGCGCGTCGGCGGCGTAGGCGCGGGCGTCGGTGAACTGGAGCACGACCAGCCGGCCGCCGATCAGCGTGAAGAGCGCGAGGGCCAGCACCGTCGCGACGCGCAGGCGCCGCTGTGGTCGGCCCGGTCGCGGCGGCGCGAGGCCGCGGTTGATCTTCGGCCGGACCGGGGGGCGCTGCGCCCCGACGCGCGCGCTCCGGTTGGACCCGGCTGCGCGGCCGGTTCCCCGGGTGCCGCCGGTTGCCCGGCCGCGGTCGGCCGTTCCCCGGGCCCGGTCCGCCGTTCCCTGACCGCGGTCCGACGCTCCCCTACCGCGGTCCGGGGTCGCCCGACCGCGGTCGGTCGTCGCCCTGCCGCGGTCGGCGGTGGACCTGCCGCGGTCCGCGCGTCCCTCCTCGGCCGCGCGACGGCCCTGGTCCCCCCGACGGCCCTCCGCCCGACGGCTCTGGTCCGACCGCCCTCCCGCCAGCACCTGCAACGCCGGCCGGAACGGATCGCGACCCGCGCGCTCGGCCGCGCTCTCCCGCACGGTGCGGCCCCGCGGCGTGTACCGGCGCGCGTCGGCCAACGCGCTCCGCTCCGGGCGGTCACCCGTACGCCGGCGCGGGTCGTCCCGCGGTGGGTCGTTTCTCGGCACGATCAGCCTCCGGACCATCCAGCGTGTTCACGAGCGGGGGGGCGTCGCGGTTCCCGGAAGCCCGGAGTCCGGTCCGGGACTCCGAGCCTCCAAGATCGCCTAACGATCGGGCCGGCCTGACGTGGCCGGGTGGGCCGGTCCGTCCGGGCGCCAATCCCGGTCGGTGCCCCACCCGGCCGGATCAGCCGGCGGGCTGGGTGGCCGGCTGCCCGGCGACGCTGGCCGGACCGCTGGCCGGCTTCGGCACGCCGAGCTGCCGCCCGTCGGGCAGCCGCAGGAACGCGGGCGACTCGGCCCGCACCAGCCCGAGCTGGCGGGCCGCCGCGGCCAGGTTGCCCGGGCTCTCCTTCTCGGCGATCTCGCGCTGCAGCCGCTGCTCGTGCTGGTCGAGGTTGCCCTGCTGCGCCTTGAGATCGTGCAGGTGGAACGCACCCTCGTTGATCTTCGTGTTGATCACGAGGATGCCCAGCACACCGACGACCACCACCGACAGCACCAGCGCGACGAACGGCGCCCGCGGCGCCGACACCGGCAGTGGCGGAACCACCGAGATCCCGGCGCGGTCGCCCGCGCCCCCGGCCGGCGCCGACCGACGCGCGGGCCGGCCCGACGCGGTCGCCCGCGCGGTTCCGTGCTCCACGGCGGGCCGGTGCTCGTCGACCAGCTCCTCGGGCTCCGGCGCGACGTCGCGGACCGCGGACTCGGCCGGACGGTCCGGGCGGTCCGGGCGGTCCGGGCGACGCCGGCGCGTCGGCTCCACGGCGGGCGACAGCTGCAGCGCGGTGGCGCCACGGGTCGCGGCCAACGCTTCCCGGCCGCGTCCACGTACGTCGTCGATGGAACGCCCGGTGCCGCGGTGCGAGTAACCCGCCGACCTGCCCCTGTCGACCGTGCGATCGCCGAGCCGCTCACTGATGCGGTCGCCGACCCGGTCGACGGCGCGGTCGCCGCGGACGGGACGCCCTGTGCGGGCCCCGTTCGGGTTACGGCCTGGCTCAACCCTCGTCATTGCTGTTCACCCCTTCCGTCGTGCGGTGTTCCGCCGTCTCGTCTTCTTTTCCGTACCGGCGACGCCGGCCCGTCACGGGCCGGGTGACCGGTTGATGCATCCCCTTCACCTGTCTGGGCGGCCGGCCGGGCGGAGGGATCCGCTCGGCCGCCCGCAGGCGCGCCGACGCCGCCCGCGGGTTGGTCGCCACCTCCGCGTCACCCGCCACCTCGGCGCCTCTGGTGAGGAGCCACAGCGTCGGTGCGGAGCCGACGGGTTCAACCGGCAGGTCGATCGGTGCGCTCGACCGTGCCCGCTCCGCGAACGCCTGCTTGACCAGGCGGTCTTCGAGCGAGTGGTAGGACAGCACCGCGATCCGACCCCCGGGCGCGAGCGCGTCGAGGGCCGCCGGTACCGCCTCTTCCAGCACGGACAGTTCGCCATTTACCTCAATGCGCAGCGCCTGAAACGTTCTCTTCGCGGGGTTTCCACCAGTTCGTCGCGCTGGCGCCGGAATGCTGTTCCGGACCAGGTCGGCGAGGCGGGTCGTCCTGGTGAACGGCTCCTTCGCGCGCTCGCGCACGATGGCCGCCGCGATCCGCGACGCGAACCGCTCCTCGCCGTAGACCCGCAGGATCCGCGCGAGGTCGCCGGCCGGGTACGTGTTCACCACCTCGGCGGCGGTGATCCCCCGCGTGGGGTCCATCCGCATGTCGAGGGGTGCGTCCTGGCTGTAGGCGAAACCCCGGCCCGCCTCGTCCAGTTGCATGGAGGAGACGCCGAGGTCGAACAGCACTCCGTTGACCTCGGTGATCCCGAGCGAGTCCAGAACACCGTCAAGCTCGTTGTAGACCGCGTGCACGAGGTGTGTCCGGCCGGCGTGGCTACCCAGCCGGTCGCCCGCCAGCGCGAGGGCCTGCGGGTCCCGGTCGATGCCGACGAGCGTGACCTCAGGGAACGCGTCGAGCACCGCCTCCGCGTGCCCACCGAGGCCCAGCGTGGCGTCGACGTGCACGGCGCCCGGGCCGGCGAGTGCGGGGCGCAGCAGCTCGAGGCACCGCTCGAGCAGAACGGGTACGTGGATCCCCCGCGCCATGGCCGACCCCCTTGTAACGGCCCGGGTTCGCGGCCCGGACCGTGCCAGTGCCCCACCGTGTACCGCCCCGACGTGCGCAGACGCGCCCGTGGCCGGGAACCGGTTCCGGTGAGCCCGCACCCGGCTTCGCGGACCGGTGCGGTGTTACCCCCGTTGCACTGCTGTTGCCATCGGCGTGGCGAGTTGTATTCCCGACCGACTCCGGTGACCATGACGCCGTACCGCCAGATCCCCATCCGCTCTCTCGCCTGCCGCCGGGGAAGTGGCGTCAGGAGTGGAGCGGAGGGAGATCTCGCGGTACGGCGTGATTCCGCGTTCTGTAAGTGCTGCCCCGCTACTACAACCCGCCCGGGAGAACCCCCTCTTCGATGTCAGCGAATTCGTCTTCGCTTTCCGCGAGGTACGTCTCCCAGGCCTGCTTGTCCCAGATCTCCACCCGGGTACTTGCGCCGATGACGACGAGATCGCGGCCCAGCCCGGCGTACTCCCGCAGGTGGCCGGGGATGGTGACCCGGCCCTGCTTGTCGGGCACCTCGTCGTGCGCACTGGCGAAGAACACCCGGCTGTACGCCCGGGCCGCCTTGTGCGTCATCGGTGTCTCACGTAGTTGTGCCGCGATGCGACCGAACTCGGAGGTGGGAAACACGTAGAGGCAGCGCTCCTGACCCTTTGTGATCACAACACCTCCTGCCAGTTCATCACGGAACTTGGCCGGAAGGATTAACCGGCCCTTCTCGTCGAGGCGAGGCGTGTGCGTTCCCAAGAACACGCACGACACCCCCTCCCCGGGGCCGGCGGGCCCCCCGACCCACCAACGCGCTCCACTGTACTCCACTTCCCTCCACCCGCAACCAGAAACTCGGGATAGGCGGCGCGAGCCTGCCCAGAAAACCCCAGGTCAGACGGGGTGGTGGAGGGTGGAGGACCAAGGCTGGCATGCTCGGTCCAGATCAGGACAGTATCGATTCACCCATTAGATAACCGCCACAAAACGGTCACCCAGGCATGGGCCGGGCGCCCCTGAGGCCCGCAGTGGAGCGAAGTGGAGCCGTTTGGCAACCCCTGATGCCGCCGCTCCCCCACTTCCCCTCCACCCGCCTCCACCCACCCGCTCCACCCCACCGCCCTGACCGCCTCCGCCGGCCGCCTCCGCCGGCCGCCGACGAGCACCCGGCCACACCCGCCCGTCGGCCACGAGCTCCCTGGACCACCTGCCCGCCGCCCCGAGCACCCCGGCCGCACACGCCGGCCGGCCACGAGCACCCCGGCCGCACACGCCGGCCGGCCCCGAGCACCCCGGCCGCACACGCCGGCCGGCAACGAGCACCTCGACCACGACCGCCCGGCCACATCCGGCCGACCACGAGGCCCCCGACCCCGCCGGGCCCTCCCTTCCGCGCGCCCCAGGCCCGCCACCCCTCTCTCCCGCCACCCCCTCTCCCCCGCCCACCCCTCCCGCGCTCTCCCGATCCCGCCGCGATCTTGCAGTTGTGGCCGCCCCTATTTCGTGATTTGAGCGATTTAGCGGCGGCCACAACTGCAAGATCGGCGCGCGGAAAGGCAGGCGGAGCGCGCGGAAAGGCAGGCGGAGCGCGCGGAGAGGCAGGGGCAGACGCCCAGGCAGGGCCGCTGGCAGAGGCGCGGGCAACCGCAAGGGGACCAGGCTCGACACACGCCGATACGGTGACCGGCGTGACCCCCACCACGAGCCACCGGCTCGGGATCGACTACGGCACCACCCACACCGTCGCGTACCTGGAGACCGGTGACGGCAGTGGCAACAGAGCCCAGCCGTTGCTGTTCGACTCCTCGCCCCTGTTGTCGTCGGCGGTGTTCGCCGACCCCAGCGGCAGGCTCCTCACCGGACGCGACAGCGAACGCAGCGCCCGCCTCGACCCGACCCGGTACGAACCCAATCCCAAGCGCCGCATCGACGAGGCCATCATCCTGCTCGGGAACGACGAGTTCCCGGTGGCCCGCGTCATCTCCGCCGTGCTCGCCCGCGTGGCGTCGGAGGCGTCCCGCTTCACCGGCGGTGCGCCGGTGCAGGCTGTTCTCACCCATCCCGCCAACTGGGGCACCCACCGCAAGGACGTGCTGGTGCAGGCCGCGGCCGCGGCCGGCCTCACGTCGGTGACCGTGGTTCCGGAACCGGTGGCGGCGGCGGCCCATTTCACGGGGGTGCTGGGCCGCACCGTCGATCCGGGTGAGGCGCTCGCCGTCTACGACTTCGGCGCCGGAACGTTCGACGCGTCGCTGGTGCGGCTGCGGCCCGACGGGGCGTGGGAGCTTCTCGCGAGCGAGGGCCTCGACGACGTCGGCGGCCTCGACCTCGACGCGGCGCTCGTCGACCAGATCGGCCGCGTCGTCGCGCAGCGCGATCCGCAGCGGTGGCATCAGCTGGTCAACCCGTCCGACACGCAGGGCCGTCGGGCGTCCAGAACATTCTGGGACGACGTGCGCGCCGCCAAGGAGCAGTTGTCCCGCACCCCGACCGCCGCGGTCCACGTGCCCCTCTTCGACACCGACACCCACCTGACCCGCGAGGAGTTCGAGGCGGCCGCCCGTCCGCTGCTCGACCGCACCGTCGCGTTGACGGCGTCGCTGGTCGAGCGGGCCCGGCCCACCCGGCTGGCGGGCGTGTACATGGTCGGCGGCTCCAGCCGGATCCCGCTGATCGCGACGCTGCTCCACCAGCGGCTGGGCGTCGCACCGACGCTGATCGACACCCCGGAACTGCTCGTCGCGCAGGGCAGCCTCCGCGCCGTGCCGGGCGCGCGGGCGTCGTTCGCGGCGTCGGGTCCGTCGGCGGGTTTCGCGCCGCCGTCGGCGCCAGGGGCAATGGGACCGGCGGGAGCGCCGGCCGCGTTCGGCGCGTCATCCGGGTACGCACCCGCGGCAACGTCCGGATACCCACCACCGGCGCCCGCCGGGCACGGGTCGCAGGCGCCCGCCGGGTACGGGCCGCCGCCGGCACCTCCGGCGTTCGGTGGCGGCCACCCCTCGGCGGCGCCCGTCAGCACCCCGCCGGGCGCGCCGACCAGTGCGCCGACCCTCGGCATCCCCACCAGCGCGGTGCCCGCGAGCGGCGCGCCGTCCAGTGCCATGCCCGCGAGCGGCGCGCCGTCCAGTGCCATGCCCGCGAGCGGCGCGCCGTCCAGTGCCATGCC
>NZ_BOPH01000044.1 GCF_016863655.1 Virgisporangium ochraceum
AGCGGCGCGCCGTCCAGTGCCATGCCCGCGAGCGGCGCGCCGTCCAGTGCCATGCCCGCGAGCGGCGCGCCGTCCAGTGCCATGCCCGCGAGCGGTGCCCCGTTCAGCGGCCCGCCGCACCCCACCAGCGGCGCGCCCGGCGGTCCGGGCGGGCTGCCGCCGGTCCCCGCGGGCATGCCGCTCTGGGGAAACACGTCCACGCAGGCCGGGCCGTACGGACCCACGCCGCTGAGCGACGCCGACCCCACGCGCCGGCCCGCGCACGCGTCCCGCCGCCGGCCGACGATGTGGATCGTCGCCGCGGCGGCGGCGCTCCTGCTCCTCGTCGGCGGTGGCGGTGTCGCCGCGATGGCGTTGACCGGCGACGACGACAAGAAGAACGACACGAACACGAGCGCGGGCGACGGCAAGGGCGACGGGTCGAACGCCATCCAGCCCGACGGCGGTGGTGCGAAGGTCGGCGACGGCGGTGCCGCGCAGGCCGGCACCTACAAGGTCGACCGGACGGTCTGGTACCAGGGCCTCAAGTTCACGGTGAAGACGGTGTCGTACGACCCGGCCGCGAAGGAGAACCCGCTGACCATGGACATCACGGTGGAGAACACCGGCACCGACGGCCAGAACAACGTGCGGTACACCGAGGTGTTCTTCGCCTACGACGGCGCCATCACCGAGGGCGGGGTCGAGGAGGTGCAGAGCCTCCCCGGCAGGGCGACCTCGAACGGCAAGTTCGTGTTCGAGCCCGACAAGCCGGTCACCGACCTGCGCAAGGGCGAGCTCAGCATCGGCCGCGCCGACACGGTGCAGCCGAAGATCCCGTTCGGCGACCTGGACCGGACCACGACGCTGGAGCCGAAGAAGCTGGCCGGACCGGTCGAGGAGAAGCGCAGCGGCGTGCTCGGCATGAAGCTGGTGCTGTGCGAGCAGCGGGCCGACTACCCGGCCGAGCACCAGCAGGCGAAGAAGGACTACATGTTCGTGGTCTGCGTCGTGGACCTGAAGTCGTACAAGCAGAGCATCTACGACCACGGCGTCTGGAAGAGCAACTACCTCCTCAAGCTGCCCGATGGCACCACCACCGCGCCGGAGCGCGTCGACAACGCGCTGCTCAACCAGAACGAGCAGAAGCAGGGCGTCCCGTTGAGCTTCACGATCCGGTGGCCCGCACCCGGCGCCTACGCGTTCCAGTTCTACGACGCCGGCCGACTCGGCAATGACGCGCCCAACGCCGAGCGGCCGATCGTCGAGGTGCCCATGACGCTCACGTGACCGACACGGCGGCACGGTATTGTCGCGACGAACTTCCAGGGGACGACAGACGAGAGAGCGAAGGATGACGGAACCGAAATACACCCTTCGCACCCGCCTGGCCAGCGGCCTCACGAAGAGCGCCGCGGCCCTGTCACGGGCGACCGGGCGTGGCGACGGCGCGGTGATCGGCGGCCGGGTCGGTCAGATGATCGACCCGAACTTCCTCGCGAACCTGGCCGCCGGCCGGCGGATCGCGCTGATCTCGGGTACCAACGGCAAGACCACGACCACCCGGCTCACCACCGCGGCCCTTAGCGTCATGGGGCCGGTCGCGACCAACTCGCTCGGCGCGAACATGCCGCACGGGCACATGTCGGCGCTGGTCAAGGCGGGTGCGACGCCGTTCGCGGTGCTCGAGGTCGACGAGCACTACCTGGCCGACGTCCTCAAGAAGACGAACGCCGAGGTGGTCGCGTTGCTGAACCTCAGCCGCGACCAGCTCGACCGCGCGCAGGAGGTCGCGACGGTCGCGGCCAAGTGGCGCACGATGCTGACGGCTGCCCCGCAGGTGCACGTCATCGCGAACTGCGACGACCCGATGGTCACGTGGGCGGCGTCGGCCGCCACCGAGGTCACCTGGGTGGCCGCGGGCCAGCGCTGGCTCGACGACTCGTGGGTGTGCCCCGAGTGCGGGTCACGCATCGAGCGCAACGGCGAGCAGTGGGCCTGCGCCACCGGCGACCTGGTCCGGCCGCTGCCGCAGTGGCAGGTCGAGAACGACGGGGTGGTCGACCCGACCGGGCTGTACCACGAGGTCCACCTGCAGCTGCCCGGCCGGGTCAACAAGGCCAACGCGGCGACGGCGCTGGCCGTCGCCGCGTACTTCGGCGCTCCGACGCTGCGGTCGGTGCCGAAGCTGGCCGAGGTGACCTCGATCGCCGGCCGCTACGCCACGGTGGTGCGCGACGGCCGGGTCATCCGCCTGCTGCTGTCGAAGAACCCGGCCGGGTGGCTGGAGGCGTTCGACATGGCGGAGGACGCGCCGACGCTGCTCGCGATCAACGCCCGCGACCCCGACGGGCTCGACACGTCGTGGCTCTACGACGTCGACTTCTCCCCCGTCCGGGGGCGCCGGGTGCTGATCACCGGCGACCGGGCGATGGACCTGGCGGTGCGGTTGGAGGTCAACGGGGTGGCGTTCGAGCACGTGTCGTCGTTCGAGAAGGCGCTCGCGGCGATCCCGCCCGGGCGGCTGGAAGTGATCGCCAACTACACGGCGTTCCAGGACATCCGGACGGAGCTCGACCGTGTCAACTGAGACCCTGCGGATCGTCTGGATCTACCCGGACCTGCTGTCGACCTACGGCGACCGCGGCAACATGCTCATCCTGGCCCGGCGGGCCGAGCTGCGCGGCATCGGCGCCGAGTGCGTCGAGGTGCAGTCCGACCAGCCGGTGCCGGTCAACGGCGACATCTACCTGCTGGCCGGCGGCGAGGACGGGCCGCAGGCGCTGGCGGCCGAGCGGCTCATCACCGATGGCGGCCTGAACCGGGCGGCCGCGAACGGCGCCGTGGTGTTCGCGGTGTGCGCCGGCTACCAGCTGCTCGGCACGACGTTCTTCGCCAAGGGCGCCAGGTGCACCGGCCTCGGCCTGCTCGACATGCACTCCGACCGCGGCGAGACCCGCGCCGTCGGCGAACTGGCCGGCCCGGTCGACCCGGTTCTGGGGCTGCCGCCGCTCACCGGCTTCGAGAACCACGGTGGCCGCACGCACCTGGGCGCCGCCGCGAAGCCGTTGGTGACCGTCGAGGTGGGCATCGGTAACGACGGCAACACCGAGGGCGCCTGGGCGGGCAAGCTCCTGGGCACCTACGCCCACGGCCCCGCGCTCGCACGCAACCCCGCCCTGGCCGACCTCCTGGTCGGTTGGGCGGTGGGCAGCCCGCTGCCCCCGGTCGACGACTCGTGGCCCGACCGCCTGCGCGCCGAACGCCTGCACGCGGTGGGCCTACGCTGAGGGTGTCGGGGGCCACCAGTTGTGGCCCCCGAAACCGTCGGCAGTTACACGACCACCGACACCATGCGGCCGGCCACCACGATGACCTTCCGCGGCTCTTTGCCGTTCAGCTGAGCCGCCACCGCCTCCAGTGCCTTCGCCCGCACGTCGTCGTCCGGGGTGTCCGCCGGTACCTCGATGCGGCCGCGGACCTTGCCGTTGACCTGTACCGGCAGGGTGACCGACTCGGCGACCAGCAGCGCCGGGTCGGCCTCCGGGAACGCCGCGTACGCGACCGTGTCACCGTGGCCCAGCCTGCGCCACAGCTCCTCGGCCAGGTGCGGGGCGAACGGCGACGTCATCAGCACCAGCGGCTCGATCACCTCGCGCGCCGGCCCTGCCTGCGTGGCCCGGTTGGTCAGCTCGATCAGCTTGGCGATCGCGGTGTTGAAGCGCAGCTCCTCCATGTCGGTGCGTACTCCGTCGATGACCCGGTGCAGCAGGCGCCGGGTCTGCTCGTCGGTGGGGCCGTCGGTGACGCGGACCTCGCCTGTCTGCTCGTCGACGACCAGACGCCACAGGCGCTGCAGGAACCGGAACGAGCCGATCACCGCCCGGGTGTCCCAGGGCCGGGACACGTCCAGCGGGCCCATCGACATCTCGTACACCCGGAACGTGTCGGCGCCGTAGTCGGCGCACATCTCGTCGGGCGTCACGACGTTCTTCAAGCTCTTGCCGATCTTGCCGTACTCCCGGTTGACCGGCTCGTCGCCCAGGAAGAACTTCCCCGGCTCGCGCTCGACGACCTCCTCGGCCGGCACGTACACGCCACGCGCGTCGGTGTACGCGTACGCCTGGATGTAGCCCTGGTTGAACAGCTTCCGGAACGGCTCGAAGCTGCTGATGTGGCCCAGGTCGAACAGCACCTTGTGCCAGAACCGCGCGTACAGCAGGTGCAGCACGGCGTGCTCGACGCCGCCGACGTACAGGTCGACGCCGCCGGAGTCCTTACCGTCGCGGGGACCCATCCAGTAGCGCTCGTTCTCCTTGCCGACCACCTCGTCGCTGTTGTACGGGTCCAGGTAGCGCAGCTCGTACCAGCTCGACCCGGCCCACTGCGGCATGACGTTGGTGTCGCGGGTGTACCGCTTCGGTCCGTCGCCCAGGTCCAGCTCGACCTCGACCCATTCGCGCGCCCGCGACAGCGGGGTCTCCGGCATCGAGTCGGCGTCGTCGATGTCGAACGTGCGCGGTGAGAAGTCGTCGACCTCGGGCAGTTCGACGGGCAGCATCCGCTCGGGGATCGCCACCGGCAGCCCGGTCTCGTCGTAGACGATCGGCATCGGCTCGCCCCAGTACCGCTGCCGGCTGAACAGCCAGTCGCGCAGGCGGTAGGTGGTGGCGCCGGTCCCGTGGCCGTTCTTCTCCAACCAGTCGATGATCGCGGCCTTGGCCTCGACGATGCCCAGCCCGTCCAGGAACCGGCTGTTGATCGCGGGACCCTCACCGATGAAGGCCTTGCCCTCCCAGTCGGACGGCGGCTCCACCGTACGGATGATCGGCAGGTCGAAGACCTCGGCGAACTCCCAGTCGCGCTCGTCCTGGCCGGGAACGGCCATGATCGCGCCGGTGCCGTAGCCGGCCAGCACGTAGTCGGCGACGAACACCGGGATGCGCTCGCCGTTCACCGGGTTCGTGGCGTACGCGCCCACGAACACGCCGGTCTTCTCCTTGTCGGCCTGCCGCTCGATGTCGGTCTTCGCCGCCGCGCGCCGGCGGTAGTCGGCCACCGCCTCGGCCGGTGTGGCGAACCCGCCGGTCCAGGCGTCCTTCGTCCCCTCGGGCCACGCGGCCGGAACCAGCGACGACACCAGCTCGTGCTCCGGCGCCAGCACCATGTACGTCGCGCCGAACAGCGTGTCGGGCCGGGTGGTGAACACCCGGATCTCCCCCGCGTCGCTGGTGAACGAGACGTGCGCGCCCCGCGACCGGCCGATCCAGTTGCGCTGCATGGCCTTGACCTTCTCCGGCCACTCCAGCGCGTCCAGGTCCTCCAGCAGGCGGTCGCCGTAGGCGGTGATCCGCATCATCCACTGCTTCAGGTTGCGCTTGAAGACCGGGAAGTTGCCGCGCTCGGAACGCCCGTCGGCGGTGACCTCCTCGTTGGCCAGCACGGTGCCCAGCCCCGGGCACCAGTTCACCGGCGCCTCGGACACGTAGGCCAGGCGGTGGTCGTCGATGACCGTCCGCTTCTCGACGGCGCTCAGCGACGACCAGTCGGCGCCGTCGGGCGCGGGCCGCGCGCCCGACTCGAACTCCGCGACCAGTTCCGCGATGGGACGCGCCTTGCGCTGCTCCGGGTCGAACCAGCTGTTGAAGATCTCCAGGAAGATCCACTGGGTCCACCTGTAGAACTCGACGTCGGTGGTGGCCACCGAGCGGCGGTTGTCGTACGCCAGGCCCAGCCTGCGCAGCTGGCCGCGGTACCGCTCGACGTTCTCCTCGGTGGTCTTGCGCGGGTGCGTTCCGGTCTGCACCGCGTACTGCTCGGCCGGCAGGCCGAACGCGTCGAAGCCCATCGGGTGCAGCACGTTGAACCCGATCATGCGGGCGTAGCGGGTGTAGCTGTCGGTGCCGATGTAGCCCAGCGGGTGGCCGACGTGCAGCCCCGCACCGGACGGGTACGGGAACATGTCCATCACGTACAGCTTCGGCGCACCGGCCCGCGGGTGGTCGGGATCGCTGAGCGCGCCGCTGGGGTTCGGCGCGTTGAACGTGCCGTTCTCGTCCCAGTAGTCCTGCCACCGTTCCTCGATCTCGCCGGCCATCGCGGCCGTGTACCGGAACGGGGGAATGTCCTCGCTGCTCATGATCGCCACCTCGGGGTCAATAGATTCCGGACATAAAAAAGCCCCTCACGCAGGAGGGGTCGCCGTGCGGACGTGCTATCGCGTCGTCAGCACGGCTCGCTAAGAAGCCGGAATGCCCGGAACATGGAACCAGCGTACCGTAGCCGCCCCGATCACGTCGCCCCGGATACGCCCCCGGCCGGGGCGTTCAGCACCCCGGCCGGCGGCATCGGACCCGCTCGTGCGCCCGCCCCGCTGCGCGAGGCGAGCGCTCCACCCGGTCACATGTGCAGGTCTTCCTCGATCCTGCGGATCTGGTGGCGGGCCATGGCCAGGTTCGCCCGCGACTTCTGCAGCGCGAGGTAGATGAACAGGCCCTGCCCACCGCGGCTGCGCAGCGGGCGGATCAGGTGGTACTGGCTGCCCAGCGTGATGAGGATGTCCTCGATCTCGTCCTTCATCTTCAGCAGGTCCAGGGTGCGCATCTTCGCGCGGACCACGTCGGTGTTGCCCGCCGCGGCGACCGTCAGGTCGAGTTCCTTGGTGCTGCCCAGCGTGCCCAGCGCCATGCCGCTGGTGTAGTCGACGAGCGCGACACCGATCGCGCCCTCGATCTGCATCGCTTCCTTCAGTGCCGTATCCATGTCAGCCATGGAGTCCTCCTGCTTTCGCGGTTGGGAAGATCGTTTGTCGTGATGTGCTCGTGCAGTTGGACGGCGTCACCTCTCCTTCTGTCGGCCGGTCACCCTTGACTGGCCGAGACGAGTTCTCCCACCCGGGCGGCCACCGGCCGCGCCTCGTGGTGGAGCAGGCCGAGGTTGATTCCCGCGTCGGCCAGCACGGTGAGCAGCGCGTGGGTGCCGGCGGCGAACGTCGCCACGTACCCACCCGCTGCCCGGGTCACGGTCTCCTGGAACTCGCCGTAGGCGGCGCCGAGCGCGATCTGCTGGGCCAGCCCCAGGTAGGCGGCCGACATGGCGGCCATGGTCTCGGCTTCCACGCCCCCGGCGTCCTCGGCGACGAGCAGGCCGTCAGCGCTGGCGACGAGCGCGCCCTGCACCTGCGGAAGCTTGTGCCGCAGCCGCCCCAGTTCGGCCAGGACGTCCTGCTCCACCCCCACCAACCTTCTCCTCCCGGTCCTCCGCGTCGTGCGAGCCGTCGCGGTGCGGACGAACTGCCTGATCCGGGCCGTCGTCGTGCCGACCGGCCCGTGTCTCGTGTGTCGGAACCTCATGGCGCCCTCATCGCAGCGCCCGCAGTGCGCGTTGGATCCGCATGAGCGTGGAGTCGGAGCACTCCTCCACCACCCGGTTGTCGTCCGCCGGGTTCGCCGGCCACCGGCGCGGCTCGGCCGCGCGGCGGCGCGGCAAGGGCACGGGCCCGGCCTGGTCGCGCCGTCCCGGTTCGTCGGCCACGTGCGCCGGCACCGGCACATTGATCGGCGGGACCCCCACAGCCGCCGCCGCGGCCACCACCGCCGACCCGCGTGCGGGTGCCGCCGCCCGGGCCTCGATCCGCTGCTCGGGGACCCGCTGCTCCCGGTCCCGGGTACGCCGGTCCGGCGCCCGCCGCTCCGGCATCTCCTGCTCCTGGGGCCGCTGCTCCTGGGGCCGCTGCTCCTGGGCCTGCCGATGC
The DNA here is from genome assembly GCF_016863655.1 of Virgisporangium ochraceum. Lineage (GTDB taxonomy): Bacteria > Actinomycetota > Actinomycetes > Mycobacteriales > Micromonosporaceae > Virgisporangium > Virgisporangium ochraceum. Next base: position 7,733 of record NZ_BOPH01000044.1, read on the forward strand.
TGTGCCTGTCGATCCTGGGCCTGTCGATCGTGAGCCTGTCGATCGTGAGCCTGCCGGTCCTGGGCGTGCCGATCCTGGACCTGCCTGTCCTGGGCCTGCCGATCCTGGACCTGCCTGTCCTGGGTCCGCGGGTCCTGGACCCGGTCCGGTGCCGCCC
>NZ_BOPH01000045.1 GCF_016863655.1 Virgisporangium ochraceum
GGTCCGGTGCCGCCCGGTCCGGTGCCGCCCGGTCCGATGCGCGTTGGTCCGATGCCCGCACCATCGCGGCCGCCGTTCGCGCGCGGACCGCGGCCACCGACTCCGCCACGGCCGACCCGCCCGGGCGGCCCGGCTCGATCAGGCCCGACCTCGCCAGCCGACGGGCCTCGAGCAGCATCACGAACGTCTCCCGCCCGAGCAGCCGGGCGAGGTCGGCCGGGCTGCGCCGGCGGTCGGCGTTCGCGACGATCTCCCACTGGGCGGCCGTCAACGACACCTGGTGGCCGCGCAGCCGGCGGGCCGGCACCACCGCCGCGGTGTCGATCGCCGGGTCGGGCCACACGTCGTCTAGCAGCCGACGGCGCCGGTCGACCTCGGCGCACACCGCCGCGAACTCCAGCTCGCAGAACGCGCCCAGCGGGTTGACCGCCTCGGGCTCGAACTGCGCGGTCACCGCCGCGTCGAAGAGGAAGAACGCGGCGTCCATCAGCGCCGACAGGGCGGACAGCGCCAGCTCGTTGCGGCTGATGTGCCCGTCGGCGATCAGGGTGTCGCCGATCCGGCCGGTGGACCGGCCCGACGCGACCGCCGCCCGCCACACGTCCGCCGGCACGCGGCCGGACGCGGTCAGCAGCTTGTCGACGCCGCTGACCAGCGCGCACTCGGCATAGCTGAGGCGCCCGTCGACGATGAAGATCGCCCCGCCGGGCGGGTCCTCCACCCGGAGGGCGCCGGTGGCGCCGATCGCACACCACGGCTCCAGTGCCCCACGCAGGGTGGACGGTACGGATGCACCCACGCTGAACCTCTCGCGGTCGGTTCGGGTTGCTTGATGTCTCACGCTGCCCGCGCGGTTCGCGGCGGCGGGCGGTCGGCCACCGGTCAGGCGGCGACCAGGTGCTGGCCGAGGTTGCGCAACGACCGCTGGGTCATCGCGAGGTTGCCGACCAGACGGTCGAGCCAGACGTAGAGCACCAGGCGCGCGTCGAACGCCGTCACCACGAAATGGATCAGGTGGTAACCGTTCGCGGACGTGATCACGATGTCCTCGACGTAGCCGGGCGTGGCCGGCGCGACGAAGGTGGGGCTGCTGACGGTGGCCCGGATGATGTCCATCGGACCGGTGTCGCCGTCGGGCTCCCAGCGCGGCTGCTGACGGTCGGCGTCTTCCCCGTCGTCCCCGCGACCGAGGGCGGCGACCGTCATACCGCTCGAGTGGTCTATCAGTGCGGCACGCAGGGTGCCGCGGATGGCCATGACCTGCCTCAGCAGGTCTTCGAAGTCGGGCACATCAGCTCCTTGAGACGGTGCGTCTCGTTAGGCGTCTCTCCGATGTCCCCGTTCGCGCGCTCCGGCCAGAGCGTGAACGAAGATGTTCTGTTCTGTTGTCTGTTGTTCTGTGTCTGTTGTTCTGTGTCTGTTGCTCGGTTGTGTGTCGCGGCAGGCATCGATGTCGTGAAACGTCGTAATACTTACCGCGGCAATTACGCTACCTTGCGCAACGGATCGGGGCAGTCGCCCCCAGGATGACGATCAGCCGGCTTCTGCCGGCCGATCGGACAGTTGCCACCCCGCGACCCGTCGCACTCATCTGCAACATGCAGATTCTGCGCGACGCCCGGTCATGACCACAAGCGAACTCGCGAATCCCTGATCAGTTGGGGGCTTCCGTCCGGTTTTCGACAAATTTGCGGTGTCGGCGCTTACGGAAAGAGGCGGATAACCTGTGAACACGCCGATGGTCGCTCACATACAGGTCCCCTGGGAACCTGGCCGCACACCACCGGTGTCCTACTGGTGGGGCGCGCAGGAACAAAGGAGATCCGTTGACGACCAAGCGTATGTACGAGGAGCTCGGCAACCCGCTTCCACCCGCCGAGTTCCGCGCGACCGCCGAAGCGATCGTCGGCAACATCGAGCAGGTCATCGAGGGCAAGACGGCCACCGTACGGCTGGCCCTGGCGGTGCTCTTAGCCGAGGGCCACCTGCTGATCGAGGACGTGCCCGGCGTCGGCAAGACCAAGCTCGCCAAGGCGCTGGCCCGGTCCATCGACTGCACGGTGCGCCGCATCCAGTTCACGCCCGACCTGCTTCCCAGCGACGTCACCGGCGTGAGCGTCTACAACCAGGAGAGCCGCGACTTCGAGTTCAAGCCGGGCGCGGTGTTCGCGAACATCGTCGTCGGCGACGAGATCAACCGCGCGTCGCCGAAGACCCAGTCGGCGCTCCTGGAATGTATGGAGGAGCGGCAGGTCACGGTCGACGGTGTCACCTACCCGCTGCAGACGCCGTTCATGGTGGTCGCCACGCAGAACCCCATCGAGATGGAGGGCACCTACCCGCTGCCCGAGGCGCAGCGCGACCGGTTCACGGCCCGCATCGCGATGGGATACCCCGACGCCGGCGCCGAGCTCGCGATGCTCGACGTGCACGGCGCCCACGACCCGCTGTACGACCTGCGCGCGGTCTCCGACGCCAACACGTTGCGCCGGATGGTCGCGACCTGCCGCGACGTGCACGTCGCCGACGCGGTCAAGCAGTACGCGGTCGACCTCGTCACGGCCACCCGCGAGTCGCCCGACCTGCGCCTCGGCGCGTCGCCGCGGGCCACGCTGCAGCTCCTGCGCACCGCCCGCGCGGTCTCCGCGCTGGAGGGCCGCGACTACGTGGTCCCCGACGACCTGCAGAACCTCGCCGTCCCGGTGCTGGCGCACCGGATCATCCCGACGGCCGAGGCCCAGCTCGCCCGCCGCACCACCGACTCGATCGTGGCGGATCTGATCGCGCGCCTCGCCCTGCCCACCGACCGGCAGCGCTCGCCCTACGACACGCGCACCCGCCAGCAACAGGCACAGGCACAGCAGAGCACGCCGAACCCGTACGACCAGCGGAGGCGATGAGCGTGCGCGAGGCGCTGCGGGGGCTCACCTCCCGGGGGCGGTGGTTCTTCGGCGGGGCGGCCGTGTTCGCCGTGTCGGCGTTGATCTTCGGAGAGAAGGACCTGCTGCGCGTCGCGATCCTGCTCGCCGCGCTGCCGCTGCTCGCGGCGGCCTACGTGGGCCGCACGCGGTACAAGCTGTCGTGCAGCCGGACGCTGCAGCCGCACCGGGTCCAGGTGGGTGGCACGTCGCGGGTGGTGCTGCGGCTGCAGAACCTGTCGCGGCTGCCCACCGGCACGATGCTGCTGGAGGACCGGCTGCCGTACGCGCTGGGCAGCCGGCCCCGGCTGGTGCTGGAGCGGCTCGGTCCGCACCAGGCCAGCTCGGTGGCGTACACCGTCCGGGCCGACGTGCGCGGGCGCTACGAGGTCGGGCCGCTGGTCGTGCGGCTCACCGACCCGTTCGGCCTGTGCGAGCTGGTGCGGGCGTTCCCGTCCATCGACCGGCTCACCGTGATTCCGCAGGTCGTGCCGCTGCCGTCGGTGCGCATGGCCGGCGAGTACGCGGGTGCCGGTGAGAGCCGGGCCCGTTCGGTGGCGGTCCACGGTGAGGACGACGCGGCGACGCGCGAGTACCGCTACGGCGACGACCTGCGCCGGGTCCACTGGCGGTCGACCGCGCGGGTCGGCGAGCTCATGGTGCGCCGCGAGGAGCAGCCGTGGGAGAGCCGGGCCACGGTCGTCCTCGACACCCGCAACCTCGCCCACCGCGGCGAGGGCCCCACGGCCAGCTTCGAGTGGGCCGTGTCGGCGGCGGCCAGCATCGCGCTGCACCTGCGTCACAACGGGTACAAGGTGCGGCTGGTCACCGACTCCGGCATCGACGTCGACGCCGCCGAGGCCGGCGGCGAGGGCATCCTGCTCGACCACCTGGCCGAGGTGAAGCTCTCGCAGAAGGGTGACATCGCCACCCTGGTCGACCGCGTCAAGCACCGCACCGACGGCGGGCTGATCATCGGCGTGTTCGGCATGATCACCACCCACGAGGCCGAGCTGCTCACCGCGCTGCGCGGCAGCGGCGCCACCTGCCTCGCGCTCCTGATCGACAGCACCACCTGGCTGAACCTGCCCACGGCCGCCCGCGAGGAGGCCGACCAGGCGCACGGCGTCGCCGCCCTCGGGCTGCTGCGCAGCGGCTGGCGCGTGGTCGGGGTGCCGCACGGCGCCAAGCTGGCCGCCCTGTGGCCGGAGGCAGCCCGCGGCTCCCGCGGATTCACCTGGCGGGCCGCGATGGCCGAGACAGTTTCTGGAGGACTGGGCACATGACCGAGCACTCGTGCGGGGCCGTGGTTCGGCCATGACCCAGCGGAGGCACATTTCCCTGGTGGCGGCCGGGGCCACCATGCTGGCGGCGCTGCCCCTGTCGTCGGTGTTCGAGAAGTGGACCTGGCTGGTCGGCGCCCTGCTCGTCGTCGGCGCGATGACTGCCGCGGCGGTGGGGCTGCGCAGCGTGCGGGCGCCGATCTGGCTGCCCACGCTCGGCATGATCGTCGTCTACATCCTGGTGCTCACCTGGCTCTTCAGCGACGGTCACGCGCTGCTCGGCATCATTCCGAGCCCCGACACGATCGCGCATTTCAACCAGCTGCTGGCCGACGCCGGTGTCACCATCCGCGACAGCGGCGTGCCCATCGACGACGAAGACGGCCTGCTCTTCCTCGCCGGTCTCGGCATCGGTGCCGTGTACCTGGCGGTCGACCTGGCCGCGGTGGTCGCGCGCCGGCCGGCGATCGCCGGCATCCCGATGGTCGCGGTCTACCTGGTGCCGGTCGGCACGCACACGTCGAGCGTCAGCTTCCTGGCGTTCATCTGCACGGCGGCGGCGTTCCTGTGGCTGCTCGCCACCGACAACGTCGACCGCGTCCGGCGGTTCGGCCGGCGGTTCACCGGCGACGGCCGCGACATCGACGTCTGGGAGCCGTCGCCGCTGGCCGCGGCGGGTCGCCGGCTGGCCGTGATCGGCGTGATCGTCGCGGTGATCCTGCCGCTCGCGATCCCGGGCATGACCACGGGCCTGCTCGACCGCTTCGGTACCGGGGTCGGCGACGGTCCCGGCATCGGCGACGGTCCGGGCCGGTCCGGCAACGTCAACATGTTCTCGTTCCTGTCCGGGTCGCTCGTCCGCGAGAACTCGTACGAGATGGCCAAGGTCACCACGAACGACCCGAACCCGTTCTACCTGCGGTTCGGCGTCGCCGAAGACCTCACCCGCGACGGGTTCGTCAACCGGTCGTGGGGCCAGCAGACCCAGCTCGGGTCGCTGCAGCCCCCGCCGCAGCTGAACACCAACGGGGTCAGCTACCGGGCGAACGCGGCGAACATCGAGATCCTGCAGTTCAACGAGCGGGTGCTCCCCATCTACGAGCAGGTGACCCGGGTCAACGGCGTCGACAACACGTGGGGCTTCGACCGGCGGTCGGGCGTGGTCTACTCGGCCCGCAACAGCGCCAAGGGCCGCAAGTACACGATCAACTACGTGCGCCCCGAGTACACGCCCGACGCGCTGCGCACCGCGCGCCCTCTCACCGACTCCGACCAGATCCGGAACCAGAACATCCGGATGCCCCAGCAGATCCCGCAGATCATGGAGCTCGCGCAGACGCTCACCGCCGGCAAGACGAACCAGTACGACCGGGTGCGGGCGATCTACGACTTCTTCGCGCCGAGCAACGGCTTCCGCTACGACCTCAACACGAAGACGGGCAACAGCGGCAGCGCGATGGTCGACTTCATCAAGGAGGGCAACCGCCAGGGGTACTGCGAGCAGTACGCCGCGGCGATGGCCTGGCTGCTGCGGGCCGCCGAGATCCCGGCGCGGGTCGCGTTCGGGTTCACGAAGGGCAACAACCGCAACGGCAATACGTACACGTTGACCAACTTCAACCTGCACGCCTGGACCGAGGTCTACTTCGACCAGTTCGGCTGGGTGCCGTTCGACGCCACCCCGGCCGGCTCCGTGTCCGGGTCGGTGCCGAGCGCGTGGGCGCCCGACCCGAACCAGCCCACCGGCTCGACCGATGAGGGCGAGTCGGGCGACCTGGTTCCCGGTCAGGCCCCGACCGGGGGTGGCTCGGTGGCGCCGACCAACCCGTTCGGCCCGAACGACCCGGGCGTCACCGGGGGCACCGCCGTCTCCGAGGAGTCGGCCACGTGGCCGTGGTACCTGCTCGGCGGGGTCGTCCTGGTGCTGCTGCTCCTGGTCACGCCGGCTCTGCGGCGGGCGGCCGTGCGCCGCCGACGCCTCTCCGGCGTGCGGTCGGGCGCGGCGACCGACCCCGCGGTCGGCGCCGCCGACCCGGCCGACATCGCCCTGGACCCGACCCCGGCGACGGTCGCCACGGCCGCGGGCCTGGGCCAGGCCAGACGCGACGCCCACGCCGCGTGGGACGAGCTCCTCGACACGATGGTCGACTACCACGTCGACATCGACCCGGCCGAGACCCCCCGCCTCACCGGCGAGCGGCTGATCAGCGAGGCCCACCTGCCCGAGGTCGCGGCCGGCGGGGTCCAGGTGCTGAGCCGGGCCGAGGAGCGGGCCAGGTACGCGCGCAGCCCCCTGACCGACGTCGACCTGGGCACCCCGCTCCGCGACGTCCGCATCGCCCTCCGCGAGGGCGTCTCCCTGCGGACCCGCCTGCTGGCCACCCTGATGCCGCCATCGGTCCTGGCCCGGTGGCGGACCCGGACCAGCACGAGGTACGCCGCGTTCGTCACGGGAGTCGGGCGGCGCCGGGACACCGTGGTGAGAACGATCAGCCCCAGAAGACTCCTGACCCGACGGGGCTGACCCGGGCACCCCGCCCTCGGAAGCTCCACCGGTGGGAGCTTATCAACATCATCCACGCTTGATGATGTTGATAAGCTCCCACCCATCAAAGTTGGGCGATGCGTGGTGTCGAGCTGAGGGCACGACAGCGGAGCCGAGCCACGCCGCCCAGGAGCGACAGCGGCCCCGCGACCAGCGGGATGGCGGCCCAGCATGGATAGCGGCGGTCCACCGAAAGTGCGATCGCCGGCGCAAAGTGGGACAAAAAGCGCCGCGCACCGAAGAAGGGTACGCGGCGCTACGCGCGACAGGGGGATCCGGCTAGATGTCGCCCTCCGGGCGACGGCGCCAGCGATCCTCCAGGCGGTCGATGAAGCCGCCCCGACGCCCACCCGAGCGGGTGCGACGCGTGGCGGTGCCGTCGACCGCGCGCAGGTTGGTGGACTGCCCACGGCGGTATGCCTGCATACCGAAGACGACGGAGCCGAGCATTACCACGAACCCGCCCACGCCGAGCAGGGGTTGGTTGCCCATGACTCCATAGACAAGAAGCGCCATTCCGCCCAGGAGGAGGACGGCTGCTACCAGAATGCGACGCCGAGCGTGAAAACGCGGATCGCTGGCGCGCACCGCCGAGGCGAACTTGGGGTCCTCGGCAAGCGACCGCTCGATCTGCTCGAACAGCCGCTGCTCATGCTCCGAGAGCGGCACGGCACTCCTCCCCGGTCATCGACGGCCGGCCCGGCTGGACCGGCGCGACCGCCGCAGCCTGATGGCTGCGTAGCTACGAGTCTACGAGGGGGTCAGCGGGTCGGAAAGCGGGACGTTGGTCCCGCCGTGCCGATTTTCCGGTGATCATACGTCGCCGGGGGGATGGCACGCCCGTCACTCACTCGTAACGCGTGCCACCAAAGCTACCTCGCGTTGTCATGATCTATGCGGGAGGGCGGCCCGGCCGCGGGTCGGTCGGGTAGCCGGAGCAGGCTGGCCGGACGTACCACCCCGGCGCCGAACCGGTCGGCGGCAGCGGCGGCGGCCCGCTCGGCCTCGCGCCATCCGGTTTCGCGTTCGCCCAGCGTGAGCTGGTGCGGAGCGTCGTCGGAGCCGGCCAGGCCGTCGACCCGGACCCCCACCAGGCGGATGCGGTCGCCGGGGCGCAGGGCCTCGAACAGGGCCCAGGCCGTCTGGAAGATCTCGCGTGCCACGTCGGTGGCGGCGCCCAGGGTCCGGGACCGGTTGACGGTGCGGAAATCGGACAGCCGGACCTTCAGGGTGACGGTGCGCCCGGCCTGACCCGCGCGGCGGAGCCTGCCGGCGGTCTTCTCGCTGAGCGCGAGCAGCGCCTCGCGGATGATCCGCGGGTCGGCGACGTCGACGTCGAACGTGGTTTCGGCGCCGATCGACTTCTCCGGCTGGTGCGGCACCACCGCCCGCGGGTCGCGGCCGGCGGCGAGCTCGCTCAGGTGGACGGCCACCGCCTCGCCGAGCGCGCGGCGCAGCAGCCCCAGCGGCGCGTCGGCCACGTCGCCGACGGTGCGCAGGCCCAGCTTGTGCAGCGCCTCGGCCGACTTCTCCCCCACGCCCCACAGCGCCTCGACGGGCAGCGGGTGCAGGTACTCCAGCACCCGGTCGGCCGGGACGACCTCCAGCCCGTCGGGCTTGGCCCGGGTCGACCCGAGCTTCGCGATGAACTTGGTGGGCGCCACCCCCACCGAGCAGGTGAGCCGCTGCTCCTCGAGGACCCGCCGGCGGATGCCCGTGGCGATCTCGGCGGGACGGCCGAGCAGCCGCACCGCGCCCGCCACGTCGAGGAACGCCTCGTCCATCGACAGCGGCTCGACCAGGGGGGTGACGTCGCGGAAGATGCCCATGACCGCCCGCGACGCGGCGGCGTACTCGGTGAAGTCGGGCGGCAGGAAGACGGCGTGCGGGCACAGCCGGCGGGCCCGCGCACCGGGCATGGCGCTGCGGACCCCGTACTTGCGCGCCTCGTAGCTCGCCGACGACACCACCCCGCGGGGGCCGGCGCCGCCCACGACCACCGGCTTGCCGCGCAGCTCGGGCCGGCGGCGGACCTCGACGGCCGCGTAGAAGGCGTCCATGTCGACGTGCAGGATCGTGCACCCCGTGTCGTCGGCGTCGGGCCCGAAGCCCCCGCCGCGCGGCACCACCGAAGAACGACCCACGAAGCGAGAGGCTAGCCGCCCCGTACGACAAGAAGCGGGATCTCCATCTCCGCGGCGGTGTACGAGCCGTGAAAAGCGACCATCCGCGCGATCGGCGCCGGCTCGAGCCCGGTGGCGAGCACCACGTGGTCGTCCCGGCAGATCGCCACCACGTCGCCGATGCGGGCCAGCGCGTCGAAGGACACCCGGCCGTACCACCCGGCGCCGACCGCCTCCTCGCGGCTGCCGACCCAGGCCGCGGGACCGAGCACCGTGCGCCACGCGGCCAGCACATCGGGCGCGGCACCCCGGACGGTGTGCAGGTACCGGACGCGCGGCTCGCCGGCCACCACCGCCACCCCGGCCCGCAGCCGCGGGTCGTTCGCCATGTCGATGCGCCGGTCGGCGGGGATGTTCAGCTGGCCGTGGTCGGCGGTCACCAGCAGCGCCGCGTCGGACGGCAGGCCCTCGGCGATCATCCGCACCATCCGGTCGACGCCGGCGACGGCTTCCCGCCACTGCGGCGAGTCGATGCCGTAGTCGTGCCCGGTGCGGTCGACGTCGCCGTGGTAGGCGTAGACCAGAGAGCGCGGCGCGGAGTACAAAGCGCTCAGAACGGCGGAAGCGACCTCGTCGGGGCCGGTCGCGCCGCGGAAGGCGGCGCCGCGGTAGGCCGCCACCGACAGTCCGCTGCCCTCGAACTCCGGACGGCTCACGACCGTCGCCTCGACCCCGGCCGACGCCGCCCGCACGAACACCGGGTCGACCGGCTGCCACTCGACCGGGTCGGGGTCGGCGTCCCAGCGGATGTGGCTGAGCACCCGGTCGGTGCCCGGAATGTTCAGGAAGAACCCGACCACTCCGTGCGCGCCGGGCGGCACCCCGGTTCCGAGGGTCACCAGGCTGGTCGGGGTCGTCGAGGGGAACCCGGCGGTCAGCGGTCGCCCGTCGAGCGACTTCAAGGTCGGCGCGAAAGGGAAGGCGACGGGTAACTGATGCCAGCCCAGTCCGTCCACGAGAAGAACGGCGACCCGACGCGGCTCCGCCAGCGCCGCGCGCAGCCCGAGCGGGTCGGGCTGGTCGGGCAGAAGTGGCCCGCCGACGGCCGCGAGCGCCGACGGCAGGATCTCCGCGAGCGACCCGGTCCCGTAAGCGGGGCGGACGACGGTCACGGCTGCCGGGCCAGCAGGTGCAGCTGGGTGGCCACGTCGCGGTAGGGCGGCAGCGTGGCTGCCAGGGTCTCGATCGCGCGCACCTGTTCATGCTCGCTGTCGAGGGCGACGCCCGGTACCAGATCGGCGATCACGCGTACGCCGTGGATCTGCTCCACGGCCAGGCCCGCCGACGCGAGCAGCGCCGACGCCGACGCCGCGTCGAAGCGCCGGCGCAGCCGGTCGGTGTCGCCCGTGCTGCCCGACGGGCTGGTGAGCAGCGCGTGCGCCGCGTCCAGGTGGCCGTTGATGGCGCGGGCGAGCACCGCCGCCGCCCGGTTCGCGACCACCACGCTGGCCGCGCCGCCGGGCCGCAGCGCCGCGGCGATCGCCTTCACCGCCGTGGCCGGGTCGTCGACGACCTCCAGCACGCTGTGGCAGAGCACCAGGTCGGCGGTGCCGGGCTCCACGACGTCACCGAGCGTGTCGACGTCGCCCTGCACGGCGGAGATGCCACCGCTGTGCACGGTGCCGGTGTCTTCGGCTACCCGCCGTGTGAGCGCGGCCAGCGCGTCGGGGCTCGCATCGACCACGGTGACGCGGTGGCCGGCCCTGGCCAGCGGTACCGCGAACCCGCCGGTGCCGCCACCGACGTCGACGATGGCGAGCGGGCGGTCGGCCCGGTCGAGCTCCTGCCGCAGCACCGCCCATACCACGCTGTTGGTTCGGTCCACGTCCGCAGCCTAGTGGTCTTCGGCGGTCGGCCACCCGAGCGGGCCATGGCCCGCCCCGATCTGCCAGGCCGCGCCGCGCTCGATCGCCGCCTGCACGTAACGCTTCGCCTCGTCCAGGGCATCCTGGACCGGGACGCGCCGCGCGAGCAGCGCCGCCGTCGTCGCCGCGAACGTGCACCCCGTGCCGTGGTTGTTGCGGGTGGCTACCCAGGGTGACCGGAGGAACCGCACGGTGCCGTCGTGCCATACGGCGTCGACCGCCTCGCCGCCGGGCCGGCCGCCGCCCTTGACCACCACGCAGCGGGCGCCGGTACGCCCCAGGTCGGTGGCGGCGGCGGCCAGGTCGTCGTCGGTGCGGATCTCCCGGCCGGTGAGGATCGTCGCCTCGCGGATGTTCGGGGTGATCACCGCCGCGTGCGGGAAGAGCCCCTCGACGTAGGCACGGTCCACAGTGGACGGAAACAGCTTCGCGCCGTCGGAGCTCACCAGCACGGGGTCGACGACCAGGTTCGGCAGGCGCGCCACGTTCGCCGCGACGGTACGCACCGTCTCCTCGCTCGCCAGCATGCCGGTCTTGACCGCCGCGACCGGCAGGTCGGCCAGCACCGCGTCCAGTTGGCTCTGGACGAACGCGGCCGGGACCTTCTCGATGGCCCGGATCTCGGCGGAGTTCTGCGCGGTGAGCACGGTGACCACGCTGGTGCCGAACACGCCGTTGAGCGCGAACGCCTTGAGGTCGGCCTGCAGGCCGGCGCCGCCGCCGGAGTCGGAGCCGGCGATCGTGAGGACGGTGACCGGCTGCGTCATCGGAAGTCTCGTGAGGATGATCTCGTGGGCATCGCCAATGCTCGCACGTGGTCGGCCCGCAGGTTGAGAACCCCCTCGGAACTCTCCAGGATCCCGCGGATCACCAACGCGTTCGACAGGCGCACCACCTTGCGGAAGCGCAGCCACAGGCCCGGCGTGCAGGTGACGTTGAGCATGCCGGTCTCGTCTTCGAGGTTGATGAACGTGACCCCGCCCGCGGTGGCCGGCCGCTGCCGGTGGGTGACGATGCCGCCGACGTGCACCCGCCGGCCGTGCCCGATGCTCTCGAGGTCGCGGATCGACAGGACCCCGCCGGCGGTGAGGTGCTCCCGCACGAACTCCACCGGGTGCGCGTCGGGGGCGAGGCCGGTGGCCCACACGTCGGCCATCAGGTTCTCGACCGGGTCCATCCCGGGCAGCGTCGGCGCGTCGAGACCGGTGGTGGTGCCGGGCAGGCGTCCACTCTTCTCCTGTGCGGCCGCGCCGGCCGCCCACAGCGCCTCCCGGCGGCTCAGGCCGAAGCAGGCGAACGCGTCGGCGGTCGCCAGCGCCTCGAGGTGGGCGGTGGTGAGGTCGGCCCGGCGGGACAGGTCGGCCATGTCGCCGTAGGGGCCGTTCGCCTCGATCCGCTCGGCGATCTCCGTGCTGATCGTGCGCACGCTCTTCAGGCCCAGCCGGACGACCGGCCCGCCGACGCCCCAGTACTGCGGCGGCTCGCCGGGGCCGTTGCGGGCTCCCCCCTCGTGAACCGGCGGTTCGAGCGTCGCGAAGGCCTTGCTCGCGTTGATGTCGGGCCTTCTGATGGTGACGCCGTGCCGGCGGGCGTCGTCGGCCAGCGACTGCGTCGAGTAGAAGCCCATCGGCTGCGCGTTGATCAGCGCGGCGCAGAACGCGGCCGGGTGGTACCGCTTCAGCCAGGCGCTGGCGAACACGAGGTAGGCGAAGCTCATCGAGTGGCTCTCCGGGAAGCCGTAGTTCGCGAACGCGGCGAGCTTGGTGTAGAGATCGTCGGCGAGGTCGCCGGTGATGCCGTTGGCCGCCATGCCCGTGTAGAGGCGCTCGCGCACCCGGGCCATCTTCTCCGACGACCGCTTCGACCCCATGGCCCGGCGCAGTTCGTCGCTCTCGGCGGGGCTGAACCCGGCGACGTCGATGGCCATCTGCATCAGCTGCTCCTGGAAGAGCGGAACACCCAGGGTCCGCTTGAGCGTCTCCTCCAGCTTCGGATGCGGGTAGGTGACCTCCTCCAGGCCGTTCTTGCGCCGGATGAACGGGTGCACCGACCCGCCCTGGATCGGTCCCGGCCGGATGAGCGCGACCTCGATCACGAGGTCGTAGAACTTGTCGGGCTTCAGCCGGGGCAGGGTGGCCATCTGTGCCCGGCTCTCGACCTGGAACACGCCCACGGAGTCGGCCCGGCGCAGCATGGCGTAGACCTCGTCGTCGTGCAGGGGCATGTCGTCCAGGTGCAGCGTCGAGTCGATCATGTCGAAGGCGTAGTGCAGCGCGCTGAGCATGCCGAGGCCGAGCAGGTCGAACTTGACCAGGCCCACGCTGGCGCAGTCGTCCTTGTCCCACTGGAGCACGCTGCGGTTCTCCATCCGGGCCCACTCCACCGGGCACACCTCGATCACCGGACGGTCGCAGATCACCATGCCGCCGGAGTGGATGCCGAGGTGCCGCGGGAACGTCTGCACCTCGTTGGCGAACTCGACGACGTGCTCCGGAATGTCCTCGGCGTCGGCCTTGGCGCCCCACCGGTCGATCTGCTTGCTCCACGCGTCCTGCTGGCCGGGCGGGTACCCGAACGCCTTGGCGATGTCGCGCACCGCCGACCGCGGCCGGTACGAGATCACGTTCGCCACCTGTGCGGTGTACCGCCGGCCGTACTTGTCGAAGACGTGCTGGATGGCCTCCTCGCGCCGGTCGCTCTCGATGTCGACGTCGATGTCGGGCGGGCCGTCGCGCTCGGGTGACAGGAACCGCTCGAACAGCAGCTCGTGCTTCACCGAGTCGACGTTGGTGATGCCCAGCGCGTAGCAGACCGCCGAGTTCGCCGCCGAGCCCCGGCCCTGGCAGTAGATGTCGTTGTCCTTGCAGAACTTCACGATGTCGTAGACCACCAGGAAGTAGCCCGGGAAGTTCATCGACTCGATCAGCGTGAGCTCGTGCTCGATCTGCTTCAGCGCCCGCGGGTCGTTGCCGTATCTCCTTTCCGCGCCCTCGTAGGTGAGCTTGCGCAGCCAGCTCATCTCCGTGTGGCCTTCGGCCCTGTCCTTGTAGGGCGGCAGGCTGGGCGCCAGCAGGTCCAGGTTGAAGGCCAGCTCTCCGCCGAGGGCGTGCGCGGTGTGGACCGCGTCGGGGAACACGGCGAACCGTTCGGCCATCTCGGCGCCGCTGCGCAGGTGCGCGCCGGCGGCCGCGGGCAGCCAGCCGTCGATCTCGTCGAGGCTGCGGCGGGCGCGCACCGCGGCCAGCGCCGTCGCGAGCTTGCGCCGCGCCGGTGTCGCGTAATGGACGTTGTTCGTGGCGACCACGCGCAGCCCGTGCTCCTTCGCCAGGATGGCCAGCGCGTCGTTGCGCTCGTCGTCGTCGGGCAGGCCGTGGTCGGTCAGTTCGACGGTGACCGCGTCAGCGCCGAACAGGTACGTGAGCCGGTCGAGCTCTTTCTGCGCGGCCCGGTAGCCACTCGCGACGAGCGCCGACGGCACCATGCCCTTGCGGCAGCCGGTGAGCACCTGGACGTGGCCGCGGAGGTCGGCGCCGAGCCGGTCGAGGTCGTAGACGGGCCGGCCCTTCTCGCCGCCGGCGAAGTGGGCTTCGGAGATCGCGGTGCTCAACTTCGCGTACCCGTCGGCGCCGCGGGCGAGCACGAGGAGGTGCCGGCCGACCGGGTCGGGTTCGCCGTTCTGCGGGCCGGGCAGGTCGAGCGACAGCTCGGCGCCGAACACGGTGGGCAGGTTCAGCTGCCGGGCGGCCTGGCTGAACCGCACCACCCCGTAGAACCCGTCGTGGTCGGTGACGGCCAGCGCGGTGAGCCCGAGCCGGGCCGCCTCCTCGGCCAGCTCCTCGGGGTGGCTGGCGCCGTCGAGGAAGCTGAAGTTGGTGTGGCAGTGGAGTTCCGCGTAGGGAACGATCTTGTCGGGACGCTCGATGGGTGGCGCCTCGTACGCGGGCCGCTTGTGGCTCCAGGCGGGGGCGTCACCGCCGTCGGCGTCGGCCACGATCGGGTCGGCGACCAGGGGCGCGTCGGGTATGCCGGTGCCCCAGCCGTCGGTTCCCTTGCCGGGCTTGCCCGGCACCTTGCCCGACAGGCGGCGCTCCAGCTCGTGCCACGGGATGTCCGGGTTACTGAAGCCCATGGCGGCTCCTAGTCATACAGCGCCTCCACGTGCCAGCGGCCCTTCGCCAACGCGACCAGCACCGCCCGGCCGTCGGCCAGTACGAGCTGGAACCGGGCCGCCCGGTACGCCTCGGCCGGCGCCCACCACCGCTCGTCGACCGGCCACGGACCGGCCCAGTCGACGATCTCCTCGTCGGCGCCGTCGACGGTGAGGTGTGCCGGCGGCGCCGACAGCTTCAGCCGTCCGCTGACCGTGACCGGCGCACCGGCGGCGTCGTGCACCTCGGCGGGCAGCGGGTCGGGGTAGACGGTGGCGGGTGCGGGTGCCGGGAGCCGGCCCGGCCATGGCGGCTCGACCGGCCGTTCGGGGGTCCGCTCGTCGCCCCACGGCACCAGGCGCACCGCCTCGGCCGGTGACCGCCCGCCGCTCGGCACCGCCATCAGGACGGCGGCGGGGCCGAGGAGGCCCTGCACGCGGGTCATGGCGCGGTGGGCGCGGTCGCGTTCGGCGCCGGCGTCGCCCCAGAGGCCCAGTTGCAGGCCGCCGTCGGCGATCACGCCGTCGGGGATCAGCCGCAGGTGGACGATGCCTGCGGTGGGGCCTGCGGTGGGGCCTGCGGTGGGTCTGGCGCGACGCCCGCTCCCGGTGAGCCAGCCGTCGAGCTGCCAGCGCACCCGGTCGGCGATCGCGGCGGCGGAGAGCAGCCCGTCGTGCCGCCAGGTGCGGTGCAGTTCCTCGCCGGCTTCGGTGCGTGCCTCGATGCCCAGCCGGGTGCAGGCCAGTCCGTGCCCGGCCAGCCCGGCGTGCAGCCGTTCGGCGAGGGCCCGCGCGGCGAACGCGGCCGCGTCGACGCGTTCGACCGGTTCGTCGAAGTTCTCGGACACCGCCAGCTCGGGCGGCGGCTGCCGCGGCGCGAGCGGCAGGTCGTCGTCGCCGGCGGCGCGGCGGTGGGCGAGCGCCGCGTCGAACCCGAACCGGGCGAGCACGTCGGCGGCGGGCAGGGCGGCGAACTCGCCCAGGGTCCGGACGCCCAGCCGCCGCAGCAGGTCGACCAGCGCCGGCCGGGCGATGGCGGCCACGTTCAGGTCGGCGAGGAAGGCCGCTGTCTCCCCCGGTTCGACGATGCGCCCGGCACGGGCCGCGAGCACCGCTGCGAACGTCCCGTCGGCGATGCCCACCTGTGCCTCGACGCCGCACTCCTGCGCGATGTGCTCGACCAGCCGCTCGGCCGCGACCTCCGCGCCGCCGTAGTAACGCACCGGCCCCCGGGCGGCGAGCAGCAGCACCCCCGGCCGCACCACCTCGACCCCGGGTGCCAGCTCGGACACCGCGGCGACGACCGGTTCGAACGCCCGGGCGTCGCGGTTCGGGTCGTGCTCGACGACCACGAGGTCGGGGCAGCGTCCCTGCGCCTCCCGCTTCCGCAGTCCCCGGAACACCCCTTCCTCCCGGGCCGCCGGCGACACCGACAGCACCCTGTTGGCGTGCATCACGGCGACCAGCCCGGTGGCGGCCACCCCGTCCACGATCTCGGCGGCGATCACCGGCCAGTCGGGGCACCAGACGGCGAGCGTCCGGATCGTGTTCACCCGGCCTCCTCGCGCGCCCGCAGCGGATGGACCGTCGCCAGTTCGCTCTCGACGGAGCACAGCTCTCCCCCGGGCGCGGGGAGCACTCCGCTGGGCTGCGGCAGCCACAGGTGGGTGACCCGGGGAGCGCTGGCCGCACCCCGCCCCCGCGCCACGACGGTGAGCTGCCGTCCCCGGAGCCGTCCGCGGCCGGACTCGATGCCGTGCCACGCCGGGTCCACGGCGTCGAGGGTCAGGTCGACGGCGGGCCAGGGCCCGTAGGGCATCAGGACCGCCCCGCGCTGGCGTGCCCGGGCCGCGAGCCGGCTGGCGATGGCCGGCGCCATCGTCCCTGGCACACTGGCGACGACGATGTCGAAGCCGTCGAGCAGTGCGGCCACCACCGTGGGCCAGTCGGGGCCGGGGTTGGGGACCAGCGCCAGCCGGTCAAGGGCCACCCCGAGCTCGGCGGCGGCCCCGGCGCCGAGGGTGGGCACACCGACCACGGCACACCACGAGCCGGCCTTCGACGCCTCGGCCAGCAGGGAGAGCAGCAACGACGTGGCGGCCGGACGCACCACGGAGTCCCCGCCGGACCGCCCCGCGAGGCGACCGGCGGAACGACCGGCAGAGCGGTCGGCGAGAAGCCCGGCGGGGCGCCCAGCGGGAAGCCCGGCGGGAAGACCGGCGAGGCTGTGTGCGGGGGAGCCGGCGGAATGCCCGGTAAGGCGGCCGGCGGAGTGCTCGGCGGAACGGCCGGCGGAGTGCTCGGCGAGGCGGCCGGCGGAGGTTCCGCCCAGGGAACCGGCGGAGGTTCCGCCGAAGTGGCCGGCGGAGTGCTCGGTGGGGCGGCCGGTGGAAGGGCCGCCGGGGCGGCTTGGGGGTGGGCCGCCGGTGGCGACCGCGATCACGCTGCCTCGCCGTAGGCCGCCGCCGGGGAACAGGGGACCCAGCTCGGCGCGGACCGGCAGCAGCCGTTGGCTGCCCTGCTCGCCGGGGGCGTGCTCGCTCCCGGGGCGGACCAGGTCTTCCAGGCCCGCCTCGCGAACAAGCTGCAGTGCCGCAATACCCCCGGACATGTGGTGCCCTGTTCGACGTGCCGTCAGATGTGCCCTCGGGGGCGGGTCAGCTCGCCAGGCCCTCCAGCATGGGCTGGTAGGCGAAGCCGAGGCCGACCTCGACGACGGCGATGAACTGCTCGGCGGAGCGCATCAGGTCGTCGGCCTCGCGGGCGGTGACCACGCGGGGGATGCCCGCCTCGGCGGCGGCCCGCTTGGTGGCACCGGCGGCGAAGAAGGCCGCCCAGTCACGCAGCTCGGGGGCCACCATCACGACCAGGGTCCACACGCTGGTGGGTCGGCTGCGGCGCACGCCGGGCGACGGGATGGCCCGGGCGGCGAGCACGGCGGCGGCGGCGCGCAGCGCGGCCAGGTGGGCGGTGGCGTACCGCAGCCCGTCGGGCCGCATGGTGGCGGCCTCCTCGAGCCCGCGCCGGGCCATGGTGAGCAGCTCGCGCGGGGTGCGTTGCGGCAGGGCGTGAGCGGGCACCGGCAGCTCCTGACGGACCGGGGTGACAGGTGGGGCAGCGGGAATGGCGCCCGGTGGCTGGGAGCCGGCGGTGGGTGGGCCACCGGCCGGGAACGGGCTGGCCGCCGACCCTGTGGGTGACCCTGCAGGTGAACCCGTGGGCCGGCTCTTGGCCGGGCTCCTATCCGGTCCGCTTTTATCTGGGCCGCTTTTATCTGGGCCGCTTTTATCTGGGCCGGCCTTGGACCGACCGTCGGGCACGGCTGACAACGGAGCGGACGATCGCCTGGTCGCCATGGTGTGCGCCTCCCTCACCCCCCGCTGATCTTGCTAATGGTCTTGCTAATGGCCTTGCTGATGGTCTTGCACATGGTCTTTTGCGTGAGACGGTGCCGGCCGGGAGTAGCGCTTCCCCACACCACGCCCGGCCGGCCAGGTCCTCACCCACCGCCCGGGGGTCGGGGGAGGTGGGTGAGGACCCCACCATCTCGGCCGGACCCGCGAAAATCCGGCCTTGCGGCTGCGAACCTTTGCGGCAGCGAACCGCAGGCTCGGGAGACCAGCGCCGCGAATCGCCGCCTCCCGAGGCTGTTCGAACAATCGTTCGAACACGGATAACAGTACACCCCGGGTACGACAAAAACGCAACGCGACGCTCGAACGCGCGTACGAATTTCTGGACCTACCAAATGTCAACAGAACGTTGACATAATGCCGGGCATGTCCGCGCTGATCGACGCCCTCCGGAACACCCCCACCACCCGCACCTCGGCGATCGACGCCCTCGCCGAGGTGCCCCTCCTCCGCACCGCACTCGACGACTTCGAGCGCTCCGCGATCGACACCGCCCGCGCCGGCGGCGCCAGCTGGGCCGAGATAGCGGCCGCCCTGGGCCTGGCCACCCGCCAGGCCGCCGAGCAGCGCCGGGCCAGGCTCGGCGGCACCAGACGTCAACGAAACGTTGACAAACTCACGAAAGCCCTGACCACTCTCGCCACCCTCCTCGACGCCACCCCCGACACCGACAGGACGGGCCCGGTCACGCTGGCCCGCCAGACCATCGACCTGGCCCTCGACGCGCCGCCCGGCCAGCGGATAGACCTGGCCAGACTGGCCGCCCACGACCTCGGAGACCACGCGCGGACCCACCCGAAGGTCGCGGCCGCCCTCCGCCGGGTCACCGCCCTCCTCAGCCCGGAGGGCATTGACAGCCCCTGACTCACACCCACAGTATTGAGCCCCATCCGCTCAATACCGGGGAGGCGAGACGGTGGGGCTGCTGCGCACGGACGCCGACTTCCGGCGGCTCTGGGTCGGGCACACGATCAGCCAGTTCGGCACCCAGATCGGGATGCTCGCGATCCCCCTCACCGCGGCCGTCACGCTCCATGCCTCCACGTTCGAGGTCGCCGTCCTCACCGCGCTCCAGTACCTGGCGTTCCTGCTCGTCGGGCTGCCGGCGGGGGCCTGGGTCGACCGGATGCGCCGCCGCCCCGTCCTCGTCGCCGCCGACCTCGCCCGGGCCGGGCTGATCGCCAGCGTCCCCGCGGCCGCGGTCCTCGACGCCCTGACCCTCCCCCACCTCTACCTCGTCGTCCTCGTCGCGGGAGTGGCGACGGTGTTCTTCGACGTCGCCGGCCACTCGTACCTGCCGGCCCTCGTCGGCAGGGCCCGACTGGTCGAGGCCAACTCGCGGATCGAGCTCAGCCGCGGCGCCAGCCACACCGTCGGCCCGTCGCTCGCCGGCGCCGCCGTCCAGGTGCTCACGGCGCCGGTCGCCCTGGTCGTCGACGCCGCCAGCTTCCTCTGGTCGGCCGTGTGGATCCGCGCCATCCGCGGGCGGGAGCCCGCACCCGGGCCCGCGGCCCCGGGCACCCTCCGGCAGGACATCACCGAGGGTCTCCGCCTGGTCATGGGACACCCGGTGCTGCGCGCCCTCACGATCTACAACACGTGGACGGTGCTGTGTGTCTCGATGGAGCACGCCCTCCACGTGATCTTCCTGCTCCGCGTCGTGGGTCTCGACGCCGGCGCGATCGGGGTCCTCGGCACCGCCACCGGCGTCGGCGGTCTGGTCGGTGCGCTCGCGATCGGTCCGCTGGCCCGCCGGTCCGGTGACGCCGCCGCGCTCATCGGCGCCGCCGTCGCGTCCCAACTCGGCCTGCTCCTCATCCCGCTGACCACGACCGGAGCCGGACTGATCTGCTACGTCGTGGGCGCGGCGCTGTCGGCGGCCGGGATCATCGCGTTCACCATCGTGAGCGTCACGCTGCGTCAGCGGGTCTGGCCCGACCACCTTCTCGGCCGCATGAACGCGACGATGCGCTTCGCCGCGTGGGGTCCGGTCCCGTTCGGCGCGTTGCTCGGCGGCGCGCTCGGGTCGGCACTCGGCGTGCGGCAGGCCATCTGGGTCGGTGTGGGGTGCGCGGCGCTGTCGCTCGTCGTCCTGGTGCGGCCGTCGGTGGTCCGGGCCGTGTCGAGCGGCGCCGGGTCGCGCGGCGACGTGTCGCGCGGCGACGTGACGCAGGAGACCCGAATCGGAACACACCCCTCCCCCACGCACGGGTCGCGGAGAGGCAGGATTGCTGCCATGCCGGTCCACCCCAACGTGCAGGCCGTCCAGGATGCACTCGACGCCGTCGGCGCCCGTCGCGCCGACGGCACGCCGTCGCAGGTCCGTACCCTCCCCGACGCGGTCCACACCGCCGTGGCCGCCGCCGCCGCGCTCGGGGTCGAGGTCGGGCAGATCGCGAACTCCCTGATCTTCGATGCCGACGGAGCGCCGCTGCTGGTGCTCACGTCCGGCGCCCACCGCGCCAACACCACCCGGCTGGCCGAACTGGCCGGGGTCGCCGCCGTGCGGCGGGCCACCCCCGACTTCGTCCGGCGCCACACCGGACAGGTCATCGGCGGTGTGGCGCCGGTGCACCCGACCGTCGACGGCGCGCAGATGCGCACGCTCGTCGACAAGACCCTCTTCGACTACGACGAGGTGTGGGCCGCCGGCGGCATCCCCCAGGCCGTGTTCCCGATCACGCCCGACGAGCTGCGCCGCCTCACCAGCGGCGACCTCACCGAGGTCGCCTGAGCGGTGTGATCCCCGCGACCACGACGTCGGGCCGGCGGCGACGCTGGCAAGCTGAAACGCGTGACGGTGACGCTCGACGTCTGGCGGGTCCCCGGTACGGCCGTGCCCGGTGCCCTGGCGCGGATGGCCTGGCTGCCCCGCGCCCTGCGCCGCAACCGCGACGTCGAGTTCGTCAAGCTGCTCGGCACCGCCCGCGGCTTCGGGGTCACCGCGGCCGACCCGTACCGGTGGGCGGCGCTCACGGTGTGGCGCGCTCACGCCCGTCCCATCACGACCTTCGACCGGATCGCGGCCGCGCACGTGCGACTCACCCTGCGCCCGACGGCGACGCGCGGGCGGTGGGCCGGCCGCCGGCCGTTCACCGCCAGCGCGACCGCCACCGATGGGCCAGTACTCATCATCACGCGGGCGCGGCTGCGTCCGGCCAGGGCGGTGACGTTCTGGCGGGCGATCGGACCGGTCGCCGCGACACTAAACGACGCAGAAGGTCTGCTCACGGCCTTCGGAATCGGCGAGGCGCCGATAGGCTTCCAGGGCACGGTCAGCATCTGGGCCGACGGCCGCCACGTGAACGCGTTCGCGTACCGTACGGCCGAACATGCCGAGGTCGTGCGCAGGACGCCGGCACACCGGTGGTACGCGGAGGAGCTGTTCGCCCGCTTCGAGGTGCTGGAGGTCACGGGCGAGCGGGAGGTGATCGGGTGGAGCACAAAGCAGGCATGAGGCTGGTCGCCTGGCAGGCTCCCGATCTGCTGCGCCACCTCGACGCCGCGATCAGCGTCTACGGCCAGGCCATGGGCTACCCGCCCGACCTGCTGGAGACCCGCAAGGGCTACGTGGCCGCGCACGCCCACCGGCCCGACTTCCGCGCGGTCGCCACCCTCGGCGAGGGCGACGAGCTGCTCGGCTTCGGCTACGGCTACCTGTCGGTTCCCGGTCAGTGGTGGCACGACCAGGTGGCCGGTGCGCTGCGTCGCGAGCAGCGCCGCTGGTGGCTCACCGACTGCTTCGAGCTGGTCGAGCTGCACGTGCGTCCCGACGCGCAGGGGCACGGCCTCGGCGCCCGGCAGCTGGCCGCGTTGCTCACCGGTCCGCGGCAGCGCACGGTGGTGCTGTCGACCCCGGAGGCCGACGAGCAGCGGTCGCGCGCCTGGCGGCTGTACCGCCGGTTCTTCTTCTCCGACGTGCTCCGGCACTTCTACTTCCCGGGCGACGACCGCCCGTTCGCGGTGCTCGGCCGGCAGCTTCCGCTCAGCGACCTGCCTTCGTGAGTTTTCGCCGTTGGCCGTGGCTGCTCCTGGCCGCCCTGGTTCTGCTGCAGATCGGCTACCCGCTCACGTCCGGGTCGACCCGGGCCGGGCTGGTGACGGTCACCGTGGTCGCGGGGTTCGTGCTCAGCGTGGGCCATGCCGCGGTCACGCGCGGTCCGCGCGTGGCGGCGGTGCTCGTCGTGGTGACGTGCGTGGGTGGACTGGCGACAGAGGCGCTCGGCGTGGCCACGGGTTTCCCGTTCGGGCACTACGACTACGGCGACACCCTCGGCGGGAAGGTGCTCGGGGTGCCGTGGGTGATCCCGCTCGCCTGGACCTGGATGGCCTGGCCGGCCTGGCTCGCGGCGGGGGTGCTGGCGTCCACGCGCGTCGTCCGCGTGCTCGTGGCCGGCGTCGGGCTGGCGGCCTGGGACCTGTTCCTCGACCCGCAGATGGTCGCCGAGAGGTACTGGACCTGGTCGGGCGCGTTCGCCGGGCTGCCCGGGGTCCCGGAGATCCCGGTGCGCAACTACCTCGGCTGGCTGCTGGTGGCCGTCGTGATGATGGCGCTGCTGTCGTCGGTGCCGCCGACCTCACCCGCCGACGGGCCGATGCACGCGCTCTACCTCTGGACCTACTGCTCCTCGGTGCTGGCGCACGCGGTCTTCCTCGGGCTGCCCTGGTCGGCGCTGTGGGGCGGGCTCGGGATGGGCCTGGTGGCGGTGCCGTTGGGGGTGCGGCTGTGGCGGCGACGGTCGTAGCGGTCTGCTCCGGGCTGGCGGTCGTGGTGGCTCTGCACGTGGTCGTGAACGCCCGGCTGCTCAGGCGCCTCCCGCCCGTCGGCGTGGACGCGTCGGTCGCGGTTCTGCTGCCGGTCCGCGACGAGGCCAACCGCGTCGGGCCGTGCCTGC
Source organism: Virgisporangium ochraceum (assembly GCF_016863655.1). Lineage (GTDB taxonomy): Bacteria > Actinomycetota > Actinomycetes > Mycobacteriales > Micromonosporaceae > Virgisporangium > Virgisporangium ochraceum. Next base: position 23,250 of record NZ_BOPH01000045.1, read on the forward strand.
GCGCGCTGCTCGCGCTCGACGGCGAACCGGAGCTGCTGGTGCTCGACGACGGGTCGACGGACGGCACCGGCGACCTCGTGCGCGGGTACGGCGTGACGGTGCTCGACGGCGCGCCGCTCCCCACCGGCTGGCTCGGCAAGCCGCACGCCTGTCACCAGCTCGCCGCGGCCACCGACGCCGAGGTGCTGGTGTTCGTCGACGCCGACGTGGTGCTGTCCCCCGACGCCGTGACCCGGTCCGTGGCCGCGCTCGACGGCTTCGACCTGCTGACGCCCTACCCGCGGATCGTCGCCACCGGGCTCGGGCAGCGGCTCGTGCAGCCGCTGCTGCAGTGGTCGTGGCTCGCATTCCTGCCGCTGCGGGCGATGGAGCGCTCGCGCCGGCCGTCGCTCGCCGCCGCCGGCGGGCAGTTCCTGGTGGTCCGGCGGGCGGCGTACCTCGCGGCCGGCGGACACGCTGGCGTGCGCGGGAAGGTGCTGGAGGACGTCGAGCTGGCGCGGGCGGTCAAGCGGACCGGCGGGCGGATCGCGCTCGCCGACGGGTCGGGGGTCGCGACGTGCCGCATGTACGACTCGTGGCCCGCGCTGGTGGACGGGTACACGAAGTCGCTGTGGGCCTCGTTCGGCTCGGTGGCGGGGGCGGCCGGGGTGGTGGCGCTGCTCGGCGCGCTGTTCCTGGTGCCGGTGCTCGGTTCCGCCGCCGCGCCGTTGTACGCGCTCGGCGGGTACGCGGCCGGCGTGGTCTCCCGGGTCGCCGCCGCCCGCGCGACCGGCGGGCGCGCCTGGCCCGACGCGCTCGGCCACCCGGCCTCGGTGGTGCTGTTCGGCTGGTTGGTGGCGCGCTCGTTCCGCCGCCGCCGATCGGTCACGTGGAAGGGCCGGGCCGTCGCATGACGACAGTGGTGGTGATCGGGGCCGGCGTCGGCGGGCTGGCCACGGCCGTGCGGCTCGCGGCGGCCGGCCGCCGGGTGACCGTGTTCGAGCGGGCCGCGGAGGTCGGCGGCAAGCTCGGCCGCCTCGTCGTGCCCACCGGTGCCGGCGAGTTCCGGTTCGACACCGGTCCCAGCCTGGTGACGCTCCCCCACGTGTTCGCCGACGTGCTGCCCGACCTCGAGCTCGTCGAGCTCGACCCGATCGTCCGCCACCGGTTCCCCGACGGCTCGGTGCTCGACTCGTGCCGCGACCCGCACGAGTTCGCCGCCCGCATCGCCGCGCTCGCCGGGCCCGGCGCCGCCGACGACTGGCGGCGGTTGTGGCGACGGGCGGCCCGCGTCTGGGACACCAGCTGGCGCCACATCCTGACGCGTCCCCTCACGTCACCCCTCGACGTGGGACGGATGGCCTGGCGCCTGCGCGACCTGGCCGCGGTGGCGCCCGGCCGCACGCTGCGCGGCCTGGGCCGGTCGACGCTGCGCGACCCGCGGCTGCGGATGATGCTGGACCGGTACGCCACCTACTCGGGCGCCGACCCGCGACGGGCACCGGCTGCCCTCGTGGCGATCCCGTACGCGGAGCTGCACCACGGCGGCTGGTACGTGCCCGGTGGCCTGGCCCGCATCGGCGACGCGCTCCTGGCCCGGGCCGTCGACCTCGGCGTCACCGTACGGGTGGGCACGGCCGTCGCCGGTATCGACACGGCGGCGGGACGGGCGTGCGGCGTCACGCTCGCCGACGGCACCCGGGTACCGGCCGACGTCGTGGTCGCGAACGCCGACGCGGAGCACGTCTACCGCGACCTGCTGCCCACGCCGCGGCGCCTGGCCCGGCTGGCCGACCGCAGCCTCGCCGGGTTCGTGGTCCTCCTCGGCCTGCGCGGACAGTCGGACTCCGCGCACCACACCGTCCACTTCCCCCGCGACTACGACGCCGAGTTCGACGCCGTGTTCGGAGGCCGGATCGCCGCCGACCCCACGGTGTTCGTCACCGCCGCCGCCGACGACGCTGTGCGCCCGCCCGGCCACGAAGGCTGGTTCGTCCTGGTGAACGCCGCACCGCAGGGCGCCGTCGACTGGACCGTCCCCGGCCGCGCCGACGCCTACGCCGACCGGATCCTCGACCTGCTCGCCGAGCGCGGCGCCGACGTCCGTGACCGGGTCCTCTTCCGCGCGGTGCGCACGCCGGCCGACCTGCGCGACCTGGCCGGCGCGCCCGGTGGCACGATCTACGGCACGGCCTCGCACGGGCTCGGCGGCCTGCTCCGGCCGCCGAACCGGGGGCCGGTGCCGGGGCTGTTCCTCGTCGGCGGGTCGGTGCACCCCGGAGGCGGCCTGCCGATGGTGCTGCTGTCGTCGGCGATCGTGGCCGCACAGATCTGAGCTACCGCAGCGCCCGGCGGACCGCCACCGCCAGCTGGAGCAGGCCCACCAGACCGAGCGCGACCCACACCACCGCGGTCACCGTCGCGGCCGTGCCGGACCGGTCGACCACCTCGGCCACCCCGACCGCGAGCAGCCCGAACAGCGCCACCAGCACCCGGGTCGGGCGTTCGCCCACGGTGACCGCGCCGATGTCGGACATGCCGGCGACCGTGGCGCGGGCGCGCACGTACTCGTGCAACCAGGTCACCGCGAGGCAGCCGCAGACGAGCCAGCCCGGCGCGCCCAGCAGGAACAGGGCCACCAGCCACGCCGCCTCGGTGACCCGGTCGGCCACCGAGTCGTAGACCTGGCCGAGCCGCGTCTCCCGGCCGGCCACCAGGGCCAGCGCGCCGTCGGCCGAGTCGGCCACGGCGCCGAGGAGGACCAGGAGCGCTCCCAGCGGTCCCCACCACGGGCCCAGCGACGCGACGGCCGGCACCCCGGCCGCGACCACGACCCCGGCGGACGTCACCGTCGACGGATGGACGCCCGCCGACGCGAGCGGCCGCGCCACGACGTAGGCGATGCGGAGCCACCCCCGTACGAAGATCCCGGCGGTACGCGGGTCGTAGCCCCCGTGCAGGGCGGACCACTGCCGGGCGTAACCGTTCCAGTCGGTCAACTGATGGCGCTGAGACTGAGCTGCTGCCATACCTCACGCGTCGCGGTGGAGCGGTTGAGCGTGATGAAGTGGATGCCCGGCACGCCCTCGGCGAGGAGCCGGTCGCACATGGCGCTCATCTGCGCCAGGCCCAGCGCGCGCACCGCCGCCGGGTCGTCGGCCACGCGGTCGAACTCCGCCGCCAGGTGACGCGGGAACGGCGCACCCGACAGCTGCGACGAGCGCTCGATGGTGCGCAGCGAGGTCACCGGCATGACGCCGGGGACGATCGGCGTGTCGCAGCCGGCCGCGGCCACCCGGTCGCGGAGGCGGAGGTAGTCGTCGGCGTCGAAGAACATCTGGGTGATCGCGAAGTCGGCACCGGACCGGCACTTCGCGATGAACTCCGCCGTGTCGGACTCGACGTCGGGAGACCGCGGGTGCTTGTACGGGAACGCGGCCACCCCGACGGTGAAGTCACCCAGCTCCTTGATGAGGCGCACCAGGTCGGCGGCGTACAGCACGCCCTCCGGGTGCCGCACCCACTCGCCCTGGGGGTTGCCGGGCGGGTCGCCGCGCACGGCGAGGATGTCGTGCACGCCGGCCGCCGCGAGCCGGCCGACGATGTGGCGCAGCTCGGCCACCGAGTGGTTCACCGCGGTGAGGTGGGCCATCGGCAGCAGCGTGGTCTCGGTGGCGACCCGCTCGGTGACGGCCACCGTGGTGTCGCGGGTGGAGCCGCCGGCGCCGTACGTGATCGACACGAACGACGGCCGCAGCGTCTCCAGGTCGCGGATGGCCTGCCAGAGCTGGGTCTCGCCCTCTGGAGACTTCGGCGGGAAGAACTCGAACGAGAAGGTCGGTTCGGCCGCCCGCACCAGCTGCGCGATGGACGGATGCCGACGGGGCAGAACCGAGGGTAGACCGAGCGCCACGCACCGAACTGTATCGGGCCGGCGGAGGTGCCGGCAGCTCTGTGCGGTCGGTGGGGTCCAAAGCGTCGTACCGGTGGGGTAGATGAGGAGGGAGGTGTGGTCCGGTTCGCGGGGGTGGCCGATGGCGACGTCTTCTCAGAGATCGGCGGCCGGTGAGTCGCTGGGGGCCCGGCTGGCCCAGCTGCGGGTGGCGCGTGGGCGCACGCAGCTGCGGCTGGCCGAGCTGCTGTGTGCCGCGTCGGGTTCGGCGACGGTCACGCGGCACGAGGTCAGCCGGTGGGAGCGTGAGCAGCGCGTTCCCAGCGCGTACTGGCTGCGGTGGCTGGCGGTCGTCCTGGAGGTTCCGCTCGCCGAGCTGGAGCTGGCCGCCGCGTTCGCCCGCGGCGTCCGCGCCGCCGGGCGCCGCGCGGCGCCGGCGGGCCTGTCGGTGGAGGCGTCGGTGGAGCCGCCGGTGCCGTCCGTCGGGGCCGACGACTGGCGTTACTGGAGCAGGAGCGCGCCGCCACCGGGGTCCGGCCGGCCGTGGACGACCGCGGAGCTGCGTCGCCTCGACGACCTGGTGGGCGGGGCCGACCTCAGCCCCCTCGTCGACGAGGCGCTGCACGCGGTCGTCGCGGGCGTGCGGGGTGATCCGGGTCCGGCCGGGTCGTCCGCGGTCTCCGAGCTCGCCCAGCTCGCCGGCTGGGTCAACGCCGACGGCGGCAACGCGCCCGCCGCGCGGGTCGCGTACCGGCTCGGGCTGCGGGTCGCCCGGGCCTCAGGCGACGCGGCGGTGGTCGGGCACCTGCTCGGCGACGTCGCACAGCTCACCGCCGAGCCGGTCCGGGCGCTCGCGCTGGCCCGCGCCGGCGTCGAGGAGGTCGCGCACTGCGGCTCGGCCGCCGTGCGGGCGCTCGCGCTGCAACGGGTCGCGCACGCGGCGGCGCGGGCCGGCGACGCCGACACGTGCGAGGGGGCGGTCATCGGCGCCGAACGGCTGTTCGCGCGGCGCCGGCCCGGCGACGATCCGGCGCGGCTGTACTGGCTCACCGACGACGCCGTGGCCGCCCTGTCCGGCCGGTGCTTCGCGGTGCTGCGCCGGCCCGGGCTGGCCGTGCCGCTGCTCAGCGACGCGCTCGCGGGCATCCGCGGGCCGCGGGCGGTGGCGGTGTACACGAGCTGGCTCGCCGAGGCGTACCTCGACGCCGGCGTGCCCGAACGGGCGGCCGAGCTGGCCGAGGAGGCGCTGGTCGCCGCGGTGCGGTCGGGTTCGGTGCGGGCGGCCACCCGGGCCCGGGCGCTGCACGCCCGGCTCGTCGCCGGTCCGCGGGCGCCGGTCGAGGGGTACCTGCGGGTCGCCGCCGACGGGTTGAGCTACCTGGCCGATGTCACGGGGCCGGCTGCTGCGGCCGCCGCCGGTTCCGGCTAGCGTCCCTCATCGTGGCGTCCCCTGAGAGATCTTCGGCAGTGCTCGACCGCGCGGGGCTGCGCGAGCGGGTCCGCTCGACCCTGGCCGCGTTCCTCGACCGGCAGCAGGAGCGGTTCGCGGCCATCGAACCCGACGCGCTTGCGCCGGTGCTCGCCGCCGCCCGGTCGCTGGTGCTCGGTGGTGGCAAGCGGCTGCGGCCGGCGTTCGCGTACTGGGGGTACCGGGGTGCCGGTGGGGTCGACCGGCCGGAGGTGCTGGCGGCCGCGGCGGCGCTCGAGCTGGTGCAGGCGAGCGCGTTGATCCACGACGACGTCATGGACGGGTCCGACACCCGCCGCGGCGAGCCGGCCGCGCACCGCCGGTTCGCCGCGCTGCACGCCGACGGCGGCTGGCTCGGCGACCGGGAGGCGTTCGGCCGGGCGGCGGCGATCCTGCTCGGCGACCTGTGCCTGGTGTGGTCCGACGAGCTGCTGCACACCAGCGGGGTCGACGCGGCGGCCCTGGCCCGGGCCCGGCCGGTGTTCGACGAGATGCGCACCGAGGTCACCGTCGGGCAGTACCTCGACGTGCAGGCGCAGGCCACCGGCGACTCGTCCGTGCGCAGGGCGAGCCTGGTCGCCCGGTTCAAGTCCGGCAAGTACACGATCGAGCGGCCGCTGCTGATGGGTGCGGCCCTGGCCGGCGCCGGCACCGACGTGGTCGCCGCGTACTCCGGGTACGGCCTGCCCCTGGGCGAGGCGTTCCAGCTCCGCGACGACGTGCTGGGCGTCTTCGGCGACCCGGCGGTCACCGGGAAGCCGGCCGGCGACGACCTGCGCGAGGGCAAGCGCACGTTCCTGGTCGCCGCCGCCCTCGAGACCGTCGACGCGGGCACCGCCGCCGCGTTCGAGAAGCGCCTCGGCGACCCGGCCCTCGACGCGGCCGGCGTGGCCGAGCTGCGCGACACCATCACCGCGAGCGGCGCCCTGGCCCGCACCGAGGACCGCATCGCCGAGCTCACGGCCGCCGCTCTGGCCGCCCTCGACACGGTGACGCTCGACGCCGAGGCCGCCGAGGTGCTCCGCGCCCTGGCCGCTGCCGCCACGCGGCGCACGGTCT
>NZ_BOPH01000046.1 GCF_016863655.1 Virgisporangium ochraceum
AGCCCTGCCGCCACGCGGCGCACGGTCCAGCCCTGCCGCCACGCGGCGCACCGTCTAGCCGCGGCGCCACCACCAGGTCCTCCAGCCGGGCGGATCCGGGGGGTCGACGCCGCGGCGGCCCCACCACACCCAGGTCGACAGCGACGTGAGCACCAGCGCGAACCCGAAGACCAGGTCCTCGACCGGCGCGTAGACCAGCCGCACGCCGATGATCGCATCGGGGTCGTAGCGCACGATGTCGCGGCCGGTGAGGATTCCGTTCGACAGGAGCTGGAACCCCACGATGATCGGGTAGGTGGCCCAGAAGACGCCGCGCGTGAGCAGCCGGGTCCGCAGCACGAACAGGTCGACGCCCACGGCCGCCAGCGCACCGAGCACCGCGGCCACGGTGTAGGTCATTCGTCGCCGGCCTTCCAGCGGAGCACCCTGCGCACCGCCTCGAAGCCGAGGATCGCGCACACCGGCACGACGAGGAAGAACAGCACCTCGTCGAGCGGCAGCCCGCCGGGGAACACGATCCCGGTCGTCTGCCCGGGGTCGAACGTCCAGTGGCCGGCGGCGATCGCCGCCAGGTCCCACAGCACGAAGACGGCCGCGACCGGCAGCACGGTGAGCGCCAACCGGCGCCAGCGGCGCAGCACGCCGACGCGGAGGAACGGCTCCAGCCACAGGGCACCGGCGAGGCAGCCCGCCAGCACGGCGACGTAGGTCAGGTGTCGCAAGAGGACCTAGAAGCCGAGCGCCTGGGCGCGCCGCTTCACCTCGGTGGCCCCCGCCCCGTCAAGGGCGACGGCGGGTGTACCACCCGGAAGGGAGTCGTCTTCCGTGTAGAGCCACCGCATGGCCTCTTCGTCGTTGTACCCAGCGTCGAAGAGCAAGGTCAGCACCCCGGGGAGGTGCTTGAGAACGGCTTTGCCGGCAACGAGTTCCGCCGGTATCCGCAGGACGCCGTCGCGTCGCACGGCCAGCAGATGGTGGTCGCGCAGCATCTGGTGCACCCGCGTGACGGGTACCTCCAGCCGCTCGGCGACGTCCGGGACAGTTACCCACCCCACCGGTTCGACGGGCTGTTCGGTCACCGCACCAGGGTGCCATGCGCCACCCCGGCGGCGAAGCAGCAGGGCCGACCACCGCCCGACCAGACATCAAGGGAAGGACTTTCGTTGAACCTGTGGCACGCGCTGCGGCGGGAGTGCGCCGGGGCCTGGCGCTCCGTGCGCTACGACCTCGCCACGCACCGGTCGGCCCGGCTGGCGGGCGCGTACACCGAAGAGTTCCAGCCCAGCGACCCACCGGTGCCGGCGCCGTCGCGGCTGGTGCCGCTCACGGGCGTCACGTTGCTGCTGATCGGCGGGGCCGCCGGCGCGTTCCTCGCGATCAGCGGCGGGCTCGCCGCGATCGGCGAACCGGGCGGGCCGCCGGCGGCGCGCGACTACGCGGCCACCGCGTCGACCGCGCCGGCCGTGGAGGACGACGGCGGTGCGGGCGCCGGCGCGAGCCCGGTGCCGGCGCGCCGGGCCGCGGCGGACCCCCGCCCGTCGCTGACGCCGGTGCCGTCGACACCGGTCGTGGCGCCGCCCCCGCCGGTCACGGAGGCGACGTCGTCGAGTGCGCCGCCCAGCGCCAGCACCAGCGCCAGCACCAGCGCCAGCCCGTCGGCCTCCGCTTCGGCATCGGAGAGTGACGCCGGGAATACCGAAGGTCCTCGATCACGTGGCCACCGCGGCAGGCGGTGATATGAGGGGCCGTACCGCCGTACACTCGCCTGCGATGGACACAACAGTCGCCGACGCGATGCTCGGTACGCTCGTCGAGGGGCGCTACCGGGTGAAGTCACGCGTCGCCCGGGGCGGCATGGCGACCGTGTACACGGCGGTCGACGAGCGCCTCGAGCGCACGGTGGCGGTGAAGATCATCCACCCCACCCAGGCCGAGGACCCGCGCTTCCTGAGCCGGTTTCTCGACGAGGCGAAGACGATCGCCCGCCTCACCCACCCGAACGTGGTCGCGGTCTACGACCAGGGCACCCACCAGGGGCTGCCGTACCTCGTCATGGAGTACGTGCGCGGCCGCACGCTGCGCGAGGTGCTGGCCGACCGGCGGCGGCTGCAGCCGGTCGAGGCGCTCGCCGTGCTCGAGCAGGTGCTCGCGGCGGTCGCCGCCGCGCACCGGGCCGGGCTGGTGCACCGCGACATCAAGCCCGAGAACGTGCTGGTCGCCGAGGCGCCGGGCGCCCGGGAGAACAGCATCGTCGACGGCGTGGTGAAGGTGGCCGACTTCGGCCTCGCCCGCGCGGTCGAGCGCAGCGCCGAGGAGGGCGGCCAGCTGCTGGCCACCGCCGCGTACGTGGCGCCGGAGCTGGTCACCGAGGGCCACGCCGACCCGCGCACCGACGTGTACTCGGCCGGCATCGTCCTGTTCGAGATGCTCACCGGCCGGGTGCCGTACGACGGTGCCCGCCCGGTCGACGTCGCCTGGCAGCACGTGCAGCACGACGTCCCGGCGCCGTCGAGGTTCACGCCCGGCCTGCCGCCGGTGCTCGACGACCTCGTCGCCCGGGCCACCCGGCGCGATCCCGGCGCGCGGCCCACGGACGCCGGCGCGATGCTCGCCGAGGTGCAGTCGGCCCGGGAGGAGGTCGGCGTCGCGGTCACCACGCGGTCGGCGCCGCTCGCCGGTCCCACCGTGGCGGTGCCCCGCATCGATCCGACGGGCGTGCACGGCGCCACCACGATCGTCCCGAGCCTGCACACCGACCGGCCCGGCTGGGCCCGGCTGCACAGCGACCGTCCGCAGCCGCGCCGACGCGCGGCGGCGGACGCCGGCGGCATCGCCGGCCTGATCGCGAAGGTCAACGCGCATCCCCGCGGCCGGCTCGGGCTGGCCGCGGCGCTGGTGGCGATGGGCCTGCTGGCCGCGATCGGCGGGTACTGGTTCGGCATCGGCCGCTACACCGAGGCGCCCGACCTGGTCGCGAAGTCCAAGGCCGAGGCCGAGGCCGCGGCCAGAGACGCCGGGTTCACGGTGAAGTACGCGCGGCCGCAGTACGACGAGAAGGAACCCGTCGACCAGGTGCTCCGGCAGGACCCGGCCGCCGGCTCACGCATCGTCAGCGGCGGCGAGGTCACGCTGACGCTGTCGCTCGGCCCGGAGCGCTACACGATCCCCGACACCGTCGGCGACACCATCGAGGACGCGACCGCCGAACTGCAGGACGCGAAGCTCGTCATCGACCGGGTCGACCAGTACAGCGACCTGTACGACCTGAACCGGGTGATCAAGACCGACCCGCCGGCGGGCGGCGAGGTGAAGCCGAACACCCGGATCACGGTCACGGTCAGCAAGGGTCCGGCGCCGATCAAGATCCCGAACGTCGTCGGCAAGAACGCCGACCAGGCCAAGCGCGACCTGGAGAAGCTGAAGCTCAAGGTCAAGGTCGAGGAGCGCGAAGACGACAAGCCGGCCGGCACCGTCGTCGCGCAGAACCCCGACGAGGGTGCCAGCGCCGAAGAGGGCGCCGAGGTCACGATCACCGTGAGCAAGGGCCCGCCGCTGGTGGTGGTGCCCGAGGTCCGGGGCCGGTCGGCGCAGGAGGCGAAGCAGATCCTGGAGGGCCTCGGGTTCCGGGTCCGGGTGTTCGGCAACGACAACGGGCGGGTCATCATCCAGGATCCGGGTGCCGGCGGGCAGCTCCCGAAGGGCACGGAGATCCGGATCCTGTGCGGATAGCGGCGCGGCCGGTCGGCGGGCACGCGACGTCCGCCGGCGGCCTCGCCACGGGTGTCACGGGGTACCTCGACGCCACGTCGGCGAGCGCGGTGCAGGTCTACGTGTCGAACCCGCGCGGCTGGGCCCGGCCCGACGGCTCGTCCGAGCAGGACGAGAGGTTCCGTGCCCTGTGCGCGGAGCGCGACGTGGTCGCGTGGGTGCACGCGTGCCTGCTGGTCAACCTCGGGTCGCCGACGCCGGCCACGGTCGAGCAGTCGGCGGCGACGCTGCGTCACGCGCTGCGGCGGGCCGGCGAGATCGGCGCGCGCGGCGTGGTGTTCCACGCCGGCAGCGCGGTGACCGGCGCCCGCGAAGCGGCGCTCGACCGGGTCGGCGCGGCCCTGCGGCCCATCCTCGACGGGCTCGACCCCGACGGCCCGCGGCTCCTGGTCGAGCCGAGCGCGGGTGGCGGCCAGTGCCTGGCCAAGCGGGTGGAGGACCTGGGCCCGTACCTCGACGCGGTCGACCGGCACCCGATGCTCGGCGTCTGCTTCGACACCTGTCACGCCTGGGCGGCCGGTCACGACCTCGCGGCTCCCGGCGGTGCCGCCGCCACGATGGACGCCCTGGTCGCCACCGTCGGGCCGGACCGGCTGTGGCTGCTGCACGCGAACGACTCCCGCGACGCCTGCGGCTCGACCCGCGACCGGCACGAGAACGTCGGCGCCGGCAGCATCGGCCTCGACCCGTTCGCGGCGCTGCTCGCCCACCCGGCCACCGTCGGGGTGCCGGTGATCGTCGAGACGCCCGGCCACACCGCCCACGAGGGACACGCCAAGGACATCGCCAGCCTACGCAGCCTCTTCGATGGCTGACCGTCTCGTCGTCGTCTGCGGCGAGGAGGGCGCGGGCAAGTCGACGATTGTTCGGGCGCTGCTGCCGGCGACCCCACGGGGCGCCCGCATCGACGCCGAGGACCTGGGGCAGACCAACCCCTGCCCGATGGACGACGCGTTCTTCGACCTGCTCCGCCGCAATGTGGCCGGCCTGGTACGCAACTACTGGGCGGCCGGCTACGACACCGTGATCGCCGGCAGCTTCCTGCGTCACCACGCCGACTTCGAGGCGTTCCACCCGCTGCTGCCCGAGCCGCACGAGACGCACCTGGTGGAGCTGCTCGTCGACCGCGACGTGCGCGAGCACCGCCGCCTCACGCGGGCGAAGCGCACCACGCGGGAGTGGCGCGACCGGGTCGACCGGATCCCGGAGGACCTGACGATCCGCCGGGCGGTCGACCCCGCCTACCGGTACGTGGGCATCGACACCACGCACCTGACCGTGGCCGAGACGGTCGACCGCATCACCGCGGCGGTGTACCGGTAGCGGGGACCAGGACCGCTTCGCGGAGCAGCCGCCGGCACAGGACCAGCGCGTCGTCCACCTCGTCGAGGCCGGGCGTGTCGGCGACCCGGCGTACCGGGCCGGCCAGCAGCCACTCCAGCGCCTCCGTGCAGCCGCCGGGCATCGTGAGCGTGCGGTCGTCGAAGGTGCGCAGGGTCACCCTGCCGGCGTCGGCGGGTTCCAGGCGCCAGCGCAACCCCGGACGCACGGTCACGAGGCTGTCGCCGTCGAGGTCGGCGGCGAACGCGGCCTGGGCGAGCGGTCGCAGGGGTGCCGGACGGTCGCCCGGCCAGAAGCGCCGGCGTAACCGGCCGGCCACCTCCCGCGGGTCGACCTCGAGGAGCCAGTCGCGGAGGGCGGCCACCGTGGCGGTCAGCTCGGTCGACACCGCGTCGGGGTCGGCCACGTCCATGCCGAACGGCAGCGACGCGCGCAGGTCGGGCGCGTCGGCACCGGCCATCGACAGCAGCTCCTCGACGAGCGCGTAGCGGGTCACGGTCCGCACGCCGATGGTCAGGTGGACCGACAGCTCGCCGACGGCCTCGGCCGAATGCAGCCAGCCGCGCGGCAGGTACAGGGCGTCGCCGGGGGTGAAGACCCGGTCGATCGCGGCGGGGCCGGTGGCTGCGGCGGAGACCTCGTCGGCGCGGCCGCCCCAGGGCTGCTCGGGCAGCGGGTCGACCATCACCGGCGGGTGGATGGTCCAGCGTTTGCGGCCGGCGATCTGCAGCACGAACACGTCGTGGGTGTCGTAGTGGGTGGCGAAGCCGCGGTTGCCGGCCGGCGTGACGTACGCGTTGATCTGCACCGGGTGACCGAGGTCGTGGTGCAGCCGCGCGGTGAACGCGGCCAGCGGCGCCCAGGTGCGGTGCAGGCCCTGGAGCACGATCGTGGCGCCGTCGGCGAGCAGGCCGAGCACCTTCTCGTCGAGCACCTGGTCGCTCACCTCGGCGCCGGCACCGCCGCTGCCGGCGAACGCGTTCGCGGGCAGCACCTTGCCGTCGCGGGCCACCCGCACGAACGGGGTGCGCAGGCCGTGGGTGCTCAGCAGATCGTCGACGGCGTCGAGCCCGAACAGGTCGGCGAAGCCGGCCGGTGGCCGCGACAGCAGCGGCGCCTGCGCCCAGTGCTTGGCGACGAACTCGTCCCCGGGTATCCCGATACAACGGGCGAGAGCTGTGTTCTCTGCGCCCGCCTCCGCGGGCGCGGGCCGCGCGGCCCCGGCGGTGCCGCCTTCCCTCGTCGCTCCGGTCGCTCCGCTCCCGCCACTCCTCAGTCCAGGCGACACCGGCCGCGCGGCCGGTGTCGCCTGATCCCTGCTCAGCGTCATTACCGGGCGGTGCCGTCGGCGCCGCCGTCCTCCGCGCCCTGGCCGGTGTTCGCGCCACCGTCGGCCACGCCCTCGGCGGAGCTGTCGGCGCCGCCGTCCTCGGCCTCGGGGCCGGTCGCGGCACCGCCGTCGGCGACACCCTCGTCGGCGATGGTGCCGTCGGCCGCACCGTCGTGCTCGTGCAGGTTGGCGCCGCCGTCGGCGGGGCCCTCCGAGGAGCCTCCGGCTCCGCCCGAGGTGATGTCGTCGTCGTTGAGTCGCATGCTTCCTCCACGAAAGGCGGGCGCCGCAAGGGCGCGGTGATCGTCGGGACGATCACCTACCCGGAGGAGGGCCTGCCAATCACTCTCCGCGAAGGATCTCCGAAATTGCGTCGATTGCGCGGTCGACGCCGGCGTCGTCGAGGTCGAGGTGCGTCACCAGGCGCGCGGTCCGCGGTCCCAGAACGGACACGAGGACGCCGTGAGCGCGGGCCCGCTCACCCAGTGCCACCGCGTCGACCGGAGCCTTGGTCAGGTCCAACGGGACGATGTTGGTGCGCACGTCGGCGACGTCGACGACCCCGAACGGGGCGAGGGCCTCCGCGATCCGGCGCGCCCGCTCGTGGTCGTCGGCGAGGCGGGCGATGTGGTGACGCAGCGCGTACTGCCCGGCCGCCGCCAGGATCCCGACCTGGCGCATGCCGGCGCCGAGCCGCTTGCGGAGCACCCGGGCCGCGGCGATCTTCTCGGCCGACCCGATCACCAGCGACCCGACCGGCGCACCGAGCCCCTTCGACAGGCACACGGACAGCGTGTCGAACAACGCGCCGTACGTCGCCAGCGGGACCCGGTCGGCCACGTGCGCGTGCCAGATGCGAGCGCCGTCACAGTGCAGCGCCGCGCCGGCGGCGTCGGCCACCGCGCGCAGCGCGGTGAGCGTCGGCAGCGGGATGACCGCGCCACCGGCCCGGTTGTGGGTCTGCTCCACGGCGATGAGCGTCGTCGGGACCGCGTGGAAGCCGGCCGGGCGCACCATCGCCGCCACGGCGTCGGGGTCGAGGTGGGCGCCGGCGGTCGGCCAGGTGCGGCTGGTGATGCCGCCGTAGGCGGCGGCCGCGCCGGACTCGTACGTGACGATGTGCGCGTCGGCGTCGCAGAGCAGCTCGGTACCGGGGCCGGCGGCGAGCTGCAGGGCGAGCTGGTTGGCCATCGAGCCGGTCGGCGCGAACAGGGCCGCCTCGTGGCCGAACAGTGCGGCGACCTCCGCCTCCAGCGCGTTGACCGTCGGGTCCTCGCCGTAGACGTCGTCGCCCACCTCGGCGGCCGCGATCGCCTCGCGCATCGCCGGCGTGGGCCGGGTGACGGTATCGGAGCGGAGATCGACAAATGATTGTTCAGCCACGCAGCATCTCCGCCACCAGGAAGGCCAGCTCCAGCGACTGCTGGGTGTTCAGCCGCGGGTCGCAGGCGGTCTCGTAGCGGCGCTCGAGGTCGGCGTCGACGATCTCCTGCGCGCCGCCGAGGCACTCGGTGACGTCTTCGCCGGTGAGCTCGACGTGCAGGCCGCCCGGGTGGGTGCCGAGCTGGCGGTGCACCTCGAAGTAGCCGAGCACCTCGTCGACGATGCGGTCGAAGTGGCGGGTCTTGTACCCGTTCGACGACTCGATCGTGTTGCCGTGCATGGGGTCGCACTGCCACACCACCCGCGCGCCGGTGGCCGTGACCTTCTCGACGATCGACGGCAGCGCGTCGCGCACCTTGTCGTTGCCCATGCGGCTGATCAGCGTGAGCCGGCCCGGGATGTTGTCGGGGTTGAGCTTCTCGCACAGCTCGATCGCGTACTCGGGCGTGGTGGCGGGTCCGAGCTTGACGCCGATCGGGTTCGCGATCCGCGACATGTAGTCGACGTGCGCACCGTCGAGCTGCTTGGTGCGCTCGCCGATCCACAGGAAGTGGCCGGACAGGCCGTAGGGCCGGTCGCCGACGGTGCGGGTGAGCGGGCGCTCGTACTCCAGGGCCAGCGCCTCGTGCGAGCAGAACACGTCGGCGGTGCGCAGCGCCGAGTCGTCGACGCCGCAGGCCTGCATGAAGCCGATCGCCCGGTCGATCTCGCGGGCGATCGCCTCGTACCGCTGGCCGGCGGCCGACGTGCGCACGAAGCCCTTGTTCCAGTCGTGCACCGCGTGCAGGTCGGCCATGCCGCCGTGCAGGTAGGCGCGCAGCATGTTCATCGCGCTCGACGAGTTCGCGTACACGCGGATCATCCGCTGCGGGTCGGCGACCCGGGCCTCGGGCGTCGGCTCCAACGAGTTGATCATGTCGCCGCGGTAGGCGGGCAGCCCGAGCGCGTCGAGCGGCTTCGACCGCGGCTTCGTGTACTGCCCGGCGACCCGGCTCACCTTGATCACCGGTAGCGAGGCGCCGTAGGTCAGCACCACGGCCATCTGGAGCAGCGTGCGGGCGTTCGCGAGCAGGTGCTCCGACGTGTTGTCGGCGAACGTCTCGGCGCAGTCGCCGCCCTGGAGCAGGAACGCCTTGCCGTCGGCGACCAGGGCGAGCTTCTCGCGCATCAGGTCGACCTCGTACGGGGCGACGATCGGTGGGACGACGTTGAGCACCTTCATCACGTCGTCGACCGCGGCCTGGTCGGGCCACGGCGGGGTCTGCGCCCGCGGGAGGGTACGCCAGCGGTCCAGGTCTACCGACCCGTCGTCGACGGACTGCCCGATCTCGGGGCCGGGGAACTGGAAGTGATGCCATTCCTGACGCATGCAAACAGCGTACGATCGCGGGCCAGCCACGGGGTGGCGGGTAGGTGCTATTCCAGCCAGCGGTAGAGCGTTCCCGGCCCGACGACGGATGCCCCCGCCGCGACGACCCGGTCGCGGAGGCCCCGGTCGGCCGTGACCACCAGGGCCGGGCCCTCTGCGCTCCTGGCCACCCCCACGACGGTGTCGTCGCCGCTACCCGGAGCCGACAACACGCGTATCCTCTCGCTCTTCTCGATGTCGCGGGCCTTGCCCTCCACGACCAGGACGACCTCGACGGCGGCCGGGACCACCCCGCGCTCGACGGCGGCCGCGAGCCGGTCGCGCAGCCGCGCGGCGGCACCGGCACGATCACGCCACCAGCCGTCGGGCCGGGAGCCGACGACGTTCGCGCCGTCGACTATCAGCAGGCCTTCGGTCGGAAGCCGGTCTGTCGTCACGAGGGTGATTGTGGACCCCGGCCCGGTTGACGGTTCACGTGCACTACCCGGCAGACGAACCGCGCGCCCCGGGCGGCGGATGGCGACCGGACGCCCGGTCTCGCGTCGGCCCTGTTCCGGGCGCTGCCGGAATCGATCGGACACGATTCCACGATCGTTACCACAGAAACGGAACCGTCTCTATCCGCAGAACGCATACTTGCGGCGATCAAGAAGGTACGCACAGTGAGTCCGTCGGTCCAGTGACCGCGCTAGCCATCGCCGCGAGCCCGGCGCTAGGGTCCTTGTGACGATTCAACTTGTCCGACGGGTGGGTTCGGACATCGACAGGGCGTAGTTCCGCGGTTCGGAAGGCGGTACCAGGGCGTCGTGAACACCAGCGCCGCCGCTGCCGACGAGCCAGCCCCGGGAGCGGGCCGGTTCGTTCATGACGCGCTGCTCTACGGCTCCGAGCGGGAGTACCTCGACGCCACGGTGCCGTTCCTGAGCGACTCGCTGGCCGCGGGAACCCCGACGCTCGTGGCGGCGCCGCCGCGCAACGCCGCCTGGGTCACGCGGGCCCTCGGCCCGCGCGCCGAGAAGGTGCAGATCGTCGACATGACCATCGACGGCCGCAACCCGAGCCGCATCATCCCGGCCGTGCTGCGGGCGTTCATCGACGAGCACGCCGGGCAGCCGTTCGCGATCGTGGCCGAGTCCGTGTGGACCGGGCGCAGCGCCGCCGAGTACCCGGTGTGCCTCCAGCACGAGGCGATGGTCAACGTGATGTTCGAGGGCCTCGCCGGCACCATGCTCTGCCCCTGCGACCGCGCCCTGGAACCCGAGACCCTGCGCGACCTGTGCCGCACCCACCCGATGGTCATCGTCAACGGCGAACGCGGCCCGAGCCGCAGCTACACCGACGCGGAGACGGTGGTGCGCGAGTTCAACGTCCCGCTGCCCGGTCCCGACCCGGCCACCCCGGTGCTCGGCTTCGCCGTCATCGACGACCTCCCCCGGCTGCGCGAGTTCGTCGGCCGGCACGCGGGCGCGGCCGGCCTCGTGCACGACCGGTCCATCGACCTGCAGATGGCCGCCAACGAGATCGCCACCAACACGATCCGCCACGCCGGCGGCCCGGGCGCGGCGCGGGTGTGGGTCGAGAACCGCCACGTCGTCTGCGAGATCACGGACAGCGGCCACATCACCGACCCGCTGGCGGGCCGGTACGCGCCACCGTTGACCAGCGAGGCGGGTCGCGGTCTACTGGTGATCAACTACCTGTGCGACCTGGTTCGTATCTACAGCATCCCCGGCCACACGACGATCCGGATGTACATGCGGATCTAGAGTCCCGAGTCGCAGGTTCGCGCGCAGTCGTGGGCAAAGCCGACATTTCAGCTCGGACGGACCCTTGCCGCCACTGTCCGTCATCGTCGATCCGCCCACCAGGTCTGTGCCGGTCGCCTTGATCGTCATGCGAGGAACGAACGTGAAGCCTCACTGCAGTTCCGTTCCTCAAACAACGATCAACAGATACCCGAGCCCCCGCGAAGACAGAGCATCCGAACGCACAGTGACACACCACGACTGCATACGAATCAGCGACCCGGGACACTAGGGTCTCGCGCAGCCCGACCCGCGCAGCCCGACCCGCGCAGCCCCGTGACGCCCGCGGCTCCCGGCCGCCTTTCCCGCGCCGCGCCGCGCCGCCCGCTAATCCCGCGCTATCCCGCGCCGCCCGCTTGATCCCGCGCCGCGCCTCCGCTCAATCCCCACGCCGCTGCCCTATCCCTGCGGCCCGTCCCTCCCGTGCCGCGCCGTGCCCCACCGTCCAATCCCGCGCCATCCCGCGCCATCCCGCGCCGTGCCGCCCGTCCCATCCGGCGTTGCCCGCGCCGCGCATTCCACGCCATCCCCCGCCGCCCGCCATGCCGCGCAGCCCGCAGTTCCCCGCGCGGCCCGCCCGCGCCGCGCCGCGCGCCCAATTCCCGCGCCGATCTTGCAGTTGTGGCCGTACTTATTTCGGGTGATGTCAGCACTTGTCGGGGGCCACAACTGCAAGATCGGCGACGCGGGGCGGGCAGCCGCGCGCGGACAGCGGGCGCGCGCGGACAGCGGGCGCGCGCGGACAGCGGGCGCGCGCGGACAGCGGGCGCACGTGGACAGCGGGCGCGCGCGGACAGCGGGCGCACGTGGACAGCGGCGTACGGGGTGGGGGTGTCAGCGGCCGTTGCGGGGCATGCGGATGGCGATGGTCGGTGCGTCGGTCATGACGGAGCCGGGCGCTGTCGCCTCGGTTGTGCCGGTCGCGGTGCCCGCCCGCGCCACCTCGACGCCGTCGGTCAGCTCGAGTATCTCGCGCTCCCCCAGCCGCCGGGCCTGGCCGGCCGGCATCCGGCCGCGGCCCTCGGGGCCGACCACCACGGTGCCGTTGGTGCTCATGTCGGTGGCGTACACCCCGTCGGGACGGAGTTCGAGCGCGACGTGCTTGCGGCTGACCCAGGTACGGGCCTCCTCGTCGAGCATGGGGCCGAGCGCCACCGCCCCACGCTGGTCGGGTGCCCGCCCGACCACCACGGGCGAGCCGGCGGCCACCGCGAACCGCTGCCGCACCAGTCCACCCACCCGCACCACCAGGGCGACCACCGGCGGCCGGGCCCCGGCGTCGGTCAGGCGCTCGCCGTGGCGCGGACACGTCGGGACGCCCTGCGCGAGCTGCGGGGGCGACTGGCCGGTCCCCGGACGGCCGAAGCTCGGGCAGTCGGATACCGGACAGCGCCACATCCGGGTGAGGACCCGCAGCGCCTGCTCGGGTACCGGGGCCGGCCCGGGACCAACGGGGACCAGCTGCACCGCTCCCCCGCCACCGGGCGTCGGACGCAGCGCGTACCCGCGGATCTGCGCCCGGGTGAGCACCGGCTGGCCGGTCAGTGCCGACACCTCGCCGGCCCGGGCCAGCGCCGGCGCGCCGGCCGGCAGGATCTCCAGCAGCCCGTCGTCGGACCAGCGGCGGAGCACCATCCGCTCGTTGGAGGTCAGCTCGGTGTCGCTGAGCAGCCCGCGGTCGGCCACCGGGTACAGGGCCACGCCGCCGTCGCCGAGCAGCCGGGCCAGCCCGTCGACCAGCAGTCCGAGGCGCAACAGGGACGCTTCCTTGCCGCTGTCGAGATCCGCGAACCGGACCGCCTCGGTGACCTCGACGATGCCGCCGGTACGCAGCGGGTCGGTGGCGAGGCGGCGCTCGATCGCGTCGAGAGCGCGGTGCTGGTCGAATCTCACCCGAACATTCTGCGTCACGTCCGGAAAAGCTTGGACGGAGGCGGTGTTGGCGTCACCGCCTCCGTCCGTTTCCTGGGTCGGCCCCCCAACCACTGGTCCGTAAAAGGTATGGGACCGGCTACCTAACGCGACAGTGTTGAACGCGTGAGTGAATGTCACGCGGCAACTTGTGCGACTGTGGACAACCTCGGTGGGCGCCGAAGCCGGCGCCTCCGGGCGATCAGTCGGCCTGCGCGGCTATCTCCTGTGCCCGGTCACGGGCCGCTTCCAGGGCGCCGAGCAGCGCCGCCCGCACCCCGTGGTTCTCCAGCTCGCGGATGGCGGCGATCGTGGTGCCCGCCGGCGAGGTGACCGCCTCCCGCAGCTTCACCGGATGCTCGCTCGACTCGCGGAGCATCACGGCGGAGCCGATCGCCGTCTGCACGATCAGGTCGTGCGCCACCTGCCGGGGCAGGCCCAGCAGGATGCCGGCGTCGGTCATCGCCTCGACGAGGTAGAAGAAGTACGCCGGGCCGGAGCCCGACAGCGCCGTGACCGCGTCCTGCTGCGACTCGGGCAGCCGCAACGTGCGTCCCAACGGCTTGAACATCTCCTCGGCCAGCGCCAGGTGCTCGGCCGTGGCGTGCGGACCCGCCGAGATCGCCGTCATCGCCTCGTCGACGAGCGCCGGCGTGTTCGTCATCACCCGGACCACCGGCGTGCCGGCGGCGAGGAACCGGGCGAAGAACGACGTCGGCAGGCCGGCGCACAGCGAGATGACCAGCTTGCCCCCGGGCACCTTCGGGCCCAGGTCGGTCATCAGCGCCTCGGCGTCCTGCGGCTTGACGGCGACCGCGATGACATCCGCCTCCGCGGCCGCCGCCTCGTTCGGAAGCACCCGGATGCCGTACCGCTCGGCCAGTTCCCGGCCGCGTTCGGGCCGGCGGGCGGTCGCGATCAACCGCCCGACCGGCCACCCGGCCCGGACCAGCCCGGACAGCATGACCTCGCCGATCTTGCCCGCGCCGACGACGGCAACCGTGTGCTTCATGTCAGTTCCCGAAGAAGACTTCGACCTCGTCGTAACGCTCGACGGGGACGGTCTTGAGCTCGCGCGTCGCCTCCTGCAGCGGGACCCGGACGATCTCGGTGCCGCGCAGGGCGATCATCTTGCCGAAGTCGCCGGCGTGCACCGCGTCGATCGCACCCAGGCCGAAGCGGGTGGCGAGCACCCGGTCGAACGCCGTGGGCGTTCCGCCGCGCTGGATGTGGCCGAGCACGACCGTGCGGGCCTCCTTGCCGGTCCGCTTCTCGATCTCGCCGGCCAGCCACTGGCCGATGCCGCCGAGGCGCACGTGGCCGAACGCGTCGACCTCGCCGCTCTGCAGCGTCATGTCGCCCTCGGCCGGGATCGCGCCCTCGGAGACGACGACGATCGGCGCGTACTGGATCTCGAACCGCTTCTCGACGTACGCGCACACCTGGTCGATGTCGAACTTGCGCTCGGGCAGCAGGATCACGTTGGCGCCGCCGGCGAGGCCGGAGTGCAGGGCGATCCAGCCGGCGTGCCGGCCCATGACCTCGACGACGAGGCAGCGGTGGTGGCTCTCGGCGGTGGTGTGCAGCCGGTCGATCGCCTCCATGGCGATGTTGACGGCGGTGTCGAAGCCGAACGTGTAATCGGTGGCACCGAGGTCGTTGTCGATCGTCTTCGGCACACCGACCACGTTGACGCCCAGGTCGGTGAGCTTCGACGCGACGCCGAGGGTGTCCTCGCCACCGATGGCGACCAGGGCGTCGATGCCGAGCTCGGCCAGGTTGGTCTTGATCTGCTCGACCCCGTTGTCGATCTTGAACGGGTTCGTCCGGGACGAGCCGAGGATGGTGCCGCCACGCGGCAGGATGCCGCGGACCTCGGGCACGCCGAGCGGCCGGGTGAGGCCCTGCAGCGGGCCCTTCCAGCCGTCGCGGAACCCGACGAACTCGTGCCCGTAGGTCTGAACGCCCTTACGGACGACACCGCGGATGACCGCGTTGAGGCCGGGGCAGTCGCCGCCGCCGGTGAGCACGCCGATACGCATGCTGATGTCCTTCCGGATTCTGATGTCTGTTCGAGGCGCCTTGATCGCGGCGACAGTGCCTGCGGCGCTGATGGTGTCCCGGCGAAACCCTATCGCCCGGACCACCGGGCGACGCGCCCGGCGTCCTGGTTTAGGGGGCCTATTTGCCCCAGGCCGGGTCGGCCGCCTTCTCCATCGCGTTCCACCGCATGAGGTTGTGACGCGCGTCGACGAGCGCGTCGTGGCGCCCGCTGACCGCCGGCAGCGGCGGCTGGCCCAGGTCGTCCCAGCGCTGGCGCAGGTCCTTGGTGTAGCGCGGGATCTCCCGCGGCAGCGCCGGCATGGCACCCCAGAGCTGCGCGAGCGCCACATGGTCGTAGGCGGCGTACCAGGCCCAGAGCTCGATCTCCTCGCCCGGCTCGGTCATGAACGCGAAGATGTCCTCGCGGATGCGTTCACGCGACCGCCAGGCCCGGTCGGCGGGCGAGGGCAGCTTGTCGAGCACGTTGCGGCGCACCCAGGGCAGGGCGCGGCTGTCGTCGAACTCGGTGCTCACCGCGTAGAACTCGCGGCCGCGCTCGTCGACCATCCCGATCGACACCAGGTCGATGAGGTGCCCGTCCTCGATGAACTCGCAGTCGTAGAAGTATCGGTACGGCATCGGGCTCCATCATGCTGCACTGGCGAAATCCCGCACAGGCCCACGGCATGATCGCCGGAGCTGCGCTCCGTCGATCATGCCGTGTGCAACAGGTCCCGCGCGTCGTGGAGCCCCTTCAGGTTCTCCTCCGGCCCCTCGATCCCCCGTCGGTCGTCGGTGTGGACGCGGTGCGCGAAGTAGTACGCCTGCACCGCGTACCGGAACCGCAGCATCGTCGGCAGCGTCGCCTCCAGCTCGTCGCGACTGACCAGGCCCGCGGACAGGTACGCCTCGACCAGGTCACCCGCCGCCGGCGGGCCGCCCGCGTACATCACCGCCGAGGCGACGTCGTACATCAACGGACCGGTGCCCGCCGAGCCCCAGTCGATGATCCCGGTGTGCCCGGTGTCGAGGTCGAACCGGAACGCGTCGGGCGACGGGTCACCGTGCGACGTGCCGTAGGTGAGCTGGTCGGTGACCGTGAGCCGGGCCATCGCGGCCATGGCGTCGGCGACGGCCGGGCGCACCCAGTCCTCCACCCCGAGGTGCGCGCCGTCCGTGCGCAGCAGCTGGAACCGGCTCAGACCGGGATGGGCGAACCCGGCGAGCCGGCGGTGCGCGCTGCCGAGGGCGTCGCCCCACCAGTGCTGGTCGAGCGGGTCGTCGCGGACCAGCGGCCGGCCGGGCACGTACTCCAGCAGCGCCATCGTGGAGTGGTCGGTGCGGACCGACAGGGCACCATCGGCGGCCCGGACGGGCCGACCCGCCGCCAGCCCGTTGGCGCTCAGGTGCTCGGCGGCGGCCAGCCCGGCCTCGAACGGCCGACGCTCCGGCGCCGGGACGGCCTTGGCCACGCATCGGCGCCCGTCGAGCTCGACCAGCCAGGCCAGCGAGTTCATCCCGCCGTCGAGCGGCGTGCAGGAGACCGTCGTGAAGTGCCAGCTGGTGCGGAGCAGCGTGCGAACCTCGTCGATGCCCATCACGGCTGCGAATTATCGCGGACGTGAAGGAGCCCTCACACTCGGTTTACATCGATGCCACCCGTCGGTGGGACAGCGTCCGGACCCGGGAGCGCCGACGCGGCCCCCTCGTTCCGCGTCGGCGCCCTCCCCCCGAACCGGACCGTCACGCCGCGGCGACCGCGGGCGCCATCGATGCCGCCGACACCCGCCGCAACGCGTCCCCCGCCGAACGGTCCGTTCGCTGTAGCCTGCTGGCTGCCTCAGATACGTTCTGTCGGGCACCCGCCGGAAGGGGTGTACAGGCCGCGACACCCACGACATGATCTGTAGCAGACCTTTTGGGAACCTTTTGAAGACGGCCGGGGAGGAGTGGACCGGTGGAGGCTCGCCTGCCCGATCCCGGCGACGCGCTGAGTGGCGTCGACATGTTCGCGACCCTGGAGCCTGAGATCCGGCAACGGGTCGTGGCGGCGGCGGTACCCCGTACCTACCGCAAGGGTCAGCTGCTGTTCGTCGAGAACGACCCCGGCGAATCGCTGATCGTGCTGCGACGCGGCGCGGTGATGGTGTTCCGCACGGCGCCGACGGGCGAGCGGGCGGTGCTCAACGTGCTGCGTCCGCCGGAGGTGTTCGGCGAGGTGTCCCTGCTCGACGGGCTGCCCCGGTCGCTGTCGGCGGAGGCGATCGAAGACACCCAGGCGCTGGCCCTGTCGCGCGGCGCGTTCATCGAGCTGCTGCACCTCAACCCGCGGATCCTCGACGCGGTGATGCGCTCGTTCGGTGCGCTGGTGCGCCGGCTCACCGAGCAGAACGCCGACCACGTGTTCCTCGACCTGCCCGGTCGGGTGGCCAAGACCCTGGTGCGCCTCGCCGGCGACAGCTCGGCGCCAATGGTGACGATCGAGCTCAACCAGAGCCAGCTGGCCGAGATGGCCGGCGGCTCGCGGCAGAGCGTGAACCAGGCGATCGGCTCGTTCTCGAGCCGGGGATGGCTGCGCACGGAGGGGCGGCGCATCGTGGTCACCGACCTGCCGGCGCTGCGCCGGCGGGCCGGGATGAGCTAGCGGTCCTCGTCGGACCCGTCGGTGTCAGAGGGTGGCTCGGTGGCCTCCCAGCAGGTCACCACGCCACACGCCTCGAGCTTCGCGAGCGTGATCGCGTCGACGTCGACGAAATCGCCGGCCCGGTGCACCGAGCCGCCGTATCCCACCCATCCCCGTGCCAGGCGAACCGCGACCATCGCTCACCCTCCTCGTCCGTTAAGCCGAACTGTAGCGACCGAACGGCTACTGATACATGCCGCTTCGTGACACTGTCGCGTATGAGACGGGCTGGCGGAGAGCCGGTGCAAAGGTAACGATACTGACCATAAACCGACCTACGGATACAGGGAGGAACCGCCATCGGAACGGCGTGCCCGCAGTGCGGCCGACCGTCAGCCGCCGATGACCGGTTCTGTGGCGGTTGCGGATCCGCCCTGCCCCGCGCCTGCTCCCAGTGCGGACGTCCGCTGGCCGCCGACGCCGCGTTCTGCACCGGCTGCGGCACCCGGGTCGCCGCCGCCGAGCCCGCCCGGTCGGAGGACCGTCGCCGCGTCTCCGTGCTGTTCGTCGACCTGATCGACTTCACGCCGTACGTCGAGCGCACCGACCCCGAGCAGGTCCGCGACCTGCAGACCGCGTTCTTCGCCGCCGCGCGCAGGGTGATCACGCAGTACGGCGGCGTCGTGGAGAAGTACATCGGTGACGCGGTGATGGCGCTGTTCGGCGCACCGGTGGCCACCGAGACCGACGCGGTCAAGTGCGTCCGGGCCGGGCTGGAGCTGCAGCGGGTGCTCGACCGGTACGCCGACGGCGGGCTGCGGTGCCGGGTCGGCGTCACCACCGGCGAGGCCCTGGTCGACGTCGCGGCGGCCCGTGACGGCGGGCAGGCCATCGTCGCCGGCGACGTCGTGAACATCGCCGCCCGGTTGCAGTCGGTCGCGCCGCCCGGCGGGGTCCTGGTCAGCGGGGCGACCTACGCCGCGACGAAGAGCGTCATCCGGTACGCGGCGCAACCACCGGTGACGCTGCGCGGACGCAGCCAGCCCACGGAGGTGTGGCTGGCGATCGCGCCGATGCAGCGCGTGCACCCCGACCGCGAGATCGGCGCGACGCCGCTGGTGAACCGCACCCACGAGCTGGCGCTGCTGGTCAACGCGCTCGACCGGGCGGTCGCCGACCGGATCCCGCAGGTTGTCACGGTGCTCGGGCACGCCGGCATCGGCAAGAGCCGCCTGGTCCGCGAGCTGTACCAGCACAGCCAGCGGCTGCTCGGTGTCGACCCGGTGGTCTGGTACACCGGCCGCTGCCCGCCGTTCGGCGAGAACGTCACCTACGCGGCGCTGGCCGACATCGTGAAGGCGCACGCCTCGATCCTCGACTCCGACTCGGCCGGCACGGCCCGCTCGCGCCTCGACGACGCGCTGGAGGAGCTCGTCGGCCCGGCCGAGGCGGCCCGGCTCAGCGACGCGATCGGCCCGCTCGTCGGCCTGCCCGGTTCGCAGCTCGCCGCCGAGGAGGCCGAGTCGGCGTGGCGGCGGTTCGTCGGCGCGCTCGCGGCCCGTCAGCCGACCGTGCTGGTCATCGAGGACCTGCACTGGGCCGACGACTCGATGCTGCGCTTCGTCGACCTGCTCGGCGCCTCGATCCGCGACGTACCGCTGCTGCTCCTGGCGACGGCCCGGCCGGAGCTGGTGGAGCGCAACCCCGGCTGGTCGGCCACGATCTCCGGCGCCCTGACGATCACCCTGCCGCCGCTGCGCGACCAGGAGATCGCCACGATGTACGCGCACCTGCTGGGCAAGGCGACGTACCCCACCGAGGCGCTGGAGCCACTGGTCGAGCTCGCCGACGGCAACCCGCTCTACGCGCACGAGTACACGCGCATGCTCATCGAGCAGGGCGTACTCGGCGACCTGGCGCTGGGGCCGGCGTCGGCCGGGCTGAGGAGCGCGGCGGCGGGGGAAGGCGACGCCTCCGCGGGCCCCGGCGCCCACGCGGGCGGGGCGAGCGCATCCGGCCGAGCGCTGCTGCCGATGCCCGACAGCGTGCACGCGGTCATCGCGAACCGGGTCGACCTGCTCGACGCCGCCGACCGCGCCGTGCTGCAGGCGGCCGCCGTCGTGGGCATGCAGTTCTGGCCGGGCGCGGTCGCGGCGGCGTTGGGGAGACCGGTGGAGGCGATCGAGCGGACGCTGCGGCGGCTCGAACAACGGGACCTGGTGCACGAGCAGGAGACCTCCACGATGGAGGGTCAGCTGGAGTACCGGTTCGGCCACCTGCTCGTCCGCGACGTGTGCTACCAGCGGCTGCCCCGGAGTGAACGGGTCGCCCGGCACAAGCGCACCGGCGACTGGCTCGACCGCATCGCGTCGAGCCGCGACACCGACCTCGCCGAGGTGCTCGCCCACCACCGGTTCACCGCGTACGAGATCGCCCGCACCCTGGGCAGCGACGCGGTCCGGTACGCGCCCGCCGCCCGGTCCGCCCTCTACCGCGCCGCCCGGCGCGCCTACGCCCTGCGCGCCCTCGACACGGCGGCCGCGCACGCCGAGCGGGCGCGGGTGCTGTGCGACGACGCGACCCCGCGCGCCGAGCGGCTGCGCATCGAGCTGCTGGCCGCCGAGATCGCCTTCTACGCCGACGGCGAGAGCTTCCTCGCGGCCGGTGGTGTCGAGCGGCTCACGGGCGTGGCCGGGCGGCTGCAGCAGGCCGGCGAGCAGGCCGGTGCCGCCCGTGCCTGGACGCTCCTCGGGCAGGCCGCGTGGTTCCGGGCCGACCGCACCACCGGTCTCGCCTGCCTCGACCGGGCCGTCGAGCTGTTCGACGACCTGCCCGACACGCCCGAGAAGGCCGACGCGTACGCCGAGCTCGGTCGGCTGCACATGCTCAACCTCGAAGACGGCCCGGCGGTCGCCGCGGCGGGCGCGGCGGCCGAGATCGCGTCGCAGCTTCGGCTGGTCGAGGCGGCCGCGAACGCCCGGATCACGATCGGCACGTCCCAGTACCTGGCCGGTGACCGGCGCGGGCTGGCCGAGCTGCAGGCGGTCATGGACCTGTGCCGGCAGCAGCGGCTGCTCGCCCTTCCCCGGGTGGCCCGCAATCTGTCCTACGCGCTGATGGAGGAGGGCGACTGGACCGGGTCGGTCGCGGTGCGCGAGGAGGGCCGGGCCAGTGCGCCCAGCGGTCACACGCTGGCGACCGGCTACTCCGGCATCGTGCAGGAGGCGTACTTCTCCGGTGACTGGTCGGTGCTGCTGGCCGACACCGAGCCCGGGGAGTTCTCGATCTGGGACCTGCAGTCGCGGGGCCTGCTGGTCTGGGTCCGCCTCCTCCACGGCGACGACGTACCCGACGAGACCGTCGACGAGCTGGTCGCCGACGGCCGGCGCACCGGCTTCCACCGGCCGCTGTGGAGCGGTCTCGGCCAGGCTGCCCTGTGCCACGCCCTGCGCGGACGCCGCGAGGAGGCCCGCAGCCTGCTCACCGAGCTGGGCGAGAGCTGGCAGAAGGTCCGGGCGATCGCCAGCGGCGAGTGGCTGCAGGCGGCCTCCCACGCCGCGGTGCTGATCGGCCGCCCCGCCGCTGTGGCTCTGCGCGAGCTGCTCGCCGACGTGCCCCACCGCACCCTGTGGGTCGACGCCGCGCTGCGCAGCGTCACCGCCGCGGTGGCCGCCGCCGATGGCGACCCGGCCCGGGCGGCGACCCTGCACCTGGCGGCGGCCGACATCTACAACGGCATCCCGAACCACACGAACCGCGTGCTGTCGCTGGCCGAGGCCGTCCGGGCCGACCCGGGCCAGACCGCGGCGGCGGTGGAGCTCCGCGGGTTCGCCGCCCGCCACGACGTGCCCGGTCTCCTGACCCTGGCCGGCCTGTAACCCCGCCCCGCCCGCGCCCACCCGCACGCACACCGCCCCGGCCCGCACGCACCCCGGCCACGCACCCCGGCCACGCACGCCGGCCCGCCCGCACGCACACCGCCCAGGGCCCAGCGCCCAGCGCCCAGCGCCCAGCGCCCAGCGCCCAGCGCCCAGCGCCCAGCGCCCAGCGCCCAGCGCCCAGCGCCCAGC
>NZ_BOPH01000047.1 GCF_016863655.1 Virgisporangium ochraceum
CCCAGCGCCCAGCGCCCAGCGCCCAGCGCCCAGCGCCCAGCGCCCAGCGCCCAGCGCCCAGCGCCCAGCGCCCAGCGCCCAGCGCCCAGCGCCGATCTTGCAGTTCTGGCCGCCGTTTTGTCATGTTCAAACACGTCTTGTCCCGGCCACAACTGCAAGATCGGCGCGGAACGTGGGGCCGGCGCGGAACGTGGGGAACCGCGCGGAACGGGGCGAGCCGCGCGGACCCCCCGGAGCGGCGCGGAACCCTCGCTGGGCGACACGACACGTGGGTCGGGCGGCGCGGGACGCAGGGCGGGCGGCGCGGGACGCAGGGCGGGCGGGAGCCCTCTCAGGCAGCGGCGGCGGTGGCCGGCTGCGGGTCGGGGGTCTTCGCGGCAGCGGTCTTGGCCTTCTGGGCGTAGATGTCGATGTACTCGCGGCCCGAGAGCTGCATCAGCTCGTACATGATCTCGTCGGTGATCGCCCGCTCGATGAAGCGGTCGCCGGACATGCCCTGGTACCGCGAGAAGTCAAGGGGCTTACCGAACACGATCCGGGGGCGCCGAAGGTTCGGAATGATCTGACCGGTCGGCTGGATCTCGTCGGAGTTCAGCATCGCCACGGGCACCACCGGCGCGCCGCTCTCCAGGGCCATCCGGGCGACACCGGTCTTGCCACGGTACAGCCGGCCGTCGGGCGAGCGGGTGCCCTCCGGATAGATGCCGAACAGGTTGCCCTCCTCCAGCACCCGCATACCGGTATCGATCGCCGCCTGGGCGGCCCGCCCACCGGAGCGGTCGACCGGGATGCAGCCGGTACCGACGAAGAACATCTTCGTCAGCCAGCCTTTGAGGCCTTTTCCGGTGAAGTACTCCTGTTTGGCCACGAATGTGACCCGCCGCTTGACGCTCAGCGGCATGAAGATCGAGTCGGAGAACGAGAGGTGGTTGCTGGCGATGATGGCCGGCCCGGTGTCTGGGACGTTCTCACGACCCTCGACCAGCGGCCGGAAGACCACCTTCAGCACAGGACCCAGAATCACGTACTTGAGCAGCCAGTAGAGCATGCTCGTCCTTCCACCCGCCGCATGCCGGTACACCCGGCGACACAGAGCCTACGGATCTGGAATACCTCACAGCAACGCGCGGCACACACTCGCACTGCCGCGCACGGGTGCGGACGTGTCAGGATTCTTCCCAAGGCTGGAAGCAGTTGACCTGTCGCCGTGGGAGGCGACGGGTGGGCATCCCGCGGCGGAACCGGTCGCCGCGGCTTGTTCCGGCGGAAGGGGGCGCGGCGTGCCAACGACGGGCGGACGGCGAGGACGGCGCGACAACGGTCTGATGGCGTCCGCGTACGAACCGGTCGGCGACGTCGACCCGCGGGTGGGCGAGCACCTGCTCGACGTCCTCGGCACCAGGGGCATCGCGGCGTACCTGCAGCCGTCGACCGACCTGCACCCGATCACCCGCACCACGAGCCTGCCCGCCCGCCCCACCGACCGGCTGTTCGTCGACCGCGAGCAGGTCGACACCGCCCGCGCGTTCGTCCGGCGGGTCACCGCCGAACAGGCGGCCGAACGAGCCGCGGAGAGCGCCGCCGAGCGAGCGGCGGAAAGAGCCAAGGACCGGGCGAAGGAGCCGGCCGAGGCCGCCGATCCGCCCGCGGTCGCGTCGGAGTCCGAGTCGGACGGCGAGGACCCGGTCGACCGCCGCCGCGACCAGTCCCGCCGGCACCTGCGCCGCCGCACCGACCCGAAGCCGCAGCCGTTGCCGGGTGAGGCCGCCGAGCCCGACGTCGACTCGGCGTGGGCCGCGATCGTCGCCGGCTACCACCTCACCGCAGAAACCGACGGCACCACCGACACCGGCCCGAGGGTGACGCTCGACCCGCCGCGACTGCTCCCGACGATCGACCCGAACGCCGAGCCGCGGCCGCGCGCCGAGGAGCCCGAGCCGTCGCTGCTCGACGCGCTCGACACGTTCGGGGCCACGCTCCCCGACGTCGACGAGGACGACGAGGGCTACACGCCGCCACCGGCACCGCCGCTGCCCCGCATCTCGGCCGCCGCGGCGCTGGGCGTGGCCGCGATCGTGGGCGGCCTGCTGCTGTTCGTGTGGCCCGACCTGATGCCGCTGGCCCGCAATACCACGCTGGTGCTGGCGTTCGGCCTCATCGTGGCCGGGTTCGGCACCCTGATCTGGCGGCTGCGCCCCGGCGACGACGAGGACGACGACTACGACGACGGCGCCCGCATCTAGCGGCGCCGTCCCGCCGCATCCAACGGCGCCGCGCTCAGGCGCCGTGCCACCGCGATCAGGCGGCGGCCGCGTCCGGGATCATGACGTACGCCGTCACGTAGGTCAGCGTCTGCGCGGCGATCAGGCCCTCGCGCAGCACGAACGACTCCGTCGCCTCGATCATCAGGGTGTCGGTTCGGCCGCCGCGGCCGCTCCACTCCAGCACGCCGATCTCGCCCGCCGTCAGCACCCGGTGGCAGCGGAACTCGGCGTCGGTCTGGTACCGGGAGAACCGGTCGGCCAGCCAGCGGACCCCGTCGTGGCCGAAGGCCTCGCCGTCGGGGTGGAGCACGATCACATCGGGTGCGTAGTTGGCCAGGAGATCGCCGTCGAGGTCACCGGCGGCCCGCCGGCGTAGGTGGTCGTCAAGGACGTCACGGGTGGACCGGTACCGCATGAGGAGTGCCGCCTAACCAGAGGTGGGGGGTTGCATTATCTACCCGCAGCCACCACTGGGTAAACAAAATCCTACGATCTGTCACATTGACCGAAAGATTTCAGGGGTTCTTCTCCAGCCAGTCGAGGATCGCGTCCAGGGGTTCGGCCCACTTCGCGTCGAGCATCAGGTCGTGTCCCATGCCCGGGAACAGCAACGGGGCGCCGTGGTAGCGGCGGGCGACGCGCTCGAGGTCCGCGCGCGACACCAGGCCGTCGTCGGGAGAACCCACCACGAGGACCGGCGGAGCGCCGACCGGCTCCTCGGGTGCCCGCACCTGGCAGAGCTGCCACTGGGCGCGCGCCGAGGCCCGGCCCCGCCGGGACACGTAGTCCCGCTGCCGGTCGGCCGGCAGGTCGGCGCTGAACAACTGGCCGCGCCGCGGGCGCAGCCGTCCCCCGAAAGCCGCCGGCAGCACGCCGAGCGGGTTGCGCGCGCACGCGGTCACCGCGGCCAGAGGCCCGCCGAAGACGGGCGCGACCAGCGCCGCGGCCCGGACCGGATACCGCGCCAGCGCCATCGCGACCACGAGCGCGCCGGCGCCGTGACCGATGAGCACGGCCTGGCGCGGCAGCCCGGCCGCGACCTGCGTGACGTCGTGGACGTACGCCCGGAGCCCGGCCTTCGGCGCGGTGCCGCTGGACCCGTGACCGCGCAGGCTCATCGCGTAGGCCGGGAAGCCGCGACCGGCGGTGTGCTCCAACCAGTGCTCGGCGTAGACCCAGGCACCCTGCCCGAAGCCCGGCACGAACAGCACCGGCGCACCGGTCGCCGGGCCGTCGGGCTGCACGGCCAGCACCTCCCGCGAGACCGGCAGCGGCGGGTCCGACCACTCGTCCGGACGCATGACCCTCATGCCGGTACCCTCTCCAGGCTCTTGAGCGCGCGCTCGAGGGCCTTCAGGTAGACCCAGTGGCTGACCTCGAGCCAGTGTCGGCTGGAGTCCTTGACGTCGGCGTCGGAGTACTTGCCGCCCGGCTCGACCGCTTTCCGCCACCACGCCGACGCCCGGTCGGGTGCGGTGTCGTTCAGGCGCAGCCACGCGGCGGCCAGCTCGCTCTGCCAGTGGCAGATCGTGAAGATGCCCGAGTCGGGCTGCACGAGGCCGACGAAGCTCAGCGTCGGGTGGGCCGGCGAGAACAGCTGCCAGCGCAGGTGCGGACGGCCCCGGTCGTCGCCGCCGTAGAGCCGCGGTGCCAGGAACTCGAAGCGCGGCAGGTAGCCGGTGGCGAGCACGACCACCTCGGGGTCGGCGGTGCTGCCGTCGGTGAAGACCACCTGGTTGCCGTCGAACCGCTCGATGTCGGGCACGGGCGTGATCCCGCCGTGGCCGACGTGGTAGACGAGCTGGCTGTTCGAGATCGGGTGCGTCTCGTAGATCTTGTGGTCGGGCTTCGGCAGGCCGAACCGCTGCAGGTCGCCGACCGTCAGCCGCATCGTGAAGTGGAACAGCCACTGGCGGATCTTCAGCGGGACCCCGAGGCCGAGCACCCGGTCGTTGACCTGGTCGGCCGGCTTGCCGAACGCGTACTTCGGCGCGTACCAGTAGCCGCGCCGGCTGGAGTGCCAGCACCTCGCGCCCTGCTGCGCCCCCTCGACGGCGATGTCGCAGCCGGTGTTGCCGGCGCCGACCACCAGGACCCGCTTGCCGCGCAGCTGTGCCGCGTCCTTGTAGGCGCTGGCGTGCAGCACGGTGCCCTGGAACGTGTCGAGGCCCGGGTAGCTGGGCAGCTTCGGTGCCCAGTTGTGCCCGTTCGCGACCACCACGGCCGCGTACCGCAGCGTCTTCTCCGACCCGCCCCGTACGCCCTTGACCGTGACGTCCCACGACGTGTTCGGGTCGTCCTCGTTGGTCGGCACCACCTTGACGACCTCGGTGCCGAACCAGATGTGCTCGCGCAGCCCGAAGTGGTCGGTGTACCGCTCGAAGTAGGCGAGCAGCCGCGAGTGGTGGGGGTAGTCCGGCCAGTCGTCGGGCATCGGGAAGTCGGGGAACTGGGTGAACGGCTTGCTGGAGATGAGGTGGGTGCTGGCGTACACCGGGCTGCGGTCGTGCCGCCAGTTCCAGGCTCCGCCGACCCCGGTCTCCCGTTCGTAGCAGTCGACGTCGAAGCCGTGCTGCTTGAAGTTCTTGATCGCGGCCAGTCCGCTTCCGCCGGCGCCGATCACGCAGACCGCCTCGCCCCGGTCGGAGACGTTCGCCGTGGGCGCGGCCGTGCCGGCGGCGGGCTTGTCGTTTCCGCTGCGCGGCGCCGGGACCGAGGGGGAAGCGCCCGGCACGGACGGCCACCCGGTGACCGGCTGCCCCGCGACCGGCTGTCCTGCCGGCTGCCCCGCGACCGGCCCTGACGGCTGCCCTGCCCGCGGAGCCGACGCCGACGGCCGCTCCACCCCTGGCACGGACGGTACGTCTCTCCGCGGCACGGGAACCCCGCCGTCGGACCGTTCCGCGCCCGCGCCCCGGCCCGCCGGCGCCACCTCATCACCCACCGCGTTCTCCCCATTGCAGAACAGCCCCGGCGGGCATCTTCGCCGCCCCCGTACGGATTTGTCCAGCGGCGCCGGCCCGCGCCCCCTCTCCGTCGTCGATCTTGCAGTTGTGGCCCTCCCCAAACACGTGCCAATCACCACAAAAGGGCGGCCACAAGTGCAAGATCGACGCAGCGGGGAGCGCGGCGGGCGCGGCGCGCGGGGGCGGGCGCGGGGGGCGCGAGGCGGCTAGGACGGGAGGGCCAGGTCTACCACTAGTGGAAAGTGGTCGCTGGCGGCCCTTGCCTGGTCGGAGTCGATCAGGCGGTAGTCGAGGACCTCGATGCGCGGGTCGACGAAGATGCCGTCGATGCGGCGCCGCGGGGAGGCGCAGGAGTAGGTGAAGATGTTGCCGCACTCCTTGGCGTCGGCGGCGTCGACCAGCCCGTCGGCCAGGGTGCGCCAGCCGCCGCCACCGGGCTCCTCGTTGAGGTCGCCGGCGACGAAGTACGGCTCGTCGAGCGCGGCCAGGTGGTCCTTCAGCAGCTGCGCCTGGCTGACCCGCTCGGTGGCGTCGAGCGACAGGTGCGTCCCGACGGCCACGAACCGGCTCCGGCCGATCGTGCACCGCGCGAACACCGCCCCGCGCATGTGCCGGCCCGGCGTGAGCGGGAACTGCACGTTCCACGTCTCGCGGACCCCCACCCGCAGCGTGGTGAACGCCGAGTTCCCGAGGGCCCACAGCCCGCCACCGGTGTGGAGCATCCCCCACTGGCGGGCCAGCCGCGCGTTCTTGCCCCGCCACCGGAAGCGGCGCGGCGCCTCCTGCACCAGCACCAGGTCGGGGGCCTCACCCCGCACCACGGCGGCCAGCGCGCGCAGGTCGTCTCGCGAGCTGTGGATGTTGTACGACATCACACGAATCTTGTGCACGGATGCCCTTCCGAATATCAGCGACGCCGAGCCAGATCGGCCGCGCCGACGACACCGGCCTTGTTACCCATCAGCGCCGGCCGCACCTCGCCGACCGGCAACCGGCCGCGCTGCGACAGCGCCTCGTCGAAGTGCCTGCGCACCGGCGCCAGCAGCAGGTCGCCGGACTCGACGACGCCGCCACCGATCACCAGCACCTGCGGGTCGAAGATCTGCACCAGGTCGGCCAGCCCGGTGCCCAGCCAGTGGGCGATCTGGTCGAACGCGCCGAGCGCGGCCTGGTCGCCGGCCTTCGCCGCCTGGGTGACCAGCGGACCGTTGATCGCCTCCACCGAGCCGTTGGCGAGCTTCAGCAGCTGCTTGGCGGCGTCGGGGTCGTCCTTGGCGGCCTGCTGGGCGAACCGCACGAGCGCGCTGCCGCTGGCGTACTGCTCCAGGCAGCCGAGCCGGCCGCAGCCGCACAGCTGTCCGCCCGGCACCGACGTGACGTGTCCGACCTCGCCGGCGATGCCGTGCGAGCCGCGGATGAGCTGCCCGCCGATGACGATGCCCGACCCGATTCCGGTGCCCACCGCCACGAGCACCATCGAGTCGTCGGCGTCGCGGCCGGCGCCGAACAGGAACTCCGCCCACGCCGCGACGTTGCCGTCGTTCTCCACCACCACCGGGATGTCGACCTGCGCGGCGATGAGGTCGCGCAGCGGCTCGTTGCGCCAGGCCAGGTTGGGGGCGTACAGCACCGTCGCCCGGCCCGCGTCGATCCAGCCGGCGGCGCCGATGCCGATCGCGGAGACGTCGTGCGCCTCCCGCAGCTCCTCGATCACCGACACCGTGCGATGCACGATCTCCTCGGTGTCGCCGGCCGGCGTCGGC
Source organism: Virgisporangium ochraceum (assembly GCF_016863655.1). Classification (GTDB taxonomy): domain Bacteria; phylum Actinomycetota; class Actinomycetes; order Mycobacteriales; family Micromonosporaceae; genus Virgisporangium; species Virgisporangium ochraceum. Next base: position 6,994 of record NZ_BOPH01000047.1, read on the forward strand.
CGCCGGGTCTGTGCGAGCACCTCACCGCGCTCGTCGACGACGGCACCGAGGACCTTGGTGCCGCCGATGTCGACCCCGATGGTCAGCGTCACGTGTTCTAGATCTCCTCGGCTGGTGGTTCGGTGGGGGCCTTCGGCTTCACGGCCTTCTTGGCCATCGGCTTCGGCGGGTCCGGCGTCGCGGCGGGTGCTGGGGGTACGGCCGCGCCGGGCGCAGGGCTTTCGGTGGACGCGGGTGCGGCCGCCGCCGTGGGAGAAGCGGTGCCCGCGGCTTCCGCCTCGGCGGCCGCCCTGGTCGCCGCCGCCCACGGATCCTCCGTGGACGTCTCACGGGTGCCGGAGGCCTTCGTGGTGCCGGTGGCACCACCGGTACCAGGGTTTCCGATGTCACTGGCGGCGCGCGCCATGGTGCGCAGGAAGCTCGCCACCCCCGACGCGAGGTCGCCCGCACCGGTCGCCAACTTCTCCGCGACGTTCGGGTTGGGGTCACGCGCGGCCGCGATCGCCTTGCAGACCGGGCACACGCAGCATTCTGCCGACCCGGTGGCGAAGCCGCTGAGGTTCTCGGCCGCCACCGAGGCACTTCCCAGCACCGACGCGATGAGCCGCTCGGCCTCTTCCCGTGGATCCTTGTTGGACTCGGTCATGTCGAAAGACTTTCTACCCGACGCTTCAGGTCCCGCAGAGCGAAATCCATGATGGCCTTCTCCGCCTTGCTCCGGAACATGCCGAACATGCCCAGGTTCACATCGACCGCGAGCGAGTACGTGACGGTGGTCGTCCCGTCGGGACCGGCCACGATGTCGTACGACCCGTCCTGCCTCTTCTGCAGCTTGGTCGGCTCCACGAGGTGCCACTCGATGCGGGAGATGTCCTCGGCGTACTCGTACTGGAGGGTGTACTCGTCGGTGAGCACGCTGGCGTCGAGGGCGAACCGCACCTGGCTCGCGTACCCGTCCTCGTACTCCTCCACCACCTCGACCGACTTCATCGCCGACACCCACTCGGGATACCTGGCGAAGTCGCAGATGACCTCAGCCACCTTCTCGGGCGGCGCGGCGATCGTGATCGACTGCGTCGACGTGTCCGTCATGGTGGGCAGGCTACCTGGTAAGCGCCGGCACCTGCCGGGGGCGCGGTACGGTCACGGCAACCCCGACAGAGGAAGGAGACGGGCATGCGCGAGGTCGAGGTACCGCCCGTGGCCACGATCGCCGACGACGCGACCCTCTCCGACGCGGTCTGGGCCAACGCCGAACGCACCCCCGACGCCGTCCAGTTCCAGCGCCGCACGGCGACCGGCTGGGAGGACGTCACCTGCGCGCGGTTCCGCGACGAGGTGACCACCGTCGCCAACGGCCTCATCGCCGAGGGGGTCCAACGCGGCGACCGGGTCGCCCTGATGAGCCGCACCCGTTACGAGTGGACCCTGGTCGACTACGCGATCTGGGCCGTGGGCGCGGTCACGGTACCCATCTACGACAGTTCCAGCGCCGAGCAGGTGGCGTGGATCATCGAGGACTCCGGCGCGGTCGCGTGCGTCGTGGAGACGAACGAACACCGCGCTCACGCTTCGTCCACCGGTCTCGAAAAGATCTGGACGATCGAGGGTGACGGGCCGACGCTGGCCGACCTGCACCAGCCCGGCGCCGACAGCGCGGAGCTGAACCGGCGACGGCGCGACACCCGCGCCGACGACCTCGCCACGATCATCTACACCAGCGGCACCACGGGCCGCCCCAAGGGCTGCGTTCTCACCCACCGCAACATCGACTTCAACGCCGCCAACGGGCTCGCGGGACTCGACGACTACGTCAACGCGCGCGGACGGACGCTGCTCTTCCTGCCGCTGGCGCACTCGTTCGCCCGGCTGATCCAGGTGGCGGTGGTGCGGACCCCGTGCCTGATGCGGCCCGACGCCGACATCAAGAAGCTGCCCGAGGCGATGCGCGAGTTCCAGCCGACGTTCCTGCTGGCGATGCCGCGCATCTTCGAGAAGGTCTACACCTCGGCGAAGCTGCGCGCGCACGCCGACGGCAAGGGCGCGATCTTCGACCGGGCGGAGAAGGTCGCGATCGCGCACAGCCGGGCCGACGGGAAGCCGGGGCTGCTCCTCAAGGCGCAGCACGCGCTGTTCGACCGGCTCGTGTACACGAAGATCCGGGCCGCGCTCGGCGGCGCCTGCGAGATGAGCATCTCCGGCGGCGCGCCGCTCGGCGAACGGCTCGCCCACTTCTTCCGCGGCGTCGGGGTCACCGTGTACGAGGGCTACGGGCTCACCGAGACCTCCCCCGGCGTCGCCATCAACCTGCAGCACGCCATCCGGGTCGGCACGGTCGGACGGCCGCTGCCCGGCGTGACCGTGGCCATCGCCGACGACGGCGAGATCCTCGTGCGCGGCGGCAACGTGTTCCAGGGCTACTGGAGGAACGAGCAGGCCACCGCCGAGGTGCTGAAGGACGGCTGGTTCCACACCGGCGACCTCGGCAGCCTCGACAAGGACGGGTACCTGAAGATCACCGGTCGCAAGAAGGAGATCATCGTGACGGCCGGCGGCAAGAACGTCGCGCCGGCGGTGCTCGAGGACCGCCTACAGGCCCACCCGCTCGTCAGCCAGAGCATGGTGGTCGGTGACGGCAGGCCATTCATCGCCGCCCTCGTGACGATCGACCAGGATGCGTTCGCCAAGTGGCTGGAGTCGAACGGAAAGCCGGCATCGGCGACCGTCGAAACTCTACGGAGTGACCCGGAACTGCGCGGCGAGGTGCAGAAGGCCGTTGATGCCGCTAACCTCGCCGTGTCCCGAGCCGAAGCCATCCGGGAGTTCCGGATTCTCCCCCGTGAATTCACCGAAGAGGCGGGCGAGGTGACACCGTCGCTGAAGATCAAACGAAATGTCGTTCTGAAGGGGTACGCCGACGAAATCGCAGCGATCTATGGCGGGTGAGAGCGGCTGGCAGACCGTCCACACCGAAAGCGGATCCTGGCGGGCCATTCCGCCGGAGGCGCGGGTGCGGGTCCCTCCGCCGTGGCCCCGGATCTCCCTGACACCGGTCATCAGCCGCGGAACGCTGCTGGTCCTGGCGGCGGTCATGTCGCTGTGGGCGACCGAGGACGCGCGGGTACTCGGCTGGCTCGGGCTGCTCACGCTCGCCGCGGTGCCGTCGCTGCTCGGAGCCGCCCATCCGGTGATCGGGCCGCTGGCGCGGCTCGCCGAGGTGGTGCTGTGCGGGCTGGCCGCGGCGGCGGTCGCGGCCGAGTCGGAGCCGGCGATGGCCGGTGCGGTACTGCCCTACCTGAGCGTGCCGGTGGTCGTCGCCGTGCTCTACGGCCACCGGATCGAGGCGTTCGCGCTGATCGCCGGCGCCGCCGGCGTCCTCACCGGCGCGGGTGCCACCGACGGGCTGGTCGGCGACGTCGGCTACCTGCTCGCCTGCGCCCAGTGGCTCATCGTCAGCGCGCTCGCCGGCGGCATCATCGGGTCGATGCGGCGGCGCCTGCAGAACCGGCGGACCGCGCCCCAGCCCTACGCCGAGGCGGCCCGGCTGCTCACCCAGCTCCGCAGCGTCGCCCGGCAGCTGCCCGGTGCCACGCTCGACCCGGGCGGGCTGGCCGAGCATCTCATCGAGGAGGTGCGCGCCGCCGTCCCGGTCACGCGGGCCGCGGTGCTGTCGGCCAGCGGTGGCGGTCGGCTGGTGGTCCTCGCCCAGCACGGCACCGACCGCGTCGACTGGGAGACCGCCCTCGACGCCGACTCGGCCATCGCCGACGCGTGGGCGAGCCAGCAGCCGCAGACGTCGGCCCGGTCGCAGAGCCGCACCTCGGTGCCGGCCGGAACCGAGGTGTCCGCGCTGGTGGTGCCGCTGGTCGCCGGGGTCCGCACGATCGGGCTCGTCGCGATGGAGACCGACAGCGCCGGCGCCTACCCGCAGCCGGTCATCCGGCGGGTGGTCGACGTGGTCGGACCGGCCGCGATCCGGCTGGAGGCGGCGCTGCTGTTCGACGACGTCCGCACGATCGCCACCACCGAGGAGCGGCAGCGCCTCGCCCGCGAGATCCACGACGGGGTCGCGCAGGAGCTGGTGATGGTCGGGTACGGCATCGACAACACGCTCGCCGCGCTGCCCGACTCCCCCGACTCGGCGCCGGCCATCGAGGAGCTGCGGGTGCTGCGGGCCGAGGTCACCCGGGTCATCACCGAGCTGCGGCTGTCGCTGTTCGAGCTGCGCAGCGAGGTCGACCGGTACGGCGGCCTCACCGCCGCGGTCGCCGACTACGCCCGCACCATCGCCGCGACCGGCGGCCTGCGGGTCCACTTCACGTTGAACGAATCGACGGCGCGCCTACCCGCCGCCGTCGAGGCCGAACTGCTCCGGATCGCGCAGGAGGCCATCACGAACGCGAGAAAACACGCGGGTGCCGAGAATCTCTGGGTCACCTGCGTCGTTGATCCGCCGTACGCGAACATCGAAGTTTCCGATGATGGATCGGGAATCGGGGATTCGCGTCCGGATGGGCGGTACGGTCTTGCGATCATGAAAGAGCGAGCAGACCGTATCCGCGGGCGCCTCGAGATCAAGCCGCGGAATCCGACCGGTACGACGGTCGCCGTCGTACTCGGCACGGCCACCCGACGCGGTAGCGTGTGACATCACGAAAGGGAGAGAGCACCGCGTATGACCACCACCAACGCGACCCCGACGACGCGCACCAAGGTGCTGCTCGTCGACGACCACGACCTGATCCGTCGCGGCCTGCGGCACGCTTTCGAGCGCGACCGCCAGTTCGAGGTGGTCGGGGAGGCCTCGACTGCCGCTGAGGCGATCCGGCTGGCCGGAGCGTTACAGCCCGAGGTCGTCATCATGGACCTCCGCCTGCCCGACGGCAGCGGCCTGGAAGCCACGCGGGCCTTGCGCAAGAACAACGCGACGATCGGCATCGTCGTCCTCACCATGTACGCGGGCGACGACCAGCTGTTCGGAGCGCTCGAGGCCGGCGCGAGCGCGTTCGTGCCGAAGACCGCACCCGCCGACGAGGTGGTGGCGGCCGCCCGGCACGCGGCGTCGGCGCCGTCGGCGTTCACCGCCGCCGACCTGGCCGAGGCGATGAAGCGGCGGCTGGCGCCGCAGGGTCCCCAGCTCTCGCCGCGCGAGGGTCAGGTGCTCCGCCTGCTCGCCGACGGCATGAGCGTGGCCGGCATCGCCAAGCAGCTGTTCGTCTCGGAGTCCACGGCCAAGACCCACATCTCGAAGCTCTACGAGAAGCTGGGCGCCGCCAACCGGGCACAGGCTCTGATGACGGCCCTGCGTCTGGGCCTCCTCGAGGCTCCGGACGCACCGAAGTTCTAGCCGGGATGCAGCAGGCGGGCCAGACGGTCCGCCTGCGCGTCCCATTGCCACTGCTTCTCGACCCACGTGCGGCCGGCTCGGCCCATCGTTCTCGCCTTGTCGCGATCTGAGAGCAGGGTGACGAGGCGGTCGGCGATCTGTTCCGTGTCGCGGCCGTTCACCACGTAGCCCGTCTCGCCCTCTTTGACGGCGTCGGGGGCGCCGCCGCTGTCGCCGGCCACGACCGGCAGCCCGGTCGCGGACGCTTCGAGGTAGACGATGCCGAGCCCTTCGACGTCGAGGCCTCTGCGGCGGGTGCGGCAGGGCATCGCGTAGACGTCGCCGGCGGCGTAGTGCTCGGGTAGGGCCTGCCACGGGACCGAGCCGGTGAAGACGACGTGCTCTTCCGCGCCTGTGCTTCGTGCGAGCTTCGTGAGGCGGTCGCGGTCGGGGCCGCCGCTGACGATCAGGAGCTTCGCGTCGGGGACCTTTCTCCGGACCGCCGGCAGCGCCCGGATCAGCATGTCCTGCCCCTTGCGCGGGACGAGCCTGCTGACGCACACGATCACCGGACGATCGTCCAATTGATGCTTTTTGCGAACCTCTGACCCGTCGACGTCCGGGTGGAAGGTGTCGGTGTCGACGCCGGGCGTGAGCCGTTCGAGGTTGCGGAGCAGGGGCTGCAGCCGCACCCGCTGGTACTCGCTGAGGTAGGTCGACACGTCGACGTGCCTGCCGATGCTGTTCAGCATGGCGCGTGCGCCGGGCAGGGCGGCCCAGCCGACCTCGTGGCCGTGGGTCTGCGCGACCGCGCGTCCGATGCCCTTCCTCTTGAGGCCCTTCGCGAGCAGACCGAGGGGCGCCGCGGCGCCGAACCAGACGGTGTCGCAGCCGTGCGCGCGGGCGAGGTCGGCGGCGCGGCGGGCCACGCGCGGGGTCGGCAGCAGGACGGAGGTGCGGTCGCGCACGACCTCGAACGGCTGCTCGGCGTCGAACTCCCGCGCGCCGCGCCAGCTCGACGCGTAGACGACGAGGTCGTCGGCCGGCTGACGCACGGCGAGCTTGTGCACGAAGATCTGGATGCCGCCCGGTCGCGGCGGAAAATCATTGGTGACCAGGAGCGTGCGCGCCATCAGTGCGACCTGGCCCAGGCCCGCGCCATCGCGATGCGCTGGACGGCCGTGGGGTGCGAGCCGGTGAGCGCGTGCTCGATCGGGTTCGGGTCGGGGTCGGCCAGGTTGACCGTCGCGAGGCGGCTCATCATCGTCTCGTAGGTGGCCGGGTCGCCGGTCACCTCGAGGGCGTGCGCGTCTGCCCGGCTCTCGATCTTCCGCGAGACGAGCCCCTGCGCCGGTCCGGCGAGCACGCCGCCGATGGTGCCGATGACCAGCAGCAACGCGATCGCCCGCGGCTCGGCGATGTCGTCGACGCCGGCTCTTCGCAGCAGCGGTGTCCACGCCCCGAGGATGAACACGACGAGGACCGCGCTGGCGGCGCCGAGCGCGCCGAGGAGCGTGCCGGTGAGCACGTCGTTGGACTTGGCGTGGCTGAGCTCGTGTGCGACGACGCTGCGGACCTCCGCGTCCGACACCTCCGTCAGCAACGTGTCGTAGATGACGATGCGCCGGGTTGCCCCGTACCCGGAGACGTACGCGTTGACCGCTTTCGTCCGCCGTGACGCGTCGGCCACGAGAACGTCCTTGACGGGGACGCCGTCGCGCTGGGCCATGGCTAGCAGGTCCGTGCGCAGCTGGCCGGCCTCCATCGGCGTGAACCGGTTGAACAGCGGCTCCACCAGCACGGGGAACACGAACGTGAGGGCCATCATCAGCACGGCGGCCCCGGCCGCTCCGACCGCCCACCACCAGCGCGGGAACAGCCTGGTGACCGTGAAGAACCCCACGATCGCCACTCCACCGACGACCGCGCCGACGGCGTAGCCCTTGAGCAGGTCGACGAGCCACGCCTGCCACGTCTGGGTCGACAGCCCGTAGTCGCGGAGCACGCTGTGCCGCCACGCCGCGAACGGCAGCGTGACCAGCTCGCCGATGAGCACGATGACCAGTCCGCCGAGGATGGCCCGGCCCAGCCAGTGCCCCCCGAACGGCCGTCCGACCAGCTCGACCAGGCGGGCACCGAGCGGCGTGAGCCCCAGCACCAGGGCCACGAGGAGCGCCACGCCGAGCGCCCCGTACGTGCCGGGCCGCAGCGCCGAGTGGAACGCCCGCCCCTTGGCGACCGCGTCGGCCGGCAACCCCTGGAGCGCGTCGAGCTGGTCGGCCCGTGGCGCCGGCGCCGTGGCCCAGGGCACCCGAAGCACCAACACGACGGCGATCGCGACCAGCAGCACAGCCAGCACGGAAGCGGCCAGCACCCGATGAGACATCGCGGCCATCCTATGGGGTGACGCGACCGGTCCCCCGCCAGACCACCACCCCGACGCGCGCGCCGCCGAAGACCCGGCCTCGGCCGGGACAGGGCCGGGGCTGCGGGGACAGCGCGGGCCTGCACGGGGCTGCGGGGACCGCGCGGGACTCCGCGCCGGGACCGTGTGCGTGGCCGCGCGGACTCCGCGCCGGGACCGCGCCGGCGGTGGTGCCACCCGCCGACGCGGCCGTCCATCCGACTGACCGCCGGCCAGCGCAGCACACGGCCCGGGTGGCACCGGCCGGGCGGCGGTCGTTCCACCCGGCCGGTGCCTGTCAGGCGGCGGAGCCGCCCCGCCGGACCAGACGCAACGGCGGCGGCCCCTGCTCCGCCACCGGTGCCCGGCCGGTGCTCACGGACGGTGGCTCCAGCAGGGTCACCTCGAACCCGGCACGGGCCAGCGTCTCGATCGCCCAGAGTTCGTCGCGGTCGAGCAGTTCGACCTCGGGCGGTGGTTCGAGCAACGCCGCCACCAGGCAGCCGTCGCACCCCGTGGAGCGACGGGGGCACTTCGTGCAGTCGACGAGCATCGCTCCTCCTCCGCGATCGTCATCTGCACGGCACGTTACGTGGGGGGTACGACAAAACCGCCCGACCGCCTCGGGCCGCCTCCCCAACCTGCGCCGATCTTGCAGTTGTGGCCCCCGATAAATCCGCCAAAATGCGCCTAAAGAGGCGGCCACAACTGCAAGATCGGCGCGGAAAAGGCACGGGGCGCGCGGCGCGGGACGGGCGCACGGCGCGGGACGGGCGCGCGGCGCGGGACGCGCGGGAGCGGGAGCGGCGACGGCTACGTGCGGCCCAGGCGGCGGAGCAGGGCCGTGGAGCTCAACGGATAAGCGCCATGCCTCCGCACGCCGTCGGCCACCTCGCGGTCGGAGGAGATCACTACCACCGGGCGGCCGGCCGGCTCGGCCCGGACCAGGCGACGGATCAGGTCGTCGGCGGTTTCGCCCTTCTTCGAGAAGAGGACGCGCACGCCGCGCGGGGCCGGTGGCAGGCCGACGATGCGTTCCGCCCCGTCGAACACGACGGTGACCTCGGCCCGCGTCTGCGCCGCGATGCCGCCCAGACCGGTGACCAGCCGGCTGCGCTGCTGCTCCAGCGACAGGTCGCCGTACCCGGCCTTGGTGACGTTGTACCCGTCGACCACGAGGTGGGCCTTGGGCAGGTCGAGCAGCTGGTCGAGGCGGGCCGGGTCGGTGGCGTCGAGCGCGCGGGCCTTGGCCGGCATCACGCCCTCGGGACGGTCGGCCGCCGTGTCGGCGACGAAATCGGCGGGCAGCCGGTCGGTGGGGTCGAGGGCCAGCTCGCGGCGCAGCCCGACGGCCGCCTGGCCGATGGTCTCCAGCAGGAGCCACAGGCGGGCGTCGTCGTTGGCCCGGGCCTCCTTGGCGCTGACCCGGGCGGCACCGGCCTGGGACTCGGCCTCGGCGAGGCGCGCCTTCAGGCGCCGGATCTCGGCGTCGTGGTCGGCGGTGGCGCGCGCGGCGCGTCCCTTCTCCGTGGCCAGCAGGTCGGCGGCCCTGCGCTCGCGTTGTTCGAGCTCGCGCACCGACCGGCCGAGGCGCCGGTTCTCCTCGCGCAGGCCACCGGCCTCCTCGCGGAGCCGGGCCAGCTCGTCGCGGAGCTTGTCGGCCTCGGTGCGGGCGACGGTGCGGTCGTGCTCGGCCCGTGCGACCCGCTGCTCCAGCTCGCGCGTCTGCGCGGCGACCAGGGCCTGCTCGGTCTCGGCGCGCAGCGCCTCGGTGGCGGCGCCGATGAGATCACGCCAGGCCGGCGGGCGGCACAGATAAGCCAGCGCGGCGACCTCGGTGGGGTCGGCCGCACCTGGTGGCGTGCCCTCGGCCACGGCCGCGCCCAGGTCGCCGGCCGCCTCGACCACCTTCGCCGCCAGCCGCTGGCGGAGCAGCGCGTCGGTGGCGATCTGGGCGGCGATCAGCGGACCGCCGAGCTTGGCCCGCTGCTTCGGCGCGAACTTCGCCACCCGCCGCAGCGAGACCGGCAGCTCGTCGCCCGGCAGGCTGCCGAGAACCCCCGCGGCGAGGGCCGTGACCCGCTGGCGCACCGGGTCGGGAAGCACCGGGTCGGGCTCGTAGGAGTCGTCGAACACAGGGTCGATCGGCTCCTGCTCAGCAGGGCCGATCGGGCCGGTCGACGACGACATACTCCCCAGTGTCGCACCGCGAGGGGGTGCGCGTCCCGATCAAAAGCCGGGCAGGCGGCTCAAGAATGTCGTACCGGTGGCATAACGTCCCCCCGTGCAGCTCACCCTGGACGCGCTTTTCGACGATCCGCGCGCGGCCTCCCTGTTCAGCACCACGTTCATGGTCGTCGACCTGGAGACCACCGGGGGTTCACCAAGTGGGGGCGGCATCACCGAGATAGGGGCGGTGAAGGTCCGGGGTGGGGAGGTACTCGGGGAGTTCGCGACGCTCGTCCACCCCGAGGAGCGGCTGCCACCGTTCATCACGGTGCTCACCGGCATTACTGAGGCCATGTTGTTACCCGCACCCAAGATCGCGGAGGTTCTGCCCGGTTTCCTCCAGTTCGCGGAGGGATCGGTCTGGGTCGCCCACAACGCGCCCTACGACACCGGGTTCCTTAAGGCCGCCTGCGCCGAGCTCGGCTACCCCTGGCCGAAGCCGATCACGCTCGACACCGCCCAGCTGGCCCGGCGGACCCTGATCGCCGACGAGGTGCCCAACCACAAGCTCAGCACGCTGGCCAGGCACTTCAAGGTGCCGAACGAGCCCTGCCACCGGGCGCTGCACGACGCCCGGGCCACCGTCGACGTCCTGCACGCCCTGATCGCCCGGCTGAACGGTCACCGGGTGCACACCCTCGGCGACGCGCTGGAGTTCGTGAAGGCGATCAGTCCGCAGCAGCGGAAGAAGAAGCACCTCGCCGAGAACCTTCCCGACAAACCGGGCGTGTACGTGTTCCGGGGCGGCAGGGACCGCCCGCTGTACGTGGGAACGAGCTCGTCGATCTCCACCCGGGTCAGGAGCTACTTCACCGCCGCCGAGAAGCGGGCCCGCATCAGCGAGATGCTCGCCGCCGCCGAGCGGGTCGAGGCGATCGAGTGCTCCCACTCCCTGGAGGCGGAGATCCGCGAGCTGCGCCTGATCGCCGCGCACAAGCCGCCGTACAACCGCCGGTCGAAGTACCCGGAGCGGGTGGTCTGGCTCAAGCTCACTGTCGAGGCCTATCCGCGGCTGTCGCTGGTGCGGCAGGTCAGCGACGACGGCGCGGCCTACCTCGGTCCGTTCGCGTCCAAGCGGTCGGCCGAGCTCGCCGCCGCCGGTGTCTACGACGCGCTGCCGATGCGCCAGTGCACCAAGAAGTTGTCGAAGAAGACGAAGACGCCGGCCTGCGCGCTGGCCGAACTGGGCCGCTGCCCGGCGCCCTGCGAGCACGGGATCTCGGTCGACGAGTACGCGGCGCGCGCCGCGGAGCCGTTCCGCTCGGCCACCCGCGAAGACCCGGCCGAGGTGGTCGAGGGGCTGCTCGCCCGGATCCACACGCTCGCCGAGAAGCAGCGGTACGAGGACGCCGCCGCGGTGCGGTCCCGGCTCACCGCGTTCCTCCGGGCGGCGGTGCGGATGCAGCGCCTGGCGAGCTTCACCACGCTCACCGAGGTGGTCGCCGCGCGGCCGGCCGCCACCGGAGGCTGGGAGCTGGCGGTCGCCCGGCGCGGCCGGCTCGTCGCCGCCGGGGTCTCGCCCGCCGGCGAGCATCCACGACGCACGATCGACATGCTGCTCGCCACCGCCGAGACGGTGCTCCCGGGTCCCGGTCCGGTGCCGGCCGCCACGCCCGAGGAGGGCGAGCGGATCCTGGCGTGGCTCGAGCGTCCGGAGACCCGGCTGGTCCGGATCGACCAGGGGTGGGCGTCACCCGCCCGCGGGGCCGGACGGTGGCGGAAACTGCTCGCGATGGCCGACGCGGCGATCTCCGCGGGGCGCGATCCCGAGGATTCTCACCGCCGGTAACGGAGTCATTGCCGGAATTGTGAGTTCGATTCGCGCACTACGGGGTGAAATATCTCTTTGAAGGCGGTTAGTGCATCCGTCGTTCGCACATACGCAAATGACCGATCGGGCGCGGAGACAGTTACTACCCTGGAAGGAATTGCTACCCACCCCGACACGCCGACCGGTGCACCCCACCCGGACGGCAACGGTGAGGAGGTGCCACCGGTGGACCCCGGGATCGCCCACAACGGCTGGCGCCTGAACACGCCCCCAGATCGGCACGACCATCGGGGCACCAGCGAACCGACGCAGCGCGGGCACGGGTCCGACCCGTCGCTCACCGCGGCCGAGCTCGGCCTCGCCGTCGCGGCGCCCGCGAAGGACGCGAGAGAGACGCCGGAAGCCGACGCCCCGGCCGAGAGCGGCCTCACCCGTCGCCTGAAGAGCCTGCTGCCCTGGTCGACCGACACCGATCCGGTCTCGGCGCTGATCCGCACGCACAAGGGCATCCATCCCGACGCCGACACGGGCCTCGTGCGCCGCGCCTACGAGATGGCCGAGCGCATGCACCGCGGCCAGATGCGCAAGAGCGGCGACCCGTTCATCACGCACCCGGTGGCGGTCGCCGCGATCCTGTCCGACCTGGGCATGGACACCGTGACGCTGGTCGCCGCGATGCTGCACGACACCGTCGAGGACACGAGCTACACGGTCGCCGCGCTGGAGAGCGACTTCGGGCCCGAGGTGGCGCTTATCGTCGACGGGCTCACCAAGTTCGACAAGCTGTTCTTCGGCGAGGCCGCCGAGGCGGAGACGCTGCGCAAGCTGATCATCGCGGCCGGCCGCGACGTGCGGGTGCTGGTCATCAAGCTGGCCGACCGGTTGCACAACATGCGCACGCTCGACGCCCGCAGCACGAAGAGCCAGCAACGCATCGCCACGGCCACCCGCGACGTGCTGGTACCGCTGTGCGACCGGCTCGGCATCCAGGTGCTCAAGCGCGAGCTGGAGGACTGCGTGCTCAAGGCGCTCAGCCCGAGCGGCTACGCGCTGATCACCGAGTACCTCGCCCAGCGCGAAGGGTGGAACGAGTACCTCGACCGGGCGAAGACGGTGTTCACCCAGGAGCTCAGAGCCGGCCGGGTCGACTGCAAGATCACCGTCCGTCCCCGGCACCTGTACTCCATCTGGAAGGACACCGTCGCCGGGCGGCACTCCGAGCCGCACGACCTCCCCCGGCTCGTCGTACGGGTCGACGGCGGCGACATGGACTGCTACGCGGCGCTCGGCGTGATCCACGGCCGGTGGCGGCCGGTACCCGGGCGGTTCAAGGACTTCATCGCCTCGCCGAAGAACAACCTGTACCGGTCGCTGCACACCACGGTCATCGGCCCCGACGGGCGCTCGGTCGAAGTGCTCATCCGCACCCGCGAGATGCACCTGAGCGCCGAGTACGGGGTCGCGGTCAACTTCCGGTATCCGGAGGGCATGGGCGGGTACGGCCCGGCCGCCCGCGCCGAGCAGCTCGAATGGCTGCAGCGCCTGCTCGACTGGGAGAGCGCCGCCGCCGAGCCGGGCCAGTTCCTGGCGTCGTTGCGGTGCGACCTGTCGGAGTCCCAGATCATCGTGTTCACGGGCACCGGGCGGCCGGTGCTGCTCCCCTCGGACTCGACGCCGGTCGACCTCGCGTACACGCTCAGCGCCGACACCGGCAACCGATGTATCGGCTCGCGGATCAACGGCCGGCTGGTGCCCCTGTCGTCCCCCCTCGCCGACGGCGACTCGGTGGAGATCATCACCCGTCAGGACGCCGACGACGAGCGCGGCCCCTCCGAGGAGTGGCTGACGTTCGTCAAGACCCCGCACGCGCGGCTGCACATCGGCCGCTGGTTCGAGAAGCGCAGCGAGACCGTCACGATCGCCAACAAGGTCCGCCTCGGGCGGGTGGCGGTGGGGCTGGCCCTGCGCCAGCACGGCCGGGGCCTCGCGAGCGACCTCCCCCTCGTCAGGCTGGCCGGCCAGCTCGGTTTCCCCGATCTTGAGACGCTCCTGGTGGCCGTCGCCGACCACAAGGTCTCCGCGAACACGGTCGTCGACCGGTTGATCCGGGCGGTGGATCACTCGCCCCAGTAGCCGTCCACTACCGTTGCCGGGTGCACGCACTTCGTAAGGCGTTCTATGCCGCGTTCTACCGGCTGCCGGGCCGGTGGCGGCGCCGCATCGTGCGGTTGGTGAAGCAACGGTTCACCGTGGGCGCCGTCGTGCTCGTGAAGACCACCGACGACAAGCTCCTGCTGCTGCGGCAGCCGCCGGGCACCGGCTGGTCGCTGCCGGCCGGGCTGATGGACCGCGGTGAGCGTCCGGCACAGACCGCCGCCCGCGAGCTGTTCGAGGAGAGCGGGATCCGGCTGACGCCGGAGGACCTGGAACCCGGGAACCCCAACGCGATCGTGCACCGGGCGGGCTGGATCGACTGCGTGTTCTTCGCGACTGTGCCGCCCGGCACCGAGACCAGCGTCGACGGCGCCGAGGTCTACGAGGCGGCGTTCCACCCCATCGACGCGCTGCCGCCGCTCACCGTGCCCACGTCGCAACTGCTCGGCTACTACGGCATGGGCCCCTACGCCGCGTACCCGGAGACCCGGTCGTGAGCGACGTCTGCGCGGTCGTGCTGGCGGCCGGCGAGGGCACCCGGCTGCGCCCACTCACGGAGTCCGTGCCGAAGGCGCTGTGTCCCGTGGGCAACGTGCCCCTGCTCGACCTCGCACTCGCCCGGGTGGCGGCGCTCGGTCTCGACGCGGCGGTCAACGCCTGCTACCTCGGCTCGCAGGTGGTCGCGCACATCGGAGGGCGGGCGTTCGTCGGGGTCGAGCCCGACGAACCATGGGGGACCAGCGGAGGGCTGGCCAGGCTGCGCGACTGGATCGACGGGCGGGGTGTCCTGGCCGGCAACGCCGACGCCTACCTGTCCTCGGCGGGGAAGGCCCCCGGCCCGGACATCGCGGCGATGCTCGACGGCTGGACCGGCGACACGGTGCGGATCCTCGGCGTCCCCGCGGAGCCCGGTCGCGGCGAGTTCGGCCCGTACCGGTTCGCCGGCTTCTCCCTGCTGCCCTGGACCGTCGTGCGCGACCTCCCGGTCGAGCGCGGCGACCTGGTGCGCACGGCCTGGCGGCCGGCCGAGCGGGCCGGCCGGCTGGAGGTGGTCCCGTTCGACGGCACCTACCTCGACACCGGCACCCCCGCGACGTACCTGGCCGCGAACCTGCACGCCGCGGGCGACGGTTCGCTGGTCGACCCGACGGCCGAGGTCACCGCGCCGGTGACGCGCGCGGTGGTCGGCGCCGGCGCCCGGGTGGCCGGGCCGGTGCGGTCGGCGGTGGTCTGGCCGGGTGCGTCCGTCGGCGCCGGCGAAGTTCTGGAGAACGCGATCCGCGCGGACGGCGGGCTCACCGTCGCCGTACGATGATTCGCGCCGGTTCGGCCGTCGAAGGAGACCACAGGTGATCACCGCCATCGTCCTGATCAACTGCGCCACCGACGCGATTCCCGAGGTGGCCGAGAACCTCGCCAACATCGACGGGGTCAGCGAGGTCTACTCGGTGGCGGGCAGCATCGACCTCATCGCGGTCGTGCGCGTCGCCCAGTTCGACGCGATCGCCGAGGTCATCGCCGGCCGCATCTCGAAGACCCCGGGGGTCACGGCCACCGACACGCACATCGCGTTCCGCGCCTACTCCCGCCACGACCTCGAAGAGGCCTTCGCGATCGGGTTTCCGGACGCCGACTGACGCGCTCCGCGCGTCAGTCGGCGTCCGGAGACGACCCGTCAGACCCAGCGGTCGAACCACTCGATGATGGCCTCGAAGCGGGCCACCCGGTGCGACGGCAGGCCGGTACGCGACAGCTCGTGCCCCTCGCCGGGGAACAGCAGCATCTCCACGGTCGCGCCGCGGCGCTTCAGCGCCACGAACAGCCGCTGCGCCTGCTCGACCGGGCACCGCCAGTCCTGCTCCGAGTGGATGATCAGCATCGGGGCGGTGATCGCGTCGGCATAGGCGAGCGGGCTCTTCGTGGCGTCGCCGTTGTACAGGCCGTCGGAGAAGAACCAGCCGATGTCCGACGAGCCGGTGAAGCTGTCGATCGCGTTCACCGCGCGCTCGGAGATGGCGGCCTTGAACCGGTCGGGGTGGTTGCCGGCGAGCCAGGTGGTCATGAAGCCACCGTGCGAGCCGCCGAGCACGCCGACCCGGGAGCCGTCGAGGTCGTCGGCCTTCAGGGCCTGGTCGAGCAGCGCGATCAGGTCGGCGCCGCACACCGCGCCGACGTCGCCGATCACGGCGCGGCCGTGCGCCTGCCCGTACCCCGACGAGCCGCGCGGGTTGCCCATCACCACGGCGTAGCCGGCGGCGGCCAGCACCTGGGCCTCGTCGAACAGCCGCCAGCCGTACTGGGTGAACGGGCCGCCGTGGATCATCAGCAGCACCGGGTGCGGGCCGCCGCCGGCCGGCCGCACGACCCAGCCGTGCACCGGATACCCGTCGGAGGTGGAGCCGGTGATCTCCTCCATCGGGAACGACTCGACACCCTCGCTCCACGACGACAGCTTGCGGTCGCCGACGTACAGCTCACCCCACGAGCCGGCGTCGACGACGACCGTGGCGAGGGTGTCGCCGACGCGGTGGTAACCGATGATCTGGCGCTCGCCGTCGGAGAGCACCGTCGGCTCGCCGCCGTCGTAGGGGAACAGCAGCATCTCGACGGCGCCGCGCTGCTCGTTGAGGAACAGCACCCCGTCGTCGAGCGGCTGGATGTCGCCGCCCGGGTAGGCGAGGTGGTACTTCTCCTCGTCGGTGATGCGGCGGACCGGCGCGCTGCCGTCGACCGGCGCGTACCAGATGCCCACGTTGCTGACGATCGCCTCCTCGGCGTCGCCGCCGTGGAAGCACAGGCCGGTGCCGTCGGGCGTGAACTGCGGCCCGCCGGACCACATCGTGCCGTCGGTGACGGCGCGCAGGTCGGACCCGTCCTCGGCGCACACCCACAGGTCGGCGACCAGGTCGTCGTTGTACGTCTCGTGGCGGGCCGCGACGAACGCCAGCAGGCCGCCGGCCGGCGACCAGACCACGTCGCTGTGGTCGTACGGGCCGTCGGTGATCTTCGTCGGCTCCGCGCCCTCCGCGACCGCGGTGACGAACACGTGCCGCGGCCGGTCGAGGAGGTAGCCGAGGTCGTCGACGTGGTACGACAGCTTGGTGATCCGCCGCGGCGGCTCCTTGCCCGCGTCGACCTTCGCCTTCGTGCCGTACCGGCCCTCCTCCGGAACCCGGGCCACGTACGCGATCCGGGCCGAGTCGGGCGCCCACGCGAACTCGCCGACGCCGAGCTTCTCGTCGGTGAGCTTCCGGGCCTCGCCACCCGCGGTCGGCAGCACCCACAGCTGGGACTTGCCGGTCTCGCCGTCGTCGTCGCGCACCGTGCGGATGAAGCCCACCCAGGCACCGTCGGGCGAGTACTTCGGCGCGCCGTCGCGCCAGCCACCGGTGAGCCGGCGGGGCGGAGCGGAGCCGTCGGCCGGGGCGATCCAGAGGTGGCTCGTGTAGTCGTCGGCGTCGAGGTCGATCTGCGACAGGGGTAGCACCACGGTGTCACCGCTCGGGCTCACCGCCGGGCGGCCCGGGATGCGGGCGGTCGCAATATCAAGGGGCTTCATGCCCGCCAAGCTATAGGACGGTGGTCGAGCTACCCAGGGGTAACCTACGCTTCCGACGTGGACCCGACCGTCGAGCAGCTCCCTCTCGCATCAGGTGACAGCCTTGCGCTGCACAGCTATCCCGACGACGGGTCGGCACCGATGGTGCTGATCCTGCCCGCCATGGGTGTGCCCGCCCGCTACTACCGGCACTTCGCCGCCGGGCTGCACGCGGCCGGGTTCGCCGTGGTCGCGCTCGACCTGCGGGCCAACGGCGCGAGCACGCCCCGGCCGTCGCGCCGGGGGAACCACGGCTACGCCGACCTCGTCGACGACGTCGCGGCCGTCTGCGCCGCGCTCGCCGAACGCCGGGCCGGCCGGCCGCTGCTGCTGGTCGGGCACTCGCTCGGCGGTCAGATCGGGCTGCTGCACGCGGCGAACGACCCGGCCGGCATCGCGGGTGTGGTGCTGGTCGCGGCCGCGATCCCGTACTGGCGGGCGTATCCGGGCCGGCGCCGGTACGGCCTGCTCGCGATGACCCAGAGCATCGGCGCGACCTCCGCCGTGCTCCGGGTGTGGCCCGGCTGGGGCTTCGGCGGCCGCCAGGCCGGCCGGGTGATGACCGACTGGGCCCGCACCGCCCGCACCGGCGGCTACGGCAACCTGCCGGGCGCCGACGAGGCGCTGGCGAAGCTCAGCGTTCCGGTGCTGGCGATCAGCATCGAGGGCGACCACCTCGTGCCGGCCCCGGTCGTCGACAACTACACCGCGCTGCTCGGCGCGGCGTCCGTCGAGCGCGTCCATTTCGGCGCCGGAGACCTCGGCGCCGCCTCAGACCATTTCACGTGGACCCGCATGAGCGGACCCATCGTGGCCCGCATCTCTGCCTTCGCGGGGTTACCCCGCGAGTGACCTGGCGCGCGTGACCCACTTGTCCAACGTGGACTTGGCGGCGCCGGTGTCGAGGGATTCCTCGGCCCGCGTGATGCCCTCGCGCAGCGCGCCCGGCAGGTCCGTGCCCGAGCCGGGGCCGAAGCCCTTGCGGGCGGCCAGCGCGGCAGCGGCGTTGAGCACCACCGCGTCGCGCACCGGACCGGTCTCGCCGTCGAGCAGGCGCCGCGCGACAGCGGCGTTGAACTCGGCGTCGGCGCCGCGCAGCGCGCCCAGGTCGGGCGCCCGCGGGATGCCGAGGTCGACCGCGTCGATCACCTGCTCGGTGACCGTGCCGCCGCTGACGGCCCACACGCGGGTGGGCGCGAGGGTGGTGAACTCGTCGAGCCCGTCCTCGCCGCGCACCAGCACGACGCTGTCGCCGCGCCGGGCGAACACCTCGGCCAGCACCGGCGCCATGCGCGGGTCGGCGCAGCCGACGGTGGACGCGGTGGGCTGCGCCGGGTTGGTCAGCGGCCCGAGGAAGTTGAAGAACGTCGGCACGCCCATCTCGCGCCGGGTGACACCGGCGTGGCGGAGCCCGGAGTGGAAGCCCGGCGCGAAGCAGAACCCGATGCCGGTGTCGGCGACGGTCGTGGCCACCGCGTCGGGACCCAGGTTCAGCGGAAGGCCCAGCGCCTCGAGCAGGTCGGCGGCGCCGCACGACGACGAGGCCGCCCGGTTGCCGTGCTTGACCACCGGTACACCCGCGCCCGCCACCACCAGGGCCGCCATCGTGGAGATGTTCACCGTGTGGCTCCGGTCGCCGCCGGTGCCCACGATGTCGACCGCGCTGGTACGCGTCTCCTCCGGGAGTGTGACCCGCACCGCGTTGCCGATCATCGCCTCGACCAGGCCGGCGATCTCGGCCGGGGTCTCACCCTTCGCCCGCAGCGCGACCGCGAACGCCGCGATCTGCGCGCTGGTGGCGTTGCCCGTCATGATCTCGTTCATCGCCCACGCGGTGTCTGAGGTGCCGAGCTCCTCGCCGCGCAGCAGTGCCGAGAGCAGGTTCGGCCAGGTGCGCTCGCCCATGACGGCCTTTCCGGGGGTCGGGGGTACGGGTGGGCTTACCGGTTGACGGGGAGACCGTCGGCGCGCTGGCGGAGCAGGGTGGCCACCGTCTGCGTGGTGGTCACCGGGTCGAGCGGGTGCACCAGCGTGGCGTCGACCCGCGCGTACGCGGCCAGCCAGCGGTCGGCGGCGCGCGCGATGACCACGCACGTGGGCGGGCAGTCGGCGATCTCGTCCTTGATCTGGCGGGCGATGCCCAGCCCGCCGGCCGGCGCGGCCTCACCGTCGAGCACCAGCAGGTCGACGTCGTACTCGTCGACCAGGCGCACGGTCTCGGCGTAGGAGTCGGACTCGACGAACTCGACCTCGAGGTCCTTGGCGGGGCGCGGGCCGATGGCCAGCCGCATGCGGTCCCGCACGTGCGGGTCGTCGCTGTAGAGCAGCACCGTCGAGGTCATGTCGTGGTCACTTCCTGCTGTTCGGTCGTCCCGGGGCGGATCGTACCTTCCGCGCGTTCGGCCCGGGCACGCTCCTCCGCCTCTTCCCGGTCGAGCTGGCGGTCGACGCGGCGCGCCTCCCGGTCGGCGGCCCGCATCCACTGGCCCACCAGGACGGCGAGCATCGTGATGCTGACGGCCTCGCCGCCGGCCCACAGGATGCCGCCGGCCAGCTCCTGGTCCTGGAACGGGTCGGCCCAGGGCAGGTTCAGCGACGGGTACCAGTCGCCGCCGAGCAGCGTCGTGCTCTGCATGATCGTGAGCCCCAGAACCGCGTGGAACGGCGTGCTGAGGACCATGAGCAGCGCCCGCCCCGGGTACGGCCACCGGCCGGGCAGCGGGTCGACCCCGATCAGCGGCCAGAAGAACAGGCAGCCGACGAGGATGAAGTGCGCGTGAACGAGCTCGTGCACCAGCTCGTTCCGCACGGTGAGCTCGTAGAGGCCGGTGAAGTACAGCGCGAACGGGGTGAACACGAACAGCCCGTAGGCCACCAGCGGGTGCGCCACCACCCGGGCGACGCGACTGTGCAGGACGGTGCTCAGCGCGTCACGTGGCTTTTTCGGCAGGACGCGCAACGCGAGCGTGACCGGCGCTCCGAGCGCGAGGAAAATCGGAGCGATCATCGACAGCACCATGTGCTGGATCATGTGGACGCTCAGCAGCGTCGTGTCGTACGCGCCCACCCCGGTGAGGGTGACCGCCGCGATCGCGACCAGCCCGCCGAGGAACGCGAGACCGCGGCCGACCGGCCACCTGTGACCGCGGGCGCGCAGCAGCCACCACGCGTAGCAGTACAGCGCGGCGGCCGCGAGGAGCGCGAGCGCCAGCCACGAGCCGGGCCGCGGCGCGAGCAGCGTCGCCGCCGACGGCGGGCCGAGCTCACCCCCGTGCGCCAGAATCGCGGCCCCGGGGCCCGTGCCCGCGACGGCGGGCACCAACAGCAGCGCATCCACGTGACCCAGGTTATTCCCGTTACCGTGCGAGGTCCCCCGCGGGAGGAGTTTGTGGGGCACGGACCTTGACATCTGGCCCCCGCGCAGCCAGGCGATCTCGCAGACGACATAATGACCGCGTGACTGCGGCTCCGGGCATCGCCAAGAACCAGATCCACTCGTTGACGCGGCCGAACATGGTCGCGGTCGGGACGATCGTCTGGCTCTCGAGCGAGCTGATGTTCTTCGCGGCGCTGTTCGCGATGTTCTTCTCCATCCGCGCGGCCATGCCCACTGAGTGGGCACACCACTCGGAAGAGCTGAACATCCCGTACGCGCTCACCTTCACGGTGATCCTGGTGGCGTCCTCGATCACCTGCCAGATCGGCGTGTTCGCGGCCGAGCGCGGCGACGTGCACAGCCTGCGGCGCTGGTTCTTCATCACGTTCGTGATGGGCCTGATCTTCGTTCTCGGCCAGGCCAACGAGTACCGCACCCTGGTGCACGAGGGCATCAAGATCAACTCGGACGGGTTCGGGTCGATGTTCTACCTGACCACCGGCTTCCACGGACTACACGTGTCCGGCGGTCTGGTGGCGTTCATCTTCTACATGATCCGAACGACCATGGGCCGGTTCACCCCGGCGCAGGCAACGGCGGCGATCGTCGTCTCGTACTACTGGCACTTCGTCGACATCGTGTGGATCGCGCTGTTCTTCATGATCTACATCCTGCCGTTCATCTAGAACACGTCACGTTTCCAAACGACGCATCGTCTCAGGTACGTGGGCGTAGCAGAAAACTCCATGCCAAGGTGAGGTTATGAGCTGGAAACTGGGTCGGCGCCGGCCGGGTGGACCCGCCGGCGACCCGGGCGGCAGGTCCGCAGGTGGACCCGCCGGCGAGCGCACCCACGGTGTGCCGGCGTTCCGCCGGCCGCCCGGTCGGCTACGTCGCCGGCTGGGTGCCACCGTGCGCCTGCTCGCGGCGCTGACCATCGTCGGTGGCTTCTACACCGCGATGGCCCCGGGCATCACCCAGGCGGAGGACACCCCGCCGCTGTCCACGGCCGCCGAGCAGGGCAAGCGCCTGTACGAGACCACCTGCATCACCTGCCACGGCCCCGGCGCCCAGGGCGTGCAGGGGCGCGGCCCGAGCCTTCTCGGCGCCGGCTCCGCGGCGGTGGAGTTCCAGGTCGGCACCGGTCGCATGCCGATGGCCCAGCAGGAGGCCCAGGCCCCCAAGAAGCCCAACCTCTACACCTGGGACCAGGCGCGCCAGATCGGTGCCTACATCCAGGCCCTCGGCGGCGGCCCGGAGATCCCCGGCGGTGAGCTGGTCGACACCGGCGACGAGGCGATCTCGCGCGGTGGCGAACTGTTCCGCATCAACTGCTCGGCCTGCCACGGGTACGGCGGCGGCGGCGGTGCGCTGTCCTCCGGCAAGTACGCCCCCTCGCTCGACGAGGTGTCACCCCGGGTGATCTACGCGGCGCTGCTCACCGGTCCGCAGAACATGCCCGTGTTCGGCGACAACCAGCTCACGCCCGACGAGAAGCGGGCGCTCATCGGCTACATCACGACCCTGCAGGAGGACAAGGATCCGGGTGGCTTCGGCCTGGCCCGGCTCGGCCCGGTGCCCGAGGCACTGGTGATCTTCCTGGTCGGCATTGTGGTCCTGGTGTTCTCGACGCTGTGGATTGCGGGGAAGTCGTGACGGTCGACACGAAGCACAGGCACGACGAGCCCAACCCTCATGACGATGGGGAGCCGTTCGACGTCTCCGACCCGCGGCACACCCGGTTCGACCTGGTGCGCGAGGGCGCCCGACGCGACGGCGTCGAGATCGTGCACTACGCGCCCCGGTTCCCGGTGCGCGGCACCAAGGCCGAGAAGCGGGTCGAGCGCACGATCGCGTTCTTCTTCCTGCTCACCGGCGCCGCCTCGGTCGGGTTCGTGATCGCGTTCGGCTGGTGGCCCTGGGAGTACGAGCGCGCCTCGGGCCCGGGCGACTACTACACGCCGCTGCTCGGTCTCACGCTCGGCCTGGCGCTGCTCGGCCTCGGCGCCGCGGTGATCATCTTCGCGAAGAAGCTGCTGCCCGAAGAGGTCGCGGTGCAGGACCGGCACGACGGCGCGTCGCCCACCGACGAGCGCGTCATGACCGGCGCCACGCTGCTGAACATGGCCGACGAGACCGGGATCACCCGGCGGCCGCTGCTCAAGGGCGCGATCGCGCTCGGCGTGGCTCCGTTCGCCGCGGTGCCGGTGGTCGCGCTGGGCGGGTTGATCAACGACCCGCACGACGAGGACATGTACTACCACACCGGATTCCAGCCCGGTGAGAACGGCGAGAAGATCCGCCTGGTCCGCGAGGACGAGACCCCGGTGCGGCCCGAGGAGGTCAGCGTCGGCGGGCAGATCACGGTGTTCCCGGGCATCCCGCACGGCGACACCAACCAGCACGCCGACTCGCCGACGCTCCTGATCCACCTGCGCCAGAACGACGCCGAGGAGCTTCGCGGCAACCTCGGCCGCATCGAGGTCAACAAGGACGCGATGTACGGCAACTACGTCGCCTACTCCAAGATCTGCACCCACGCCGGCTGCCCCGCCAGCCTGTACGAGCAGCAGACGAACCGTCTGCTCTGCCCGTGCCACCAGTCGCAGTTCCAGATCACCGACAACGCCCGGCCGATCTTCGGCCCGGCGACGCGGCGTCTGCCAATGTTGCCGCTGGAAGTAGACGAGGAAGGCTACTTCGTGGCGAAATCGGATTACCGGGTTCCGGTGGGTCCTGGCTTCTGGGAACGGCCATGACGGAACGGAGCCCTCGCAGGAAGCGGTGCGAGCCATGAAAAAGCGCAAGTTCGACATCGCCGAGCTACCGGCCAAGGCGGCCGGTGAGGTCGACGACCGGCTCCAGGTGGCCACGCCGCTGCGTCGCCTGTTGAACAAGGTCTTCCCCGACCACTGGTCGTTCCTGCTCGGCGAGATCGCCCTCTACTCGTTCATCGTGCTGCTGCTCACGGGCACGTACCTGGCGCTGTTCTTCGACCCCTCCATGGAGGAGGTCGTCTACGACGGCGCCTACACCCCGCTGCGCGGCATCGACATGTCGCGGGCCTACGAGTCGGCCCTCGAGCTGTCGTTCGAGGTCCGCGGCGGCCTGTTCATGCGGCAGATGCACCACTGGTCGGCGCTGCTGTTCATGGCCGCGATCGTGCTGCACATGTTCCGGGTGTTCTTCACCGGCGCGTTCCGCAAGCCGCGCGAGCTCAACTGGATCATCGGCTCGCTGCTCTTCTGGGTCGGCTTCCTCGCCGGCTTCACCGGCTACTCGCTCCCCGACGACGCCCTCTCGGGCACCGGCCTGCGGATCGCCCACGCGATCATGCTGTCGATCCCGGTGATCGGCTCGTGGGTGGCCAGTTCGCTGTTCGGCGGCGAGTTCCCGGGCACCCAGATCCTGAACATCTTCTTCATCGCCCACGTGCTGCTCATCCCGGGCGCGCTGCTGGCGCTGATCTCGGCGCACATGGGGCTGCTGGTCAAGCAGAAGCACACCCAGTTCCCCGGCCCGGGGCGCACGAACCACAACGTGGTCGGCGTGCGCATGTTCCCCGGGTTCGCGTTCAAGGCCGGCGGGTTCTTCATGCTGGTCTTCGCGGTGATCGCCCTGCTCGGCGGCCTGTTCCAGATCAACCCGGTGTGGATCTTCGGGCCGTACCAGGCCGCGGTGGTCTCCTCGGCCAGCCAGCCCGACTGGTACGTCATGTTCCTCGACGGCTCCACGCGTCTGTTCCCGCCGTGGGAGATCCGGGTGTGGAACTACACCGTCCCGCCGCTGTTCTGGCCGACGGTGGTGCTGCCCGGCATCCTCACGATGCTGCCCACGGTGTACCCGTTCATCGAGGCGCGGTTCACCAAGGACAAGGAGGCGCACCACCTCCTCCAGCGTCCGCGTGACGTGCCCTGGCGCACCGGCCTGGGTGCCATGGCGATCACGTTCTACGTGGTGCTGACGCTGTCGGGCGCCAACGACGTCATCGCCGAACGGTTCCACATCAGCCTCAACGCCATGACCTGGGCCGGCCGCATCGGCCTGCTGGTACTGCCGCCGCTGGGCTACTACGTGGCGTACCGGATCGCGCTGGCACTCCAGCAGCACGACCGCGAGGTCCTGGCCCACGGCGTCGAGACCGGCATCATCCGCCGCCTCCCCGACGGTGGGTTCGTGGAGATCCACCAGCCGCTGGCCGCCAGCGACAACGGTCACCACGCGCACCTGGACTACCAGGGCGCGCCGGTGCCGAAGAAGATGAACCGCCTCGGTGCGCTGCTGCCCACCGTCCGTGGCTTCTTCTACCCGATCGAGAAGCCGGCCCCACCGGTGCAGCTCAACAAGCCCAGCGAGGCCCCCGTCTCCCCCGCCCCCGCGCGCGAGGAGATCGGCTCCGGCACCCGCTAGGCCCGAACCAGGAGCGAGCCCCGAAGGATGGCCTCCGGGGCTCGCTCTTTGTCTGCCTGTTGTCTGCTCCTCGTCTGCCGGTTGGCTGCCGGGTCGCTCCTTGTATGCCTGTTTGCTCCTTGTATGCGCGGTTGCTCATTATCTGCCCGGTCGCTTCGCCGCCGCATACGCGACCATGCCCCAGCCCGTACCACGCCCCACCCCGCACCACGCCCGCCCCGCACCACGCCCACCCCGCACCCACCGCACCGCGCCCACCCCGCACCCACCCCGCACCCACCGCACCACGCCCACCCGGCACCGCGCCCGCCCCGCACCACGCCCGGCGGTACCGCCGGGTTCACCCGCACCACGCCCGTCCTGCGCGGAGCGCGGCACCCGCACCACGCCCACCCGCCCGTACCACGCTCGCCCACACCACGGTGTGTCCACAGACGACGCTCTATCCGGTGCGGTTCCGGAGCGGCTATCTACACCGGATCGAGCGTCGTCTGTGGATGCGCCGCGCCGCAACCGAAGTGGCTGGAGTGGCGTTGAACGACCCGTGATGGGCGATCTGACCACCAAGAAGCGAATTGCGGCCGGCATCGCGGCCGCCGCGTTGAGCGTGCCGCTCCTGATGGGCGCGTTCCAGCTGTTCGGCTGGGGTGGCGGCGACTCCGCCCGGAAGGCCGGCAGCCCGGCCGACGCCCAGGCGCTGCGTGACTTCGCCGCCAACCTCGCCAACGGGCAGGACCTCGCCTACACGGCCGGCTACACCACCGGGAACGGCACGGCCGTCACCGCCGTCCAGGAGGCACCCCGCCGCGCCTACCGCAGCGCCGCGGCCGTGTACGTCGCCGGTCCCGACGCGAACGTGCTCTGCCGCACACCGGGCGGCGAGGCGCCCAACTGCGTGCGCTCGTCGGGCACCGACGGCATCCCGCTGACCCACGCCAAGGCCCTCGTCGACGTGCTCGCGCCGGACTTCATCGCGCCGGAGCTGGTGAGCGCCTACCTGAGCCGGCTGGCGGCCCGCGTGCCCGGCCCGGTGGAGCGGTCGACGCGCGACATCGCCGGCCGGTCGACGGAGTGCGTCCGGGTGGCCGAGGTGATCGAGGCCTGCGCCACGGCGGAGGGGGTGCTGGCCCACTTCGAGTCCCCCGACGGGCGGCTCACGCTCACCACCTACCAGGCGGCCGCGGCGCCGGAGGGCTTCACGCTGCCACCCAACGCGGTGGTCACCGACGTCGACGGCTGAGAGGCCGCCCGGGGACCGCTGAGAAGCCGCATGTGGACCGTCGAGGGCGCCGGCCGTGTGCGACACGCCGGGCCGGCCTACCGTGCCGGCGCGGCGGGTCGTGCGACCGTCGAGGTGACGGAAGGTGCGAGCCGTGTTCAGCTATCAACTCCACTGCCCCGCGTGCGCGCAGCCGCGCACGTTCGAGCAGCCGCCGTGTGCCGACCAGCACGAGCCCACGTGCCCCGAGTGGGCGTGCACGTCGTGCGGCACCGCGGTCCTGGTCGAGCCGCCGATGCCGCGGCTGCTGCCGCTGCCCCGGCTCGCGCCGCTGCCCCGCCAGCGCAACCGACGGCTCGCGGCCTGATTCAGGGGTCCCTGAACAGGCGTCAAACACCCCAAATCACGCGCCGAAGAACGGATTTCATCGATCTACATCTGTTCCGGAGCGTGACTTCGCCATAACAATGGGACACTTGGCCCATTCGGGGGCCCGGCCATACGAGGTGACCCATGAAGCGCCGCCTTGCCGCCATCGTCGCCGCACCCATCCTCGGGTTGCTCGCGCTCGGAGCCGCTGCCACCCCAGCGGCAGCCGTCACACCGGCACAGAAGTTGAGCGTGATGAGCACGTTCACGCAGACCAGTGCCACCAGCTACAACTCCTGGAACTCGGCCCGCCTCAACCAGGGTGCCTGGGCCTCCTACGGGTTCGACTGGAGCACCGACTACTGCTCCGCCAGCCCCGACCAGCCGTCCGGCTTCGACTTTCGGCTCTCCTGCCACCGGCACGACTGGGGCTACCGCAACTACAAGGACATGAGCCAGTTCGACGCGAACAAGGCGCGCATCGACAGCGCGTTCTACGAGGACCTCAAGCGCAAGTGCGGCACGTACAACTCGATCGTGCGGCCGGTCTGCCTCGGCCTCGCCTGGACCTACTACCAGGCCGTGAGCGTGTTCGGGAACCTCGCGGTGTCGCAGGCCGAGGTCGACAAGGCCTCCGCGAAGAAGGCGCAGCTCGAGGCGCAGGCACGCGCCGAGCGGGCGGCCGGCGCCAGCTGACGCCACCGCCCCGGGGTCGCTGACTCCGGGAGAACGTGAACGCCCCCGGCCGGAGAACCCGGCCGGGGGCGTTCGTCGTCTGGGGCGTTCGTCCTCTGTGGGCGCCTACTCGGCGACCCGGCGGGAGCCCGTGTAGTACTCGAACAGCAGACCGCCGGTGGCGAAGATGATCGACGCCGCGCCGACCATGATGAGCCAGATCTGCATGTACACCAGGCCCAGCGCCGCGACGAAGCACGCCGCCGCCAGGCCGAACGGCCAGTAGCTGCCGGGGCTGAAGAAGCCCAGGTCACCGACGCCCTCGGCGATCTCACCGTCGGGCCGGTCCTCGGGGCGGGGCTCGATGCGCCGCGACACCACGAGGAAGAAGCCGCCGCACATGAGCGTCAGGAGCCCGGTGAGGATCAGGCCCACCGTGCCGACCCACTCGACGCCGAGGTCGGCCGGGTTCATCTCCTTCGTCCACCAGGCGTAGATCGCCGCGACGATGAAGCAGAACGCCGCGATGAGCCCGAAGAGCCGCCATTCGCTTTTCACCGGGTCACCGCCTGCGGGTCGTTCTGCTCGGGTTCGCGCTGGAACGGCCGCGTCGTGGTGGCGTAGCCCTCCTGGCCGATGGCCTCGAGCGCCTCCGGGGTGCTGCGGCCCTGCTTGCGCAGGTCGATGTAGCGGGCGAAGTCGCTCTCGCTGACGGCGCGCAGTTCGAAGTTCATCATCGAGTGGTAGGCGCCGCACAGCTCGGCGCACCGGCCGACGAACGCGCCCTCCCGGTCGATGGTGACCTGGAACCGGTTGACGATGCCCTCTTCCTCACCGTCTTCCTTGATGCCGCCCGGGAACACGTCGCGCTTGAAGAGCATCTCCGGCACCCAGAACGAGTGGATGACGTCTTCGGAGTACTCACGGAACTCGATGCGCTTGCCGGTGGGCACCACGAGCACCGGAATGTAGTCGCTGGCGCCGATCGTGGTGACCTCGGAGCCGGCCGGCCCGGAGACCTCGTCGCCGTCGACGCTCGTGTGCTTGAACTTCCAGTTCCACTTGAACGCCACGACGTCGACCACGACGTCGGGGTTCGGCACGCGCCGGTCGACGTAGGTCTGCACGATCGCGGTGTAGTAGAAGAGCACGCAGACCACGAGGACGGGGATGACCGTGTACAGGAACTCCAGCGGCATGTTGAACCGGGTCTGCGGCGGCAGCTCGTCGCCCCGCTTGCGGTAGCGCACCACGCACCAGAAGATCAGGCCCCACACGAAGACCCCGACCACCAGCGCGGCGATGCAGGCCGCGATCCACAGCTCGTACATTCGACGGCCCTCGGGCGTGATGCCCTTGAACCACCCGAAGCCCCGCACGCTCTCGTCGAACGAGCAGCCCGAGAGCAGCACCGCGACGGTGACTCCCAGGCCGGCCAGCCGGGCCAGGCGCCACCCGCGTTCCCTTGCCAACACCTGAGCTCCTGCCTCATGACGGCAAACAACCGAT
The DNA here is from genome assembly GCF_016863655.1 of Virgisporangium ochraceum. GTDB lineage: Bacteria > Actinomycetota > Actinomycetes > Mycobacteriales > Micromonosporaceae > Virgisporangium > Virgisporangium ochraceum. The sequence continues at coordinate 36,034 of NZ_BOPH01000047.1, forward strand.
CCAGCCGCACATTACTCGACGTCGCCGCCCGGTTTGGCGTGGGGGCCGAACGTACCGTTGTGTCGTGCCTGGGTATTTCGACGCCGCTACGGCGGCACCTCTCCATCCGGTTGCCGTACAGGCGATGCGGGCCGCGTTCGAGGTCGGCTGGGCCGATCCCGGGAAGCTGTATCCGGTGGCGCGCCAGTCCCGCCAGCTGCTCGACGCCTCGCTGGAGGTGCTGGCCGAGGCGCTCGGGGCGCACCGGGACGAACTGCACCTCACCGCCGGCGGCACCGAGGCCGCCCACCTGGCCATCGACGGCGTCCAGCACACCGGGGCCGTGGTGCACTCGGCGGTCGAGCACTCGGCGGTCATCAAGGCGGCGAACGGCCGCGCTCACGTGGTCCCGGTGGATCTTTACGGAAGGGTCGACGCCGACGCCTTCGCGACGGCCGTGCGCACGACGGATCCCGCCGTGGCCGCGCTGCAGAGCGCCAACCACGAGGTCGGCACCACGCAGCCGGTGGCGGAGGTCGCGGCCGCGTGCCGGGAGGCCGGGGTGCCGCTCTACGTCGACGCGGCGCAGTCGGTGGGCCGCCAGGCCGTGCCCGGCGGGTGGTCGCTGCTGTCGGCCAGCGCGCGCAAGTGGGGCGGACCGGCGGGCGTGGGCGTGCTCGTGGTGCGCAAGGGCACCCGCTGGGCCGACCCGCGGCCGATGGCACCGCCGGTGAACGTTCCACTGGTGGTGGGCGCGGCCGCCGCCGTGCGCGCGGTGGTCGCGGAGGCCGAGGCCGAGTCGCGCCGGCTCGGAGCGCTGGTGGACCGCGTGCGCGCGGGCCTGGTAGCGGCGGTCACCGACATCGAGGTGGTGGGCGACCCGGTCGACCGGCTGCCGCACATCGTGACGTTCTCCTGTTTGTACGTCGACGGCGAGGCGCTGCTGCACGGCCTGGCGCGGGAGGGGTTCGCGGTGTCGTCGGGGTCGGCGTGCACCGCCGACACGCTGCGCCCCTCGCACGTGCTGGCCGCGATGGGCGTGCTGACCCACGGGAACGTGCGGGTGTCGCTGCACCGCGAGACGACCGACGACGAGGTCGACCGGTTCCTGGCGGTGGTGCCGCGGGTGGTGGACCGGCTGCGGGCCGAGGCCGGGGTGGTGGGGCTGTGAAGGTCCTGGACGCCCGGGGCAAGCGGTGCCCGCTGCCGGTGATCATGCTGGCCCGCCTGGTGCCCGAGGTCGAGGTGGGCTCGGTGGTGCGGGTGCTGGCCGACGACCCGGCCGCGGCGGTCGACATCCCGGCGTGGTGCCGCCTCCGCGGGCAGGAGTTCGTCGGCGCGGTCGAGGACGGGCCGGGCTACGACGTGCGGCGGGTGCGCTGAAGCGCCACGTACACCTCGCAGCCGAGGCACAGCCCGAACGCGGCGTTGAGAAACGCGGCGGCCAGTCCGAGCCCGGCGAAGGTGGCACCGAGCCCGGTGAGCCCGCCCAGGTAGCCGACCGTGGCCACCGCCAGGAACGCCAACCCGACCCGCTGCGCGAACCTGACGGGTTCCGGGCTCTCCTTCTCCGTGGGCGGCCGCAGCCGGGGCCGCACGAGCCACCGGTAGACGAGCGCGTACGGGTTCCAGCCCGGGTCGACCGACCCGAGGGCGAACGCGGCGGTCTGCGCGAGCGTGAGCCAGCCGCTCCCGGTCACCAGCACAACCACCAGCACGACGGCGGTGACGGCCGCGACGAACCGCGGTCCGCGGGGGTCGAGGCCGGTCACGGGGTCACCGCCGCTTCCAGGTCGGCCCGCTTCGGGACGCCGGTGGCGCGCCACACGGGCTTGCCTTCTTCATCGAGGACGAACAGGGTGGGTGCCCGCCACACGTCGAAGGCCCGGGCCCGGTCGAGGTCGACGGACGCGTCGACCTCCCGGTACGGGGCGTCGATGGTGGCGCAGAGCTCGCGGACCCGCGCGCAGGTCGAACAGGTCGGCGTGGTGAACAGCAGCAGGCTCACACCGCCGCCTCCGGCTCCGACGCTCCTCGGCCGGCCCTGGCGGCGGCGCCACCCGACGCCGACGATCGTGGCGGCCACCAGCACGGCGGCCGCCACGACCCATCCACTCCCGCTTGCTCCCACCGGTCTCCACGCTAGGCCCGGCCGGCGGGAAAAACTACCCTTCTCCTACGGCGAAAGTAGGAGATCCCCCTCACGTGCTACGGGAGGAACGGACGCACCTCGTCAGCGGCGTCGTCGCCGTACGACTCGGCCAGCCGCTTCGCGAACTCGTCGCCGCGCAGCACGTACTCCTGCGGGCCGACGGTCTCCAGGACCATCGTCGCCAGCAGCGCGCCGACCTGCGCCGAGCGCTCCAGCGACAGCCCCCACGACACGCCGGCGAAGAACCCGGCGCGGAAGCCGTCGCCGACGCCGGTGGGGTCGAGGATCTGCACCTCGCGGGCGGCCGGGACCTCGATCGGCGCGGGCAGGTCGCGGCCGACGATGCGCACGCCCTGCGCGCCCAGCGTGGTGATGTGCACGCCGACGAGGCCCAGCAGGTCGGCGTCGGTGAGGCCGGTCTTCGACCGCAGCAGGTCGGCCTCGTAGTCGTTGGTGATCAGGTAGGCGGCGCCGTCGATGAGCTGCCGCGCCTCGGCGCCCGACATCCGGGCCAGCTGCTGCGACGGGTCGGCGACGAACGCGTAGCCGCGCTCCCGGCTCTCCTCGGTGTGCCGGACCATCGCCACCGGGTCGTTCGGGCTGATCAGCACCAGGTCGAGGCCGCCCAGCCGCGCGGCGGTGGGCTGGAGCTCGATGTTGCGGGCCTCGGCCATCGCGCCGGCGTAGAACGAGGCGATCTGGCACAGGTCGTCGTCGGTGGTGCACACGAACCGGGCGGTGTGCGCCGTCTCACTGACCAGCACCGACCCGCAGTCGACGCCGTGCCGCTCCAGCCAGGACCGGTACTCGGCGAAGTCCGACCCGACCGCGCCCACGAGGGCGGCCGCCACGCCCAGCTGGGCCAGCCCGAAGCAGATGTTCGGACCGATACCGCCGCGCCGCACCACGAGGTCGTCGACGAGGAACGACAGCGACACCTTGTGCAGCTGGTCGGGAAGCAACTGCTCGGCGAAGCGACCAGGGAAGTGCATCAGGTGGTCGGTGGCGATCGAGCCGGTGACGGCGATCTTCATAGGGGAACCCCAGATGGACGGAGAGCGAAAATCCGGCAGCGATCAGCGTACCGAGGGACGGCCCGGGAGCACGACGGGCCTGCCGGACGTGTCCGGCAGGCCCGTCGTGCGGGAACGACTAGTGGAACGAGTCGCCGCAGGCGCAGGAGCCCTGGGCGTTGGGATTCTCGATGACGAAGCCCTGTGCGTCGATGCGGTCGAGGTGGTCGATGCTGGCACCCGACAGGTACGGGATGCTCATCCGGTCGACGACGAACTCGAAGCCGTCGTAGGCGTCGACCTTGTCACCGTCGAGCGGGCGGTCGCACCAGAACAGCTCGTAGCGCAGGCCGGAACAGCCACCCGGCTGCACGCGGACACGCAGCCGCAGGTCGTCGCGCCCTTCCTGGGCCAGAAGAGCCTTGGCCTTCGAGGCGGCAGAGTCGGTCAGCGTCACGCCGGTGTTGTTGGCGGCGCCTTCCTTGACTTCTTCGGTGTGCGAAGCGGTCACGATGTGTTGCTCCTTGGCGCTTGATTGCAGTTACTTGGCGTTTGGGACACGTCGTGATGGTCAACACGCGTCACCACGGACAGCATTCCCATTGTCTCACGCTCTCAGGAACCCGCCCACTGGCCGGCGAGCCGTTCCGCGAGCCTCCGCAGCCCGTCCGCCGGCCGGGACATCGCTTCCTCGACGCCGCCCAGCTCGTCCACCAGCGAATGCGCCTCGGTGACTCCGGCCGCGGCGGCCTCCCGGCGGCCGGCGCTCACGCGTCCCGCCAGCACCACGCACGGCACGCCGCGGTCGCGCGCGCCGGCCGCGACCCCCGAGACCACCTTCCCGCGCAGCGACTGGTGGTCGAACGAGCCCTCGCCGGTGATCACCACGTCGGCGTCGTCGAGCTGCGCGTCGAGGCCCACCGCGGCGCGGACCAGGCCGATCCCCGACTCGACCGTGCCGCCGAGCGCGAGAAGGGCGGCGCCGATGCCGCCGGCCGCGCCGGCGCCGGGCCGCGCCGCCAGCTCCGGCGGGCACCGTTCCAGATCCCTTTCGAGGACGGAGGCGAAGCGCTCCAGCGCGGCGTCGAGGCGCATCACGTCCTCCAGTTCGGCGCCCTTCTGCGGGCCGAAGATCGCGCTGGCGCCGTGGATACCGGTGAGCGGGTTGTCGACGTCGGTCGCGGCGACCAGCGTCACACCGGCCCGCAGCCGGGGCGTCCCGGTGAGGCCGACACAGCCGGCCAGGGCGGCGCCCCCGTACGGCAGCACCAGGCCGGCCCCGTCGACCGGGGCCGCGCCGAGCGCGGCGAGCATGCCGGCGCCGCCGTCGTTGGTGGCCGAGCCGCCGAGGCCGACCACCACCCGCCGCACGCCCGCCTCCATGGCCGCCACCAGCAGCACGCCCAGGCCGTAGGACGTGGTGCGGTTCGGGTCCCGCTCACCCCGGTCGAGCAGGTGCAGCCCGCACGCCTGTGCGCTCTCGACGTACGCGGTGTCGCCGGCCACCAGCACCTCACCGGTCACGCGGCGGCCGAGCGGGTCGACGATGGGCACCGGGAGCCGGTGGCCGCCCAGCGCGGCCGCCAGGACCTCGACGAACCCGGGCCCACCGTCGGCGAGCGGAAGTGTGACCACCTCGTCGCGCGGGGACCGGGCCCGCCAGCCGGCCTCGACGGCGGCGGCCGCCTCGACGGCCGACAGGGTGCCGGCGAACTTGTCCGGACAGATCAGCACCCGCATGGAGGTGGAGTCTGTCAGGTCACACCGCCGGAACGGGAATAGGCGAGCGGGATCATGCAATTATTATCAACGTGAGCTTTACTGAGCCGTCGCCCACCGCCACCGCCCTGCTCCTGCTCGGCCGCGGCAGCGACCCGTCGAGCGAACGCGGGGTCGACTGTCCGGGCGAGCTGCCCTCCCCCAGCGACCCCGACCTGGTCGCCCGCGCCGCCGCCGCCAAGGCCGCCCTCGGCGACCGGCTGTTCATCCTCGGGCACCACTACCAGCGCGACGAGGTCATCCAGTTCGCCGACGTCACGGGTGACTCGTTCAAGCTCGCCAAGGACGCGGCGGCCCGGCCGCAGGCCGAGTACATCGTGTTCTGCGGCGTGCACTTCATGGCCGAGTCGGCCGACATCCTCACCGCGCCCGAGCAGAAGGTGATCCTGCCCGACCTCGCCGCCGGCTGCTCGATGGCCGACATGGCGGTGCTCGGCCAGGTCGAGACCGCGTGGGAGCGGCTCGCGTCGCTCGGCCTCGCCGACACGACGGTGCCGATCACCTACATGAACTCCAGCGCCGACATCAAGGGCTTCGTCGGGCGCCACGGCGGCACCGTCTGCACGTCGTCGAACGCCGAGCGGGCGCTGAAGTGGGCGTTCGAGCGCGGCGAGCGGGTCATCTTCCTGCCCGACCAGCACCTCGGCCGCAACACCGCGGTACTGGAGCTCGGGCTGAGCCTCGACGACTGCGTGCTCTACGACCCGCACAAGCCCGGCGGCGGCCTCACCGGGGAGCAGCTGGCGAACGCGAAGATGATCCTCTGGCGCGGGCACTGCTCGGTGCACGGCCGCTTCACGCTCGACAGCGTGAAGGAGGTGCGCGAACGGGTGCCCGGCGTCAACGTGCTCGTTCACCCGGAGTGCCGGCACGACGTGGTGCTCGCCGCCGACTTCGTCGGCTCGACCGAGTACATCATCCGCACGATCGAGGCCGCGCCCGCCGGCAGCAAGTGGGCCATCGGCACCGAGCTGAACCTCGTGCGGCGGCTCGGCAACGCCCACCCCGACAAGCAGATCATGTTCCTGGACCGCACCGTCTGCTACTGCTCGACGATGAACCGCATCGATCTCCCCCACCTCGTGTGGGCGCTCGAGGAGCTGGTCGCGGGCCGGGTGGTCAACGAGATCACGGTCGATGCCGACACCGCGCACCACGCCAAGGCGGCCCTGGCGCAGATGCTGGCACTGCCGTAGCCAGTTACTTTTCGTAGTCGTGTAACTCCCTCACGGCTTCGTGCCAGGTCAACGCGTCGGTCGATTCGCAGGTGATGGTCTTGTGGTTATGCTGCGTCGGCAACGTCACGGATCGGGTACCTGAATCGATCCGTTCGACTACCGAGCGTTATCCACAGACTTTCCGTTTCCGGGTGGAGGCTGCGTTGACCACCGACGTCCTTGTCGTGCACGGCGGCTCGCCGTTGCGCGGGCAGATCCGCGTTCGCGGAGCCAAGAACCTCGTCTCCAAGGCGATGGTCGCGGCGCTCCTCGGCGACTCGCCGAGCCGCCTGTACGACGTGCCGGCCATCCGGGACGTCGAGATCGTCCGCGGTCTCCTCGAGCTGCACGGCGTGCGGGTCTCCGACGGGGAGGAGCACGGCGAGCTCGTCTTCGACCCGGCCAACGTCGAGCGCGCCAACGTCGACGAGATCAACGTGCACGCGGGGTCGAGCCGGATCCCGATCCTGTTCTGCGGGCCGCTGCTGCACAAGCTCGGCCACGCGTTCATCCCCGACCTGGGCGGCTGCAACATCGGTGGCCGGCCGATCGACTTCCACCTGCAGGCGCTGCGCGAGATGGGCGCGGTCGTCGACAAGACGCCGTCCGGGCTCGACATCACCGCGCCGAACGGGCTGCAGGGCACCAAGTTCGAGCTGCCGTACCCGAGTGTCGGCGCCACCGAGCAGGTGCTGCTGGCGGCCGTGCGCGCGCACGGGGTCACCGAGCTGCGCAACGCGGCCGTCGAGCCGGAGATCATGGACCTGATCGCGATCCTCCAGAAGATGGGCGCGATCATCAACGTCCACACCGACCGGGTGATCGAGATCGAGGGCGTCGACCGCCTGCGCGGCTACACCCACCGGCCGATCCCCGACCGCATCGAGGCGGCGAGCTGGGCGGCCGCGGCGCTGGCCACCGGCGGCGACGTCTACGTGCAGGGTGCCCGCCAGGCCGAGATGATGACGTTCCTGAACCTGTACACCAAGGTCGGCGGCGCGTTCGACATCGACGACTCCCCCACCGGTGGCATCCGGTTCTGGCACCCGGGCGGCGAGCTCAAGGCCGTTCTGCTGGAGACCGACGTGCACCCCGGGTTCATGACCGACTGGCAGCAGCCGATGGTCGTCGCGCTGACCCAGGCCCGCGGGCTGTCGATCGTCCACGAGACCGTGTACGAGCGACGCCTCGGCTACACCGACGCGCTGAACCAGATGGGCGCCACGATCCAGACCTACCGCGAGTGCCTGGGTGGCACGCCGTGCCGGTTCGGCCGGCGCAACTTCACCCACTCCGCGGTGATCGCCGGTCCGTCGAAGCTGCTGGCCCACGACGTGGTGATCCCCGACCTGCGGGCCGGGTTCAGCCACCTGATCGCGGCGCTGGCGGCGGAGGGCACCTCGCGGGTCTACGGCGTGGAGCTGATCCGGCGCGGCTACGAGGACTTCGAGGCCAAGCTGGCGGCCCTCGGTGCGTCGGTCGAGAAAGGCTGAATCGGCCGACAACGCTTGAACGACGCTCGGTTACTCTGACTGCGTGCCGTCGCTGTTCAAACGCAAGACCGTCGAAGAGACCGAGCCAGCGGTCGAGGTCGTCGAGGAGGTGCGTCCCAAGGGGCGCACCTTGAGCAAGCGCGAGCTCGGCCAGGAGACGAAGAAGCGGCCGAGCGCCAACCCGCGCTCCGCCGCGACCGCGCCGCCGGCCGACCGCAAGGAGGCGCTGAAGCGCTCCCGCGAGAAGGCCCGCGAAGACCGTGCCGAGCGCCGCGCGGCGATGATGGCCGGCGACGACCGGTACCTCCTCCCCCGCGACAAGGGCCCGGAGCGCGCCATGGTGCGCGACGTGGTCGACCGGCGGCTCACCATCGGCACCTGGTTCTTCGGTGGCGCGCTGATCGTGCTGATCGGCTCGTCGGCCGCGATGCCGCCGCTCGTCCAGGCGGTGTCGAACGTCCTCTGGGCCCTGCTGGCGCTCGGCACGCTGGTCGACAGCATCCTGCTCGGTCGCGAGGTCAAGCGCCGGATGCGCGAGCAGTTCCCGAAGAGCACGCAGAAGCTGACCTCGCTGTACCTGTACGCCTCGATGCGCGGCCTGACGTTCCGCCGCCTCCGCGTGCCGAAGCCCCGCGTCAAGATCGGCCAGAAGCTCGACTGACCCGCCCGGTAGCGGGCGGGGCCGCCTTTCATAAACGACGCTCGATCCAGTGCGCTTTCCCGCCCGCGGGGCGCACCGGATCGAGCGTCGTTTGTGCGCGGGCCGACGCGCAGCAGTGGCGGCAGGTGCGCGGTGGCAGGTGCGCGGTGGCAGGTGCGCGGTGGCAGGTGCGCGGTGGCAGGTGCGCGGTGGATCAACCGCCCGAGTAGAGCTTCGCCACCACGTCCTCGATTTCGGGTTCCAGGATTGCCACGTCGCGCAGCTTGCCCGTGCCCGCCAGTGCCGCCAGTAGCGGGCCGGGTGGGCCGGTCAGCGCGTAGGTGAGGCGACGACCGCCGCTCTCGGTGGCCTCCAGCAGGGCACCCGGCACGTCCAGGGGGTCGGTGGGCTCGTCGAGGTCCACCACCACCCGCCGCTGGGAACCGTAGCGGGAGTGCAGGTCGTCGAGGGTGCCGTCATGCACGATGCGGCCGTGGTCGACCACGACCAGGCGGCGGCAGAGGCGTTCGATGTCGGCCAGGTCGTGGGTGGTCAGCACCAGCGTGGTGTCGCCCTCGGCACCCAGGTCGGCGAGGAACTCGCGCACCGCCTGCTTGCTCACCACGTCGAGGCCGATCGTGGGCTCGTCCAGGAACAGCACGCTCGGACCGTGCAGCAGGGCCGCGGTCAGCTCGCCGCGCATGCGCTGGCCCAGCGACAACTGGCGCACCGGCTGGTCGAGGAAGGAGTCGAGGTCGAGGAGACGGCGGCAGCGCGCCAGCCGGGCGGCGTGGTCGGCCGCCGGCACCCGGTAGATGTGGCGGAGCAGGTCGAACGAGTCGGCCAGGGGCAGGTCCCACCACAGCTGCGACCGCTGGCCGAACACCACCCCGATGCGCCGCGCCATCGCGACCCGCTGCGGCACCGGCTCGAACCCGCACACCCGCACGTGGCCGGCCGACGGGAACAGCACCCCGGTGAACATCTTCAACGTGGTGGACTTGCCGGCGCCGTTCGGCCCGATGTAGCCGACCATCTCGCCCGCCTCGACCGTCAGGTCGATGCCGTCGACGGCGGCCACCACGCGTCTCTCCCGTCGCAGCCGACCCGTACGCTGGCGTACGGTGAAGTCCTTGCGCAGTTCGCGCGCCTCGATCACGGCCACAGCGGCACCCCTCCTAGTGTCCTGAGTCGTTGATTCGTTTGCGGTCGTGGTGTGTCACTGTGCGTTCGGACGCCCTGTCTTCGCGGGGCTTCGGGGTGTGTGTTGATCGTTGTTTGAGGAACGGAACTGCAGTGGGGCTTCACGTTCGTTCCTCGGACGACGATCAAGGCGGCCGGCACAGACGTAGTGGGCGGATTTGGGGTGACAGACAGTGGTGGCGGGGGTCCGTCCGAGCTGAATGTCGGCTTTGCCCAATCCGCGACTGCGCGCGAACCTGCGACTCGGGACACTAGGAACCGGTACTGCGGTACCGGCGCACGCCGGCCCGCCACAGCAGGGCGGCCGCGCCGCACGCCACCAGCCCGACCGGCAGGCTCAGCCAACCGAACCAGGCCGGCCCTCCGAGCGGGTCGGATCGGCCGAGCAGCACAAGCGCCGGGTAGTAGCCGGTGAAACCGAGCCCGAGCCCGAACGCGAAGACGTTCCGGAACGCCGGGCCGTACACGGTGATCGGGTAGGTCGCGAAGTCCCGGCCGCCGTAGGTGAAACTGTTGCTGAACTCGCCCGACTCGATCCACCAGAACGCCACCGTGCCCGCGCCGGTGAAGATCGCGCCGAAGAGTAGGGCGCCGCCCAGCGAAGCTGCCAGTACCAGTGCTGTTCCGGTGGGCGTCCAATCGACCCCCGACCACGCCGCCGCGACCGGGACCAGAACGACCGCGACGGCCAATCGCCCGGCCCGACGCGGCGCGAACTCCGTCGCGACGAGCTGGCCCAGCGCCCCGAGCGGACGCAGCAGCACCGCGTCCATGCGCCCGGTGCGCACGAGGTTGCGGATGGTGTCCATGTTGCCGACGACCAGGTCGGCGGTGGCGAACCCGACCGTGGCGAGCGTCGCCATCAGCATCGCCTCGGCCGTCGTGAACCCGGCCACCAGCCCGGTGGCCTGGAACAGCACCACCACCGCCGACAGGTCGAGCAGTCCGATCACCACCGAGCCGAGCACGTCGAGCCAGAACGACAGCCGGTACTGCGCCTGGGCCCGGGTCTGCGCGGCGAACAGCCGCAGGTACGGAGCGACCTCAACCACCCTGCACCACCAGCTTCCGTTCCGCGCGGCGGTGCACGGCCCGCCCGACCGACAGCACCACCACCGCCCAGAACGCCTGCGTCGCCACCATCAGGTACGGGTGGTCGGTCCGCTCGACGAGGATGTCCATCGGCGCCTGCACCATCGACGCGAACGGCAACCCGTAGACCAGCACCGTCGACCACGGCTCCGGCACCAGCCACAGCGGGAAGTACAGGCCCGACGCCGCGCCCGACAGCAGCAACCACAGCACCATCGGCCCGCGGACGTCGAGCAGCCAGTACGCCGAGCACGTGACGATGAACCGGCAGCCGAAGCAGACCGTGACGGCCAGGCACAGCGACACCGCGAACAGCGGGTACGTGGCCGGGTCGGCCGGCAGGTACATCCGGAAGAACAGCAGACCGGCCGCGACCGGCAACGTGAACCGGGTGAGCAGGTGGTAGACGGCCCGGCCGACGTCGGTGGCGAACTGGTGCCGCAACGGGTCGACCGGGCGCAGCAGGTCGACCACCACGTCGCCGTTGCGGATGCGCTCGGCCCGCTCGCCGATGTCGCCCCACAGCGCCACCACGGCGAGGATGCCCTGGCTGCAGAAGACGAACGTGGCGATCTTCGCCCCGTCGTATCCGGCGATGGAGCCGCCGGCGGAGGCGGCCACCGCGAGAAGCGTGTAGTAGCGCAGGAACCCGAACGTGATGTTCGTGGTGGCTCCCGCGACGGTCGCGATCCGGTAGGTCGCATGCCGCCGGAAGCCCGCCCGGGCCAGCGCGAGGTACACGGAGCTCTCCTTGAGCGGGGTGCCAGCGACCGCGAAGAATGTAGTCGGGCGTCGAACCGGGCGCACCCGACTTTCGCGGAGGTAGTGACCGGATGGGTGACCGCGATCCGTTCCGGCTGCTGGCCGAATACCGGTACACGTTCGATCCCGACACCTTGCGGGAGGTCCTCGACGAGGCCGACACCGCGCTGTTCGAGGAGATCCGCGCCGGCCTCACCGCGCAGCTCGAAGCCGCGCGCGACGACAGGTCGCGCGCGCGGCTGCTCAGCGTCCGCGCGGCGGTCGCGCGTGGTCTCGGCGATCTGGGACCGGCGAGAGCGGACGGGGTACGCGCGCTCGCGTACGCCGAGTCGGTCGGCGACCTGGTGCTGCTCTCGGCGGTACAGACGCGGTTGGCGCACGTGCTGCAGTGGCTCGGCGAGTTCGAGGCGGCCGACCGGCTGTTCGCATACGCCCTCTCCCCCGACCTGCCCGACCGGGCCCTCGCGGCGACACACCAGCACGCCGGCAAGTGCGCCTTCGACCAGGGCCGCTACATCGAGGCGGTGACCCACTTCGAGAAGGCGCTGGAGCTGCGGCGCGACGACCCCGACCCGGGGCTGCTGGCGAGCACCGAGGTCGCGCTCGACGGCGTGTTCCGGAAGGTCGCCGAGCACGGGTGGGGCCCCTACGCGCGTCCCGTCGAGGAGATCCTCGGTGTGCGGCCCGCGCCCGAACCGGCGTTCGACGGCCACTGGGGCTACGCCCTCGACGGTCGTTTCGTGATCGCGCCGATGTTCGCCGACGCCCAACCGTTCTCCGGCGGCGTCGCGTGGGTGCGGCCGCTGCAGGCCCGCGGATGGGCGCTCATCGACGAGGTCGGCGGCCAGCTGATCGCGCCGTCGTACGACGAGGTGCGCCCGTTCCGGCGCGGGCTGGCCGCGGTGGCCCGCGCCGGCCGGTGGGGCGCGGTCGACCCGGCCGGCGCGGTGGTCGTCCCGCTGGAGTTCGACGGGTTCGCGACGGCGCTGCACGACGGCCGGTATGTCGACGGGTTCAGCGACGGCGGCTACGCGGTGGTGCGGCGCAACGACCGGTCGGGTGTCGTCGATCACACCGGTGCGCTGCTGGTGCCGACGGCGTACACGGGCGTGGTGCTGCACCCGGTCGCGTTTCTGGTGACCGACGGCCTGCACTGGGGTGCGCTCGACCGGGACGGGCGGCCGCTGCTCGACCTCGTGCACCCGAGCCGCACGGCGCTCGACCCGTTGTTGATCACGCGGGTCGACCGGTAGGTGGATAAGGTCTGGAGATTATGGAATTCCGACACCTTGGCCGCTCCGGGATGCTGGTGAGCGCCATCTCGTACGGCAACTGGATCACGCACGGCTCCCAGGTCGAGGAGGATGCCGCCACCGCGTGCGTCCGTGCCGCGCTCGACCTGGGCATCACCACCTTCGACACCGCCGACGTCTACGCCGGGACCCGGGCGGAGGCGGTTCTCGGCCGCGCGCTGAAGGGCGAGCGCCGCGAGGGCCTGGAGATCTTCACCAAGGTCTTCTGGCCGACCGGACCCGGCCGCAACGACCGCGGGCTCAGCCGCAAGCACATCATGGAGTCGATCAACGGCTCGCTGACGCGGCTGCAGACCGACTACGTCGACCTCTACCAGGCCCACCGGTACGACAACTTCACGCCGCTCGAGGAGACGATGGAGGCCTTCGCCGACATCGTGCACAGCGGCAAGGCGCACTACATCGGCGTCTCGGAGTGGCGGGCCGAGCACATCCGGGCCGCGCACGAGCTCGCCCGCGAGCTGAAGATCCACCTGGTCTCGTCGCAGCCGCAGTACTCGATGCTGTGGCGCGTGATCGAGGCCGAGGTCGTGCCCACGTGCGAGGAGCTGGGCATCGGCCAGATCGTGTGGTCGCCGCTGGCCCAGGGCGTGCTGACCGGCAAGTACCTGCCGGGTCAGGCCCCGCCGAGCGGGTCCCGGGCGACCGACGACCAGGGCGGCGCCAACATGATCAAGTCGTGGCTGCGCGACGAGGTGCTCGAGGCGGTGCAGAAGCTCAAGCCGATCGCCGACCAGGCCGGCTGCACGCTCGCGCAGCTCGCCGTGGCGTGGGTGCTGAACAACAGCAACGTGTCGTCGGCGATCGTCGGGGCCACCCGGCCGGAGCAGCTGACCGACAACGTCAAGGCGCTCGACGTCACGCTCGACGCCGACATGCTGAAGGCGATCGACGAGGCCCTCGGCGACGTGGTGACGACCGACCCGTCGAAGACCCAGGTGCCGGCGCAGCGCCCGTAACGGTGGGTCCGCGGTGCGGCGCCTGCGGGCGTCGCACCGCGAACCGCGCTACAGCCAGAACCGGAACAGGCGGAAGCCGTCTCCGTAGAGGTCCTCGGGGAGACCCAGCGCGTTGGAGATCGCGAAGACCACGCTGAAGAACGCGTTGTTGATCCGCGGCTCCCACAGCAGGGCGAACAGCAGCAGGAACCCGAACGGCGCCACCTTGGCGAAGCCGCGCTGCCAGTCGGGCTTGAGCCACGGCTCGATGAGGTTGCCGCCGTCGATGCCGGGAATCGGAAGCAGGTTCAGCAGCGACGCGGTGATCTGCAGGAACGCCAGGAACGCCACCGCCGCCCAGAACTCGAAGTGGGCGTAGATGTCGACACCGATCGCGAACGGGACCGTGAGAACCAGCGCGAACAGGATGTTCATCGCCGGCCCGGCGAAGCTGACGAAGCTGTCCCAGCCCTTGCCGCGCAGCCGGTGCTTGTCGACCCACACCGCGCCGCCGGGCAGCCCGATGCCGCCGAGGATGACGAACAGCACCGGCAGGATCACCGACAACAGGACGTGCGAGTACTTCAGCGGGTTGAGCGTCAGGTAGCCGCGGCCGGCCACGCCGTGGTCACCACCGCGGAAGGCGGTGAGCGCGTGGGCGTACTCGTGCAGGCACAGCGACACCAGCCAGCCGGCGACCACGAACAGGAAGACGTTCACCCCGGAGTGTCCGAAGCCCTGCCACAGCATCACCCCGGCGGTGACGAACAACGCGACGATGGCCAGGAAGATGGCGCTCGGCCGGAACGCGCTCCGGGGTGCCCTGACCTCGTACATCACTCGGTGGTGGCGGGCGTGAGCGGCATGCGGTACTCGAGCCGGTTCTCCTCGTAGAGCGCCACCCGCAGCACCCCACGCGCGCTGAGCTCACGCCAGCTCTGGCCGATCCAGCTCTCGGCGTCGGACTGGCTGGCGAACGCCTCGTTCGGGCCGTCGAGCGCCCCGCCCTGCGCGTCTTCGTACCGCCACGTCCACGCCATGCCACGCTCCCTGAACTTGATTGTGCCCAAGGGTACCGGGGCGGCAGGGTACCGCCGCTGCGCGGGCCATAGGCTAGCGGGCATGTCCTCCACGCGCGTCCTGGTACTGGGCGGGTTCGACGCCGGCCAGGCGGAGTTCGCCGAGACGCTGCTCGGTCCGGCCTCCACGAGGCTCGACGTCACCGAGCCCGACGCGGTGGCGGCCGGTCTCGCCGGCGCCGCGGCGTCCGACGAGATCCTCGTCGCCGACCTCGACGAATGGGTCACGGAGCTGCTCGACGCGGTGTCCGGATGGGCCGACCGGTCCCATGCCGACGAGGCCATCCGGGCGCTCGCCGACGCCCTCGCCGGCACCGCCGCGCGCCGCGTGGTGCTGGTGAGCCGCGAGGTGGGCCTGGCGGTTCCCGCCGGTGGACGGGACACGGTGTACGCGGCGGCGCTCGCGAAGCTCAACCGGGCGCTGGCGGAGGCGTGCGACCGGGTCGCGCTGGTCGTCGCGGGCCAGGTCGCGTGGCTCAAGGGTGGACCGGCGCCGGTGACCAGCGGGGAGGTCGCGCGGCCCGCGATCGTGCCGATCGAGGTCGACGCCGGGATCCCCGAGCGGCCCGACCTCCTGGTTCCCGACGAGACCACCGCGTCGGCGGCCGGTCTCCAGCTGCAGGGGCTCGACTTCGTCGGCGCCGGGCTGGGCGCGCTCACCGACGTCGTCCGGTTCGCCGGCGGCACCCAGGGGCGGGCCGCGCCGCAGCCGTGGCGGTCGGCGCGGGTCATGCTGCTGCACGGGATCCACGCCGGCGGCGCCGCGGCCGGCGACGACCGCGACTCGGTCGACCGGCGCCTCGAGCAGGCCCACGAGGGGGTCGGGGCGCTGGCGCTGCTGGCCGGCGCGGCCGGTGCCTCGATCAGCACGGTCGAGTGCCCGCCGTCGGCGGCCATGGAGACCGGCGACGCGCTCACCGCCCAGGAGGTGGAGGCGGCGCTCGCGCAGGGCTGGAAGCTCGCCGAGGCCGCCGTCGACGAGGGCGCCGACGTGCTGGTGCTCGCCGCGCTCGGCACCGGTCAGGAGGCGGCGGCCGTCGCGCTCACCACGCTCACCGCCGGCGGCGAGCCGGCCGCGCTGCTCGACCGGGTGGTGGCGGCGTCGAGTTCGATCAACGACCTGGCGTGGATGACCCGCTGCGTCACGGTCCGCGACGCGCTGCACCGCGTGCGCACCCGGCCGCGTGACCCGCGCAGCCTGCTGGCCACGGTCGGCGGCGGCGACATCGCGGTGGCGACCGGCATCATCCTCGGCGCCACCTACCGGCGCACCCCGGTGCTGATCGACGGCCCGGTCGGCATCGCGGCCGGCCTCGCGGCCCGCGACATCGGACCGCAGAGCCGGCTCTGGCTGCAGCTGGCCGACCACGGCGGCCACCCCCTGGTCCGCTTCGGCGGCGACGTGCTCGGCCTGAGCCCGGTGCTGCACCTGCGGATGCGGCTGGGCGAGGGCACCACGGCACTGGCGGCGCTGCCGCTGCTGAACGCGGCCCTGACCGTGTCGGCCGGCACCCCGCCGAAGCCGGTGGCGCCGCGCGCCGACGACCCCGGCTTCGCCGACTTCCCGACGGCCGAGCTCCCGCTGGTGAAGCAGAACCCCTGACGCCTCCCGACCCCCCTCTCCGCCGATCTTGCAGTTGTGGCCCCCCTCAAAACACGACATTTCCGCAAATAGGGGCGGCCATAAGTGCAAGATCGACGCAGGGCTCGGCAACGGCACGGGGCTCGGCAACGGCACGGGGCTCGGCAACGGCACGGGGCTCGGCAACGGCACGGGGCGCGGGCGTGTGTCACTGGGCGTTCGGATGCTCTGTCTTCGCGGGGGTTGGGGTGTCTGTTGATCGTT
>NZ_BOPH01000048.1 GCF_016863655.1 Virgisporangium ochraceum
CGACGATCGAGGCGACCGGCGCAGACCTGGTGGGCAGGTTTCCGATGACGGACAGTGGCGGCAGGGATACTCGAAGGCGCGTCAGCGCGTGTGGTTCTCCACGAACGGGGGCTTGACCACCTTCATCGGCGCGCGCCGCCCCCGCACGTCGACCTCGACCTCGGCGCCCTCGTGCCAGGCGTAGTCCTCCTGCAGCAGGGCCAGCGCGATCCCGATCCGCCGCGTCGGTGAGAAGGTTCCGCTGGTGACCTCGCCCGCCGGCACCCCCTGCCGGAGCACGATCATGTGCGGACGCGGGATCGCCCGGTCCAGAGCCTCCAGGCCCCACAGGGTGCGGCGGGGGCCGGCGGCCTTCTCCTGCTCCAGGGCCTGCTTGCCCCAGAACCGGTCCTTCTTCCAGCCGACCGCCCAGCCGGCGCGGGCCATCACCGGGGTGATCGCCGGCGACAGGTCCTGCCCGTGCAGCGCGTAGCCCATCTCGGTGCGCAGCGTGTCGCGGGCGCCGAGGCCGCACGGGCGCACGCCGGCGCCGGTCAGCGCGTCCCACAGGGCGGGTGCGGCCGCGTTCGGGGCGATGAGCTCGTAGCCGCGTTCGCCGGTGTACCCGGTGCGGCAGACGGTGACGTCGTGGCCCTGGAACGGGGCCACCTCGAACCGCATGTAGTCGTGGTCGGCCGGGAGGCCGAGGGCCTCGATCGCGGCCGGCGACCGCGGCCCCTGCACGGCGAGAACCACGTACTCCTCGTGCTGGCCGAGCACCGTCACCAGCGGCGGCGCCTCCTGCTGCAGCCGGGTGAGCAGGCCGGCCGTGTTCGCCGCGTTCGGCACCAGGAACACGTCGTCGTCGGCGAACAGGTAGGCGATCAGGTCGTCGACCACCCCGCCGGACGAGTCGTCGCAACACATCGTGTACTGGGCCTGGCCCGCGCCGATGCGGTCGAGGTCGTTGGTGAGGCAGCGGTTCAGGAACTCCGCCGCGCCGGGCCCCTTCACGGAGACCTTGCCCAGATGGGTCACGTCGAAGACACCCACGGCCTCGCGCACCGCCGCGTGTTCCTTGAGGACGCCGCCACCGGCGTACTCGAGCGGCATCTCCCACCCACCGAACGGGGAGAACTTGGCACCCAGTGACGCATGACGGTCATGTAGCGGCGACTGCCGCACCGGGGATGTCATGGGTGGGAACATACCCGGACCGGCGGTCGGGCTAGCATCGGTCCCAATATCATCTGATCCGGCATCCGTCCTGCTGAAGACACCTGCTGAAGACACCCGGGAGACCAGCCGTGACATCGCTCAACCTGGCCGACGGCGACCCGAGCACCGCGGCCGTCGACGCCGTCGTCGTCGGTGTGTTCGACGACGGCGACGGGGTGCCCCAGCTCGCGCCGGGCGCCGAGCAGGTGTCGGCCGCGCTGAACGGGGGCCTGGCCGACGCGTTGCGCCGGCTCGGCGCCACCGGGGCGGTCGGCGAGGTCACCAAGCTGGCGACGTTCGGCGCGATCAAGGCGCCGGTGCTGGTCGCGGTCGGGCTCGGCGCCGACGACGGCGAGGTGTCGGCGGAGACGCTGCGCCGCGCGGCCGGCGCCGCGACGCGCGCGCTCGCCGGCTCCGACCGGGTCGTGCTGGCACTGCCGGGCGCGCTGCGACCGGTGGCCGAGGGTGCGCTGCTCGGCGCCTACCGGTTCGCCGGCTACCGCACCCGGCCGCAGGCCGGCCGGCGCGAGGCCGTGAAGACCGTGTCGGTCAGGAGCGCCGAGGAGGGGACGAAGGCAGCGGCGCGCGCGATGCTCAAGCGCGCCACGACCGTCACCGGCGCGGTGGCGCAGGCCCGCGACTGGATCAACGCCGCGCCCAACGAGCTGCGCCCGCCCGCGTTCGCCGACGCGATCGCCGCCTGGGCCGGCACGGCCGGGCTCGACGTCGAGGTGCTCGACGAGAAGGCGCTGAAGAAGGGCGGCTACGGCGGCATCCTCGCGGTCGGGCAGGGGTCGGCGGCACCGCCGCGGTTCGTGCGGCTGGCCTACACCGCGCGGGGCGCGACGTCGCGGCTGGCGTTGGTGGGCAAGGGCATCACGTTCGACACCGGCGGCGTCTCGATCAAGCCGGCCGCGAACATGTGGGAGATGAAGAGCGACATGTCGGGCGCGGCCGCGGTCGCCGCGGCCGTGGTCGCGATCGCCGCGCTCGGGCCCAAGGTCAATGTGACCGCGTACGTGCCGATCGCCGAGAACATGCCGTCAGGTACGTCGTACCGGCCGGGCGACGTGGTGACGATGCGCGACGGCACCCGGGTGGAGGTCCTCAACACCGACGCCGAGGGCCGCATGGTGCTCGCCGACGCGATGGCCCGCGCGATCGAGGACGGCACCGACTACCTGCTGGAGACGTCGACGCTCACCGGCGGGCAGATCATCGCGCTGGGCAAGCGGGTGTCGGGGCTCATGGGCACCGAGGACTTCTGCAACCGGGTGCGCGACATCGGCGCCCGCGTCGGCGAGCCGGCCTGGCCGATGCCGCTGCCCGACGACGTCCGTAAGGGCATGGACTCCGAGGTGGCCGACATCTCACAGGTCAACGCCGGTATGGACCGGGCCGGGCACATGCTGCAGGGCGGCGTGTTCCTCAGCCACTTCGTGCCCGACGACCTGCCGTGGGCGCACCTCGACATCGCCGGTCCGTCGTACAACGCCGGCGAGCCGACGGGCTACCTGCCGAAGGGCGGCACCGGGGTTCCGGTGCGCACGCTGATCGAGCTGGCCGAGGATGTCGCGGCGAACGGCTAACTCGACCGCTGCCGCTGGTTGTACTCGCGCATGCGCTGCGGATAGCCGACCAGGGCGGTGTCGTACACGGGGATGCGCTGCTTCGACGCGAACTTCCGGGCCGCGTCGGGGCTCTCGACGCGCCTGCGGGTCCACTCGCCGTCGTGCGCGATGAGGATGACGGTGGTCTCGGTGACGGCCGTGCGCGGCTCGATGAACGCCTCCACGCCGCGCCGGGTGCTGATGAAACCGGCCAGGTGCTCCAGATCCTCCCGCGACGCGGACCTGCCGCCCGCCGGAGCAGTCCTTCGGCGCCGGAACAACCCCACTTCTCCTCCTCGGATCCACGGTTCCCTACAGAAGGTGGCGCCCAGGGTAGTAGGGGAACCTGGATTCTCGGTGTCCTTAGGCACCTCGCTTCGCACACGGAGGCGCAGAGTGACAAGATGGCCAAGGATCGTCGGGCCCGCCGTTCACCCCTGGCGAGCCGACTGTGTGCAGCGAGTCCCGTCAACCGGGCGCACCTCGACCTTTGGAGCTAAGACGTGAGCGAGACCTCCAGTCACGATGTCGTCATCCTCGGAGGCGGTAGCGGCGGCTACGCCGCCGCGTTCCGTGCCACCGAACTGGGCCAGTCCGTGGTTCTCATCGAGAAGGACAAGGTCGGCGGCACCTGTCTGCACCGTGGCTGCATCCCGACCAAGGCGCTGCTGCACGCCGGAGAGGTCGCCGACAGCACCCGCGAGGCCGACGCCTTCGGTGTGCAGGCCACGTTCACCGGAGTCGACTTCAAGAAGGTCAACGCGTACAAGGACGGCGTCGTCAGCCGCCTGTACAAGGGCCTGCAGGGCCTGGTGAAGGCCCACAAGATCACCTATGTCGAGGGCGAGGGCAGGCTGGTCGCCCCGAACGCCGTCGAGGTGAACGGCACCCGTTACGAGGGTCGCAACATCGTCCTGGCCACCGGCTCCTACTCGAAGTCGCTGCCCGGTCTGGAGATCGACGGCGAGCGGATCATCACGTCGGAGCACGCGTTGAACCTCGACGCCGCGCCGGCGTCGGCGATCGTCCTCGGCGGCGGCGTGATCGGCTGCGAGTTCGCGAGCGCCTGGAAGTCGCTGGGCGTCGACGTCACGATCGTCGAGGCGCTCCCCCGCCTGATCGCGGTCGAGGACGAGGCGTCCTCGAAGATGGTCGAGCGGGCCTTCCGCAAGCGCAAGATCGCGTTCAAGGTCGGAAAGCCGTTCGAGACCGTCGAGAAGACCGCCAACGGCGTGAAGGTCACCCTCAAGGGCGGCGAGACGCTCGAGGCCGAGATCCTGCTCGTGGCCGTCGGCCGCGGCCCGGTCACGCAGAACCTCGGCTACGAGGACCACGGCGTGAAGCTCGACCGCGGGTTCGTCGTCACCGACGAGCGGCTGCGCACGGGCGTGCCGAACGTGTACGCGGTCGGCGACATCGTGCCCGGCCTGCAGCTGGCCCACCGCGGCTTCGCGCAGGGCATCTTCGTGGCCGAGGAGATCGCCGGCCTCAACCCGCCGGTCATCGACGAGAACGGCATCCCGCGGGTCACCTACTGCGAGCCCGAGGTCGCGTCGATGGGCCTCACCGAGGCGAAGGCCCGCGAGGTCTACGGCGACAAGATCGAGACGCTCACCTACGACCTGGCCGGCAACGGCAAGAGCCAGATCCTCAAAACCCAGGGCTTCGTGAAGCTCGTCCGGGCGCCGGAGGGGCCGGTCGTCGGCATCCACATGGTCGGCAGCCGCGTCAGCGAGCTGGTCGGCGAGGCTCAGCTGATCTACAACTGGGAGGCGTACCCGGCCGACGTCGCCGCCCTGGTCCACGGCCACCCCACCCAGTCCGAGGCGCTCGGCGAGGCCTTCCTCGCCCTGGCCGGCAAGCCGCTGCACGTACACGGTTAGAAGGAGCGATAACCACAATGCCGGTATCGGTCACCATGCCACGGCTGGGCGAGAGCGTCACCGAGGGCACCGTCACCCGCTGGTTGAAGCAGGAGGGCGACCACGTCGAGGCCGACGAGCCGTTGCTCGAGGTCTCCACCGACAAGGTCGACACCGAGATCCCGTCGCCCGCCGCCGGGGTGCTGCAGCGCATCGTCGTGGCCGAGGACGAGACGGCCGAGGTCGGTTCGGAGCTCGCGGTGATCGCGGGTGAGGGCGACGATTCAGGGGACGCGGGGAGCAGCGCTTCCACGCAGGAGGAGCCCGAGGCGGAACCCGAGCCCGAGCCCGAGGCCCAGGCGCAACCCGAGCCCGAGCCCGAGCCGGAGCAGGAGACGCAGACGGTGAAGGCCGAGGCGGCTCCCCCGAAGCAGAGCGGTGGCGGCGGGTCGGGTACCCCGATCACGATGCCGGCGCTCGGCGAGAGCGTCACCGAGGGCACGGTCACCCGCTGGCTCAAGTCGGTCGGCGACACCATCGAGGCCGACGAACCGCTGCTCGAGGTCTCCACCGACAAGGTCGACACCGAGATCCCGTCGCCGGTCGCCGGCACGCTCCTGGAGATCAAGGTCCAGGAGGACGAGACCGTCGAGGTCGGCGCCGAGCTGGCCCTGATCGGCAGCGGAGACGCCGCCGGCGGTGGCGACGAGCCCGAGTCGACGCCGTCCGAAGAGGCCAAGCAGGCCGAGCCCGCCAAGGAAGAGCCGAAGGCGGAACCGAAGGCGGAGAAGAAGGACGACTCCGAGCCGGCTCCGCAGCCGGGTGCCTCGTACGGCACGCCGTCGGCCGAGGCCGAGACCCAGCAGGCGCCGAAGGTCGAGCCGTCGGGGCAGCAGCCCGCGAAGGCCCGGGCCGAGGGCAACGGCGGGCAGGCCGCGTCGGAGTCGGCGGGGTACGTCACGCCGCTGGTGCGCAAGCTGGCCAACGAGCACAACGTCGACCTGTCGGCGCTGCGCGGCACCGGCGTCGGTGGCCGCATCCGCAAGCAGGACGTGCTGGAGGCCGCCGAGAAGGCGAAGGCGGCCGCCGCGAAGCCGGCCGCCGCGCCCGCGCCGGCCGCCAAGGCAGCGGCGCCCGCGAAGCCGTCCGCCGAGGCGAGCGCGCTCCGCGGCAAGACCGAGAAGATGACCCGCCTGCGGGCGCTGATCGCCAAGCGCATGGTCGAGTCGTTGCAGGTGTCGGCGCAGCTGACGTCGGTGGTCGAGATCGACGTCACGAAGATCGCGCAGCTGCGCAACCGCGCGAAGAACGACTTCCTCGCCACCAACGGCGTGAAGCTGTCGTTCCTGCCGTTCTTCGCGCTCGCGACGATCGAGGCGATGAAGTCGCACCCGGTGGTCAACGCCACGATCAACTCCGACGAGGGCACGGTCACCTACCACGACGTCGAGCACCTGGGCATCGCGGTCGACACCGAGAAGGGCCTCATCGTCCCGGTCATCCGCAACGCCGGTGACCTGAACCTGGTCGGCATCGCCAAGCGGATCGCCGACCTGGCCGACCGCACCCGCACCATGAAGCTGCAGCCCGACGAGGCGTCCGGCGGCACGCTCACGCTCACCAACACCGGTAGCCGCGGCGCGCTGTTCGACACCCCGATCATCAACCAGCCGCAGGTGGCGATCCTCGGCACCGGCGCGGTCGTCAAGCGGGCGGTGGTCGTCAGCGACCCGAACCTGGGCGAGGTCATCGTGCCGCGGTCGATGGTCTACTTCGCGCTGTCGTACGACCACCGGCTGGTCGACGGCGCCGAGGCGGCGCGCTTCCTGGTCACGATCAAGGAGCGGCTGGAGGCCGGCAACTTCGAGGCCGAACTGGGCCTTGCGTAAAGAACGGCTGGCGTAAGGAACATCATGCGGGTACTGACCGCCGGGGCGTCCGGCTTCCTGGGCACCCGGCTGGTCACCCGGCTCCGCGACGCGGGGCACGACGTCGTGCGGCTGGTCCGGCGCGAGCCGGCCAGCTCCGACGAACGCCGGTGGGACCCGGCCGCCGGCGAGCTCGACCCGTCCACATTGGACGGTGTGAACGCGGTGGTGAACCTGTCCGGCGCCAACATCGGCGGCAAGCGCTGGACCCCGGAGTACAAGCGGGAGCTGCTCGACAGCCGCCTGTCGACCACCGGCACGCTCGCCAGGGCGATCGCCGCGCACGCCGGTCCCATCGCCTTTCTCAGCGGGTCCGCGGTCGGCATCTACGGCGACCGCGGCGACGCCGAGCTCACCGAGTCCGCCGGTCCCGGCTCCGGGTTCTTCGCCGAGATGGCGACGGCCTGGGAGGGCGCGACGGCGCCGGCACGCGACGCGGGCAGCCGCGTGGTGCTCATGCGCACCGGCCTCCCCCTGCACCCCGCCGGTGGCGTGCTGCAGCCGCTGATGCTGCCGTTCAAGGCCGGCGTCGGCGGACCGATCGGCAACGGGCGCAGCTTCATCCCCTGGATCTCCATGCGCGACTGGCTGGGGGCCGTCGAGTTCCTCCTCGAACGCGACGACCTCTCCGGCCCGGTGAACCTCACCGGCCCGGAACCGGTGCGCTGGAAGGACCTGGCGAAGGCGATCGGCTCGGCGCTGCACCGGCCGGCGCTGTTCCCGGTGCCGAAGGCCGCGCTGAACGTGGTGGTCGGGTCGGAGTTCGCCACCGAGATGCTGGCCAGCCAGCGGGTGGTGCCCGCCGTGCTGAGCGAGCACGGCTTCGCGTTCACCGACCGCACCGTGACGTCGGCGACGGCGGCCGTCCTACGCGGCTGACCGCGTTAGGCTCGCAGACGTGACCACCGTGGTGCCCCTCGCAGTCGTCCGATCCGGCCTCGTCGACTACCGCACGGCCTGGGCCGAGCAGCAGCGCATCCACGAGGCGGTCGTCGCCGGCACGCAACCGGGCACCGTGCTGCTCCTGGAGCACCCGAGCGTCTACACCGCCGGAAAGCGCACCCACCGCGACGACCGTCCCGTCGACGGCACCGAGGTGATCGACGTCGACCGCGGCGGCCGCATCACCTGGCACGGCCCCGGCCAGCTCGTCGGGTACCCCATCGTGAAGCTGCCCGACCCCGTCGACGTGGTCGCCTACGTGCGGCGGGTCGAGCAGGTGCTCATCGACGCGTGCGCCGAACTCGGCGTCGCGACCACGCGGTTCAACGACCGGGGCCCGTCGTGGAGCGGGGTCTGGATCGCCGCCGACGGGCGCGGGCCCGACCGGAAGATCGGCGCGATCGGCATCCGGGTGGCGCGCGGCGTGACGCAGCACGGGTTCGCGCTCAACTGCGACCCCGACCTCGGCGCGTACGACCGCATCGTGCCGTGCGGCATCCCCGACGTCGCGCAGACGTCGCTGTCGAAGGAGCTCGGCCGCCCGGTGACGGTGGCCGAGGTGCTGCCGGTGGTCGAGCGCACGATCGTCGCTCAGCTGCAGATGTAGGCGGCCGTCGTTTCGACGGCCGCCTACATCGCGCCTTCTGCCTCTACCGGCGGTGGATTCCCCGCCGGACTCCGGTGCGGCCGGCGAACCGGGTCGCGAAACCGCTGGCGAGCAGCAGGATGCCGGTGAGCAGGATCGTGACGATCGGCGCGCCGGTGATCGCGAGCCCGCCGCTGCCGCCACCGCTACCGCCGCCGCCACCCGTGGTGGTCGACCCCGCGATCGTGACACCGAGCGCCAGCACCCGCGAGGCACCGTCCGGGTCGATGCCCATCGACGTGATCGTGTGCGACCCGCTCAGGTTCGACGGGATCGTGACCGCCTTGCTGAACGCGCCGGCCTGGTCGGTCATGACCGTGCCGAGACTGTGCGGCGACGAGTAGATCACGATGGTGACCTCGCTGTTCGGGGCGAAGCCGGTACCGCTGATCGTGATCGTCTCGCCCGGGTCGGGCGTGGTCGAACCGGCCGGCGCCGACAGGGTGCCGTCGGACTCCGGCGGCCCGTCCTGCGGGATCGCCGGCGGGGCCGACGGGGTCACCTTGACCGCCTCGGTGTCGGACGCGGTGCCGTCGCTGAGCGCGGCCTTCACCTTGACCGCGTAGGTGGCGCCGTTCTCCAGCCCGGTGAGGGTGTGTGTCCCCGTGCCGGCGCCCTGCACCTGCGCGGTCTGCGGCTGGCCGTCCTCCTTGGTGTAGGTGACGACGTAGCCGGTGATGCCGGTGGCCGGCGTGATCGGCGTCCACGTGACGGTCGCGGTGCCGTCGTCGGGCGTCACCTTCAGCCCGGACGGACCGGCCAGCGCCGGGACCGCCTCGCTGTCGGTGCCCGCGATCGCCGACGTGCCGACGCTGTTCCTCGCCTTGACGCTCACCGAGTACTCCGCGCCCGGCACGCCCGTGAACGTGCACGAGGAGCCCGTGTACAGGGTGCTCGAGTCACCGGAGCCCATCTGTCCCGTGCAGGGGACGGCGTCCTGCTGGCCCTCGCGGTGCACGGTCACCTGGTAGCCCTGGATCGGCGCGCCGCCGGTGCCGTGCGGCGTCCAGGAGACGGTCACGGTGCGCCCCTCGACGGCGATCGACGCGGTCGGCGCCGCCGGCGGCATCATGCGGGTCACCGTGGTCATCGTCGACCAGCCCACGCTGTTGTGCGCCCGGGCCTTCACCGTGTACGACTCGCCCTGGACGCCCTCGAACGTGCAGGTGCCGTCCGGGTACACGACCGGCGGTTGCGACGTCTTGGTGCCGGCGCACGCCACCGCGGCGCCGTCGCCCACCGTGGTCACGGTGATCTCGTAGCCGTCGAGGTCGACGCCGCCGGTGTCGCTCGACGTGGCGGTGACCGTCACGGTGCTGCCGCTCAGCTCCGCCTTGACCGTCGGCGCGCCGGGCTCGCTCGACGCGGCCGTCGCCGTCTTCTCGGCGGACGCGGGACCGGCGCCGTGCGAGTTCCACGCCGCCACCGAGGCGGTGTACTCGACCCCCGACTCCCCCGTGATCGTGCAGGTGGTGTCGGTGCGGCCGGCCGGCTGCACGCACGCCACGTCCTCGGTGCCGCCGCCCTCCTTCGGGTGGGTCGCGGTGATCCGGTAGCCGAGGATCGCCCCGCCGCCGTCGTTCTCCGGCGCGGTCCAGCTCAGGACCAGCTTGTTGCCCTCGACGTCGATGTCGGCGAGCGTGGGCGCGCCCGGCGCCACGACCGACGCCTTCGGCGTGGCCCACCACGGCTGGCTGATCGACGGCTCGCCGCTGCCGTGGTTCGCCGCGACCTCGACCGCGTACGAGGTCTCGTTCTCCAGACCCGTGTTCACCGTGCAGGTGAGCGTGTTCGACTCGATCTCGTCGCAGTCAGGGTCGGGGACGTCGCCGCCGACCCACACGGTGTAGCTGGTCACCGTGCCGCTGTCCGGCGCGGTCCAGGTGACCGCGAGCTCGCCGTCGCCCTCGACGATGCCGGTGATCACCGGTTCGGTGGCCGCGGGCGACGAGGAGTCCGGGTCGGGCGTCGCCTCGATGGTCGGCCTGGCGACCCGGGACGCGGCCGGTGAGGTGCTGGCCGTCGGTTCCGCGCGGTTCCGGTCACCGGTCTGCTTCCGGTCACCGGTCTGCTTCCGCGTCGGGTCGGCGATGACCTTCGCCCAGCCCTTGACCGCCGCGGACCCGGTGGACGCCGACGCCTTCGTCTTCGCTTTCGCCTTTGCGGACTCCGATGGCTTCGCCTTCTTCGTCGCCGTGCCGGACCGCTTCCCCTCGGCCGGTTCGGTCTTCGTGGCGCTCTTGCCGCCGGTGGTGTCCTTCTTCGCCGCCGACTTCGACGCGGTCGGCTTGACCTTCACCTTGACGGCGCCCGTGCCGGAGCCCGCGCCCTCGTCCGGTCTGGCGAGGGCGGGGCCGGTGAGCCCGACCCCCAGCACCACACCAGCGGCGATGATCGCCGCCGAAACCGGATGTGGACGCAGGATCCCCCGCCATCGCGTGTCGTCCCGTGAACCGATCCTCACACCCGCACCCCCGTACGCGGCTCAATGTCGGTAACACGCGCAATCTACGGAAAGTGAGGCGCTTTCGGACAAGAAACCCAAATCCTGCCCGTCGCGCCCCTCCCCGCCGACCCGCCAGCCTCCGCCGACCCGCCCCTCTCCTCGCCGACCCGCCCCTCTCCCCGGCGACACCCCCTCCCTCCTGTCGAGACGCCCCCTTCCCCGGCCGTCACGCCCCTTTCCCCGCCGATACGCCCCTCCCTCCCGCCGACACGCTCCCTTCCCCGCCGATCTTGCAGATGTGGCCCCCGAAAAATGAACACAAAAGCGCATAAAGGTGCGGCCAGGACTGCAAGATCGGCGGGGAGAGGGCGGCCGCGGGAGCGGCGGCGGGCCCGGGGCATGGGCGGCGGGGCGGGCGCGGGGCCGAGGCCGAGGCCGGGGCCGCGGGCGAGGCCGCGGCCGAGGGCGGGGGCGGGGCCGCGGCCGGGGGCGGGGGCGGGGGCGGGGCGGGGGCGGGGGCGGGGGCCGAGGGCTTAGGGCTCCAGGCGGGTGCGGTCCCTGGGGAAGGGGGTGGCTTCGCGGACGTTCGACAGGCCCAGCAGGCGGGACACGAAGCGCTCCAGGCCCAGCGCGAAGCCGCCGTGCGGCGGCATGCCGTAGCGGAAGGCGTCGATGTAGGAGCGGTACGGGTCGAGCGGCTCGCCGCGGGCCTCCAACGCGGCCACATAGTCGGCGTACCGGTGCAGGCGCTGGCCACCCGTGACCAGTTCGACGCCGCGAAACAGCAGGTCGAAGCTGTTCGACCAGCGCGGCTCGGCCGGGTCGGGGTGCGTGTAGAACGGGCGCTTGGCCATCGGGTAGCCGGTGACGAACAGGAAGTCGCTGCCGTGCTCGCGTCTGGCCCACTCCCCCAGGGCCCGCTCGTCGGACGGCGACAGGTCGGGCTCGTCGGGAGACGCGTCCGCCACCCGCAGCGCGTCGGGGAAGTGGATCGACGGGATCTCGGCCGGGACCTCGGGACCCGGGACCGGCGCCGCGTCGACCATTCCGGCGACCGCGTCACGGACGACCGCCATGACGTCGCGGTGGTCCTCGACGAAGCCGAGCTCGGCGTCGAGGCTGGTGTACTGGGCCAGGTGCCGGCCGGTGTCGCTGGGCTCGGCACGGAACACCGGCCCCACCTCGAACACCCGCTCGAACA
This sequence comes from Virgisporangium ochraceum, assembly GCF_016863655.1. Taxonomy (GTDB): domain Bacteria; phylum Actinomycetota; class Actinomycetes; order Mycobacteriales; family Micromonosporaceae; genus Virgisporangium; species Virgisporangium ochraceum. Next base: position 11,833 of record NZ_BOPH01000048.1, read on the forward strand.
CGCCCACCATGAGCTGCTTGTAGAACTGCGGGCTCTGCGCGAGGTACGCCGGCCGGCCGAAGTAGTCGACCGGGAAGACGTTCGCGCCGCTCTCAGTGGCCGCGGCCACCAGCTTCGGCGTGAAGATCTCGGTGAAGCCCTGCCGTTCGAGCGCTGAGCGGAAGCCTCGCGTCGCGGCGGCCGCGACCTCGAGCGCCTTCCGGCGGCCGGGATGGCGGTAGGCCAGGGGCGCGGTGTCGAGCTGGGTCGCCAGACCGACCCGCAGCTCCGGACGGAACAGCTCGAACGGGGGCGTTTCGGCCGCTCCCACCTGGTCCACCACGGGGTTCACGACCTCGACACCCGACGGCGCCACCGGGTTCGCGACCACCGTGCCCACGACGGTGACCGCCGTCTCCTCCGGGGCGTGCGCCGGCTCCGGTATGACGACCTGGGCCAGACCGGCCCGGTCGCGCACGATCAGGAACGACACATTCTTGAGGGTTCTCCGCCGATGCACCCAGCCGTGCAGAAGCACTTTTTCGCCCACGTGGGCGGGGAGTTCGGTGGAGAGGACGCGTTGCGGCATGATCGGCACCTCCTGTTCGACTGCAACGCCGTCCCAGGGGGTGCGGACGAGTGGGGCCTCGCGGTACCACCGCACCTTCGCCCTTGCTGTTCAAGGGCCTCTTGTACTGCTACGGCTCGGGAGTGTCTTCACACCTGGACACCAGACCGCCCTCCCAGCTACCGGCGGCTCTCTCGGCTGGCGTGACCAGGCGCTACTCGGTTCCGTCAGCGCCGTTGGCCGCCCATGGTAGCGAGTTGTGTTACCTGTGTCGCCTTGAAAACTTTCTGACCATGCGGCGACGTACGCTGGCGGGGTGACTTCCGCTGCTCCCGAGGGCCGACGGATGCTCCGCATCGAGGCCCGCAACGCCCAGACCCCGATCGAGCGCAAACCGCCCTGGATCAAGGTCAAGGCGACGATGGGCCCGGAGTTCACCGAGCTGCACGGCCTCGTGAAACGCGAAGGCCTGCACACCGTGTGCCAGGAGGCCGGCTGCCCCAACATCTACGAGTGCTGGGAGGACCGCGAGGCCACCTTCCTCATCGGCGGCGACCAGTGCACCCGCCGGTGCGACTTCTGCCAGATCGACACCGGCAGGCCCGCCGAGTTCGACGCCGACGAGCCCCGCCGGGTCGCCGAGTCGGTGCAGCAGATGGGCCTGAAGTACGCGACCATCACCGGCGTCGCGCGCGACGATCTTCCCGACGGCGGCGCCTGGCTGTACGCGGAGACGGTGCGGCAGATCCACGCCCTCCTGCCCGGCTGCGGCGTGGAACTTCTCATCCCGGACTTCAACGCCGAGCCGGCCCAGCTGCGCGAGGTGTTCGGGTCGGCGCCGGAGGTGCTGGCGCACAACATCGAGACCGTGCCGCGGATCTTCAAGCGCATCCGGCCGGCGTTCCGGTACGAGCGGTCGCTCGACGTCATCACCCAGGCCCGCGCCGCCGGCCTGGTCACGAAGTCGAACCTCATCCTCGGCATGGGCGAGGAGCGGGCCGAGGTGTCGCAGGCGCTTCGTGACCTGCACGCGGCCGGCTGTGAGCTGGTGACGATCACCCAGTACCTGCGGCCGACGCCGCGGCACCACCCGGTGGAGCGGTGGGTGAAGCCCGAGGAGTTCGTGGAGCTCCGGGAGGAGGCCGAGGAGATCGGCTTCGCGGGTGTGATGAGCGGGCCGCTGGTGCGGTCGTCCTACCGGGCGGGCAGGTTGTACGGCCAGGCTGTCGAGGCACGGGCGGCGGTCGTCGCCCAGGCCTGACGCCATCTAGGATTCTCTTCATGGCGAATGCGCAGCCGGAGAAGCCGACGTTCCTCCAGGGTCTCAAGCAACTTCCCGTCGCGATGAAGTTCACCGCGAAGCGGGACAAGTTGTTCGTCCCGCTCGCCCTCGCCGCCGTCATCGTGCCGATCGGCGTCGGCGTCCTGCTCGGCGTGCTCGGGCTCGGCTGGCTGTGGATGATCGCCGCCGTCATGATGGCGCTGCTCGGCGTCATGCTCGTGCTGAACCTGCGCGCCAACAAGGCGATGATGGCCGAGTACGAGGGTCAGCCGGGCGCCGCCGCCCAGGTGCTGCAGACCATGCGGGGAGACTGGCGGGTGCGCGCCGCGTTCGCCAGCACCACGTCGATGGACATGGTGCACGTGGTGATCGGCCGGCCCGGCGTGATCCTGATCGGTGAGGGCAACCCGCAGCGACTCAAGTCGATGCTGGGGCAGGAGAAGCGCCGGCTCTCGAAGATCATCGGTTCCGTCGACATGCGTGAGTACATCATCGGCAACGACGAGGGCCAGCTGCCGCTGAAGAAGATCCGCACCACGTTCCTCAAGCTGCCACGCACGATCACGGGCAAGGAGGTGAACGCGTTGGAGACGCGGCTCACCGCGCTCGCCGCGCGCACCCAGCTGCCCAAGGGCGCGATTCCGAAGAACATGCGGCCGCCGAAGGGGGCATTCCGCGCGATGCGCGGTCGGTGATCATGCCAGCGTTTTAAGATCAGGTCGCTGAAACACGGTCGAAACAATCGAGACACGGCCGGGCAACGCCTCCGCCATAGCTTCCTAAGCAGCTTGTTTGTCGCCGAGGGAGGCGACGGGCGGAGCAGATTGAGTTCACCTACGAGCACGAAGCCTGGAGGACCGCGTGTTCGCCAATTCCGACGAGCTCCTCAGATACATCAAGGACGAAGGCGTCCGATTCGTCGACGTTCGCTTCTGCGATCTGCCCGGCGTGATGCAGCACTTCAACGTGCCGGTCGAATCCTTCGACGAGAAGGTTTTCAGCGACGGTCTTGCCTTCGACGGCTCGTCCATCCGCGGCTTCCAGCAGATCCACGAAAGCGACATGCTGCTGCTGCCCGACGCGGCGAGCGCCTTCGTCGACCCGTTCCGCACGGAGAAGACCGTCGCGCTGAACTTCTTCATCCACGACCCGTTCACGCGCGAGGCGTACTCGCGTGACCCGCGGAACGTGGCAAAGAAGGCGGAGGCGTTCCTCACCGCGAGCGGAATCGCCGACACCGCGTACTTCGGGCCGGAGGCGGAGTTCTACATCTTCGACTCCATCCGGCACGAGACCAGCCCGCACCAGGCGTACTACTACATCGACTCGGTCGAAGGCTGGTGGAACACCGGTCGCGAGGAGTCGGGCGGCAACCGCGGGTACAAGACCACCTACAAGGGTGGCTACTTCCCGGTACCGCCGGTCGACCACTACGCCGACCTGCGCGACCAGATCGTGCAGCGGCTCATCCAGGTGGGCTACACCGTCGAGCGCTCGCACCACGAGGTCGGCACCGCCGGCCAGGCCGAGATCAACTACAAGTTCTCGACCCTGCTGCACGCCGGTGACCAGCTCCAGCTGTTCAAGTACATCGTCAAGAACACGGCGTGGCACGCGGGCAAGACCGCGACGTTCATGCCGAAGCCGCTGTTCGGCGACAACGGCTCGGGCATGCACACGCACCAGTCGCTGTGGCTGGGCGGCGAGCCGCTGTTCTACGACGAGACCGGCTACGCCGGCCTGAGCGACATGGCCCGCTGGTACATCGGCGGCCTGCTCAAGCACGCGCCGTCGCTGTGCGCGTTCACCAACCCGACCGTCAACTCGTACCGGCGCCTGGTGCCGGGCTTCGAGGCGCCGGTCAACCTGGTCTACTCGCAGCGCAACCGGTCGGCCTGCACCCGCATCCCGGTGACGGGCAGCAACGCCAAGGCCAAGCGCGTCGAGTTCCGGGTGCCCGACCCGTCGGCCAACCCGTACCTCGCCTTCTCGGCGATGATGATGGCCGGCATCGACGGCATCAAGAACAAGATCGAGCCCCCGGAGCCGATCGACAAGGACCTCTACGATCTGCCGCCGGACGAGTTCGCCAACGTGCGCACGATCCCCGGCTCGCTCCCCGAGGTGCTCGATTCCCTGGAGGCCGACCACAACTTCCTGCTCGAGGGTGGCGTCTTCACCCCCGACCTGATCGAGACGTGGATCGGCTACAAGCGCGACAACGAGGTCGACCCGGTGCGCCTGCGCCCGACCCCGCACGAGTTCGCGATGTACTTCGACGTCTGATCGGCGATCTCTCGACCCTCGGCGGTCACGTCGGCTTCGGCCGGTGTGGCCGCCGAGGTCTTTTCGGCTACACGCTCAAGATCGATTTGCCGTTCGGTCCAAAATGATTACTGAGGGTGGCATCATTCTCCACGTTTTGTAGCGAGTCGCCCGCTCGCGCCGTGGAAGGAGAGACCGCCCCGTGTCCGAACCGGAAGAACCAGCAGACGCGACCACCGCCCCGCATGCCGGCGGCGGAGGGCCGGAGGAGTCCGCGGCCGGACCGTCGGAGACTCCGTCCCTACACCCGCTCCGACGCAGGAGATACCGGGTAGCCGCCGTTGGCGCCGCCGCCGCGCTCGGCGCCGGCCTGCTCCTCGCGCAGCACCTCGCCTCCGGGCCGGACCGGGTAGCCGACGTGGGTGCTCCCCCGCAGGCACCCCCGGAAGCCGCGTCGGCCGGCGCCGGGACGCCGGAACCGTCGCCGGCCTCGCCGTCGGTGTCACCACCGGCCTCACCCGGAGCGGCGCCTTCCGGCACGGCGGCGGGCGGACCGCCCGCGAACTCCCGCTCGGCGCCGCCGGCGGAGGCACCGCAGCCCACGGCCTCGCCGATCCGCGGGGTCCAGACACGGGAGGACGTTCCCGCCACGGTCCGGACGTACGGGCCGGACAACGGCCGGACGATGCGCGTGGTCACCGCCCGGGGAGACCTGACGGGTCAGCGGGAGATGGCCTGGGCCGCCGACGACGGACACCGGGTCGGCAACGCCTGGTGCACCCAGAACTTCCAGTTCAGCCCGGACCGGCCGGCGTCGGTCCGCCCGACGATGCTGCTGTGCTGGCGGATCAGCGACCAGCGCAGCGTCTACGTCGTGACCGTCGACCCGTCGGGCAAGCCGTCGGAGAACGACACGGTCGCCGCGATCGACCGCGAGTGGGCCAAGCTGGCGTGACCGCGGAACGCCCACCGGCACACCAACGGCCCGGAGCCGACAGGCTCCGGGCCGTTGTGGTTCCGCTCCCGCGCGGAGTCCGCGCGGGGGTCGATCAGAAGTCGGCCACCGTGAACGTGGATCCGCTGGAGATGATCGACTGGCTGTAGGCCGTGTCGGTCGTCGACGCGTTGGCCGCACCGTTGCTCACGACCGTGACCGTGTAGGTCCCCACCGGAATCGGGGTGGTCAGGGTCAGCACGACGTTGGTGCCGGCCGTCGTCGGCGTGTTCGACAGCGTCGCCACGCCGCTGGCAACGGCCGTGATGAAGGTGTTCGCCGGGATGCCGGTACCGGTGACCCGCCGGCCGACGTCGGTCGAGACGAAGGGACCGGTCGTGGCCGTCGACGACACCGTGTTCAACGACGTCGAGACGGTGGCCGCGGTCACGGCCCGAGCCCCGCCGATCGTGAAGACGGGCGTCGTGGCGACGATCGCCGTCGTGATCGCCTTCGAGATGGTGGCGCTGGTGGTGCCGGTGACGGCCGTGATGACGGTGTTCGTCGGAACGCCGGCCACATCCGCCGTGATCGTCATGCCGACGTCGCTCGGCGAGAACGAACAGGTCGACGAGCCCGTCGGAGCGGTGATCGAGGTGGCGCTCAGCGCGACCGCGGTGCAGCCGGTGATGGTCCGGCTGGCCTGCGTCGGCTGGTCACCGGACGCGTAGAGCCCGCAGACCACCTCGGTGTCGGCGACGACGATCACGTCGACGCACTCGGCCGTCTGGGCGTTGGTCTTCGTCCCGGCGGCCGCCCCCGCGGCGGTCTTCGGGTCGTAGGCGCCCCGCACCAGGTAGACGTGCGCACCGGTGTTGTTCGGAGCGGCGCCGGTGGTACCGGTGAACTGCAGGCCCCGGAAACCGACGCCCTGCACGGAGATCCACGTCCGGCCGGCCTTGTTGTTGGGCGCGGTGTTCGGCTCGACGTCGATGCCGTAGCTGTACGAGTAGACCCCGGTCGGCGTCGTGGTCGTACCGCCCGTCGTTGTCACCGACAGCTTGAACGGGCCACCAGCCGTGTGCGGCGGCACCACCGCGTTGAACTGGGTCGAGGTGATGTTGCTCAGGGTCAGCGGCGCACCGTCGAGCGTGGCCGTCATCCCGGCAACGAAACCGGTACCGACCACGGTGAGCGTGTTGCCGCCCTTGGCCGGGCCGGCCGACGGGCTGACCGATGTGATCGCCGCGGGCGTGCCCACCGTGTACGGCGCTCCCGACCCGGCGATCAGGTCGATCGTCGCGTCGGCGTTGGCCGGGGTGCCCGGAACGTTGTTGTAGAGGCAGACATGGAAGCCGAGCGATCCGGAGGCGCCGATGTTGGCCGGAACCGGAACGACGATCTTGCTGCTGCTCACGAACCCGATCGTGTTCGCGGCGACAGCCACCACGCCGGCCGGGGTGGCAGGCACCACCGTCACGGTCGCCGCCCAGGTCGGCGAGCAGTAGTTCACCGGGGTCGCGGTGGGCGCGGCGGCCTGGAACTGGACACCGTAGGTCGAGCCGGCACCGAACGGCGTCATCCCGGCCGGAGCGGTGATCGAGATCGTGTTACCACCGACCGCCGGGCCGCTCTGCGGGCTGACCGACAGCCGCGGCACCACCTGGTACGGGGTTCCCGCGGCGGTCGCCGCGAGGGCCTCGGTGCTGGTGGTCGTCTGCGTGTACGTGCAGACGTTGTAGTTCGTGGTCGCGCTTCCCGTGGTGACCACCCCGGCCGGCACGACGATGTTCGCCGTGTCGTCGGTGAGAACCGTGACACCGGCTGCCGGGACGTTGATGACGTCCGACGCCGGGGTCTGGTAGGTGACCGCGCAGGTCGACGCGTTCGTGGCCTTCCGTTGGAACTGTACGTACAGGTTGGTGCCGGCGACCCGCCGGACGCTCGAGTCGACGAATCCGCCGGTCGCGGTCACCGTGACCGTGTTACCACCGCCGCTCGGTCCGGCCGAGGTGCTGAGTGTCGCGGCGATGGTGGCGGCCTGAGCCGGACCGGCCGCGGTGAGCACCGCCGCGGCGGTCACGCCCAGGGCGAGCCCCGCGGGGGCTGATCGGCGGCCGATGGTTCTGAGAATGCCCATGCGTGGTCTTCCTCCGATGGTTTCCATGGGACTCGTTGAGCGGACGCGTGGGCCCGTGAACCCCTCTGGCCCTTGGCCGCTGGTAGCTCAAAGTACCAGCATGGTCGCTGTGGGTTATCGCTAATGAATTCACCCGAAATCACCGGCGCCACCTCGCGCTGTGGCTGTGACGCAACGAGATCCGTGGTGGCCGTGAGCAACCCGCGCCTCCGCGACCGGCCCATCGGGACTGATGATCTTCCGAGCAGGCAGACCGTTAGGCTGCAATCGTGACAATTGAGATCCGGCGGGCCAGTACAGCCGACTGGCCGGCGGTGTGGCCGCTCTGGCAGGCCATCGTCTCCGCGCAGGAGACGTACATGTACGACCCGTTCACCGCGGCCGAACAGGCCCAGCGGATCTGGTTCCCGGATCCGCCCGCGGAGACGTACGTGGCCGTCGACGGTACCTCGATCGTCGGGACCTACCTGCTCAAGCCGAACGCGGTCGGCCCCGGCTCGCACGTGGCCAACGCCGGGTTCATGGTGGCGCCGTCGGCGCGCGGCAAGGGCATCGGACGCGGGCTCGCCGAGCACTGCCTGCAGCGGGCCGCCGAGCTCAACTACCTGGCGATGCAGTTCAACGCCGTGGTGGCGACCAACACCGGCGCGATCGGGCTGTGGCAGTCACTCGGGTTCTCGATCGTCGGCACGGTGCCGCAGGCGTACCGGCACCGCACCTCGGGACTCGTCGACATCCACGTGATGCACCGGACGCTTCAGCCGTAGACGATCAGCGAAAAGATCACGAACGTGAGGGCCAGCGTCACGAACGTCCCCATGAGCAGGCCGACGAAGCCACCCGGCCGCGCCAACAGGCGCGCGCCGGGGTCGAGCGGCATCGGCGACGGCGCGACGACGCCCGGCGTGGGGGTGGGCTGCGGCAGCCGGAGGGCGGCGCGCAGCCGCAGCCGGTTGACGAGCAGGACGACCGGGCCGCCGAGGAAGCCGACGCCCCACCAGCACGTGAGCAGCGTGCGGTTGGTCAGGTCGCGGTAGGTGGCGAGCGCGCAGGGGTGGCACCGCCACCCGCGCTCGACCGACTTCCAGTGGAACACCGCGATGCTGCCGATCGACTGCAGGATGACGAACGCGGCCGGTCCGCCGCCGCAGACGGCGCACTCGCCGTGGCCCGGCGCCCGGCGGTCGGCGTAGGTCGTGGGCGCGCCTCCCGCGAACGCGGGTGCGGGCAGCGTCTCCAGCGCGGCCGTGTACCGGCGCAGCCCGGCGACGATCTCCTCCGACGACTCGACCAGCTCCCACACGGACGCCAGCCGGTACCCGACCAGCCCGTCGAGGTGTACGTCGGGGTCGCCGGCTCCCGACAGGGGGCGCCGCACCCACAGCGTGAGGTGCTTCGCCTTCGCGCGGGGCGGGTCGTCGGGCTTCTTCTCCAGGCCGAAGCGCACCACGTCGGGCCAGGGCACGGCGCCGTGGCCGTCGCCGGTGCGCCAAACGACCCCGGTCTGGTCGAACCGGATGAGGAACGGCTTGGCTTCCTCGCGCACCTGGTAAGCACCGATCAGCAGCAGCACCACCCCGGCCGGGTAGCAGATCCAGTTGCCCGGGTGGAACTCGTACTCGATCGCGGGCAGCAGGAGCGTCGGAGCGAGGAACGCCGTCAACGCCGCCAGCAGCCACAGCGGCCCGTACAGCCGCCCTTTCCAGCTCCGGTGAAGCTCCACCGCCCCGTCCTTCCATCGATGCCGCCGGGCACCTTACCAAGCGATCACCAGCGCCGATGCCCCGAACGGCGCCACCACCGTGATCAGGAGTCGATGCGGTAGCGCCCCGGAACCGTTGCCACCACACGGGTCCAGCCGCCCGGGGCCGGCTCGAGCCGGACGTTTCCGGGGCCGTGTACCCGGAGCCACCCGGAGTAGCGGACCTTGACCACTGTCGATCCGGCCGGGGCGTCGACGGTCACCGCGTCGGGACCGGCCGACACGAGCGTGCCACCGTCCACGATGGACGGGCGTCCGTCCACTTCGTACAGTGTCCAGTCCGCGCCGCGCCACACCTCGGTCAGGTACGGCAGGCCTCCGCGCACCAGGGCCGCCTCCCGGCGGCCCACCCACGAGAATTCCCCGGCGTCCATCGTGGGCAGGGCCACGTACGACACGCCCTGGTCGCGCAGCCAGGCCGCGTAGGTGGACGCGTCGAGCGTGCCGTCGAAGAACAACGGGTTGCGCTCGTGGTCGGCCTGGCGCAGCCAGCCCCGGGCGAGGTGCACCTCGCGGGCGGCGTGCGCCGCTTCCCAGTAGTCGCGGGTGGGCGGGATCTCGACCCGGCCGACCGGCGCGCGCGAGCGCAGTTCGGCCAGCAGCGGCGCGAAGTACGCCGCGTCGGCGGTGGAGTTGCCGGCGTCACGCAGGTCGGCGACGATCAGCGGCGGCTGCCACACCGCCACGGCGGCGAGCCCGGCCAGCCCCGCCGCCCGCCCCGCCACCCGCCCCGCCACCCGCCGCGCCGGTCCGGCGCGACCGGCCGGCCGCCGCGGGGGTCCGGTCCGGAGCGTCGCCTCGCGCGAAGCCCATGGAGGGCGCAGCGGAACGTAGGCCGCGAGGACCGGTACGGCGAACATCGTCGCCAGCCGGGTGGCGTTCAGGCCCACCGGCGTGTGGACGAGGAACGCCGCGAGCACCCCCGCCGCCGCCAGCAGTCCACCGACCCGTACCGGCCGGTGCGGCACCAGGGCCGCCACGAGCAGACCGGTGACGCAGGCCCGCGTGGTGTCCCACGGCGAGATGTTCATCCAGCCGTCCACATCGGACAGCAGGGTCGTCGGTGCCAGGCCCACCGCCGCCGCGGCGGCGACCGTCACGCCGTCCCACCGCCGGGCCGCGTCCCTCCACAGTGGAACGGCGAGCGCGACGCCGGCGAGCCCCGCGAAGAGACCGGCGACCGGGCTCGTCGTCGCGGCCAGCACCACGGCGACCCCGGCCGCCACCCGGCGCCACACCGGAGGCCAGGACGCGGTCGTCGCGAGCAGGCCGAGGAGGCCGAACGCGACACCGAGCGCGAACGTCGTGCGCCCCGACACGAGGTTGCCGGCGAAGCACAGTCCACCCAGGACGGTGCCCAGCACCGGCCGCAGCGCGCCGGTGCGCCGCAGCAGCGCCGCCCACGCGAGCACCGACACCACGAGCGCCAGGGCGCCGGTGAGCCGGACCCCGAGCAATGCCATCACCGCGGGCGCGACGAGGCTGTATCCATACTGGACGGTGCCGCCGTACCACCGCAGGTCGACCGGCGCGAAGCCCGCGTCGCTCACGAAGTCGGCGCGGGCGACCTGGGCCGAAAGGTCGGTGCCCATGGGCGGCAACACCAGGTACAGCACGGCGAGCACCACCGCGACGGCCACCGCGCGGTAGTCAGCCCGCATCGAAGGTGCGCTCCACCACCTGCCGCGCCCGGCGCATCGTGCGCAGGTACTCGTCGACGAACTCGCCGGTGGTGACGCTCGCCGGCCGGCCGAGCACCTGCGCGACCGCGGCCACCTCCGCACCCTGGCGCGGCAACTGGTCCTGCTGCCGGCCGCGGACGAGGGTCAACGCGTTGCGGACCCGGGTCGCGAGCACCCAGGCCGCCTCCAGCTCGGCGGCATCCACAGTGGACAGCAGGCCGGCGGACGCCGCGGCCCGCAACGCCTCCAGCGTGCGGGTGGTGCGCAGCCCGGTGTGCTCGTGGCCGTGGCGCAGCTGCAGCAGCTGCACGGTCCACTCGACGTCGGCGAGCCCGCCGCGGCCGAGCTTGGTGTGCAGGGCCGGGTCGGCGCCGCGCGGCAGCCGCTCGTTGTCGACGCGGGCCTTGATGCGCCGGATCTCGGTGACCTGCTCGCGGGTGAGGCCGCCGGCCGGGTACCGGTACCTGTCGGCCAGGTGCAGGAACCGCTCCCCCAGCGCCGCGTCGCCGGCGACGAACCGGGCCCGCAGCAGCGCCTGCGCCTCCCAGACCTTCGACCAGCGGCCGTAGTACTGCTCGTAGGCGGCCAGCGTGCGCACCAGCGGCCCCTGCCGGCCCTCCGGGCGCAGGTCGGCGTCGATGCCGAGCGGCGGGTCGGGCGCGGGCATCGTGAGCAGCTTCCGCAGCTCCTCGGCCGCGGCGTGTGCCGCCTGCGCCGCGCGGTCGTCGGACGTGCCGGGGGCAGGCTCGTACACGAAGAGCACGTCGGCGTCGGACGGGTAGTTCATCTCACAGGACCCGAGCCGGCCCATGCCGATGATGGCGAAGGACACCTCGCCGGGGTCGACCGCCGCGAGCGTGCCGGCGAGGGTGGCGTCGGTGACGGCGGCGAGCTCCTCACACACCTGGTTGACGTCGCCCAGCCCGAGCAGGTCGGCGCTCGCGATGCGGAACAGCTCCCGGCGGCGACGGGCGCGCACCGCGGTGACCGCCTTGACCGGGTCGCCGCCGTGCCGTTTCGCGGTGGCGAGGAAGTCCATCGGCCTCATGGACAGCTCGGCGTCGTCGGCCAGCAGCCGCAACGCCTCCGGGTCGCGGGTGAGCAGGTCGGTGAGGAATCGCGAGAGGGCGAGCAGGCGGGCCAGGCGCAGCGCCACCGGTCCCTCGTCGCGCAGCAGCCGCAGGTACCACGGCGTGCTGCCGAGCTTTTCCGACACCTGCCGGTAGGCGAGCAGGCCGCGGTCGGGCTCGGGCGCGTCGGCGAACTCGCTCAGCAGCACGGGCAGCAGCGTCCGCTGGATCGCCGCGGTGCGCGACACCCCACCGGTGAGGGCCTCGATGTGACGCAGCGCGCCGGCGGGGTCGGCGAAACCGAGCACCTCGAGCCGGGCCTTCGCCGACTCGGGGTACATCCGCATCTCCTGCGACGGCACCTTCGCCACGGCCTCCAGCAGCGGCCGGTACAGCAGCTTGGCGTGCAGCCGCCGCACCTCGGTGGCGTGCGTCGACCAGTCGGACTGGAACGCCTCGACGGCGGTGCGCTGCGCGTTGGCCCGGTACCCCAGCGCCTGCGCCAGCCAGCGCAGCTCGTCGGGGTCGGCCGGCACGGTGTGGGTGCGGCGCAGCCGCTGCAGTTGCAGCCGGTGCTCGACCATCCGCAGGTACCGGTACGCGCGCAGCAGCGCCTCTCCGTCGGCGCGGCCGACGTAGCCGCCCACCGCCAGCTCCCGCAGAGCCTCCACCGTGGACGGTGAGCGCAGCTTCTCGTCGGCGCGCCCGTGGACGAGCTGCAGCAGCTGCACGGCGAACTCGATGTCGCGCAGGCCACCCGGTCCGCGCTTGATCTCACGGTCGACCTCGGAGCGCGGGATCGCGTCGATGATCCGCCGCCGCATCGCGCGGATGTCCTCGACGGCCTCGGGACGCTCGGCGGCCTTCCAGATGAACGGCTGCACCGCGGCGAGCCACTCCTCGCCCAGCTCCCGGTCGCCGGCGGCGAACCGCGACTTCAGCAGCGCCTGGAACTCCCAGGTCTTCGCCCATTTCGTGTAGTAGGCGACGTACGAGGCGACGGTGCGGGTCAGCGGGCCGTGCGCGCCCTCCGGCCGCAGGTTCGCGTCGACCGGCCATGCGACCGTGGCGCAGATCGTCATCGTGCGGGCGGCGAGCACGGCGCCCGCCCGCTGCGCCGCCTCGACGTCGCCGTCGTCGGTCAGTGGCTCCGCGACGAACACGACGTCGACGTCGCTGACGTAGTTGAGCTCGCGTCCGCCGCACTTGCCCATCGCGATCACCGCGAGCCGGCACGCGGCGGCCTCGGCCGACCGCTCCGCGGACGCGAACGCGAGCGCCGCCCGCAGCGTGCTGTCGGCCAGGTCGCTGAGCGCGGCCATGGCGCCCTCGAGCTGGTAGGCGCCGGTGAGGTCGGCGGCGACGATCCGCAGCAACGTGCGGCGGTACGCCAGCCGCAGCGAGGCGACGTCGTCGACGGGCGGCAGCGTGCCCCCGTTGGTGGGCTGCCCGAGCAGCTTCCAGTCGTCGGGGTTGGCGATGAGGTGGTCACCGAGCACCGTCGACGCGCCGAGCACGGCGAGCAGCCGCCGCCACATGGCGAAGTCGGCGACGGCGGCGGTCACCGGTGCGTCGCCGGCCTTCTCGCACAACCGTTGCAGCTGCTGGGCGGCGAGGTCGGCGTCGGCCACCGAGGCGAAGACCTCCAGCAGCTCGCCGGCGTTGTCGTCGACGGGCTGGCCGGCGGCCGGGTCCCACAGCCGTGGCCCGTCGGGCCCGAGGCGGTCGGCCGCCTTCCGCGCGTCGCGGAAGCCGTACCGCAGGAGCTGGCGCATCACGCCCCCAGCAACGGCAGCCGGCGCATCCCGGTGCCGGCCGTCGGCACCGTGCCGAGCGCCACCCCCGCGAAGCGCAACGCGAACGGGCGCCACACCTCTTCGAGGTCGGGCATCGCGGCGTCGACGGCCTCCAGCAGCTCGACGGCGTCGATGCCGAGGTCGACGAGCGTCTGCGCCTCGGCGTAGGCCCAGGAGGCGAACATCGCGGTGTCGCACTCGATGTGGAACTGCAGGCCCCATGCGGCCGGGCCGATCCGGAACGCCTGGTGCGGGTAGTGCGTCGACGCGGCGAGCAGCACCGCGCCGGCGGGCAGGCGGGTGATCTCGTCGACGTGCCACTGCAGCACGTCGGGCGCCATCGGCACCTCGGCGAACAGCGGGTCGTCGGTCGCCTTGTCGCGCCGCGCGACGAGCGTCGCGCCGATCTCCGGACCGGCGGTGCTGCGCTCGACGGCGCCGGCGGTGGCGGTGGCGAGAAGCTGCGCGCCGAGGCACACGCCGAGCGTCGGTACCTTGTACCGCACCGCCCGCCGCAGCAGCTTCTCCAGCGCCGGGAACCAGGGCGCGCCGGGGGCTCCGTCGGGCCCGGGGTACACGTGCTGCTCGCCGCCCATCACCACGAGGGCGGCGTACCCGTCGAGGTCTCCGGGGATCTCGTCGCCGGCGTGGGCTTTCAGCACGTCGAGGTCGAGGCCGCCCTCGACCAGCCAGTCACCGAGGCGGCGGACGTCGTCGGTGGGGTCGTTCTCGACGACGAGCGCACGCGACTTGTGCGGGGAGGTCACCCGTCCACGTTAGTCGGTGGCGGCGTGGCCGCTGTAGCGGAGCGGAGGCGGTCACGCCGCAGGCTCTTCCAAAACTCTCAGGATTACTGAACGCAGAACTCGTTACCCTCCGGGTCGGCCATGACGACCCAGCGTTCGCCCATCTTCGTGCGGTCCTCGACCCTGGTGGCGCCGTGGGCGACGAGGTCCTCCACCGCCGCGTCGACGAGGGCCCGCTTCTCGTCCTCCGGCGTCGCCCGGCCACCGCCGGCGTTGATGTCGAGGTGCAGCCGGTTCTTGCCGGCCTTCGGCTCGGGCACGCGCTGGAAGTACACCCGCGGGCCGACGCCGTCCGGGTCCTCGACGGCGCTGGCCGAGTTGAACTCCGACTCCGGCACGCCCTGCGCCCGCAGGAAGTCGGGCCAGGTCTTGAAGTCACCCGGCGGGTCGGGGATGTGGTATCCCAGCGCGTGGGCCCAGAACTCGGCCAGCTTGGAGGGGTCGGCACAGTCGATGACTACCTGGATCTTCTTGGCCATGCCGACCCCTTTACCCACTACCTGGCGATGGAAGTCGCCGCCACGAAGGTGTAGCCGAGACCCTGGATGCCGTCGACGGTCTGCTTCAGGTACTCCGTGCCGAGGAACGGGTGGTAGAAGAAGCTCGCCACGCCGTCGCGGACGACCAGGTTCCGCCGGGCGGAGGCGATCAGGTCGGCGGGCAGCCGCACGGGGTGGGTGTTGTAGGCGACCGGCTCGATGTTGCCGATGTTCTCCGGTACCACCACCGAGCCGTAGACGTCGCGCACCGCGTACGGGAAGAACTGGCCCGAGAGCTTCGCGTGGTCGGCGGCCTTCCCTCGCAGCGTGCCCGGGAAGTACAGGCCGCGCTCGTACCGCACCCCGAACACCGAGTTGACGACCGCGTAGTTCGTGGCGCTGCCCGCGTAGTGCGGGAACTCGAAGATGGTCGGCTGGCTGAGGCCGGCCCGGGCGAACTCCAGCTTGCTGGCGGCGATGCGGTTCAGCGTCCAGGCCGCCGAGTCGCCGTTGACGGGGCCGTCGTAGATCACGCGGTCCTGGTCGTCGACGTGGGCCCGGTAGAACTCGAAGTCGTTGCCGCTGACGCCGTCGTACGGGTTGTTCTCCGCGCCCAGCTGGTGCGTGTAGCCGTGCATCAGCAGGGTGCCGCCCTTGGCCTGCATGTACTTCAGCGCCTTCACGACCTCCGGCCGCTGCCGCAGCGTGTAGTCCTCGGCCCTGCCGCCGGTCTGCACGCCCTTCGGGTCGCGGTAGCGCGGGTATACGGCCACCGTGAACGGCACCTTCTTCGACGACAGCAGGTCGGCGACGGCGCGCAGCTCGGCCGGGTCGGCGTCGGGGCCGACGTCCTCGATGCGCACCAGGGCGCGGTGCCGTTCCGGGGTCGCCGGCGCGATCACTCCGGTGAGCAGGTCGGCGAAGGCGATGTAGCGGTCGTCGTGGGTGACGTAGGCGTACGGGATCTCGCCGAGGTAGGTGAGGTTCGCCGATCGCAGCGCCCACGGGAACGTGGTGCCGTCGGGCCGCACGGCGTCGCCGAGCACGGTGACCTTCGACGCGTCGGTGACGACGTGGTCCATGATGCCGGAGCCGTTGATGGTGTCGCGGGTGAGCGAGGTGCCGTCGTAGCGCACCTCGGCCACGGCGGAGGTGTCGAACTGCTTCCACGTGTAGCCGTAACGGGTCTGGAAGTCGGCGCCGGTCGCGGCCGCGCGCGCCGAGAGCTGCCAGATGTTGTCGTACATCCAGAGGACCGGCAGGGTGGTGCCGAGCACGTCGTCGAGGAACGACACCGGCAGCGGCTCGTCGTAGGTCGACCCGACGTAGACCACCGCCGAGTACGCGCCGAGCTCGCCGGTGCGGTAGCCGCTCACCGGGTGCACGGTCCACGAACCGAAGCGCGACACCAGGTTCGCGGTCTGCTGCGCGTAGATCTCGCCGAGCCACGCGTACGGGCCGGTCTCGTCGTACAGCACCAGCGTCTTCGCGGTGCCGCCACCGGGCGCGGCCTTACCGGTCACCAGGTTCGGGATCGTGGTTGCCGCCCTGTTCGGGTCGGCCCGCTTCGTGGCGGCGGCACGGGTACCCGACGCACCGACGAGGCGCTGCTCGGGCCTCTTCTTCGTGGGGGCCGGCGGTGCGGGGAGCGGCGTGCTCCCGTCGTCACCTCGAGCCGTTTCCACCGTGCGCGGCGCGGCGGTCGCGGCGACCGGCGCGACCAGCGCGCCGCCGCCGGCGAGCACCGCCGTGGTCAGGGCCGTCGCGATCGTGCGGCGGAGATTCATCAGGCACCTACCGAGGGGACGAGCGTGAGCACGGGACGGCGCGGGGTGGCGACACCGAGGAGGTCGGCGACGGCCTCCTCGGTGCGGACGGCCGCTTTGCCGTCGCCGTAGGGGTTTCCGTTGGCGGTCATCGCCGCGCGCGCGACCGGGTCGTCGAGCAGGCGCATGGCCTCGGCGACGATCAGGCTGGGGTCGGTGCCGACGAGCCGGGCGCAGCCGGCGGTCAGCGACTCGACCCGCTCGGTGACGTCGCGCAGCACGAGCGCGGGGACGCCGAACGACGGCGCCTCCTCCTGGATGCCGCCCGAGTCGGTGAGCACGAGGTAGGCCTCGCTGAGCAGGCGCGCCAGCACCGGGTACGGCAGCGGGTCGGTGATGACGACCCGGGCCTCGCCCTTCAGCCCGGCCTCGACCTGCTCACGCACGGCGGGGTTCGGGTGGCTCGGGAGCACGACGTGCACGTCCGGGTAGTGGTTCAGCAGCGTGCGCACCGCGGAGAGGACGCGGTCGAGCGGCTCGCCCCACGACTCGCGGCGGTGCGCGGTCACCAGGATCATGCGTCCGTTCGTGTGGGTGAGCTCGGCCGGAAGCTCCGGACGGCGGCCGACCACGGTGAGCGCCGCGTCGACGACCGTGTTGCCGGTGAGCACGACGCGGTCGGGATCGACGCCCTCGTCCATGAGGTTGGTGGCGGCGAGCGTCGTCGGCGCCAGGTGCAGCGCGGCGATCTGGCCGACGAGGCGGCGGTTGCCCTCCTCGGGGAACGGCGACTCCAGGTCGCCGCTGCGCAGGCCCGCCTCCAGGTGAACCACCGGGATCTGGCGCCAGAAGGCCGCGAGCGCGCCGGCGAGCGTCGTGGTGGTGTCGCCCTGCACGAGGACGGCCGCCGGCTTCCGCTCGGCGAACAGCGCGTCGAGCTGCTCGATCAGCGCGGTCATCAGCTCCGGCTGGCTGCCGGTTCTCCGCTCGACCGGCAGCGTCACGTCGGGTTCGAGGTCGAACGCGGCGAGCGCCTGCGCGACCATCGCCGGGTGCTGGCCACTGGCGACGATCACGGGGGTGACCCGCTTCGCGGCGCGCATGGCGATCGCGACCGGGGCGAGCTTGATCGCCTCCGGGCGGGTGCCGGCGATGAGGTGCACTTCTTGCATGTTCATCCTTATGCGGGGGTGTGGACTTCGACGAGGCGTTCGGTCTTCGCCCAGGTGTTCCGGCGGGCGAGGTGCCGGCCGATCGCCCGCCAGGTGCTCACCAGGCCGAGGATCAGGAAGTACGGGTAGACGAGTGCGGCGAGCAGCAGGCGGGGCAGCCGCTCGTCGCGGAGCTTGACCCGGTGCACCACCGCCCACAGCAGGCCCGGCGCGAACAGCGCACCGGTCCACACGCCGGCGGCCGCGGCGAGCTCGGTCCAGCTCGCGACGAGGAACGGGTGCTGCGGGTTCCCGGCGAGCGTCACCGCGGCCGCGAGCCAGGTGACCACGATCGCGAGCGCACCGGCCGCGTTCAGCCACGGGGCGAGCAGGTAGTGCAGCATCTCGCCCAGCTGGGCGTTGCTGATCCGGCGGCTGGCCACGAGCTTCGGCAGGTAGCGGGCGCACTGCAGGTTGCCCTGTGCCCAGCGGGTCCGCTGGCGTACCAGCCGGTGGACGTCCACCAGGCCCTGCTGGGTGACGCTCGCGTGCGGCAGGTACCGCACGGTCGCGCCGTTGAGGTGCATGCGCAGCCCCAGCTCCAGGTCTTCGACGAGGCACGTCGACCAGGGGCTGTCGCCGAGCTCGATCAGCGTGGAGAGGCGGGCGAACTGGCCGTTGCCGCCGAGCCCGACGGTGCCGAGCGTGTCGCGCAGCGACTGGCTGGCGTCGGCGACGCAGCCGAACTCCAGGTCCTGCACCGCGGCCAGGATCCGGTTCCGGTTGTGGATGCGCACGCGGCTCTGCGTGGCGCCGACCTTCGGATCCCGCATCGCGTGTGAGACCTCGGACAGCATGGTGGCGCTGGCCCGGCCGTCGCCGTCGATGACGCCGACGGCGACGCGGCGCGGGTCGCTTCCCTCGTCCTCGACGCGGTCGCGGATGTAGCGGTAGGCGGCGTTGAGCGCCTCGCCCTTGCCCTGCCGGGCGTGGGGAAGCTCGCGGCGCAGGACGTGCAGGGCGGGGTGGTCGAGCCCGGCCAGCACGTCCGGCGTCGCGTCGTCGGACCCGTCATCGACGACGAGCACCCGCGTGCGGGTGCCCCACGGCCCGGAGAGCGCGAGCGCCGACGCCACCGTCGTGGCGACGACCCGTTCCTCGTTGAGGCACGGCACGACGATCCAGAACGTGGTCGGCTGCGCCACGTTCGGCGCGGCCAGGTCGACCCGCTGGCGGTGCCGGCCGGCCGTGGCCGCGTTGCGGGCCGACCAGACGAACAGCGCCAGCATGTAGACCGGCCAGGCCGCGAGCAGCCCGACGCCGACGATGATGAGTGCCATCGGGTCAGGCCTTCTGGTACCGGCCGGAGCGGACCAGCAGCAACCCGACTACCACCAGCGCGATACCGGCCAGCACCATGCCGACCACACCATTTCCGGTGAGGGGCAAGGTCGCGGCGGCGGCTGAACCGATCACCTGCGGTTGAGACATAGCGCTTTCTCCCTGCGTCGTGTCTGTGGTGTGGCGGGCCCGGTGGCACCCGGACCCGTCACAGACCGTGCAAGTTGAAAGCTACTAATGCTCACGCCGCGTATTCAATGACGCTCCGTCATCAGCGGCCAAGGTCCGCCTGACCGCCCGACACAGAGCTGGTCAGCAGCGTATTCGCGGTACGGAACCGCGCGAGTCCGACATCGCCCCCGACATGCCGGAATAACCGAATCTCGTGACTCAGAGTTACCGCGCCGTCGGCAACTCTCCGTAGTCATCTGCGCGGCCACGGTAGCGATCCGGGAGCACGCCGGTAGCACCCCGGACCCTCGTCACACCTCCGCCGACCCCGCTGGACCGAGGCCGCGTCGACGGGTACGGGTCCGTCGCGCAAGCGGCCGCAGGGCGCGACGGGAGCGACCAGGGCCGGTGGCGGGCGCGGTGGGGTCAGAGGGAGCGGAGGTACCGGCGGCGCTCGAAGGGCGTCACCTCACGCCGGTACTCCTCCCACTCCGTGCGCTTGTTGCGGATGAAGAAGTCGAAGACGTGCTCGCCCAGCACCTCGGCCACGAACTCGCTCTTCGCCAGCACGTCGATCGCCTCGGACAGGTTCTCCGGCAGCGTCTGGTAGCCCATCGCGCGGCGTTCGGCGTCGGACAGGGCCCACACGTCGTCCTCCGCGCCCGGAGGAAGCTCGTAGCCCTCCTCGATGCCCTTCATGCCGGCGCCGAGCAGCACCGCGAAGGTCAGGTACGGGTTGCACGCGCTGTCGAGCGAGCGGATCTCCACCCGCGCGGAGTTCGGCTTGCCGTAGGCCGGCACCCGCACCAGCGCCGACCGGTTGAGGTGGCCCCAGCACACGTACGCGGGCGACTCGGTGATGCGGTCGGGCAGGGCCTGCGGGAACAGCCGCTTGTACGAGTTCACCCACTGGTTGGTGATCGCCGTGTACTCGCGGGCGTGCACCAGCAGACCGGCGATGAACGCCTTGCCCACCTTGGACAGCTTCGTCGGGTCACCCGGGTCGTGGAACGCGTTGCGCTCGCCCTCGAACAGCGACAGGTGCGTGTGCATGCCGCTGCCGGGCTGGTCGGTGAACGGCTTCGGCATGAACGTGGCGTGGACGCCGTGCGAGAGCGCGACCTCCTTGACCACGTGCCGGAACGTCATGATGTTGTCGGCCATCGTGAGGGCGTCGGCGTAGCGCAGGTCGATCTCCTGCTGGCCGGGCGCGACCTCGTGGTGGCTGAACTCCACCGAGATGCCGATCCGCTCCAGCGACAGCACGGCCTGGCGCCGGAAGTCGCGGGCCACCGCGTGGGTGGTGTGGTCGAAGTAACCGCCCGAGTCGACCGGGGTGGGCACCTCGCCGTCGTGCGGAACGTCGGAGAGCAGGAAGAACTCGATCTCCGGGTGGGTGTAGAACGTGAAGCCCTTCTCGGCGGCCTTCGACAGGGCCCGGCGCAGCACGTGGCGCGGGTCGGCCCAGGAGGCGGAGCCGTCGGGCTGCAGGATGTCGCAGAACATGCGGGCGCTCTCGGGACCGGCGCTGTGCAGCCCGCCGCCCTCGAACGGGAAGACCTGGAACGTGGTGGGGTCGGGCATCGCCACCATGTCGGACTCGAAGACCCGGGCGAAGCCCTCGATCGCCGAGCCGTCGAACCCGATGCCCTCGTCGAAGGCCGCCTCGAGCTCGGCCGGTGCCACCGAGACGCTCTTGAGCGTGCCGAGCACGTCGGTGAACCACAGCCGGACGAAGCGGATGTCGCGCTCCTCCAGAGTGCGAAGCACGAACTCCTGCTGTCGGTCCACGGTTCCCCCTGCCTCAGCCAATCCGGGCAAAGTGTGGCCCGGTGGTATTTCGACCACGTTACCGCCACCTGTACGTCGCCCGTCATGGTGTCGCGACGCACGTCCCAGACGACAAGTTTCCTAAATAGGATGACGACCATGCCGACGCTGCGGATCGCCCTCGCCCAGGTCAACTCCACGGTTGGTGACATCGCCGGTAACGCGGCCACCGTGCACGGCTGGGTGCGGCGCGCCGCCGAGCAGCAGGCCCACGTCGTGCTGTTCCCGGAGATGATGCTCACCGGCTACCCGGTCGAGGATCTGACGTTCCGTGAGTCGTTCGTCTCCGCGTCCCGTAACCACCTGGAACGCCTCGCCGCGGACCTCGACCACGACGGCCTCGGCGGCATCGCCGCCGTCGTGGGCTACCTCGACGCCGACGGGCCGGCCCGGCTCGGCGCCGACGCCGCCGCCGAGCGCGGGCCGCGCGACGCGCTCGCGCTGCTGTTCGGGGGACGCGTGGTCGCCCGCTACTACAAGCACCACCTGCCCAACTACGGGGTGTTCGACGAGGACCGGTACTTCGTGGCCGGCGACACCCTGCAGATCGTGCGGCTGAACGGCGTCGACGTGGCGCTCACGGTGTGCGAGGACATCTGGCAGCCGGGCGGGCCGTTCGCGGTGGCGGGGCTCGCCGAGGTCGGGCTGGTCGTCAGCATCAACGCCTCGCCGTACGAGCTGAACAAGGACGACGTGCGCCTGCCCCTGGTGCGCCGGCGCGGCGCCGAGGCGCGGGCGGCGGTCGCGTACGTGAACATGGTCGGCGGGCAGGACGAGCTGGTCTTCGACGGCGACTCGATGGTGGTGGCCGCCGACGGCACGCTCGTCGGGCGGGCCGCGCAGTTCGACGAGCAGCTCCTGGTCACCGATCTTGATCTTCCATCGGCGAGCAGCGACCGCACCGGCGACTTCGGCGAGATGCACGTGGCGCGACTGACGCTCGACGCCTCGTTCCCCGCTCCGGCCCCACCCGTTCCGGCCACCCTGGCGGAGCGGTTGGGCGACGACGAGGAGGTCTGGAACGCCCTGGTGGTCGGCCTGCGCGACTACGTGCGGAAGAACGGCTTCAGGTCCGCCGTGTTCGGGTTGTCGGGCGGCATCGACTCCGCGGTGGTCGCGGCCATTGCGGTGGACGCGCTGGGCGCCGACCGGGTGGTCGGTGTCTCGATGCCCAGCGGCTACTCGTCGGAGCACTCGAAGGACGACGCGGCCGACCTGGCCCGCCGCACCGGGCTGGACTACCGGGTGGAGCCGATCCAGCCGATGGTCGACTCGTACCTGTCGCAGCTGAAGCTCGACGGCCTGGCGGTGGAGAACCTGCAGGCCCGGGTGCGCGGCGTGCTCCTGATGGCGCTGTCGAACCAGGAGGGGCACCTCGTGCTCACCACCGGCAACAAGAGCGAGCTCGCGGTGGGCTACTCGACCCTGTACGGCGACTCGGTCGGCGGCTACAACCCGATCAAGGACGTGTGGAAGACGCGGGTGTGGCAGCTGGCGAGGTGGCGCAACGCCGCTGCTCTCGAGCGCGGCGAGGTCGAACCGATCCCGGCGAACTCGATCGAGAAGCCGCCGAGCGCGGAGCTGCGCCCGGGCCAGCTCGACACCGACTCGCTGCCCGACTACCACGTGCTCGACGCCGTGCTGACCGGCTACGTCGACACCGACCAGGGCCGCGACGATCTGGTGGCGGCCGGCCACGACCCGCAGCTGGTCGACCGGGTCCTCCGGATGGTCGACGTCGCCGAGTACAAGCGCCGCCAGTCGGCTCCGGGAACGAAGATCTCCTTCAAGGCCTTCGGCCGCGACCGGCGCCTGCCGATCACCAACCGCTTCCGCGAAGGGGTCTAGGGTCCCGGGTCGCAGGTTCGCCCCCAGTCGCAGATTGGGCAAAACCGACATTCTGGCTCGGCCCGCCACTGTCCGTCATCGCAAATCCGTCCGCCACGTGTGCGCCGGTCGCCTCGATCGTCG
>NZ_BOPH01000049.1 GCF_016863655.1 Virgisporangium ochraceum
GGCGGAGAGGGGGTGTCGTGGGCGGCGATGTGTCGCTGAATGCGTTGCGCCACACGGCATCCCGGGAACCCGACAGAGCACCGTCGGGCCTTGTCCTGCCCGGCCCGCGCGGCTTCGCCCCTGCGCCCGCACAAGCCGCCGGCCGGGCGCGGCTCTGTCCCGCTACCGGTGTTGTACCGCAGGCGTTGCCGCGACGCCGGTCGTCGTCTACGAGGCCTAAACCTGCTGTGAAATATTGCATTGAGGTTTCGGGCTGACGACCTTTCGGTGCGACCATCGACCCCTGAGACCCGGGGACCGCGAGCGCGGCCTCGAGGTGAAGGGAGAGGTCCAATGTCGGAAATCCCATCCCTGTACGGCGGTCCGGCGACCCGCCGGGTCCGTGCCCGCGAGCTGACCCTGGCCAAGGAGCGCGGCGAGAAGTGGCCGATGCTCACCAGCTACGACCAGTACACCGCCGCCCTGTTCGATCAGGCCGGCATCCCCGTGCTGCTGGTCGGCGACTCGGCCGCGAACAACGTCTACGGTCACGAGACGACGCTGCCGGTCACCGTCGACGAGTTGATGCCTCTGGTACGCGCGGTGGTACGCGCGACGAAGCGTGCCCTCGTGGTGGCCGACATGCCGTTCGGCTCGTATGAGGAGGGCCCGACCCAGGCTCTGCGTACCGCGGTGCGGTTCATGAAGGAGGGCGGCGCCCACGCCGTCAAGTTGGAGGGTGGACGCACTGTCGCCCCGCAGATCGAGGCGCTGACGAACGCCGGTATCCCGGTGATGGCCCACGTGGGCTTCACCCCCCAGCGTGAGCACACCCTGGGCGGTTACCGGGTGCAGGGCCGCGGCGACCAGGGCGACGAGGTCCTGGCCGACGCCGTGGCGGTGGCGGAGGCCGGTGCGATCGCGGTCGTCCTGGAGATGGTGCCGAGCGACGTCGCCAAGAAGGTCACCACCGAGATCGCCGTGCCGACGATCGGCATCGGGGCCGGCCCCGACACGGATGCCCAGGTGCTCGTGTGGCAGGACATGGCCGGCCTGCGTACCGGTCACATGCCGCGGTTCGTCAAGCGCTACGCCGACCTCGCCGGCGCCCTGACCGACGCGACGAAGGCCTTCGCCGAGGAGGTCCGCTCCGGCGCCTTCCCGACCGGCGACCACTCGTTCTGAGGCTGACATGATTGTGGACCCCGCTTCGGGGTCCACGATCGCCGATCAGTCGAAGAGCTCGTCGACCTTGTCGATGGTGAGCGCGCGGCGGATCCAGGCGCTGAGCCGCTCGGAGTCGCCGCACCCGGTGATCCGTGCCCGTACGCCGTCCGACACGTCGATGTTCCGCGCGCTGAGGATGGTCAGCAGGGCCTCTGCCTCGCCCCGTGCCAGCCCTTTCTCCAGGCCCTGTTCGAGACCCTCGTTGAAGTAGCCGCGCGCGAAGTCGCTCTGGTACTCGTAGTTGGCGATGGCCATGAGCTCACCCGCGGGCTTCGGTAGGCATGGAACCATGCCAGACGTCCATGGACGAGTCAGGTTGTCCTGGAATTGTCAGGCTTCGACGGTCAGGTCCCGGAGGCCGCGGATGATGTAGCCGGGCTTCCACTCCGGTTCGCGGACGGGGCGCAGGTTCGGGGCGGCCGTCAGGAGCGCGCCGAACGACGCCACCAGCTCGATGCGCGCCAGCGGCGCCCCCAGGCAGTAGTGGATCCCCGCACCGAACGAGATGTGCGGGTTGTCGCGGCGGGCCAGGTCGAGGCGTCCGGGGTCGGTGAACACCGACGGGTCGTGGTTGGCCGAGCCGAACAGCAGCGCGACCTCGGAGCCCCGGGGGATGTCGACGCCGTGCACCGTGATGTCCTCCAGCACCCAGCGCTCGAACATCTGCAGCGGGGTGTCGTAGCGCATCAGCTCCTCGACCGCCGTGTCAAGGAGCGTCGGATCCGCACGCAGGAGAGCCAGCTGGTCGGGGTTGCGGAACAGCGACCACCAGCCGTTGCCGGTCACGTTGACGGTGGCCTCGTGGCCGGCGTTGAGCAGCAGTACACACGTGCCGATCAGCTCGTCCTCGGTGAGGCCCTCCACCTGCCCGAGCGCGGTGATGAGGTCGTCGCGGGGCTGGGCCTTCCGCGTCCGCGCCAGGCCGCGCAGGTAGTCGCTGAACTCGACGCACGCGCGCACGGCCGCGTCGGCGGCTTCACGGGACGGGTTGAGCTCGTACATCCCGCAGATGTCGGCCGACCAGGGCCGCAGCAACGGCCGGTCCTCGACCGGGACGCCCAGCAGCTCCGCGATCACCGTGACCGGCAGCGGCTCGGCCACCTCGGCGATCAGGTCTCCCCCGCCCTTCGCCACGAACGCCTCGGCCAGGTCGGTGGCCAGGCGCTCCACGGTGGGCTTCAGGGCGAGAACACGACGCGGGGTGAACGCCGAGGACACGAGGCGCCGCAGCCTCGTGTGGTCGGGCGGCTCGAGGTCGAGCATGCCGTTGCGGACCACGTGCCAGAACGGCGCGAGGTGGTCCGGGTCCGGTGGGCGTCCCATCTCCTCGTGCGACGCGACATGGAGGTACGTGCGGCCGAGACGCCGGTCACGCAGCAGCGCGTTCACGTCGGCGTGACGCGGGATCAGCCACTGCCGGGTCGGCTCGAACCAGACCACCGGCTCGTCGCGGAGCGCGGCGTAGGCGTCGTACGGGTACGCGACGAACGCCGGGTTCCACGGATCAAACGTCGGTGACGCGGACACCGGCGTGCACCTTGTAGCGCTTGTTGATCGCGATCAGGTTGGCGGTGAGCGCCTCCACCTGGGCGGCGTTGCGAAGCCTTCCGGCCCAGATGCCGCGCATGCCGTCCACGCGTCCCGCGATCGCCTGGACCACGGCGGCGGCCTCGCGGTCGTCACCCAGAACGAGCACGTCGAGGTCGATGCGCGCGACCTCCGGATCGACCAGGAGCACGGCGGACACGTGGTGGAACGCGGCGCACACGCGCGACTCCGGCAGCAGCGCCTCCGCCTGCTGTGCGGCGCTGCCCTCCGCCACGGGAAGCGCGAACGGGCCACGGCCGTCGAACCCGAGCGGGTTCACGCAGTCCACGACGATCTTTCCCGCGAGGCGGTCCTTCAGCGACAGCAACGTGGGCTCGTGCGCCTCCCACGGAACGGCGACGACCACGACGTCGGCGTCGGCGGCGTACTCGTTGCCGCCGCCGGTGACGTTGTCGACGCCCGGCAGTTCGGCCGCCGACTGCTCTCCCCGCGCGGCGTCGCGGGAACCGATGCGCACGGTCAGGCCGCCGCGGGCGAACCGGTACGCCAGGCCGCGTCCCTGCGGGCCGGTGCCGCCCAGGATGCCGATCGTCAGGTCGCTGACGTCGGGAAGGGCGCTTTCGTCGAAGGTCATAGCCGCAGTCTTACACCAGGCCGGGTGCGAACCGTACGGTGCGCGTCGCTGGTGTGGCTTCGATCAATTGGACCCGCGTGCGCTCGCCCAGGGTGAGCTGGCCGTCGCAGCGTGCCCGGACGGGTGGCTCGTCGAGGGCGACAGTGGCCCGCTTGCCGTCGACGTCGAGCACCGCGGCGTCGAACGTCTCGCCGACCCGGTGCTCCAGGAGCACGGCCTCGACGAGGTCGACCGCGGCCCGGTCGGCGGCGTTGGCGGTGCGGTCGGTGCGGGCCATGGTCTTCGGCAGCTCGTCCAGGTTCTCTGTCCGTGGCGTTTCTCCGTTGTACAGCGCCAGGCAGATCTCGGTGGCGTAGCGGTCGGCGAGCCTCCGCAGCGGCGCCGTGACGTGCGCGTACGGCGCGGCGACGCCGGCGTGGATCTTGTGCTCCGGCTCCGTTTGGTGGAACGCGGTGTAGGCGGCACCGCGGAGCAGGTCGGCGGCCTGCTGCACGAAGGCCGCGTCGCGGGGCTCAGCCGGCCGTAGCCGGGCCAGGAGGCGTCCGACGGACTCGTCACGGGGCCAGTCGATCCGAAGGGCTCTCGCAGCCTTTCGGAGGGTGTCGACGGCCTGCTTCGGCGCGGGCGGCATCGTACGCAGCAGCCCGGTTCCCTTGTCGAGCATGAGCCGGGCGGCGATCCGGCCGGTGAGCAGGGAGATCTGGGCGTTCCACTCCTCCACGGGCAGCGGTGCCTGGAGGGTCAGCCGCCACGTGGTCCCATCGGGTTCGATCTCCTGGTCGGGGATGGGCAGGTCGATCGCGCCGCGTTCGAGGGCCTGCTCGATGAGCAGCTTTCCGATCTCGGGCAGTAGCGGGACGAGGTCCTGGTTCTGCTGGACCTGGGGGTAGCTGAGCTTGGCCCGGCTGCGTACCAGGGCGCGTTCGAGGCTGTGGAGCCCGGCTTCGCCTGTGTTGGTGACGTCGATGGTCCAGACCACGGCGGGACGGGTCTGGTCGGGTAGCAGGCTGGCGGCGCCCTCGCTGAGCACGGGCGGGTGCAGGGGCACCTTGCCGTCGGGGAGGTAGATGGTCTGGCCGCGCCGGTTGGCCTCGACGTCGAGCGGGTCGCCCGGGGTGATGAACGCCCCGACGTCGGCGATCGCGTACCGGACGCGGTAGCCGTCGTCGGTCTTCTCGAGGTGCAGTGCCTGGTCGAGGTCGCGGGAGGTCGCCGGGTCGACGGTGACGAACGGGATGTCGGTGCGGTCGGGTCGGTCGTTCCACTCGCGCTGCGCCGCGGCCTCAGCAGCAGACTGCGCCGCGGCCGGGAACTCCGTGGGGAGTTCCAGCTCGCGGCGCAGCGCGGTGAAATCGATCCGGGGAGCGTGCAGATGTCGGGTGGTCACCCGACAGTCTTATCAGTCCAGCTGGACGGGGGGATGACTACCTAGGGACGGGTCTCCTCGTCCGTGCTGCCGTTACCGTTGGTCGGACGGCTGGTGACCGCGTCGCCGGCAACGATCTCGCCGACGAGCACCTCGCGCCCGGCACCGGTGTCGTTGCCGTTCGAGGAGCCGTTGCCCTCGGGCAGCGCCTCCCCCGACATCCCGGCCGACGGCACCGTGAGCGGGCTGCCAAAGCTGTCCACAGTGGACTTCTCGGTGGACTTCTCCGGTGCCTTTCCGGCCGTGGGCACGCCGACCGGCGGAACCGGGTCCCGGTCGGCATCTGCCGACGGCGCCGGCGCGACCCAGACCGGCTCGACCGGTGCGGTCGGCTTGCTGGACTCGAACTGCGCCGGTGGCGCTCCCGCCTTCGCCGGCTCCGACCCGCTCCGGGGCGCCTCCGGCTTGGCCGGTGCCTTGGCCTCTTCGACCTTGGCCTCCTCGAGCTTCGCCTGGGCCGCCTTGGCCGCGGCGGCCGTGTCGACCTCCGGACCATCGGACTTGGCCGGCGCGGCCTTGGCGGGCTCCGCCTTAGAGGGCTCGGCCTTGGCCGCCTTGGCGGGCTCTGCCTTGGAGGGCTCGGCCTTGGCCGCCTTGGCCGGTTCCGCCTTGGAGGGCTCGGCCTTGGCCGCCTTGGCCGGTTCCGCCTTGGTGGGCTCGGCCTTGGCTGGTGCTGTCCTGGCCGCGGTCTTGGCGGGAGCCTTCGCCGCGGTCTTGGCCGGAGCCTTGGCCGCGGCCTTGGCCGGAGCCTCCGACGCGGCCGGTGCGACCGCCGCCGGCGTGGTCTCGGCCGGTGCCGGGGTGGCCGCAGCCGACTTCGCCGGTGCCGCCTTCGACGGCGCGGTCTTCGACGCGGTGGCCTTCGACGGCGTGGCCTTGGCCGCCTCCGTCGCCTTGCTCGCGGTGGCACCCGCCGTCTTCGCGACCGGCGTAGCCGCCTTCACCGCCGACTTGGCCGCCGACCGGGTTCCGGTGGCGGCCTTGGAGGCGGTCTTGGTGGCTGTCTTCTTGGCTGGCGCCGTCGCTGCCGTACGTTTGGCCGCGCCACCCGTGGCCGACTTGGCCGGACCCCGGGCACCGCCCGCGGCTCTGGCGCCCGACGCCCGGGTTCCCCCCGTCGCCTTGGCGCCCGTCGCCTTCGAGCCGGTGGACTTCGTGCCGGCCGCCTTCCGCACGGTGGTCGACCGCGTGGTCGCCTTCGCCGGCGGCGCCGTCTTCGCCGTGGCACGCTTCGCGACCCGGGCCGTCGAGCCGGCCTTCGCCGGAGTGGCCTTGGCCGACTTGGCTGCCGTCGACTTTGCCGCCGTCGACTTGGCCGCCGTCGACTTGGCCGCCTTCGTCACCTTGGCGGCCGCCTTCGTGGCGGTGGCCTTGGTCGCTGCAGCCTTGGTCGCCTTCGCCGCCGACCGTCCGGCGGACTTCGCCGGTGCCGCCTTGACGCCCGCGGCCCGACTGGCGGTCGCCTTCGTGGTCGCCCGGGTCGCCTTGGTGCCGGTCGCCTTGGTGCCGGTCGCCTTGGCGCGGGTGGCCTTGGCCGCCGTCGCCGCGGACCTCGCCGTCGACTTCGTCGCCCTGGTGGCCGGCGCCTTGGTCGCCGTCGCCTTGGTGGCTGCCGCCCTGGAGGCAGTCGCCTTGGTGGCCCGGCCGGTGGTGGCCTTGGCGGCGGTCCTGGCCGGGGTGGCCTTGGCCCGCGTCGCCTTGGTGCCCGCGGCCTTCGCCCCGGTCGCCTTGACGCCGGTCGACCTCGCCGCCGTCGACTTCGCCGCCGTGGACTTCGCCGCCGTGGCGCGGACGCCGGTGGCCTTCGCCGTCGGCCTGGCCGTGGTCCGGCCGGTGGCCTTGGCCGCGGTCGACTTCGCCGTGGCCTTGGCCGCCGTGCGCGGTGCCGCCTTGGCCGCCGTCTTCGTCGCCGCCTTGGCCGCCGTCTTCGTCGCCGGACGGGCCGCCGACCTGGCCGCTGACCGGGCCGACGTCGCCTTGGCCGCCGACGCCTTCGTCGCCCTCGTGGTGGACGCCTTCGCCGGCGTGGCCTTGGCCGCGGCGCGGCCAGCCGACTTGGCGGCGGTGGCCTTCGTCGCGGTGGCCTTCGTGGTCGCCCTCGTGGTGGCCTTGGTCGCGGTGGCCCTGCTCGCGGTGGCCTTGCTCGCCGCCGCCTTCGTCGCCGCCTTTGTCGCCGCCTTCGTGGCTGCCTTGGCGGGCGCCTTGGTGGCCGTCGCCCGCTTGGACGGTGCCGCCTTGGCGGTGGTGGCCTTCGCGGTGGTGGCCTTCGCGGTGGTGGCCTTGCTGGTCGACCGGCCGGCGGCCTTCGAGACGGCCTTGGTCGCCGCCTTGGCGACCGACTTGGCCGCCGTCTTCGTTGCCTTCGCCGCCGTCTTGGTCGCCTTGGCCGCCGTCTTGGTCGCGCGTGCCGTGGTTGCCTTGGCGGTGGTCGACTTCGCCGCCGCCGCCGCCGCGGTGGTCTTGCGTGCCGGGACCGCCTTGGTGGTGGTCGCCTTGCCTGCGGCGCGGGCCGGAACCGCCGTCGCCGACTTGGCGGCGGCCGCGGGCTTGGCAGCGCCCGCCGGCTTCGCCCCGGCCGCCGACTTCGCCCCGGCCGCCGGCTTCGCCCCGGCCGCCGGCTTCGCCCCGGCCGCTGACTTCGCTCCGGCCGCCGGGCGGCTCACCGTCGCCCGGATGGTGGCGGCCTTGCCGGTGGACGGCTTGGCGGCCGCCACGGTGGGCTTGCGCGAGGAAGAGGTGCGGGGCGAGTCGACCGACATGGTGACGACGCGGCGGCTCACCGCCGAGGACACCGACTTGCGGCTCGACTTGCCGGCCGCCGACGAGGAGGCCTTCGAGGACGCAGACGTGCCCGGGGTGGCGGCGGACGGCGCCGACGTGCTCGCCGACACGCCCCGGCTGGCCGGAGACGCCGACGTGGCCGCACGGGCACGCGAGGATACCGGCTTCGCCGCCGACGACTTCGCCACCGCCGACGTCGACTTCGACGCCGGTGCCGACTTCGACGCCGCCGACACGGAGCGGCGGCTCGCCGGCTTCGCGCTGGCGGAGGACCGGGTCGTGGCCGGCTTCGCGGTCGCGGACGAGCGGGTGGTCGCGGACGAGCGCGTGGTGGCCGGCTTCGACGCGGCGGCCGACTTACGGACGGCCGGCTTCGCCGATGCCGTGCGGGCCGACGCCGGCTTCGCCGGAGCGCTGGCGGACTTCGCCGCGGGGCGTGCCGCCGTGGACTTGGCAGCCGACGAGCGGGTCACCGGCTTCGCCGCCGACGATGAACGTGAGGCCGGCTTCGCCACGGCCGTCGTCGACCGGGTGGACGGCTTGGCCGCCACCGTGGAGGTCGAACGCGCGGACGCGGCCGAGCGCGACGCCGGCTTCGCGGCCGCCGAGGAACGGCTGGCGGGCTTCGCCGCCGCCGACCGGCCGGACGCCGCCGACCGGGTGGACGCGGCAGACGCCGCCGACCGGGTGGACGCCGTGGACCGTGCCGTCGGCCGGGTCGTGGCGGACCGGGTCGATGCCGCCGACTTCGCCGGACGCGCGGATGCCGAGCGGCTCGCCGTGGTCGCCTTCGTCGCGGATGCGGTGCGGGACGACGAGGTCGAACGCGTGGCGGGCTTGGCCGTGGTGGCCGAGCGGGTCGTCGACTTCGCGGCCGAGCGCGTGGCCGGCTTGGCCGACGCGGCCGAGGTCCGCGACGCGGGCTTCGTCGCCGTCGAGGTCCGTGACGCGGGCTTGGCCGCAGCGGCCGACGTGCGCGTCGCCGGCTTTGCCGCGGCAGCGGACGTGCGGGTGGCCGGGCGGGTGCTCGACGCCGTGCGGGTCGCCGGCTTGCGTGCGGCCGTGGCCGTGGCGGTCGTGCGCGCCTTCGTACCGGTGGACTTCGTACCGGTGGCTGCCGCGGCCGTCTTGCGGGCGGCGGTGGTGGCGGTCTTGCGCACCGCCGTCGCGGCGCGGCCGGCGGCCGCGGTGGTCTTCTTCGCCGCCGCGGTCGCGGTCTTCTTCGCGGCCGTCGCCGTCTTCTTCGCCGCCGTCGCGGTGCGGGTCGCCGGCGTTGCCGTGCGGGTTGCGGACGTCGTGCCGCGGGTTGCGGACGACGTCGTGGCCTTGCGGGCCGACGACGTGCTGCTCGCCGCCGCGGTGGTCTTCCGCGTGGACGACGCCGTGCTGCCAGCCGCGGCCGGGGACTTGCGCGCCGCCGACGAGCGGGTGTTCGTCGCGGCCGGGCCGGTGGCGACGGACTTCGTCGCGGCGGACTTCGACCGGGTGGCGGCGGGCTTCGCCACCGATGACGCCGATGACGCCGCCGAGCGGGTGCTGGCGGAGTTGGCGGCGGACGACCGCGTGGCTGCCGGCTTCGCGGTGCCGGTAGCCGCACGCTGAGCGGCCGTACGTTTGGTAGCCGAGGATTCGGCCATGGGATTTCCTCCTGTCGCGGAACCTAAGACTGTGGGGATTTCGCGGATGCGCCCGGCTCCACTGGGCGCGGGGTGAGCTTCAGGGTTGCGGTTCACCGTGCCAGCGCTCGTCTTCAGCGTCCCAGTCGGCGTTGCGCTCGGCCACGCGGTCGAGCGCACGCATGGCTTCAGCCTCGGTGCCATATGGCCCGAGGCGCTCGACGGCGGGGCAGATATTCGCGTCGGATTCCACGCGGCTGTGCTTCAGGCACCAGTAAAACTGGCCAGCACCGCTGCTGCTCATGACAACACTGTGCACCGCAAAGCCCACAAGCGCCACCGATTCCGGCAAAAACTGGCCACGGATTCCACAGTAGACCGAACCGCGCGGAGGGCTCCTCGCGCCCCACCATAGCCCGAAAACCCGGCCACCAAAGCAATTCCGGCACTCGTGCCCTAATCGCGCCACCCGTTCGAAGGTTCGCGAACGTCAAGTGCGAAACCTGGTCGCAACAGCGTCGGCACCGCGATCCCCGACACCGCCGCACGACCGCGGCCGCCGTCGCGCCACGACCGCACGCGCGTCGCGGCACGACGGAGGCCGCCGTCGCACCACGACACAGGCATCGACCAGCATCGACATCCCGCGGCGGCGGTCGGCGTGCGCGCGAGCGGCCCACTGCGACCCGGCCACAGCGGCCCGCTGCGACCCCGGCCACAGCGCCTTGATCGACATTTCTGCTAATGGTTATATGCGGAGCACCGATGTCGAGGAGGCACGCCTCATGGCCACCGTCGCCTCGGCCGGGTCCCGGGCCGCGTGGCTGCACGCACTGCGGTGGGGAACGTTCCGGCGGGTCTGGTCGGCCGCCACCGTGCAGCAGTTCGGTTACTGGTTCTCCAGCATCGCGCTCCAGTGGCTCACCGCCGTCGCCACCGACCACGACGCGCTCACCCTCAGCCTCCTCTACTTCGTCATGCTCCTGCCGCTCCTGCTGCTGTCGCTGCCGGCCGGAGTGCTCGCCGACGTGCGTGACCGGCGGCACGTGCTCCTCTCCACCCAGCTCGCCGTCGTCGTCATCAGTACGACGATGGCGGTCCTGGTGTTCCTCGACCGGGCACCCGTGTGGGCGCTGATGGCCGGCGGGTTCGCGATCGGCTCCGCGCACGCGGTGTCGATGCCGGCGAGCCAGGCGCTGGTCGCCGACACGGTACCGGCCGGCGACCTGCGCGGCGCGGTGCTGCTGCAGACCATCGGCATGAACCTCGCCCGCATCCTCGGACCGGCGCTCGCGGGCGTGCTCATCGTCGCGTGGAGCGGCGCCGGGTCGCTGCTGGTCTACGGCGCGCTCGGCGTCGTGTCACTCCTGGTGCTGCGTCGGCCGGTCGCCAAGGAACGGGAGAAGGCGCGGCAGAGCGAGAAGGGACGGGTCAGAGCGGGCTGGCGCCATGCCGCCAGCCGTCCGCCCGCGGCGACCGCGCTCGCGACGGTCGCGGTGACGTCCGTGTTCGCGGCGTCCTACCTCGCGCAGACGCCGGTGCTCGCCAACCTCGTGTCGGACGACCCGCGCGCGTTCCCGGCGTTGACCTCGTCCGGCGGGGTCGGTGCGCTCATCGGGGTGCTCACGGTGGCGCTGCGCAGGCCCGCGGCGCCCAGCGTGAGGCCGGCGGCCGTCCTGCTGGTGCTGCTCAGCGGCACGGTGATGGGCCTCGGCGCCAGCCGGGTGCTGTGGCTGTCGATGCTGCTGATCGGCACGGCGACCGCGCTGCAGTTCGGGGTCATGACCCACTGCAACGCGGTGATCCAGCAGGTGATCGCGAACACGCACCGGGGCCGGGTGATGAGCCTCTACGGCCTCTGCTGGGGTGGCCTGCTGCCGGTCGGCGGGCTGCTCCTCGGCGTCGGATGGCACTTCGTCGGTCCGACGGCGGCGCTGTCGGCGAGCGGCTGCGTGAGCCTCACCTTCGCCGTCCACCTCCTGACCCGCGAGCGGGGCCGGCCCCGGAACACGACCGGGGCCGGCCACAGAGGACCGGCCCCGGAACAACGGTAGGAAGGTCAGCCCACCCACGTACCCGCGTCGGCGAGATCGGGCGCGAACGTCATCCCCCGCACCAGCGCGACCGCCTCGTCCTCCGACGTGCCGCTGACGAACACCTCCGCCGGACCGTAGTCCAGCAGCCACAGGCCGCGCGGATCCGCCGCGCGCCACTGCGCCGCCACGCCGTTGATCGTGTGGTTCGGCTGGAACTGCGCCAGGTCGTGCGCGGCGCGCTGCGGCTTCGCCTCCGTCCACACCGTGGTGGTCGTGCCGTCGGCGCGCGCGTAGTCCAGCGCCGACAGGCGCCACACTCCGGCCGACGCCGCGGGCACGCGCGTCACCGACGTACGGCAGGACGTCAAGGTGTCCGGCGACGCCGCCAGCCGCAGCGGGGTCGCGCACCGCTGCGCCTGGTCCAGGCGCAGCGCACCGGCGACCGTGCGCACGGTCTCGCGGTCGGCGTCGGTCGCGCCGACGACCTGCGCGACGGCGTACAGCCCGTCGACCGGCTGCCAGCGCAGGATCCACCCGACCCCGGTGTCCTTCACGGCTCCGACCACCACCTGGTTCCCCGCGAGCTCACCGGGGCCGACCTCGCGGTGCAGCGTCGCCGGACGGTCGCCGACGGACACCGTGCCGGCCGGCGTCTCGGTGGTGCCGCGCCCCCCGTCGTCGGTGCGCACGTTCCAGCCCGGACGTGCGCGCCGCTCCTCCAGCACCGCCGGGTCGCGACCGATCAGCACCTCGATCGCCCGCCCCGACCCGTCGTACGGGGTAACGAACCGCTCGTAGCCGGCGGCGGACGTCCAGTCCGACGCGGTGGCTCCGATCGGGTCGAGGTAGATGTCGAAGTGCAGCACGCGCGGGTCGGTGCCCACGGCCGCCGGATCCTGTGCGGCACCGGGGAGGCCGGGCAGCCCGGGCAGCGACGTCGGCCCACTGGACCGGTCCGGTACGACCGGCACGGCCGGCGCCGCCCCCCGTCCGTCCACTGTGAACATCCGCGAGGGGACGGCCGTGAGCCCGGCCGACACCGCGACCACCGCGGCGGCGCCGGCGAGCGCGCCGGCGACCCGGCGGCGCCGGCGGAGGCGGACCGCGCGGTCGCGCACGCGGCGACCCAGTTCTCCGTGGGGGGCGGACGCGTCGGCGCGGGCCCGCATCGCGGCGGCGACCCGTGTCTCCATGTCGGTCACTGTTCTTCTCCTGATGAGGTGTCGAACCACTCGCGGAGAGCGGTGAGGGCGCGCATGGCGTGCACCCGCACGGTGGCGGGTGAGCAGTGCAGGATGCGCGCGATGGTCTCGTCGTCGAGGTCCTCGTAGTAGCGCAGCGCCAGCACGGCACGCTGGCGCGGGGACAGCGCGGTGATCAGCCGCCAGACCGAGTCGCGTTCGGCGATGCCCGTGCTCAGGTCGCCGCCGGAGGCGCGGTCGAGGGACCGGTCGACCGGCGTCTCCCGGTTGGTCGGCCGGCGCCACCACGACCGGGACGCGTTGACGACCATCCGTCTGATGTAGACGTCGGGAAGCTCGGCCCGCACGAT
Source organism: Virgisporangium ochraceum (assembly GCF_016863655.1). Taxonomy (GTDB): domain Bacteria; phylum Actinomycetota; class Actinomycetes; order Mycobacteriales; family Micromonosporaceae; genus Virgisporangium; species Virgisporangium ochraceum. Next base: position 12,800 of record NZ_BOPH01000049.1, read on the forward strand.
CCGGTCCCACTTGAGGTAGGCCTTGGCGAGCACGTCCTGCACGATGTCCTCGGCCCGGTGGTCGTCTCCGGTGAGCACCACCGCGAAGCGGACCAGCGCGGCGCCGCGGGCCTCGACGTAGGCCTCGAACGCTGTGTCGACGCTGGTGCGCACGAAGGGTCCCCTCGGTCGGTGGCTGGCAAGAGACAAACGCGCGGCACCCCCCGGAGCGTTTACACGCCACTGAGCCCGAATATCAGTGCTAATGGTGCATATGGATAAAGTGCTGATTCATGAGCGTCACCGCCCGGACGGCCCGGCCCCAGAAAGCGGCCATGCTGGTGGCCCAGCGCATCATGCGCGACGTCATCACCGACCGGATGGAACCCGGTGACCTCCTGCTGCCCGAGCGCACCATGCTGGAGAAGTACCAGACCGGACGCGGCACGCTCCGCGAGGCGCTGCGGCTGCTGGAGTTCCAGGGCGTCATCGCGCTCAAGCCCGGCCCGCGCGGCGGCCCGGTGCTGCGCGACCCCGACTCGACGCACCTCGCCAGCACCCTGGTGCTGCTGATGCAGTTCCAGAAGGCGCCGTTCCGCAGCATCGTCGAGGTCCGCACGGCGCTGGAGCCGATGATCAGCCGGCTGGCGGCGGAACGCATGAGCGACGAGTCGCTCGCCGACCTCGGCGCCACCATCGGCCGGATGCGCGACCACCTCGACCGGCAGGACCTGTTCCTCGAGGCGAACAAGCGCTTCCACGACATCATCGCCTGGTCGTCGGGCAACCCGCTCTTCGGGTACATCGTCGACTCGCTGCTCGGCATCATGGACGGCACCGTCATCGGCATCGACTACCCGCGTCCCCGCCGCGTCGCGATCCTCAAGGCCCACGACGAGATCCACCAGGCCCTGCGCGACCGCGACCCCGCCCGCGCGGAGGACCGCATGCGCGACCACATCCACGCCTACGTCCGCTACGCGGAGAAGAAGTTCCCCGAGGTCCTCGACGAGGTCATCCGCTGGGACCGCATGATGGGCTGAGGTCCGTCGATGGTGAAGAGCTTCATGTGACGCGCGTGAGGGCGGGTCAGTGACGACGGCGGAGCCATACGTATACGGCGGCTGCCGCCGCGGTCCACAGTAGAGACTGGGCCGTGTAGCCGAGCATGGCCGGCACGTCGAGCCCGTCGACGGTCGCGCGGGCGGTCGGCAGCAGCGGCGGGCCGAGCCACCACACCATCGAGTCGCGCACGCCGACCACGTAGCCCATCACGCAGCCCGACGCCAGCACCGCCAGCCCGAGTCCGGTGCTGCCCACCGCCGCCCGGCTCGCCAGCGCGCCGAGCGCCACCGCCGGCAGCACGAGCAGCAGGTTGGCCCAGATTCCCGCCGTGAACCCGACCAGCAGACCCGGGTCGTCGGCCGACCGCGGACCGGTGATTCCACCGATCGGCCACGGCGCGACGATCGCGACGGCGACCACCGCGAGCGAGGCCACCACGGCCGCCAGCGCACCGGCCAGGATCTCCCGGCGCAGCCCGCCGACGGCGACCATCGACAACCGCCGCTGCACGTCGGGCTCGGTGTTGAGCAGCATCTGCGCCTGCGCGGCGAGCACCGGGAACAGCACCGCGGCCGAGTACCCGTACGCCTCGCCGGCCTGTGCGGCGCCGCCACCGTAGGCCACGCCGAGCACGATGAGCGCCGCCATGGCGGCGGCCAGGACGCGGCCGGAGCGCACGTACCCTTCGACCCGCATCCGGGCCAGGGCACCGATCCCGCCCCCGGTCGCCAGTCGCGCCCTCACGTGCGTCCCCTAATGCCCATGACCTGGTGCCCGGCGGCCTCGAACGTGGCGACGGCCTCGTCCACGGCGGACGCCTCCACGGCGACCTCGACCACGACCAGGCCGTCTGTGACGGCCTCGGCTTCCCGCAACTCGCCGGCGGTCAGGTCCCAGCGGCGCACGCCCGGGAGGTCGGCGGTCTGGCCCTGGTGGTCGCTGATCAGCACGCACCCGCCGGCGGCCAGGACCTCCTCGACGATCACCGGGACCTGCTCGCGGGTGGGACCGTCGAGGCCCTCCCACGGCTCGTCGAGGATGAGCAGGTCGGGCTCGGCCAGCATCGCCTGCAGCAGGCCCACCTTCTGCGCCGAGCCCTTCGACAGCTGCGAGATCGGGCGGTCGAGCAGGCCGGTGAAGTGCAGCCGCTCCGCCCACTCCACGAAGCCGTCGGCGCGGACGCCGCGCACCCGGGCCAGCGACTCCAGGTAGTGCCGCGCGGTGAACGGCTGGTCGGCCGGGAAGCGCTCGGGCACGTAGCCGACCCGGGCGGGCCGGTCGGCGACCGTGCCCCGGTTCGGGCGCAGCAGCCCGGCGACGACCTGCAGCAGCGTCGACTTGCCGGCGCCGTTGCGGCCGACGACCGTGGCCACCTCACCGGGGTCGAGCGTCGCCGTGATCCCGCGGAGAACCCACGGGCCGCGGCCGTAGCGTAGCCAGACGTCGTCCAGTCGCACCGGTCGATGGTGCCACACGGGCGGGATCAGGTGCCGAAACGTTCACCTATCCAGGCGAGGTACGCGGCGGCGGTCGGCTCCGGGCCGGGGCCCAGGTTGAGGTGCGATCCCCGGTCCCACGCGCCGAGCATCGTGGCCGGCTCGTCCTCCATGGTCCAGGAGTGCTCCAGGGTCAGGAACCTGCGCTCCTCCGGCGGCTCGCACGGCACGACCGCGACGAAGTGCGCCTCGGCCCTGTGCTCCGCCGGCGGCATCGTGACCAGCAGGACCTCCACGGTGCCGGCCCGTTCGAGCGTGCCGGCGAGGCCGTCGGACGCCAGCCGCTCCTCCTCCGGGAAGTGCTGCTCGTAGTCGCTCCAGACGAAGTGCAGGAACTCGGTGGCGAAGCCGTCGGCGCCCATGTCGCGCAGGCGGTACCTCGGGTTGAGCAGCAGCGTGCTCAGCAGGCGGTGCGCGAACCGGTAGTGGAACGGCCGGGCGTGGTCGTCACGGAGCAGCATCAGCGCTTCTTCAGGCAGAAGACGTAGGACTGGCCGTACTGCGGAATGTTGTTCCGGTAGTACGTCACCGTGTACGTGGTCGTCGCGCCCGACACCGACTGGCACTGGTTGGCGTCGATCGTGCCGTAGATGCGCCGGAGCACCTGGTACGTGCCCGGACCGCAGGCCACCGGCACCATGTCCGGGTCGTAGTCGGTGCCGGTGTTCTTCAGGCAGTCGCCCTTGTCGACCGCGTCGAGCGGGTTGGTGCTCGGGCTCGGCGGCGGCGCCACCGACCGGGTCGGCGTCGGTGGCGGCGAGTACGAGGTCGGTGGCGGCGACGGCCGCGTAGGGCTGGGCGTCGAGGCGCCGGCGCTGGTGCGGCGCTCCTTCTCGTCGTCGTCGTCGTTGAACAGGGCGTTGAGGCCGCCGCAGCAGGCCAGCACCGCCACTGCGGCGGCGATCCGGATCGCGACGTCGCCGATCCGCCGCCGGAACCGCGACGGCGGCCGCGGTGGCCGCTGACGCACGTACAACTGTGGATCGAACGGATCCATGCTCATGGTTCCCCCCGTGGGTCCGACGCATCGTAGTACGCCGAACCCGCGGGGACCGGTTCAGCCGACGCGCTCCTCCGTACCCGTCGGCGCCGGCATGTTCGACGGCAGGTCGAGGCTCGTGCGCAGCGTCACCGGGCGCAGGAGCAGCGCCGCGACCACGCTCACCACCGCGATGGCGGCCGAGATCAGGAAGATGTGACCGGTCGCGTCGCCGTACGCCGCCCGCACGATCGTCTCGACGGCCGCCGGCAGCGCGTTCAGGTTCAGGCTGTCGCCGGCGCTCCCGCTCACCGGGATGCCCGCGTCGGCGAGGCCCGTGCTGATCCCGTCCTTCACGTGCCGCGCCAGCACCGCGCCGAGCACCGACACGCCGACGGCACCGCCGAGCGACCGGAAGAACGCGACGGTGGCGCTGGCCGCGCCGATGTCGCGCAGCGACACCGTGTTCTGCACGGCGAGCACGAGGTTCTGCATGGTCATGCCGACGCCGGTACCGACGAGCAGCATCGCCAGCGCGACGAACCACATGTGCGTCTCGTGGTCGATCGTTCCGAGCAGCGCGAAGCCGACGACCAGGGTGATGGAGCCGGCGACGATGTACGGCTTGATCCGCCCGCTGCGGGTGATCATCCGGCCGGCCACGATCGAGGCGACCAGCACACCGGCCATCATCGGGATCGTGAGCAGCCCGGCCTCGGTGGGGGTGTACCCGCGTCCGATCTGGAAGTACTGGCCGAGGAACACCGCGCCGCCGAACATGGCCATGCCCACGGCGAGGCTGCCGACGATCGCGAGCGCCGTCGTCCGTTCGCGGACGATGCCCAGCGGAACCACCGGCTCCGTGGCCCTCGTCTCCACGTACACCGCCGCCGCCAGGACGACCACCGAGCCGCCGACCATCGCGAACGTCTGCCACGACAGCCAGCCGAACGTGTCGTCGACGAACGAGATCCAGATGAGCAGCAGGCTCACGCCGGCGGCGATCAGCGCCGCGCCCAGGTAGTCGATCCGCACGTTCCGCCGCCTGATCGTCGGCAGGTGCAGCGTGAACTGCAGCACCGCCAGCGCGACCAGCGCGACCGGGACGCCCACGAAGAAGCACCAGCGCCAGCCGAGCCAGTCGGTATCGACGATCACGCCGCCGAGCAGCGGTCCGCCGACGGTCGCGAGCGCCATCACGCCGCCCAGGTAGCCGTTGTACCGGCCGCGCTCGCGCGGCGGGATCATCGCGGCGATCGCCACCTGCACCAGCGCCTGCAGGCCGCCGACGCCGATGCCCTGGAACGCGCGGGCCGCGATGAGCTGGCCGGCGGTCTGCGCGAACCCGGCCACGATCGAGCCGAGGATGAAGATGACGATCGCCACCTGCACCAGCAGCTTCTTGTCGAACAGGTCGGCGAGCTTGCCCCAGACCGGGGTGGTGGCGGTCGCGGCGAGCAGCGTCGCCGTGACGACCCACGTGTACTGCGTCTGTGAACCGTCGAGCGCGCCGATGATCTGCGGCAGCGCGGTCGACACGACGGTCGCGCTGAGCATCGCGACGAACAGCACCAGCAGCAGGCCGCTGAGGGCCTCCAGCGTCTGCCGGTGCGTCATCGGTTCGTCGCCGGTCTTCTCCAGGGTCGCTGTCATCGGGTGGTCTCCAGGTTCTGCCTATCGGTTCGTACCGCGCCGTCGAGGTCGGCCACGAAACGGCCGAGGGACGCGGTGAGCACGTCGATCTCGTCGTCCCGCCACGCCCGGAGCGCGCGGGCGAGCACCCGGTCGAACCGGTCCGACGCCTCCCTGAGGGCGTCCCGGCCGGCGGGGGTGACGGCGAGGATGCTGGCCCGCCGGTCGGTCGGGTCGGGCAGCCTCTCGACCAGGCCCAGGGTGACGAGGGCGGTCACGGCCCGGCTGACCGTCGACTGGTCGAGGCCGGCGACGTGCGCCAGCTCCTTGGCGTGGCAGGTCTCGTCCCGGCCGGTCAGCTGGTCGATCGTCATGAGGATGCCGACCATGCCGGTGGGGGTGCTCAGGCCGTCACGCTGCTGCTTGAGCTGCCGGACGACCTTCATGAGGTCGCGCAGGCGCAGGGTGAGCTCGGCGGTCGTCATGTCCGTCCTTCCGGGTGCTTGCTGCATGCAAGCTTCCGCCAATCTTGCCCAGTGTGCAAGTTTGCTCAGTGCGAATGTAATGCGGGACACGTAGGCTTCGCCGCGATGGAAGGACTGCGTGAACGCAAGAAGGCGGCGACCCGGCAGGCGCTGCACGAGGCGGCGCTGCGGCTGGCCACCGAGCACGGCATCGACAACGTCACCGTGGAGGCGATCGCCGACGCGGCGACCGTGTCACGCCGCACGTTCTCGAACTACTTCTCCAGCAAGGAGGAGGCGCTCTTCCACGCCGACCGGGTGTTCATCGAGCGGCTGGTCGCGCTCGTGCACGCCCGCCCGGCCGGCGAACCACCCTGGACCGCGCTGAGCCGCGCCGCCGACGGGATGCTCCCCGACGCGCTCGACGTCGACCGGATCACGTCGCGGCGGCTGCTGCGCAACCACCCGAGCCTGATCTCGCACCAGGTGGCCGTCTACGCCACGATCGAGCGCGACCTCGCCGCCGAGCTCGCCCAGCGCATGCCGGACGCCGCCGACACGCCGCTGCGCTCGCGCATCATGGCCGCCACGTTCCTCACCACCATCCGGGTGAGCACCCAGCACTGGCTCGACCACCCCGACCGTCCGCTGCCGGAGCTGATCCACGAGGCGCTGGGATACGCCGCCGACCGGTAGTGCGTGTCAGGATCGCCGGGTGACATCTGAATCCGACATCGCTTTCCTCCGGCAGGCGGTCGCGCTCGCCGCCGAGGCCCGCGCCGGCGGCAACCCGCCGTTCGGGTCGCTGCTCGTCGGTCCCGACGGCAGTGTGCTGGCCGAGGAGCGCAACACCTCGCTCACCGAGAACGACATCACCGCCCACCCGGAGCTGAAGCTGGCCCGGTGGGCCGCCCGCGAGCTCGACCGCGAGACGGCGCGGGGCACCACCATGTACACCAGCTGCGAGCCGTGCGGCATGTGCACCGGCGCCATCGAGCGGGCGTTCCTGGGGCGCGTGGTGTACGCGATGTCGGGCGCGCAGCTCGGCACGCTCAAGGCACCCACCGCGCCGCCGACCGCGGTACCGGTGCCGGTGGACGGGCCGCTGCTGTTCGAGGAGGCCGCGATCCCCCTGGACGGTTACTACGTCTAAGGTCTGCCGGCGGCCGGCCGATGGCCGAACATGGCCGTACTGCACAAGATGGGCTCGGCCGCCGCGGTGGGCACCACCCTCGCCGTGCTCGCGGTTCCGATGCTCTCCGCCGACACCCCCGCTGTCACCAGCGACAGAGCCAGTGCCCAACAGTCCGGCGACCCCTCGACCCCGGTGAAGGTGTTCCGCCGCAAGCTCGGCCCGGTGAAGCCGCCGGGCGTGCCGGTCATCACGTCGGACCTCGCCGAGCCGGCCCGCAAGGAGGTGGCGATGCGGCTGGTGTCGAGCGCCGAGAACTCCACGCTCGACTGGCGGTCGCAGTTCGGCTACATCGAGGACATCGGCGACGGCCGGGGCTACACGGCCGGGATCATCGGGTTCTGCTCCGGCACCGGCGACATGCTGGAGCTGGTCGAGGCCTACACCGCCGCCGCGCCGGGCAACGGGCTGGCCCGGTTCCTTCCGGCGCTGCGGGCGGTGAACGGTACCGACTCGCACGCCGGGCTGGGCGCTCCGTTCGTCACCGCGTGGAAGGCCGCGGCCGCCGACCCGGCGTTCCAGCGGGCGCAGGAGTCCGAACGCGACCGCGTCTACTTCGGACCGTCGGTCGCGCAGGCGAAGGCCGACGGGCTGCGGGCCCTCGGCCAGTTCGTCTACTACGACGCGATCGTGATGCACGGACCGGGCACCGACCCGGTGAGCTTCGGCGGCATCCGGGCGACCGCGATCGCCCGGGCGAAGCCGCCGGCGCAGGGCGGTGACGAGGCGGCGTACCTGCACGCGTTCCTCGACGCCCGCACCGCGGCGATGCGTACCGAGGAGGCCCACAGCGACACCAGCCGGGTCGACACCGCCCAGCGCGTCTTCCTCACCAGCGGCAACCTGGACCTGAACACGCCGCTGTCCTGGAAGGTCTACGGCGACCCGTTCTCAATTCCCGCCTGATCCCGACCCGCACAGCCCGTTCTCGACGACCCTGTCGACGGTGTGCTGGTGCTGCAGGAACAGCGCCGGCCGGGTGCCCGACACCGACACCGCGACGCTGCGCCGACCGTCGCGGGTGACCCCGTTGTCGCTGGTGTAGCCGCTGCCGCCGCCCGGGTGGCTCCAGTAGGTGCCGCCGCAGGGAAGCGGCCGCTCGAACAGTCCCAGGCCGTACCTCGCTCCGGGGAGCAGCTCCTCGAACTCGGGGCCGAGCGGCACCGTGCGGGTCATCTCGGCGAGCTGCGCCGGTTTCACCAGCCGGCCGCCGAGCAGCGCCCGGAAGAAGCGGTTGACGTCGGCGGTGGTCGAGACGAACGCGGCGCCGCCGTCGACGATGACCTGTTCGGTGACGTCGGTCATCCCCGGGGCGTCGTCGAACTCGTGGTAGCCGCGGGCGTGCGGGTTCGGCAGGGTCGGGTCGTTGCCGGGCCACGTCGTGTCGCGCATGCCGGCCTTCGTCAGAACGCGCCGCCGTACCTCCTCGTGCCACGGGCGTCCGGTGACCCGGTCGATGACCATCTCGGCCACGATGTAGCCGATGTTCGAGTACCGCCACCGCGTGCCCGGCGCGAAGTCCGGCGGGTGCCGCAGGGTCCGGCCCAGGAGATCGGCCGGCGTATAGGTGTCGTACCGGTGCGCGTAGTAGTCGGCGGCGGTGGCGAAGTCGGGCACGTCGTCGTGCAGGCCGCTGGTGTGCTGAAGCAGGTGCCGCACGGTGATGGCGCGGCCGTCGTTGCCGTTGCCGCGGATCAGGCCCGGCAGCCACTTCTCCACCGGGTCGTCGAGGCCCATCCGCCCCTCGCCGACCAGTTGCAGGACGACTGTCGCGATGAACGCCTTGCCGGTGCTGGCGATGCGGGCCCGTCCGTTCGGCGGCACCGGGCGCCCGGTGCGCAGGTCGGCCACGCCCGCGGTGGCGACGACGTCGCGACCGTCCGGCCCGACCAGCCGCGCCTGCACGCCGGGCAGGCCCAGCGCGTGGACCGCGGCGACGTCGCGTCTCAACCGGTTGCCGTCGGTCGGGCCACCCGCGTGGGCCTCGACGGTGACACCGGACCCGGCGACCAGCGCGGCCACCAGCACTGCGATGCGTATCGTTCTCATGCCGGAAACGCTAGGAACCGCGGGCGCCGCGACCCATACCGCCGGCTACCGCACCCGGTGCTACAGCTGGCTGTAGTGCGGGTCGGTCCCCGCCTCGGGTACAGATATGCCAATGACGCGTCGGCGGGCCACGGCCTACCTTCTGGCCACCCTGGGCACAGCGGCGGTGTCGCTGCTCGCCCTGCCGGTGCTGTGCCTGCCCGGGATCCGGGAGCCGTGGGCCCGCGCGAACCTCCGGCTGGCCGGCGACCGGCGGTGGCATCCGGTGCGGTTGCGCCGGCACCTGCTGTGGCTGGCCGTCCACGCCGGCACCGGCCTGCCGTTGGGGCTGTTCGCGGTGCTGGTCGTCGGCAACCTGGTCACCGCCGTGATCGCGATGACGCTCTGGTGGGCGTTCCCGCCCGCCGAGCCGGTCACGGTGTTCGTCGAGGTGCCGGTCACCGGCTGGGCCGTCGCGCTGGGGCTCGGGCCCGTGCAGCTGGCGCTGCTCACGGCCGTCACCGTGTGGGCGTTCCCGGTTCTCGCCGGCGCGCACGCCCGGCTGACCCGCTGGGCGCTGACACCCTCGGAGGCGGAACGGCTGGCCACGCGGGTCGCCGACCTCACCCGCACCCGGGCCGACGTGCTCGACGCGCACAGCGCCGAACTGCGACGCATCGAACGCGACCTGCACGACGGGGCACAGGCCCGGCTGGTCGCGGTGGCGATGCGGCTCGCGGTGGCGAAGCAGCGGTCCGACGACCCGGAGCTGGTGAACCGGCTCGTCGCCGAGGCGCACGAGGGCACCGAGGAGGCGATGGTCGAGCTGCGCGCGGTGATCCGCAACACGTACCCGCCGATCCTCGCCGACCGCGGCCTCGCCGGTGCGCTCGTCGCGGTCGCGGCCCGCAGCGGCCTGCCGACGACCGTCGACGTCGGTGACCTCGGCCGCGTGCCCGCGGCGGTGGAGTCGGTGGCGTACTTCGCGGTCACCGAGGCGCTCAGCAACGTCACCCGGCACAGCCGCGCCGGGCGCGCCGGCGTGCGCGCGTCCCGGTCCCATGATCTTCTGACCGTGACGGTGACCGACGACGGCGCCGGCGGTGCCGACGAAGCGCGCGGAACCGGCCTCGCCGGCATCCGACGGCGGGCCGGCGCGCTCGACGGGACGCTCACCGTGCGCAGCCCGGCGGGCGGGCCGACCGAGATCACGCTGGAGGTGCCGTGCTCTCAGTGGTGATCGCCGAGGACAACGCGTTCCTGGCCGGCGGCCTCGAGCTGATGCTCACCACGAACGGGTTCACGGTGGCGGCGATCACCGCCGACGCCTCGTCCTTTCTCGCCGCGGTCGAGGAGCACCGCCCCGACGTGACGGTCGTCGACGTGCGGCTGCCGCCGACGTTCCGCGACGAGGGCATCCGGGCCGCGATCGAGGCCCGGCGCCGCCACCCCGACCTCCCGGTGATGGTGTTCTCCCAGTACGTCGAGCGGGAGTACGCCACCCAGCTGCTCGCCGGCGCCCCGAGCGGCGTCGGCTACCTGCTGAAGGACCGCGTGAGCCGCATCGACGAGTTCGTCGAGGCGCTGCGCCGGGTCGCCGGCGGCGGCACCGCGTTCGACCCCGAGGTGATCGCCCAGCTCCTCACCCGGTCGGCTGGCGACCCGGTGTCGGCGCTGACCCCGCGCGAGCGGGAGGTGCTCGCGCTCATGGCCGAGGGCCGCGACAACACCGACATCGCCGGCCGCCTGTTCATCACCGCGAACGCCGTCCACAAGCACATCAACGGAATCTTCAGCAAACTCGGCCTGTCCACCACCGACGGCGGCCACCGCCGCGTCCTCGCCGTGCTGACCTATCTGACGGCTCCGGGCCGGCGTCGTCTGGACTGAGGAGCGCAGCGACCCCAGCGACGAAGGAAGACGACGCCACACTTGACGGTCGGCCGTTATCGACGGACGCTACGGATTGACGAACATGGGGGTGTCGTGGCGTACGTCGAAGTGTTCAGCCGCTGCGTGATCGGCGTGGTGTTCCTCGTCTCGGCCTGGAGCAAGCGGCCCGGGCAGTTCCGGCAGTTCAGCGACTCGCTGGCCGCGATGCGGCTGCTCCCGGCGCGTTCCGTGGTTCCCGTGGCCGGTGTCGTGGTCGCACTCGAGGCGGCCGTCGTGCTCCTGATGGTGCTTCTTCCCGCGCCCGGGTTCGCGCTGGCCATCGTGCTGCTGCTCGCGTTCGCCGGGTCGATCGGTGTGGTGCTGCGGCGCGGGGTCCAGGCCTCGTGCCGGTGCTTCGGCGGGTCGGGTGCCGCGCCGTTCCGGCCGCATCACATCGTCCGCAACCTCGTGCTGGTGGCGGTGGCCGTGGCCGGGCTCGTGGCGGTGCTCGCCGGGCCGGCGCTCACCTGGCAGGCGGCCGCACTGGGTGCGGTGCCGGGTGCCGTCGTCGCCCTGCTGGTGACCCGGCTGGACGACCTGGTCGCACTGTTCGCTCCGGCGCCTGCGACGCGCCGCTGAGCGGCTATTTGACGAACGACGGCCCGGCCTCGACCGGCGCCTCGGTCGGCATCACGATCCACAGGATCGGGTAGATCAGGAACTGGCTGCCCGGGAGCAGCATGAGGATCAGCACGAACAGCAGCCGCGCGGCCCAGGGGTCGAGCCCGATCCGGCGGGCCAGCCCGGCGCACACACCGCCGAGGACCCTGTCCCCGACCGGTCGCACCAGGCCGTGCCGGCGCATCGTCTCGTAGAGGCTGTCCACCAGAGTTCTCCTTCGCTTGTAGTTGGACGATCACAAGCGTGGCACCTCCGCGGCCATGACGACCTCGGGGACGACCCTGGTTCCGGCCCGTAATCGCTCCCTACGCTGGGGAGACCCGCCCCTGCCTGCCCAGGAGCAGCGCCATCACCACCGCGCCGACGGAGCCGAGCAGCGAGGGCAGCCCCAGCTCGTCCCTTACGGCATACGACGCGACGGAGACCGCGAACACCCCGGCCGCGAACCCGAGGACCACCGGCAGGCCGGCCGTCGCGAGCCGGGCCGGCAGCGCGGCGGCGACCAGCAGACCGGCGCACAGGACGAGGTCGGGCACCAGGAACGGGTTGTCCGACCGCCAGGAGTCGTGCAGGAACAGGAAGACGAACGTGCTGACGCTCAACGCCACGGCCGCCACGCGACCTACCCCGAGAATGGTCATGTCTACAGCGTAGACATGCGATCGGGCCTTCGTCTACGCCGTAGACTCCGGCTGTGCCCGTTCACAGGTTGACCCCCGCCGCGATCGCCGCGGCGGCCCTGGCCCTCGGCGACCGCGACGGCCGGCAGGCGATGTCGATGCGCCGCATAGCCGCCGACCTCGGCTGCGACCCCATGGCCATCTACCGCCACTTCCCCAACCGCGACGCCCTGCTCGACGCGGTCGCCGACCTGGCGCTGGCCGACGTCGACGACCCTGGGCCGGACTCAGGGTGGAGCCCCCGGATCGCCACGATCCTCACCGGGGTGCGGGCGGCGGCCCTGCGGCATCCGGGGATCGCCGCGCACGTCGCCGCGCGTCCGCCGCTGGGCACGAACGGCGCACGGCTGGGTGCCGGCATCTACGCCGCGCTGGCCGCCGCCGGCCTTCCGCCGGCGGGCGTGGTGTTCGCCGCGCAGGCGCTGGTCGCGTATGTCGCGGCCGCGTTGGCGATGGCCGTCGAGGCGGGGACCCGGGACGCGCGCTGGCACGAGGTCAGCCGCTCGATGGACGGCCTGCCGGGCGAGGTGATGCCGGTGGTGGGTTCCGACGAGCAGTTCGGGTACGGGCTGCGCCTGCTCCTGAACGGCATCGCGGTGGAGGCGGCCCGGTGACCTACTTCGAGGACCTGACCGAGTACACGTACTGTGAGCGCGAGGTCATCTCGATCGACGGCGGGTACGTCGAGTACCGCTCGGGCCACCGCCGCCTGAACGTCGGGTGGATGGACGCCCCGCACCCGGTCCCGACCGGCGACGTCCCCGGGTGGCTGCCGGCCAGGCTCCTCGACCTGATCGACGGCCCCCTGGTCAACGTGATGCGGGGCTTCCACCTGTGCACCCACTGCGGCGACTTCGACCGCGCGATGCTGACCGTCCCGCACGGGTCCGGCACCGTGTCGATGGGCCACGCCGAACTCCGGGTTCCGGGCGAGGGCACCACGATGTACGCGGCCCCGACGCTGATCTGGCACTACGTGACCGGGCACGGCTACCGTCCGCCCGAGCCGTTCATCGACGCGCTGCAGACCTACGACGATTCGTGGATCCCGCGCACCTGAGTCCGAAGTCGCGCCCATGCCACGCTCACGATGGACAGCGGGGTCGTCTCCCGGCACGCGCAGTAACACCCACGCCTGCGGCCGACACGCCATATGTGGTGGGTGCGAACTCTCGCGCGTCCATATATGGTGTGTGCCGCAGCTGGTTCTCCCGGGCCGCCAGTCCGGGGGAGGAAAGAGGGAACCCGGTGGGAGTCCGGGACTGCCCCGCAGCGGTGAGTGGGAACGACAGCCGTCACGTAAGCACTGGGCAACTGGGAAGCGACGGCCGGTAGGCGACCGCGAGGTCATGCCCACGAGTCCGAAGACCTGCCAGCGCGCCGCGCACACCTGTGCGTGGCGGCCCGACGCCGCGTGGGACGGCTGACGCCATCGACAGCGATGTGCCCCGAACGGGGCCTCGCGGCGTCTCCCTGCGCGCGTTCCGGGCCGGCCGAGGCGACCCGCGAGGAGATCACATCAGATGACGGTCACCCAGACCGCACCACCCACTGTGCCGCAGCAGAAGACGGGCATGCGCGTCCGCAAGCGCAACGGCGACGCCGAACCCGTCGACGTCAACAAGATCGTGCGGGCGGTCGAGCGGTGTGGGGGCGACCTCACCGACGTCGATCCGCTGCGCGTCGCCACCAAGACGATCAGCGGGTTGTACGACGGCGCCACCACCGCCGAGCTCGACCGGCTCTCCATCCAGACCGCCGCCGCGATGATCGGCGAGGAGCCCCAGTACTCCCGCCTCGCCGCCCGTCTGCTGGCCAACTACATCGACAAGGAGGTGCGGGGGCAGGGCATCGCGAGCTTCAGCCAGTCGATCGCGCACGCCCACGCCGTGGGTCTGGTCGGCGACGAGACGGCGCGGTTCGTCCGGAAGAACGCCCGCAAGCTCGACGACGCGACCGGAACCACCGACTTCGAGTACTTCGGGCTGCGCACCGTCTACGACCGCTACCTCCTGCGGCATCCGGAGAAGCGGACCGTGCTCGAGACGCCGCGGTACTGGCTGCTGAGAGTCGCATGTGGACTGTCGCACACGCCGCAGGAGGCGATCGGCTTCTACCGGCTCATGTCGCGGCTGCGGTACCTGCCCAGCTCGCCCACGCTGTTCAACTCGGGTACGCGGCACACGCAGATGTCGAGCTGCTTCCTGGTCGACTCCCCCAGGGACGAGCTCGACTCCATCTACGACCGCTACGCCCAGGTGGCGAAGCTGTCGAAGTTCGCCGGCGGCATCGGCATCTCGTGGTCGCGGGTCCGCTCGCGGGGAGCGCTGATCCGGGGGACCAACGGCACCTCGAACGGCATCGTGCCGTGGCTGCGCACGCTCGACTCCAGCGTCGCCGCCGTGAACCAGGGCGGCCGCCGCAAGGGCGCGGCGTGCGTCTACCTCGAACCGTGGCACCCCGACATCGAGGAGTTCCTCGAGCTGCGCGACAACACCGGCGAGGAGGCGCGCCGCACGCACAACCTGAACCTGGCCAACTGGATCCCGGACGAGTTCATGCGCCGCGTCGAGGCCGACGGGATGTGGTCGCTGTTCGACCCCGACCGGGTGCCGGACCTCACCGACCTGCACGGTGAGGCGTTCGACCGGGCCTACCGGGAGGCCGAGGAGCAGGGCCGGTTCACGCGCCAGGTGAACGCCCGCGACCTCTACGGCCGCATGATGCGCACGCTCGCGCAGACCGGCAACGGCTGGATGACGTTCAAGGACCGCTCCAACGCGTTGTGCAACCAGACGAAGGGCGGCGGCACCGTCCACCTCTCCAACCTGTGCACCGAGATCATCGAGGTCACGAGCGACGAGGAGACCGCCGTGTGCAACCTCGGCTCGGTGAACCTCGCCGCCCACGTCACAGAAGACAGAACCATCGATTGGACCGCGTTGCGCGCGACCGTGCGCACCGCCGTGGTCTTCCTGGACCGCGTGATCGACATCAACTACTACCCGAGCGCGGAGGCCGCGCGGAGCAACCCACGCTGGCGCCCGGTCGGGCTGGGCGTGATGGGTCTGCAGGACGTGTTCTTCGCCCTCCGGCTCCCGTTCGACTCCCCCGCGGCGAAGGAGCTGTCGACCCGGCTCGCGGAGGAGATCTACCTCACCGCGCTGGAGACCTCGAACGAGCTGGCGACGGAGCACGGCCCGCACCCGGCATACGCGGACACCCGCGTGGCCGACGGCGAGCTGCAGCCCGACCTGTGGGGAGTCCCGACCGACGGCGAGCGCTGGACGGCGCTGCGCGCGAAGGTGAAGGAGCACGGGCTGCGCAACTCGCTGCTGATCGCGATCGCGCCCACGGCCACGATCGCGTCGATCGCCGGCTGCTACGAGTGCATCGAGCCGCAGGTGTCGAACCTCTTCAAGCGCGAGACGCTCAGCGGCGAGTTCCTCCAGATCAACACCGCGCTCGTCGCCGAGCTGAAGGCCCGCGGCCTGTGGACCGAGGCCGTACGTGCCGAGATCAAGCGGGCCGAGGGCTCGGTGCAGGGCATCGCCGAGCTGCCGACCGAGGTCAAGGAGCTCTTCCGCACGGCCTGGGAGCTGCCGCAGCGGGCGCTGATCGACCTGGCCGCCGCGCGCGGGCCGTTCATCGACCAGAGCCAGTCGCTGAACCTGTTCATGGCGGCGCCCACCATCGGCAAGCTCTCGTCGATGTACCTCTACGCCTGGAAGGCCGGCCTGAAGACCACGTACTACCTCCGGTCGCGCCCGGCGACCCGGATCCAACAGTCCACAGTGGAGATCGTGAGGCCGACCGAAGCTGTGTATATCGATCGTCCTTCGGACGAGGCAGTCGCCTGCTCCCTGGAGAACCCCGAAGCCTGCGAGGCGTGCCAATGAGCCTGCTCGATCCCGGTCTCGATCTCACCTTGAGGCCGATGAAGTACCCCGAGTTCTTCGACCGGTTCAAGGACGCGATCCGCAACACCTGGACCGTCGAGGAGGTCGACCTGCACACCGACCTCGCCGACCTGCACCGCCTCTCCCCCGCGGAGCGGCACCTGGTGAGCCGGCTCGTCGCGTTCTTCGCCACCGGCGACACGATCGTGGCGAACAACCTCGTGCTGAACCTGTACCAGCACGTCAACTCGCCGGAGGGCCGGCTGTACCTGAGCCGCCAGCTGTTCGAGGAGGCGGTGCACGTGCAGTTCTACCTGAACCTGCTCGACACCTACGTGCCCGACGAGCAGGAGCGGTACGAGGCGTTCGTCGCGATCGAGAACATCCCGTCGATCAAGCGCAAGGCCGACTTCTGCTTCCGGTGGATCGACTCGGTGTTCGAGCTCCGGAGGCTGGAGACGAAGGCGGACCGCAAGGCGTTCCTGCTCAACCTGATCTGCTTCGCCGCGTGCATCGAGGGGCTGTTCTTCTACGGCGCCTTCGCGTACGTCTACTTCCTCCGGTCGCGGGGGCTGCTGCACGGGCTCGCCAGCGGCACCAACTGGGTGTTCCGCGACGAGTCGATGCACATGGCGTTCGCGTTCGACGTGGTCGACACCGTGCGGCGCGAGGAGCCCGACCTCTTCGACGACGAGCTGGCCGCGAACGTCACCGAGATGCTGAAGGACGCGGTCGACTGCGAGGCGCAGTTCGCCGAGGACCTGCTGGGGCAGGGCGTTCCGGGACTGTCCACGAAGGACATGCGCACGTACCTGGAGCACGTCGCCGACCGGCGCCTGGCCCAGCTCGACCTGCCACCCGTGTACGGCTCGACCAACCCGTTGCCGTTCATGGACCTGCAGGACGTGCAGGAGCTGTCAAACTTCTTCGAGCGGCGGGTCTCCGCGTACCAGGTCGGCGTCACCGGCACCGTGTCCTTCGACGACGACTTCTGAGGTCGTAAAAGCCTCCAGAAGACGGGCTGCGGCGAGTGACGGCGTGAGTGTCCCGTCGAGAACCTCCTTCTCGACGTGCGGCGCGAGCGCCGTCACCGCGGGATCGGTGCGCAGCCGTTCGAGGACGGCACCGCGGACCGTCGCCCACATCCAGCCCACCTGTTGCTGCCGGCGCCGGGGCTCCAGCTCGCCGCTGTCGGACAGCGCGTCCTGGTGCTTGATGATCTGCGCCCACACGTCGTCGAGGCCGGTCTCCTCGATGGCGCTGCACGTCACCACGGGAGCGGGTTCGCCCATCAGCCGCAGCGCTCCGGCCAGCTCCCGCGCGGCCCGGCGAGCGTCGACCAGGTGCGGGCCGTCGGCCTTGTTCACCGCGACCACGTCGGCCAGCTCCAGCACGCCCTTCTTGATGCCCTGCAGCTGGTCACCGGTGCGGGCCAGGGTCAGCAGCAGGAACGTGTCGACCATCTCGGCCACCGCGGTCTCGCTCTGGCCGACGCCGACGGTCTCGACCAGCACCACGTCGTACCCGGCCGCCTCGACCACCACGATCGCCTCGCGCGTCGCGGTCGCCACGCCGCCGAGCGTGCCGGAGGTCGGAGACGGGCGCACGAACGCCTTCTCGTCGACGGCCAGCCGGGCCATGCGCGTCTTGTCGCCGAGGATGCTCCCCCGCGTCCGCGTCGAGGACGGGTCGACGGCGAGCACCGCCACCCGGTGCCCGGCCGACGTCAGGCGCGTGCCCAGCGCGTCGATGAACGTCGACTTCCCCACGCCGGGGACGCCGGTGATGCCGACCCGCCGCGACCGGCCCGAGTCGGGCGTCAGCTCGACCAGTAGCTGCTGTGCCAGCCGCCGGTGGTCGGCCCGGGTCGACTCGACCAGCGTGATCGCCCGCGCCATCCACGCCCGGTTGCCGGACCGGACGCCGGAGACGTAGTCGTCAAGCCGCATGGCCCAGGCGCGCCGAGAGGTCCTTCAACAGGTCCAGGGCCGCGTCGGCGATCACCGTTCCGGGCGGGAAGATCGCGGCGGCGCCGGCCGCCTTCAGCTCCTCGAAGTCGCCCGGCGGGATCACCCCGCCCACGATGATCATGATGTCGTCGCGGCCGAGCGCCGCCAGCTCGTCGCGCAGCGACGGCACCAGCGTGAGGTGACCGGCGGCGAGGCTGGAGACGCCGACGATGTGCGCGTCGGCCTCCACCGCCTGGCGGGCCACCTCGGCCGGCGTCTGGAACAGCGCGCCCACGTCGACGTCGAAGCCGAGGTCGGCGAACGCGGTGGCGATCACCTTCTGGCCGCGGTCGTGCCCGTCCTGGCCGACCTTGGCCACCAGGATGCGCGGCCGGCGTCCCTCGGCGTCGGCGAACGCGTCGGTGGCGGCGCGCACCTTCTCGATGTTCGTCGCGGGGCCGGCCTCGTCGCGGTACACGCCCGTGATGGTACGGATCTGGGCGGCGTGCCGGCCGTACACCTTCTCCAGCGCGTCGGAGATCTCGCCGACGGTCGCCTTCGCGCGGGCCGCGTCGACGGCCAGCGCGAGCAGGTTGCCCTCGCCGGAGTCGGCGGCGCGCGTCAGCGCCTCCAGGGCCGACGAGCAGGCCGCGTCGTCGCGCTCCTCGCGCAGCCGCCGCAGCTTGGCCAACTGCTGCGCGCGGACGCTCGCGTTGTCGACCTTCAGGACCTCGATCGGCTCGTCGGCCTCGGGCCGGTACTTGTTGACGCCGATCACCGGCTGCCGACCCGAGTCGATGCGCGCCTGCGTACGGGCGGCCGCCTCCTCGATGCGCAGCTTCGGGATGCCCTCGTCGATCGCGCGGGCCATGCCGCCGGCCGCCTCGACCTCCTGGATGTGCTCCCAGGCCCGGGCCGCGAGGTCGTACGTCAGCCGCTCCACGTAGGCGCTGCCGCCCCACGGGTCGATCACCTTGGTGGTGCCCGACTCGTGCTGGATCACCAGCTGGGTGTTGCGGGCGATGCGCGCGGAGAAGTCGGTCGGCAGCGCGAGCGCCTCGTCCAACGCGTTGGTGTGCAGCGACTGCGTGTGCCCCTGCGTCGCCGCCATCGCCTCGACGCACGTGCGCGCCACGTTGTTGAAGACGTCCTGCGCGGTGAGCGACCACCCGGAGGTCTGGCAGTGCGCCCGCAGGCTCAACGACTTCGGGTTCTTCGGGTCGAACGTCTTCACGAGCTTGGCCCAGAGCAGGCGGGCGGCCCGCAGCTTCGCCACCTCCATGAAGAAGTTCATGCCGATGGCCCAGAAGAACGACAGCCGCGGCGCGAACGCGTCGATGTCCAGGCCGGCGTCGCGGCCGGCGCGCAGGTACTCGACGCCGTCGGCGAGCGTGTAGGCCAGCTCCAGGTCGGCGGTCGCACCGGCCTCCTGGATGTGGTAGCCCGAGATCGAGATGGAGTTGAACCGCGGCATCTTCTCCGAGGTGAACCGGAAGATGTCGGAGATGATCCGCATCGACGGCTGCGGCGGGTAGATGTAGGTGTTGCGGACCATGAACTCCTTGAGGATGTCGTTCTGGATCGTGCCGGCCAGCTGCTCCGGTTTCACCCCCTGCTCCTCCGCCGCCACGATGTACAGCGCCAGCACCGGAAGCACGGCGCCGTTCATCGTCATCGACACGCTCATCCTGTCGAGCGGGATGCCGTCGAACAGCTGGCGCATGTCGTAGATGGAGTCGATCGCCACGCCCGCCATGCCGACGTCGCCGGCCACCCGTGGGTGGTCGGAGTCGTAGCCGCGGTGCGTCGGCAGGTCGAACGCCACCGACAGGCCCTTCTGCCCGGCCGCGAGGTTGCGGCGGTAGAACGCGTTCGACTCCTCCGCGGTGGAGAAGCCGGCGTACTGCCGGATCGTCCACGGCTGGGTGGTGTACATCGTCGGGTAGGGCCCGCGCAGGTACGGCGCGATGCCCGGGTAGGTGTCGAGGAAGTCGAGGCCGTCGAGGTCGGCCGCCGTGTAGAACGGCTTGACCTCGATGCCCTCGGGCGTCAGCCACGTCTCGCGGTCGGTCCCGGCCGCGGCGGGTTCGACGGTGTCGAACTCGAGCTTGGAGAAGTCGGGAATCATGACAGAACCTCTTCCAGGACGGCCACCGCGTCGCAGCCGCTGTACAGGTACCCGGTGACGCCGTCGTACTCACCGGGCCTTCCCGCCAACCACACCTGGCGCGCGCCGCCGCTGGCCAGGGCGAGCGCCGCGCCCGACGCCTCCTCCGCGTACGACCGGTCGCTGCCGCACACGCACGCCACCGCGGCGCCGCTCGCGGCGAACCCGTCGACGGGACCGGCGACGACCGCGACGCCGCCGGCGGCGAACAGGTTGGTGGCGAACCCGACCCGGGCGTTGTGCGCGGCGGGCGGACCGAGCGTCGCGAGGTACACCGTCGGACGCTCCGGTGCGGCGTCGGCCCGGTCACGCAACCGCTCGAACGCCTCGCCGTAGTGGTGCACGGGAAGGTCGCCGACCGTCCTCTGTGGAGCCTCTCGCCGCGAGGGCAGCTTCTCGTGCGGGTTCGGGAACTCGCTCACCCCGGTGAGCGGGTCGCGCCGGTGCGCCAGGTTCTCCGCACGCGCGTCCCAGGTCGCCGCGATCCGCTCGGCGACGAGCCCCGACGACAACGCCGCGGCCATGCCGCCGGCGCCCTCGATCTCGGTGAACCACGCCCACGCGGCCCGCGCGAGGCCGAGGGTGCGGCTCTCGACGTACCAGGATCCGCCGGCCGGATCGGCGACCCGGCTCACGCTCGCCTCGTCGATCAGCAGCGACTGGGTGTTGCGGGCGATCCGCCGCGCGAACCCGTCGGGCAGCCCGAGCCGGTGGTCGAACGGCAGCACCGTGACGGCGTCGGCGCCGCCCACACCGGCGGCGAAGCACGCGAGCGTGGTGCGCAGCATGTTCACCCACGGGTCACGCGCCGCCATCATCGCGGCCGACGTCACCACGTGCTGGGTCTGCGTCGCCGACGGCTCGCCGCACGCCTGCGCGACCCTCGCCCACAGCCGCCGGGCCGCCCGTAGCTTCGCGATCGTGCCGAACTGGTCGGCGGTGGCAGCGTAGCGGAACTCCAGCTGTGCCAACGCCTGCGCCACGCTGAGCCCGGCATCGGTGAGCCCACGCAGGTACGCCACGCCGGTCGCCAGTGAACAGGCCAGCTCCTCGGCGTCGCTGGCGCCGGCGTCGTGGTACCGCAGCGCGTCGACGACCATGGCGCGCAACCCGGGACGGTCGGCCACGCGCCGCGCGAAGGCCGCCGCGCCCGGCAGGTCACCGGCGCCGGCGAACGGGTCGAACCCGAGGTTGCCCGACCCGCCACCCGCCGCGAGGAACGCCTCGGCGGCGTCGGCCGTCGCGGCACCGGCGTCGAGCGTCACGCCGGCCAGGTCGAGCAGCACGCCGTCGAGCGCGGTCGTCAGCCTGTCGACGGGGACGCCGCCCGCGCCGAGCACGAGCCACAGCGACGCGACCCCGTTCTCCAGATCGGCACGGGCCGCCTCGGAGGTGGCCGCGGCATCCGGGTCGGCGTGCCGCTGCCGGATGTCCCACCCGTTGGCCGTTCGCCCCAGCGGAACGGACGGCGGTGGCGGTGATCCGGCGGCGGTGTGCAGCGGTGCGAGCGCCACGCCGTCGTACCCGGTGGTGGTCAACAGCTCCACCGCCTCCGCGGGCGTGCTGTCGTCGGTGGCGGCGCCCGACTTGCGCAGGACGCCGAGCACCAGCTTCTCCCACGCCTCGGCGGTGGCGGTGGGGAAGTCGGAGGCTAAGCGGAGTTCGCTCATTCACGGATACTAAGCGCGCCTCCGCCGCCTCCCATACCGTTGTGACAACCTCCACGACCCCTATTCGGCCCGGATGTCGTCGAGGTCGTGCGTGCCCGCGTTGAGGAACAGGTACAGCGCCTTCACGTCGGCGAGGTTCGCCGCGCACGACAGCTCGGTCAGCAGATCGAACGAGATCGTCGTGGTGGTGTTCGCGTTGACCCACGGGAACGGGGTCTGGCACCACGTGTAGTCCGCCCCGGTCTGCACCGCGAGCGACACCGACGTGCCGGTCGCGCCGGTACGCAGCTCGGCCCGGAAGAACTGCTTGCCGGTGAGGTCGAGCGGCGCCGCGAGCGCCGGGCCGAACCAGTGGTCGGCGGTGACGGTCAGCCGCAGCCCGTAGGCGCCCTGCGGGTGGAACTCCGTCGTCTGCGCCACGGTTCCCGCGTCGGGCAGCCAGCTACCCGGTCCCCACCCGTCGGTTCCGGACTCGAAGGTCGAAATCACCACGGCCGCGCCGGCGTCGGGCTTCACGGTGACCGTCAGGGTGGCCACATTGGACAGTCGGCCCGCCTGGTCGCGGATCGTGTAGCTGCCCGTGACGGTGCCCACCTGGCCCGGGGTCGGCGTGAAGGTCACCGTGCCGTCGGGGTTCAGCGCGAAGCCGTTCCTCGTCTTCTGCTGCCCGGCCGTCGCCGGGTCGAGGTCGATCGAGGACGCCCGCACGCTGGTCCGGTACGCGACGTCGTTCGCGGCCGGGGTGAGCGTGACCGGCTGGTCGAACTCGGCGACCGCGGTGTCGTGGTCGGCGACCGGTGGCCGCGACCGCTGCGGCCCGAGCAGCTCGTCACGCGCGTTGGTGAGCGTGGTGCAGACCGGGCTCGGGCAGTAGACGGTGTACCCGTCGTAGTCCGGATACAAGGTGCCGTCGTCCTGCACGCCCGACAGGATCCAGTAGAGCCAGCCGTCGCCGCCCTCGGCGTCGAACAGGTCGGTCCACTGCTTGAAGACGACGTTGCGGGTGGACTTGTCGAGCCAGCCGAACTCGCCCCAGAACACAGGCTTGCCGATGCGGTTGGCCTCCCGCACGTGCCGCTTGATCCACTCGAACGTCCACGGGAGGTCCTTGCCCCACGCCGTCGGGTAGATGTGGAACGACATCATGTCGATCGCCGGCAGGCTGGCGAGCGCGATCGTGTCGACGCCCTCGCTGCACTTGCGGGTCCAGTCCTCGTGGTTCGGATCGTCGCAGAAGAAGCCCTCGTCTCCGGCGCCCACGAGGTGGTTGCGGTCGACCGACTTGATGTGGCGGCTCATCTCGTCGGCCCACGCGTTGATCGTGGCGGTGGTGCAGTTCGGCGAGCGCGGGTAGGCGCCGGCCGACAGGCACCGCGGCTCGTTGCCGAGTTCCCACGCCATCACCGTCGGGTCGTCCCTGTAGGCGACGCCGGTGAGCGGGTTGACCCGGTTGAGCACGTGGCTGATCCAGTCCTTGTACCAGCCCTTGATGGTGGGGTTCGTGTAGAAGTCGTCGTGGTAGCTGCCGCCGGCCCAGCGCACGTACTGGTCCATACCGCCGAAGTCGTTCCAGTTGTTGGTCAGCGGGATGACGAGGCGGATGTTGTGTCTTCTCGCGCTGGCGAGCACGTAGTCGAGTTTCTGCAGCCCGTCGGGGCCGTCGTTGTAGGCCGGCTTCGTGCCGTCCCAGTACTGGAAGTAGACGCCGTCGGCCTTGCCGCGGATCGAGTTCGAGCCGTCCTGGTTGCCGATGTCGAGGAAGCCCCAGGTGCGCAGGACGTTGAACCTGGCGGCCTGCGCGTCGGCGAACACGTCGTCGACCATGAGCGGCGACTTGTACATCAGGTAGTAGTTGTTGGTACCGGCGAACCTGAAGGTGTGGCCGTCGAGGCGCAGGTCGCTGCCCGCGCGGGTCACGAAGAGGTTCTTCTTCTGAACCGGCTCAGCCATCGCGGGGGCCTGCGCCCCGACGGACGCGATGAGCGCGAGCAGAGCCGTGACCACACCGAAGCGTCGGGACATGGTGCCTCCTGGCGGTGGAGACTTAACCGATTAAGTGACTCCCGAACCTATGAGCGGGCTCCGGGCGATGTCAACATCGATCCGTGTCGAACTCGTTCGACGGGACTGACTTTCGGCAGTATCCGCTGCTACCGGCCGCTTGTAGCGTTCTCCGGATGAGATCCCGGCTGCTCGACCTGCTGCTGTGGGCCGTCCTGGCGGCGCCCGTGGCGGCCGGGCAGGTGTGGCCGCCGCTCGAGGTGGGGTGGGCGCTCCGGTTCCTCGCCGCCCTCGCCGTGCTCACCGCGGCGCTGTGGCTGGGACGGCGGTCGGGCCGGCCGAACGCGCCGGTCGCCGGGCTGGCGCTGGTGATCGTCGGCAGCATCTTCGACGGCAACCTGTCGTTCTCCGTACCGGTGCTCGCCTACCTCACCGGCCGGCGGGTCGCCGCGGCCTGGCCCACCGCCGCCGTGTTCGCGGTCGTGGCCGCCGGCGGCAGCGCCCTCACCGTCGGGGTGTTCGGCACGAAGCCGGCCACCTGGTTCTACCTCGCCGCCACGCTGCTGTTCGTCGGGGTGTTCCCGTGGCTGGTCGGCCGCTACCGCCGGCAGCAGGACGAGCTGGTGACGATGGGCTGGCAGCGGGCCGACGACCTGGAGCGCGAGCAGGGCATGGTCTCGGCGCAGGCCCGGCTGCGCGAGCGGGCCCGCATCGCCCGCGAGATGCACGACTCGCTGGGGCACGACCTGAGCCTGCTGGCGCTGCGGGCCGGTGCCCTGGAACTGGCCGCCGGGCCGGAGAGCCGGGCCGCCGCCGAGGTGCGGGCCGGCGTGCAGGCGGCCACCGAGCGGCTCCGCGAGATCATCGGGGTGCTCCACGACGACGAGACGCCGGCGCCGCTCGCCCCGCGTGACGAGTCCGTCGACGCGCTGGTCTCCCGGGCCCGCGGCTCGGGTCTCGACGTGGAGCTCACGGAGACCGGCACCGCCCCACCCGCCGTCGCGCGGGCCGTGTACCGGATCGTGCAGGAGTCGCTCACCAACGCGGCCCGGCACGCGCCCGGTGCGCCGGTCACCGTCGGGGTGGTCGCGGCGGCGGACGTCACCACCGTCACGGTGGGCAACCCGGTTCCGCCGGGCACCGGCGTGGTGGAGGGGTTCGGGCTCGCGGGGCTCCGCGAGGTGGTCCGGATGGCCGGCGGCACGATCACGGTCGGTGCCGGCGACGGCGCGTTCCTGGTCCACGCCGACCTGCCGCACGTGGCGGTGCCACAGCGACCACCGCTGCAGACGGCGCGCCGCAGGGTCCGCCGGAGCCTGGTGGTCGCGGTCGCCACGCCGGTCGCCATCGCCACGCTCATGTCGCTGGCCTACTACCCGTACGCGTCGTCGGGCTCGGTGATGGAGACGGCGACGTTCGAGGCGCTGCGGATCGGCCAGCCGCGCGCCGACCTGCCGCTGCCCCCGCGCCAGGTGCTCCAGCCGCCCGACGGGGCCGACCCGCCCGGTGCCACGTGCGAGTACTACAGCGACGGCAACTTCCCGATGGCGTCGGCCACGTTCCGGCTCTGCTTCCGCGACGGCCGCCTGATCAGCAAGGACCGGGTTTCATGATCAAGGTGCTGCTGGCCGACGACGAGGCGATGATCCGGGCCGGGGTCCGGGCGATCCTGGCCACCGACCCGGCGATCGAGGTGGTCGCCGAGGCCGGCGACGGCCGCGCGGCGGTCGAGGGCGTCCGGGCCCACCGCCCCGACGTCGCGCTGGTCGACATCCGGATGCCGGTGCTCGACGGGCTGGCCGCCGCCGCCGAGATCCGCCGCACCGTGCCGTCAACCGCGGTCGTGATGCTGACGACGTTCGGCGAGGACGAGTACGTCGAGCGCGCCCTCGGCGACGGCGCCGGCGGGTTCCTGCTCAAGGCCGGTGACCCGCGTGAGCTGATCGCCGGCGTGCACGCGGTCGCCGGCGGCGGCGCGTACCTGTCCCCCGCCGTGGCGAAACGCGTGATCAACCGGTGGGCCGACGGCCGCCACCACCGCGACCGCGCCGCCCGCGACCGGATCGCCGGCCTGACCGACCGCGAGACACAGGTGCTGACCCTGCTCGGCCAGGGGCTGTCGAACGCGGAGATCGCGGGACGGCTGTTCCTCGTGGAGGGCACGGTCAAGGCGTACGTGAGCACGCTCCTGACCCGGCTCGGGGTGAAGAACCGGGTGCAGGCAGCGGTCGTCGCCTTCCAGGCGGGTCTCGTCGAGTGACTAGGCGGGCACCTCCGCCGGCGCGGTGAACTGGGCGTTGTGCAGGCGGTGGTAGGCGCCCCGCGCGGCCATCAGCTCCTCGTGCGTGCCCTGCTCCACGATCCGGCCGCCGACCATCACGAGGATCAGGTCGGCGTCGCGGATGGTCGACAGGCGGTGGGCGATCACGAAGCTGGTGCGGCCCGACCGCAGCTCCGCCATCGCGTGCTGCACCAGCACCTCGGTGCGGGTGTCGACGGAGCTGGTCGCCTCGTCGAGGATCAGCAGCTGCGGGTCGGCGAGGAACGCCCGCGCGATCGTGATCAGCTGCTTCTCGCCGGCGCTGACGTTGCTTCCCTCCTCGTCGATCACCGTGTCGTAGCCGTCGGGCAGGCTGTGCACGAACCGGTCGACGTACGCGGCCCGCGCCGCCGCGAGGATCTGCTCCTCGGTGGCGTCGGGGTCGCCGTAGGCGATGTTGTCGCGGATCGTGCCGCCGAAGAGCCAGGTGTCCTGGAGCACCATGCCGATCTGGTCACGCAGGTCGGCGCGCCTCATCGACGCGACGTCGACGCCGTCGAGCGTGATGCGGCCGCCGTCGAGCTCGTAGAACCGCATGATGAGGTTCACCAGCGTGGTCTTGCCGGCGCCGGTCGGCCCGACGATCGCCACCGTCTGACCCGGCTCGGCCACCAGCGACAGGTCGTCGATCAGCGGCTTGGCGGGGTCGTAGGAGAAGCTCACGTGCTCGAACGCCACCCGGCCACGGGTCTGCTCGACCGTTCGCGGTTTCGCGGGGTCGGGCGTCTGCTCGTCGGCGTCGAGGAGGTCGAACACCCGCTCGGCCGAGGCCACGCCGCTCTGCAGCAGGTTCGCCATCGACGCCACCTGGGTCAGCGGCTGGGTGAACTGCCGGGAGTACTGGATGAACGCCTGCACGTCACCCAGGCTCATCGCGCCCGTAGCGACCCGCAGCGCGCCGACCACCGCGACCGCGACGTAGCTCAGGTTCCCGATGAACATCATCGACGGCATGATGATGCCGGAGATGAACTGCGCCTTGAACGCGGCGGTGAACAGCTTCTCGTTGCGGTCGGCAAATGTCGCCTCCGACTCCTTCTGCCGGCCGAAGACCTTCACGAGCTCGTGCCCGGTGAACGACTCCTCGATGTGCGCGTTCAACATGCCGGTGTACTTCCACTGGGCGATGAACTGCTTCTGCGACCGCTTCGCCACCTGCCCGGTCACCACCATCGACAGCGGCACCGCGACGAGCGCGATCAGCGCCAGCAGCGGCGAGATCACGAACATCATCACGACCACGCCGACGACGGTGAGCAGGCTAGTCAGCAGCTGGCTGAGCGTCTGCTGCAGCGTCTGGGCGATGTTGTCGATGTCGTTGGTGACCCGGCTGAGGATCTCACCGCGCTGCTGGTTGTCGAAGTACGGCAGCGGGAGCCGGTTCAGCTTGCCCTCGACCTCGTCGCGCAGCGTGCGGATGCTGCCCTGCACGATGTCGTTGAGCAGGTAGCCCTGCAGCCACATGAGGATGCTCGACCCCACGAACAACACCACCGCCCACGCGATGATCTCCGCCAGCCGGTCGAAGTCGATGCCCTGTCCGGGGACGACGTCCATCCGCGCCAGC
Source organism: Virgisporangium ochraceum (assembly GCF_016863655.1). GTDB lineage: Bacteria > Actinomycetota > Actinomycetes > Mycobacteriales > Micromonosporaceae > Virgisporangium > Virgisporangium ochraceum. The sequence continues at coordinate 40,441 of NZ_BOPH01000049.1, forward strand.
ATGTCGGCGATGTTGTCGTTGCCCGCCGCGCGGGCGCCCTCGACCGCCTGCTCCTTGGTGCTGCCGGCCGGCAGCCGCTCGCCGATCACACCGGCGAACAGCACGTCGGTGGCCCAGCCCAGGATCTTCGGCACCACCACGGAGAGCAGCACGCTCAGGGCGCCCAGGGCCACCACGGCGATCAGCCGGACCCGGTGCGGGCTCAGCCGCCGGAGGAGGCGCTTCGCCGACGGCCAGAACGTCATGGACTTCTCGGCCGGCATGCCCTGGCCCATCCACGGCGGACCGGCCTGGCGCTGCGGCGCGCCCGCGATCCGGGCCGGCGCGGTCTTCTTCGGTTCCGTCTGTGTCATTGAGACGCCCCCACCGTCTGCTGCGATTCCACGATTTCCCGGTAGGTCTGGCAGGTCTCCAGGAGCTCCTGATGCCGCCCGGTGCCGACCACGCGCCCGTCCTCGAGCACGACGATCCGGTCGGCGTCGACGATCGTCGACACGCGCTGGGCCACGATGATGACCGCCGCGTCGGCGGTGACCGGCTTCAACGCGGCCCGCAGGCGGGCGTCGGTGCCGAGGTCGAGCGCGGAGAACGAGTCGTCGAACAGGTAGATCTCCGGCTTGCGGATGAGGGCCCGCGCTATCGCGAGGCGCTGCCGCTGCCCGCCGGACAGGTTGGTGCCGCCCTGCGCCACCGGCGCCAGCAGCCCTTCGGGTAGCTCCTCGACGAAGTCGCGCGCCTGCGCGACCTCCAGACAGGCCCACAGCTCCTCGTCGGTGGCGTCGGGCCTGCCGTACCGGAGGTTGCTGGCGATCGTCCCCGAGAACAGGAACGGCTTCTGCGGCACCAGCCCGATGCGGTCCCACAGCACGCCGAAGTCGAGCTCCCGCACGTCGACGCCGTCGACGAGTACGGCGCCGCCGGTGGCGTCGAACAGCCGCGGGATCAGCGACAGCAGCGTGGTCTTGCCCGCACCGGTGCTGCCGATCACCGCGGTGGTGCGGCCGGGTTCGGCCGTGATGCTCACGTCGCAGAGGACCGGGTACTCCGCGCCCGGGTACTGGAACCGCACGTCGCGCAGCTCCACGTGGCCGCGTCCGGTGACCTCCAGGACCGGCGCCGACGGCGGTGCCACCGTCGACTCGGTGTCGAGCACCTCGGTGATGCGCTCGGCGCAGACCGCGGCGCGCGGCACCATCATGAACATGAACGTCGACATCATGACGGCCATGAGGATCTGCACCAGGTAGCTGAGGAACGCGGTGAGCGCGCCGATCTCGATGGCGCCGCTGTCGACCCGGAACGCGCCGAACCACAGCACCGCGACGCTCGACCCGTTGAACACGAACATGATCGTGGGGAAGATCATCGCCTGCAGCCGCCCGACCTTCAGCGCGGTGTCGGTGAGGTCGCCGTTGGCCGCGCCGAACCGCTTCGTCTCGAACGGCTCCCGGACGAACGCGCGCACCACCCGGATGCCGGTGATCTGCTCGCGCAGCACCCGGTTCACCGTGTCGATGCGGTCCTGCATCAGGCGGAACTGCGGGATCGCCCGCATCATGATGAGCCCGACGACGATCACCATCACCGGCACGCATACGAGCATCAGCCAGGACAGGCCGACGTCCTCGCGCAGCGCCATGATGATGCCGCCGACGCACATGATCGGGGCCGCCACCAGGATCGTGCAGGTCACCACGACCAGCATCTGCACCTGCTGCACGTCGTTGGTGGTGCGCGTGATCAGCGTCGGTGCGCCGAACCGGCCCACCTCACGTCCGCTGAACTCACCCACGCGGCCGAAGATCGCCGCGCGGAGATCGCGCCCGAACCCCATCGCTGCCCGCGCGCCGAAGTACACCGCGACGATCGAACAGGCCATCTGGACGGCCGTGAACAGCAGCATCCAGCCGCCGGTCTTCATGATGTAGCCCGTGTCGCCGACGGCGATGCCGTGGTCGATGATGTCGGCGTTCAGCCGCGGCAGGTAGAGCGAGGCCATGGTGCCGACGAGCTGCAGCACCACGACGTAGGTGAGTTCGCGTTTGTACGGGCGCAGATGTGTGCGAAGCAGTCGGATCAGCACCGGCTTCCCCCATGGTCAGGTTCTTCGTCGCGACGGCGCACGCCGTCGAGGATGGTCGAGGTGATCTGTTCGGCGGTCAGCACCTGACCGTCGGAGATGAACGGGTGTGAGCCCGAGAACGTGAGCAGCCGGAAGAGGTGGGCCACCTCTTCGATCGGGCGGGTGAGCCGGTCGCGGTCGGGTGCGAGGAGCCGCAGGATCTCGGCGGCGATCTCCTCGGTCTTCGGGTCGATCCGGGGCCCGGGGTACCCCGGCGGCCCGGGCTTCTCCGGTGGCGCCGAGCCGTACTTCGGGCGGTATTTCGGTTGCCCGGGTGCCATCCGCATCGCGATCATGATTTTGAAGACGGCGACCAGCCGGCCCTGCAGCACCGTGGTGATCGCCAGGCACCGTTCGTGCAGCGGCAGGTCGAGGTCGATGGCGCCCAGCTCGGAGAGGGTCTGCTCCGGGTCGAACGCGCTGTTGATGGCGGCCTGGACGAGCTCGGTCTTGTCGGTGAAGACCCGGAAGATCGTGCCCTCGGCCACACCGGCGGCCTGGGCGATCTGCTTCGTCGTCACCTTGAGTCCGTGCTCGGAGATGAGCGGGATCGCCGCCGCGATGAGCGACGCCCGGCGTTCGTCCGGCGGTAAGGGCCGGGCACGTTCACTGACCACGCCGAGAACTGTACTGAGTGAGTCACTCACTCACTAGTCTATTTTCAGCTCTCTGTAGAAGAGGAGCGGTCCGGCCTCACCCGGTGCGGCGCCCTCGCTGAACACGAACAGCGTCACCACCACCGCGTCCATACCCGTCGGGGCCTGCAGAAACGTCACCGTGGGATTAGCGAACGCGGTGCTGCCGCCGTGGGTCCGGAAGGCCAGCGGCCACGCCTTCCCCGAGCCCCGGTCGTACCGGAAAACGCGCCACGAACCCCAGTCCCGCGGCCTCAGCTGACCCTCGATCAGGGTCACCCACTCACTCCCGACCCGCGCGGTGTCGCGCCCGCCGATGTTGCCCCGTGCCCCCCACGCCTCGACCGCCGCGTCGAGGGCGGGGTCGGCGGCGCTCTCCCAGTGCCGGAGGTCGGTCAGCCGGCCGGCACCCTGCCGGTCGACCACGCCGTCGCGGAAGTAGTGGAAGCCGAGGTCGACCACGGAGGCGTCGGGCGCCGCGTACGCGATGTGCGGGGTGCCCTCGGCGTAGCGGTCGGCCGGCACGAGCGTGTGCGGCGCGTCGAAGGTCCGGGCGGGCCGGGCGTCGAGCAGGGCGCGCCGCGTCGGGTAGTGGTGCACCCGCAGCCACGCCGGCCGGCCCGCGCCGCCGGCCTCCACCGCCACGAGGAACCCTTGGCCGGCCAGCGCCGCGATCGTCGGTTGGGAGGCGTCGTGGTCGAGGTCCGCGTGATGGCGCCAGGTGATCAGGTCGTCGGAACGGGCCAGGTGGACCGTGAAAGCGTCCCTCCGTGGACGCGAGTGGTAGACGGCGAGGTAGCCACCGGCCGGGTCCCCGATCACCTTGAGCGTGTCCATCGCGACGCCGCGGTCGTCGCGTACGCCGTACCGGTACACGCCCGCGGTGACGTCGGTGAGCAGGTCGTCCATCCGTCCAGTGTGGACCTGTTCCTTCGCTGGCCGGTGGTCCTGTTCACCGGCCGCGCGCGTCGGCAGAGTCTTCGGGGTGACCCGTTTCCAGCACGCCAAGGACCTGCGCGACGACTTTCCCGACCTGGTGGCCGGGGTGGTCGCGTTCTCCGGAGTGACGCCGGACGTCTCGGCCGCCGTCGCCTCCCACACCGCGACGGCGTCCGCCCGCCTGGCCGGCGGGCCGCTCGCGGAGTTCCCGGAGATCCAGGCGTGGCGTCGGGCGTTCGCGCGGATGGGGCTCAAGCCCACGCAGTACCGGTGCGCGTCGGAGGCGTTGCTGCGGCGGCTGTCGAAGGAGGGCGCGGTGGCCCGGATCAACCCGCTGGTCGACCTGTGCAACGCGGTCTCGATGGCCTACGCGGTCCCGGTGGCGGCGCTCGACCTGGACCGGGTCGACGGCGACCTGGAGGTCCGCTACGCCGAGGGCACCGAGGTGTACGAGACGTTCGCCGGTGACACCGAGCACCCCGAGCCGGGCGAGGTGTCGTTCGTCGACTCGGCCGGGCGGGCCCACGCGCGTCGCTGGACCAACCGCCAGAGCGGCTACTCCGCGGTGCGCGCCTCGACGTCGAACGTGCTGATCGTCGCGGAGGCGCTGCACGCCGGCGCCCGGGCCGACGTCGAGGGACTGGTCGGTGCGCTGGCCGCCGCGCTGGGCGGGACTCGCGCCACGGCGGTGCTCTGCTCCCGGTCCCCTGGCTTTGAGCTCTAGATGATCTATTCCGAGGGCTCGGACGTCCGTCCGCCTGTTTCGTGATGAATGTCGGGAGCTCCGCCATACCGATACGTCGATGATCGTGAGCGGGTGGGAGGCTATGAACATCAACAAGCGTTTGTGATGTTCGTAGCCTCCCACCCATCGGCATCGGTTGATGGCCGATGGTCCCGTCCGGGTCGCAGAACAGCCATCAAACAGGCAAAACGCTCCGTCATCCCGTGCCGGGCTGTACGACCGCTTCCACCCGCAGGAGGGCCGCCGCGACTTCCGGTTCTACCTGCCGTATCTCCTGCGGGCCGGCTCGGCGCTCGACGTCGGCTGCGGCAGCGCCGGCGCACCGACGTGGAGTGGGTGCACGGCTACCTGTCGGTCGCGCGCCGGGACCGCGGGTTCGACTTCGTCGTGATGACCGGAGAGCATTGCCGGGGCCCGGGTGTCGTACGAGGTGCGGGAGGTCCGGGGCCCGCTGGTGCGGTTCACCGGCACGTACAGCGCGGCGGGCTGGCCGTCTCCGCGGGTGAGCGAGTCCACGTTGACCTGGGCATTTATCGTGCAGGCGTGCTGCGTCGTCTCGTCCTCGCTGCCGTCTCGCTCGTCCTGTTGAGCGGGTGCGGTGGTGGCCTGTCCCTACCGTCGGTCTCCATTCCGTCCGACCCCGACAACGACAGGCTGGTCGAGGCGCTCACGGCGTTCGTCGGCACCCTGGAGCGGGGCGAGTACGCCGCCGCCGCGGCGCTCGGCTGCGCCGAGATCCAGCCGGAGGCTGACCTGCGTGCGGAGTTCGAGCCGCACCCGCGTCCGTGGAAGCAGTTCGTGACGTACACCAGCCGCGGCGACACGTCGGGGAACGCGAACCTCGACCTCACGCCGTCGGGCGCGGGGGTGCTGAAGTACACGTTCGACCTGAACCGGCTCGCCGACGGGTCGTGGCAGGTATGCGACGTCTCGCGCGGTTCGATCCAGGTCGACGTGGACTGACGCCGGTCCGCACGTAGGCTGAGGCTCGTGAAGCTCGGGTACAGCATTGGCTACTGGTCCTCCGGTCCGCCCGCCGACGTTCCGGGGGTGCTCGCCGAGGCGGAACGGCTGGGCTTCGACTCGGCCTGGACGTCGGAGGCGTACGGCTCCGACTGTCTGACCCCGCTGGCCTGGTGGGGCTCGACCACGTCGACCCTGCGGCTGGGCACGAACATCATGCAGATGTCGGCCCGCACCCCGGCCGCGGCCGCCATGGCGGCGATGACGATCGACCACCTCTCCGGTGGCCGGTTCGTGCTCGGGCTGGGCGCCTCCGGTCCGCAGGTGGTGGAGGGCTGGTACGGGCTGCCATACCCGCGTCCGCTGGCACGCACCCGCGAGTACATCGCGATCGTGCGGCAGATCGTCGCCCGCGGCGGGCCCGTCGAGTTCGACGGCGAGTTCTACCAGCTTCCGCTGCGCGGCGGCACCGGCCTGGGCAAGGCCCTGAAGTCGACGCTGCATCCGCGCCGCACCGAGATCCCGATCTTCATGGGTGCCGAGGGCCCGAAGAACGTGGCGCTGGCCGCCGAGATCGCCGACGGCTGGCTGCCGTTCCTGTTCTCGCCGAAGGCCAACGACTTCTACGCGGCGGCGCTGGCCGAGGGCTTCGCCCGCGACACAGCGCGCCACACGGCCGACACCTTCGAGGTCTGCGCCGCGGTACCGGTGATCGTGCACCCGAACGTCGAGGAGGCGGCCGACTTCATCCGTCCGTTCATCGCCCTGTACGTCGGCGGGATGGGTGCCCGGACGGCCAACTTCCACCGCGACGTGGTCGCCCGCCTCGGCTACGAGCGGGAGTGCGACACGATCGCCGACCTGTACCTGGCCGGCCGGAAGAAGGAGGCCATCGCCGCCGTGCCGACGGCCCTGGTGGAGGACCTGGCCCTGATCGGCTCGCCGGAGAAGATCAAGGACGAGCTGTCCCGCTGGCGCGAGACGGTCATCACCTCGCTGCTGGTCCAGGGCGACCCGGGCCAGCTCCAGCAGATCGCCGACCTGTTCGCCTGACCCGACGCCCTTCTCGCCACATCCGGGTCGCGGCGGTGTGTGCCGGGAGAGGAAGTGCTGTCCGGGACGCGTTTTGTCTCCCCGGTTGCGCGGAGGTCGATGCACGGCCAGCGGACGGTGGGCGGGTAGCGGGCGTGCCAGGTTGGCCGGATTGGCTGGGCCGGAGCCGCGAAGACATTTACGATCATCGCACTGGCTCGGAGCCTGGTGGGGTGGTTCATGAGGCGCATGCGGTCATGGGGCTGGCTCGTGGCTCTGGTGGGGTTGCTCGCCGGGGGCGTCGTCGTCGCGCCGGCCTCGGCCGAGGCGGAGCTCACCGTGGCCGCCGCCCTGGCGGCTCAGGACGGCCGGGCGGCTCCGGTCGCCGGGTTCGTCGTCGGGCAGCCGGTGTCGGCCGGGTCGGTGCTGCGGTCGGGGTTCACCGGAGACACGGCGATCGCCATCGCCGACTCGGCGTCGGAGACCGGCACCGCGCGGATGCTCTACGTGCAGGTGACCAGCGCGTACCGGGCGGCGTTCGGGCTGCGGACCAACCCCGGGCTGATGGGCCGACGGATCGTCGTCGCGGGCCAGTTGACGGCGTACTTCAGCCACGGCGGGTTGAAGGAGCCCACCTCGATGGCCACGAGCGGAGGCACGACGTCGGACTACTACGCCGCGGCCGCCGGTAAGTCCGGTGCGGCGCTGCGCGCGGCGCTGCACGGCATCATCGGCAACCACACGAAGCTGAGCTACAGCCAGGTCTGGACCGCGTTGCAGCAGACCGACCAGGATCCGGCCAACGCGGCGAACGTGGTGCTCCTGTACTCCGGGCGCTCGCAGAGCAAGACGTCGAACGGCGGCAACGCCGACGACTGGAACCGCGAGCACGTGTGGCCCCAGTCGCACGGCGACTTCGGCACCGCGGCCGGACCCGGTACGGACCTGCACCACCTGCGCCCCGAGGACGTCACCGTCAACTCGACGCGCGGCAACAAGGACTTCGACACCGGTGGCTCGACCGTGGCCGAGTGCACCGGCTGCCGCACCGACACCGACTCGTTCGAGCCGCGTGACGCCGTGAAGGGCGACGTCGCCCGGATGCTCATGTACATGGCGATCCGGTACGAGGGCGGCGACGGGTACCCCGACCTCGAACTGAACGACGCGGTGAACAACGGCTCGGCACCACGGACCGGACGCCTGTCGGTGCTGCTGCGGTGGCACGCCGCCGACCCGCCGGACGCGCAGGAGCGGCGGCGCAACGAGGTCGTGTTCGCGACCTGGCAGCACAACCGCAACCCGTTCGTCGACCACCCCGAGTGGGCCGCGTCGATCTGGGGAACCTGACGAAAGTCAGGTCGACCACGTCACTGTCGGCGGCAGCGCGGCGGGCCGGCGGACCCGTACCGTCCGGGGCATGATCGCTCTACGCGAGCTCACCAAGCGCTACGACGGCAGACCCGCCGTCGACGGCCTGACCTTCGACGTGCCGCCCGGGCGCGTCACCGGGTTCCTCGGACCGAACGGCGCCGGCAAGAGCACCACGATGCGGATGATCCTCGGCCTCGACCGGCCCGACCGGGGCACCGCCCTGATCAACGGCAAGCGCTACAAGGACCTGAAGTTCCCGCTGCACGAGGTCGGCGGCCTCCTCGAAGCGAACGGCGTGCACCCGGGACGCAGCGGCCGCGCGCACCTCGTCGCCATGGCGAAGAGCAACGGCATCGCGCCCGGGCGGGTCGACGCCGTGCTCGCCACCGTCGGCCTCGGCGACAAGGCCGGCAAGCGGGCCGGCACCTACTCCCTCGGCATGATGCAGCGCCTCGGCATCGCCGGCGTGCTGCTCGGGGACCCCGGCGTGCTGCTGCTCGACGAGCCGGTCAACGGCCTCGACCCCGATGGCGTCCGCTGGATCCGGGAGCTGATGCGGTCGCTGGCACGGGAGGGCCGCACGGTGTTCGTGTCCAGCCACCTGATGAGCGAGATGCAACAGACCGCCGACCGGTTGATTGTCATCAACAAAGGGCGGCTGATCGCCGACGCCAGCGTCGAGGAGCTCGTCGGGACGGCGACGGTCACCGTCCGCGGCCCGGACCTCAGCGAGCTGCGCAGGCACCTCGCCCCCACGGTCGGTGTCACCGGTAACGGCAGTGGCCTGGTGCTCACCGGCGTCACCGCCGCGGAGGTCGGCGACCTCGCCCACACGCTCGGGGTGCGGCTGCACGAGCTCAGCCCGGGACGGGCATCCCTGGAGGAGGCGTACATGGAGCTGGTCCGATGATCCGCGCGACGGTGGCGAGCGAGTGGACGAAGCTGTGGTCGGTCCGCTCGACCTGGTGGGCCCTCGTCGGAGCGCTCGCCGTGATGCTCCTGTCGAGCGTGCAGGTCGCGTTCTGGGTCGACAACGGCGACGAGCTCACCGGGTCGAGCGCCACCGACGTGGCGGTCGAGGCGTTCTCCGTCGCGCAGCTCGCGGTGCTGGCCCTCGCGATGCTCGCGGTCACGAACGAGTACTCCCACCGCACGATGCGGGCGACTCTACAGTGGACACCCGCGCGCACCCGCGTCCTCCTGGCCAAGGCCGTCGTGGTCGCGGCCGTCACCGCCGCCGCCGGCGCCGTGCTCGCGGTCGGTGGCGCGGCCGCGGCGGCGCCCATCCTCACCGACCCGCCCTCGCCCGACCTGGCGGACCTCGCCGCGATCGCGGTGGTGTCGGCGCTCCTGGGGCTGTTGGCGTTGGGACTGGGTGCGGCGCTCCGCGGCGCCGTGCTGACCCTCGTGGTGCTGTTCCTGCTGCTGATCCTGGTGCCGCCGCTGCTCGCCGCGCCCGACATCGCGGCGCTCACCTGGGTCGCCGACCTGTCCCCCGGCCCGGCCGCGTCGCACTTCCTGAGCGGCGACGGCGACCCCTACCCGCCGGCGGTCGGTGCCGCGGTCACGGCGGCGTGGTCGGCGGCCGCGCTGTTCGTCGGTGGCCGGGTCATGCGCCGGCGGGACGCGTAGGCCCGGGCGGAAGTCCATAGTGGACGCACGGCCCGCCGGCACATGCGTCCACTATGGACCGTGCACGATGGACGGTGACCGGCGCTCAGACCTTGCGCGCGACGCCGCCGAGGATCTGGACGTCGGCGGCCGGTGGGACCTCGGCCTCGCCGTCGGGGCGCCACTCGGACACCGCGACGACGCCTGGTTCCAGGATTTCGAGGCCGGAGAACAGGTTCTCGTACTCGGCCTTCGACCGCGGCCAGATGTCTATCTTCCCCGCGCGCACCAGCTCCTTGTAGGGCTCGGCCAGTTCGGGGGCGCTGAAGTCGGTGGTGGATCCGGAGAAGACCACGTAGCTGCCGGGCGCGAGCGCGTCGGTGAGCCGGCGGACGATGCGGACGGCCTCGTCCTCGTCGTGGATGAAGTGCAGGACGGCGACGAGCATCAGCGCGACCGGCTGGTCGATGTCGATCGTGTTGTGCAGCTCGGTGCGGCGCAGGATCTGTTCGGGGTGGCGCAGGTCGTCTTCGAGGTAGCTCGTGGCGCCCTCGGGCGTGCTCGTGAGCAACGCGCGGGCGTGCACCATCACCATCGGGTCGTTGTCGACGTACACCACGCGCGACTCGGGCGCGACGCGCTGCGCGACCTGGTGGGTGTTGTCGGCGGTGGGCAGCCCGGTGCCGATGTCGAGGAACTGGCGGATGCCGCGCTCGCCGGCGAGGAACCGCACCGAACGCTTGAGGAACCGGCGGTTCTCGATGGCGGCCGTGCGCACCGTGGGGAACAGCGCGGTGAGCTGGTCGGCGGACGCGCGGTCGGCCGCGAAGTTGTCTTTTCCGCCCAGAAGGTAGTTGTACCGTCGCGCCGGGTGCGGGACAGATGTATCGATCGGGCCTGCCACGTATGAATTCCTATCAGACGCGGCGTCCGGTCACGAATTCAGGTAGGCGAGCACGGCCAGCACCCGTCGGTTGTCGTCGTCGGAGGGCGGCAGACCGAGCTTGGTGAAGATGCTGTTGATGTGCTTGCTGATCGCCTTCTCGGTGACGAAGAGCTTGCCCGCGATCGCCGCGTTGGAGCGGCCCTCGGCCATCTGACCGAGCACCTCGCGCTCGCGCGCGGTCAGGTTCTCCAGCGGGTCGTCGCGGCGGCGGCGGGCCAGCAACTGCGCGACGACCTCCGGATCCATCACGGTGCCGCCGGCAGCGACACGTTTCACGGCGTCGATGAACTGGGCCACGTTCGACACGCGGTCCTTCAACAGATAGCCGACGCCGCCGGTACCGTCGGTGAGCAGTTCCCGGGCGTACAGCTGCTCGACGTGCTGGGAGAGCACCAGGATCGGCAGGCCTGGAATCCGCGACCGGGCGGCGACGGCGGCCTGCAGGCCCTCGTCGGTGAACGTGGGTGGCAGCCGCACGTCGACGACCGCGACGTCGGGGCGGTGCTCGACGAGCGCCGGCAGCAGCGCCGGTCCGTTGTCGACAGCGGCCACCACCTGGAAGTCGAACGCCTGGAGGAGGCGGGTCAGGCCGTCTCGGAGGAGGGCGAGGTCTTCGGCGATGACAACGTGCACGGAAGCTCCATGGTGACGACGGTGGGCCCGCCGGGCGGGCTCGACACCATCATCGTTCCATCGAACGCCGCGAGCCGTCGCTCGATCCCCCGCAGACCGGTGCCACCGGTCGGGTCGGCGCCGCCGTCGCCGTCGTCACCGACGCCGATCGTCAGCAGACCGTCGTCGTGTCGCATGTGGACCCACGCCGTGCGCGCGTTGCTGTGCTTGGCGATGTTCGCCAGCACCTCCGCCACCGCGAAGTAGGCGGCCGACTCGACGGGTGCCTCCAGCCGTCCCCGCAGCTCGACGTCGACCGTCACGGTCGCCGGGACCGCGAGCGCGAGCGCCCGGACCGCGCCCTCGAGCCCGCGCTCGGCGAGCACCGGCGGGTGGATGCCGCGCACCAGGTGCCGCAGCTCGTTCAGCGCCGTGCCGCTGGACTCGCGGGCCTCCTCGAGCAGCTTGATGGCCGCCTCCGGGTCCCTTCTGATCAGCTCCTCGGCGAGGCCGATGTTCATGCTGAGCGATACCAGCTGGGCCTGCGCGCCGTCGTGCAGGTCGCGCTCGATGCGACGGAGTTCGGCCGCCTGGGCGTCGACGGTCTCGGCCCGCGTGTCGGTGAGCACCTGCACGCGCTCCTTGAGCGCGCTGTTCCCCGTGGGAGACAGGAAGAAGCTCGCGAACTTCATGTGGACCCACATCAGGAACGGCGCGGTGGTGAGCCCGATCGTCAGCAGCAGCGCGCCCTGCGGCACGGAGGTCCACGCCTCGAACCAGTTGTCGAACGGCCAGACGACGCCGTAGCCCCAGCTGCCGGTGAGCCCGTAGACGACGAGCGGGATGTGGAGCACGCCCTCGAGCCCGTACACGGTCGGCACGAGCGCGAGCAGACCGAGCACGAACCCGCTGATGGCGCCGGGGATCAGCCACGCGAAGTCCAGCCACACGGCCGGGTCCTTCATCGCGAACCGGAACCGGCGCAGCGTGCCGAACGGCGTGTTCGGCGGCACCGGCCGGTACGGGCGGGGAATGTCGACGCCCACCCACGACGCCATCCGGCGGTGCACGCCCATCACACCCCTGGTGACCGTGGTGACCACCGGGAACAGCGTGAACCCGATGAACGGCAGCGGGATCAGCACGAGCGACACGACCGTGAGCACGAACAGCACGAGGTTGCCGGCGAGGCTCAGCACCGCGACCGGCAGCGCGATCAGCGCGGCCCGCAGCGCCCGCCACAGCTCCCCGCGCCGGAACACGTGTGCCGGAAGCTCGAACCACCACAGTCTCTCCACGCCGTCCATTCTCGCCGCGTCGGCGGCCGGTGACGGTAGTGCTGGCCCTACCGGACCGTGGGGACATGTCCCCAATGTTTTCCGGCGCCCGCGCACGTTTGATCGATACGTGACGACGACCCTTCCTCCGCGCGCCGGCAGTGACTTCGCGGCGCTGTCCCGACGGATCACCGCGGCCGGCCTGCTCCGGCCCAGACCCGGCTACTACGCGTTCCGGCTGTCGACCGTGGCGCTGGCGCTCGTCGGCGGCTGGGCCGCGTTCCTCGCCATCGGCGCCTCCTGGTGGCAGCTGCCGGTGGCCGTCTTCCTGGCGGTGGTCTACGCGCAGGTGGCGCTGGTGGCCCACGACCTGGCGCACCGGCAGGTGTTCCGGCGCCGCCGACCGAGCGAGGTGGCCGGGCTGATCGCCGGCAACCTGGCGATCGGCATGAGCTACGGCTGGTGGATGGACAAGCACACCCGCCACCACGCCAACCCCAACCACGAGGACCTCGACCCCGACGTGGCACCCGAGATCCTCATCTGGTCGCGGGAGGCGACGGTCGGGCGGCGCGGGCTGGTCCGGTTCGTCAACGCCTACCAGGCGTACCTGTTCTTCCCGCTGTTGACGCTGCTCGGCCTGAGCCTGCGGCGGAGCAGCGTCAGGGCCCTCGCGCGGGGCGGCATCCGGCGGCGCGGCCTGGAGTCCGTCCTCCTCGGGACGCACATCCTGGGGTATGTCGCCGCGCTGGTGTTCGTGTTGAGCCCGCTGCAGGCGGTCGCGTTCCTCGTCGTGCACCAGGCGCTGTTCGGGGTCTACCTCGGGTGCACGTTCGCGCCGAACCACAAGGGCATGCCGACCCCGGACGGCACGGATGACTTCCTCCGCAAGCAGGTGCTCACGTCGCGCAACGTCAGCGGCGGGCCGTTCGTCGACGTCGCGCTCGGTGGGCTGAACTACCAGATCGAGCACCACCTGTTCCCGAGCATGCCGACCCCGAACCTGCGCCGGGCGCAGCCGATCGTGCGCGGGTTCTGCGCCGAGCTCGGGGTGCCCTACTGCGAGACCGGGCTGGTCGCCTCGTACGGCGAGGCGCTGCGCCACCTGCACGAGGTGGGTGCACCGCTACGGCAGTGACGCTCTGACGAGGCCGGCGGCGGCAGCGAGCCGTCCGGTCTCGGCGGGGGTCTGGTTGCGGTCGGCCCGGCGGCGGGCCACCGCACCGTCCAGTTCGGACAGTGGGTCGCCACCGACCGCCGCCAGGAACGACGCGAGCGCCTCGCGGGCGGCGGCAGATAGGTCGGCGGACAGGTCGGGGTCGAGCGCGACCTGGGCCAGAATCAGAGCCGAGAGCGCCACGTCTAGGTCCGGCGGGCCGGTGCGGGCGTTGCGCCAGTCGATGACCACCGGACCGCGTCCGGTCATCATCACGTTCGCCGGGTGCAGGTCGAGGTGCAGCAGGCGCTCGCCGGCCGGGGTTCCCTGCGGTGGCGGCAGGGCGTGCAGCCGGTGGTGCAGGTCGGCGAGCGTCGCGCCGGCCTCCCCCGGGCCGAGGGTGCCGTCGACCACCGCGGTGAGCATCATCGGCCCGTGCAGGCGTTCGAGCCACAGGTCGCGCCCGTCGACGCGGTGGACCGCCGGCACCGGGTACCCGTGCCGCGCCACGTGGCGCATCACCACCGTCTCCGGACGCGCGTCGACCTGCGCGCGGTAGGTGCGGACTACCTCCGTGTCGCTGACGGCGTAGACGTCGGCGTCGGAGCCGCTGGCCAGGAGTTCCACCCGTCCGAGGGTACCCGCGAGGGATCGAGCCCTGTCGCGGTCACATCGGGGCGGTTAGCGTGCGACGGGTGACACCTCGACTCTCGCGGCGCGGCGTGATCGCCGGTGCGACAGCGGCGGCGGCCGCCGGTCCCCTCGTGAACGCGGCCCCGGCCGGCGCGAACAGCGACCGGACGTGGGACCTGACCGTGCTCGGCACCTCCGACACCCACGGCAACGTCTACAACTGGGACTACTACCGCGACGCGGAGTACGACGACAGCGCCCGCAACGACGTCGGTGTGGCGAAGCTGGCGGCGCTGGTCGCGCAGATCCGCGCCGAACGGCGCGGGAAGGCGACGCTCGTGCTCGACGCCGGCGACACGATCCAGGGCACGCCGCTCGCGACGTACTACGCGAAGCAGGAGCCGATCACGAGCACCGGCGAGACGCACCCGATGGCCAACGCCATGAACGTGCTCGACTACGACGCGGTGACCCTCGGCAACCACGAGTTCAACTACGGGATCCCGTTGCTGCGCCTGTGGATCCGCCAGCTCGGGTTCCCGGCACTCGCCGCGAACGCCGTCGACGCGCGCACCGGGCTACCGGCGTTCCTGCCGTTCGTGGTGAAGAAGGTCGATCTCGGCCGGGGCGCGCCGACGCTGCGGGTCGGCATCCTCGGCCTCACCAACCCCGGGTCGGCGATCTGGGACCGGGCCAACGTCGAGGGCATCCTGCGGTTCGAGGACATGGTGAAGACGGCCCGCAAGTGGGTGCCGGTGATGCGGCTGTTCGGCGCCGACGTCGTGCTGGTCTCGGCGCACGGCGGCGACAGCGGCGAGTCGAGCTACGGCCCCGAACTTCCGAACGAGAACCCGACCGCGCTCATCGCCGAGCAGGTGCCGCACATCGACGCGATCCTGTTCGGGCACGCGCACCGCGAGGTGGTCGAGCGGTTCGTCACCAACCGGGAGACCGGCGAGCAGGTGCTGCTCACCGAGCCGTCGCGGTGGGGTCAACGACTGTCGCGGATGGACTTCACGCTGAGCCGCCGGCGCGGGCGGTGGCACGTCGACAGCAGGCGCGCGACGATGCTCAACACCAACACCGTGGCCGAGGACCCGGCGGTCGTCGCCGCGGTGCGGGCGCAGCACGCGAAGACGGTCGCCTACGTCAACCAGGTCGTCGCGACGTCGGTGGTGGAACTGTCGGCGGTCGAGAGCCGGTACCGGGACACCCCGATCCTCGACTACATCAACAAGGTGCAGACCGACACGGTCGCCGCGGCACTCGCCGGCGGCCCGTACGCCGGCCTGCCGGTGCTGTCGATCGCCGCGCCGTTCAGCCGCACGGCGCGCTTCCCCGCCGGTCAGGTGAAGATCAAGGACGTCGCCGGGCTCTACATCTACGACAACACGCTCGAGGCCGTGGTTCTCACGGGCGCGGAGGTGAAGGCGTACCTGGAGTTCTCGGCGAAGTACTTCGTGACGCACGCGCCCGGCGCGCCGGTCGACCCCGCCACGATCAGCGACCCGGCCGTGCCGGACTACAACTACGACACGCTGTCCGGTGTCGACTACGACATCGACATCAGTCGTCCCATTGGCGACCGGATCACCCGCCTCGACCTGAACGGCGCGCCGGTCGACCCGGCCGCGCAGTTCGTGGTGGCGGTGAACAACTACCGGCGCAGCGGCGGCGGCAACTTCCCCGGCATCGTGAAGAACCAGATCTACAACGCGCAACAGGAGATTCGCCAACTGTTGATCGACTGGGCCCAGGCGCGGGGCGTGATCGACCCGGCGCAGTTCTCCGTGGAGAACTGGCGCCTCGTGCGGGCCGGCGTTCCGGTCTTCTGAGGTGATCTCAAGATCGCGGATGCGATACTGACGTCGTGGACCAGGAACTTCCCCTCTCGGTGGTGCGGGCGGTGGCCGGCCGGCGCGACGCCAGGGTGGTCGAGACGTCGGAGACCCCCATCGTCACGGGCACCATCGGCGCCGCCACCGGAAGCGTCACGCGCATCTCCGGTGTCCTGCGCTCCGGCGCCGGAGAGAAGCCGTTCTCGGTGATACGTAAGGTGTTTGAACCGCTACGCAGCGGTCGGCACCACGAGGCGGCCGGCGACCCGCGGCACTGGGCCTACTGGCGGCGCGAGTCGCTCGCGTACGCGTCGGGGGTGCTGATCAACCCGCTCGGCGCCGGCCTCGTGGCGCCGTACTGCTACGAGGTCATCGACGACTCGGTGTACCTCGCCGACGTCGTCGGCCCGCCGGAGCGCACCGACGTCGCCGCCCACCACCTCGGCACCTGGCACGCCACCGCGCCGATCCCGGACGCGCCGTGGCTCGCCGGAGACCAGTTGGCGCAGCGCCTCGCGGTCACCGAGCTGGACTGGTCCACAGTGGACGCTCCGAGCGAGGTGCAGTCGGTGTGGGCGCGCCGGCACGACCTGATGAAGGTGCTCGACTCCGTGCCGGTGGTGCTGTGCCACGGCGACTTCCACCCGGGCAACCTGATCGCGAGCGGCGACGACGTCACCACGGTTCTCGACTGGGGGACGCTCGGCACCGGCGCGGCCGGTTTCGACCTGGCGCACCTGGCGCTCTCCACACTGACCGACCCGTTCCCGTACTACGTCGACGGGCTGCAGGGCAAGGTCTCGGCCGAGGACGCGCACCTGGGGTACTCCGTGACGCTCGCGCTCGTCGGGGCGAGCCGGCTGCACTGGATGCAGACCGAGGGGGTACCGGTGCCGGCGGGGTACACCGACTTCGTCCTGGGTACCGCCCGCCTGCCCTGACCGAGCTGGCCCTCGCCCGTCGGAACGACCGGCGCACGCGCCACTCACGCCGTGCGCCACTCACGCCGTGCGCCACTCAAGCCATGCGCCGATCTTGCAC
>NZ_BOPH01000050.1 GCF_016863655.1 Virgisporangium ochraceum
GGCGGACCGGGGGCGGGCGCGGCGGGGGGCGGCGGCGGGGGACGGCCTAGCCGAGTTGGCCTTCCGCCGTGGGGAACACCGGCGCACGGGTCGGGACGGCCGGCTGTTCCCGCTCGGCCGCGCGCAGCAGGTCGGCCGCGTGGGCGGCGAACGCCGGGTGCGCGCCCTGGATCACCAGGAACAGCTGGCTGTCGGGCACCGACGCCCGGGCCAGCCGCGACGGCGACGTGCGGGCGAGCAGCACCCACGACGTCAGCAGCCCCACGCCCAGGGCGCCCGACACGACGTTCTGCACCGGCTTCTCGGGCAGCACGCCCTCGGCGGACAGGATCACCCCGGCGACCAGCAGGACGAACGGCACCACGGCGCAGGCGACGGCCACCGCCCGCAGGACCCGCCGCGTCTTCATGCAGCGGGGGCAGAACGGCCAGTCGCGGACCGTTCCGCTGGCCACCGGCCACAGGGACGTGGCCGGCTCGCCGTGCCGCACACACAGTTTCGGGGTGTAGTAGCCGGTCGCGAGCAGTGCCATCGGCAGCGTGACGACGTTCACCGCGCGACCGTAGTGCCCGCCGCCCGAGTCGCACAATCGGTCAGCGCAACGGGAACGTGCTCGGCGCGCGCGCCGCTCCCCGGAGCCACGCCCAGCCCGCGTCCCACAGCCCTTCGGCACCGGCCCGGAACGCGCCGAAGTGACCGAGCGCGCGGTGCCGGGTGCCGAGCGTGCGCACCTCGCTGCTCGCCCGCGGGTACAGGCTCGGCAGCCACGCGACCCCCTGCGCGGTGGCGAACGGGTCGTCGGGGACGCCCACCGCCAGCAGCTGACCGGCGAACCTCCGCTCCGGTGGCAGCGCCCCCGCCCCGTCCACGAAATCCCTGCGCCGGCCCCAGCGCGCCCACTCCTTCGCGACGCCGCCGGGCAGGGTCTCGCCGCCGAAGTAGCGGCCCGGCAGCACGCCGGTGAGCCCGGCCACGGCGGGCACGGCCGCGTGCCACTGCACGTAGCGCGCGGCGCGGGCCCGGCCGGTCCAGTGCCGCCAGTAGCCGCTCTGGCTGCCGACGGTGAGCACCGCCGACACGAGCTGGGCGTTGGGCGCCAGCGAGAGCAGCCAGCCGCCGGCGCTGTGACCGACCACGGCGACCGGCCGGTCGGGGTCGCGGTCGACGAGGTGGCCGATCGCCTCGTTGAGGTCGAGCCGGCCCCAGTCGCTCATGGTCGCGGCGTCGCGGCGCGGTCCGCCGGCGTGGCGCGACCCGCCGACGCCGCGGTAGTCGACGGTGAGCACGGTGGCGCCGCGCCCGGCGAGGTGGGTGGCGAAGCGTCGGTAGAAGCGTTGCGGCACGCCGGTGGCGCCGGCGACGGCCGGGCCGTCCTCCCTCCGCGGTTCGTACAGGGCCGCGGCCAGGGCGCGGCCGTCTGAAGCCATCAGGGTGACGTCCATGAGCGCGCCTCTCACTATGACAAGTGTCCGAGTCTCAGCGCGAGGATAGTATGACGGGTGTCCTAGTCTCTAGCCTGGAGTGACCCGTGCCACGCACCAACGACAGCCGGGCCCGCACCGTACGGGCGGCCGCCACCCTCATCAGCGAGCGCGGCGTCGCCGCAACCGGGCTGCGTGACGTGGTCGCGGCGGCCGGCACCCCGCGCGGCTCGCTCTCCCACCATTTCCCCGGCGGCAAGGACGAACTCGTCGTCGAGGCGGTGACCTGGAGCGCGCTGAAGCTGCGCGAGAAGCTCGACGCGCTCGCCTCCGCCGACCCGCCGGCCACGGTCGCCGAAGTGCTTCAGGCGACGGTCCGGTGGTGGGAGCGCGGGATGCGCGCCACCGACTTCAACGGCGGCTGCGTGGTGGCCGCCTCGGTGGTCGACGGCACCGGCGCCGACGTGCTGGCGGCGGCACAGGACGCGTTCGAGTCGTGGCTGGACCCGTTGACCCGCATCGCCTCCGCGGACGGCATGGCGCACCCCCGACAGTTCGCGGTCACGGTGATCGCGGCTGTCGAGGGTGCGCTTCTGTTGTGCCGGTCGGGCCGGACGCTGCAACCGCTGCACGACGTGGAGCGGTCTCTCACAGCGTTGGCCGCCGTTTCCTAGCTCGGTGCTTACCGGAGGGCGTCGGGCTCGGCGTACAGGAAGTCGTCCATCACGACGAGGTCGCGCTTCTTGTCGTCCTTGACGTTCTTGCCCAGCGCGGCGTTGCCGGTGGTGATGCGCACCTCGTAGACGTCGGCGTTGGTCTGCACGCCCACGAACGACAGGCCCTTGTCGGCCGTGGTGGCCTTCGGCGCGTAGGCGACGAACAGGCGCTTGCCGTGGCGGTCGAGCAGTTCCAGCTTCGTCACGTTCGATCGGTCGACGTCGGTGAACACGGCGCCGAAGCCCTTCACCGTCGCCGGCCTGTTCGTGCCGGGCACGAAGAACCGCACGCCCATCACGTTGGTGCCGACGGGCGTGAACAGCCGCTGCGGGCTGAACGTGGCGAAGATGTCGTCGTACTGCGGGTTGACCTCGGCGAACCGCGGCGGCGTGTTCGTCGGGTTGTCGTCGTCGGCGCTCACCGAGAACTTGTTGTTCTTCGAGACGAACACCGCACCGCGCGGCACCGTCGTGTTGAAGAAGTCCGGCGGCAGCAGGTTCGGCGCCGACTGGGCGTCGGGCGTGCCGTCCCAGTTGATCTCCCGACGACCGTCCTTCGCGGGCGGGTTGCTGGCGTTGTTCGGCTCACCGAGCAGTCCCTGGAACGCCTTGACCGTCGGGGTCAGCCCCGCGGCGTCACCAGCGGCGCCCTGGATCTGGGTGAACGAAAACGCGTTCGACGCCGCCGACGCGGGCGAGCCGAGCGGCAGGACGGTCGCCGAGACCGCGGCGGCAAGGGCCGTCACGGCGACGGCGGGCCGGCGGATGGCACGGAAAAAGGACATGGCAAAGCCTTTCTCTATCAAGGGAATCGGGCCGTTGTGCGCCCTGTAACCGAACTGAACGGAGCCGTCGCCTCACCGGTTCGGAGATATCAACTTGCTGACGCAAGCTTGTAAAGTGACGCCCGTGACTGAGGAGCGCGAGGAACTCAGCTGGGAAGCGTTCGGCGCCGCCGGCCGGCAGTTGGCCGAGCAGGTCGCCGCGAGCGGGTTCACGCCCGACGTCATCATGGCCATCGCGCGCGGCGGGCTGTTCATCGCCGGAACGCTCGGCTACGACCTCGACGTGAAGAACCTCCACGTGGTGAACGTCGAGTTCTACACGGGCATCGACGAGCGGCTCGACATGCCCGTGATGCTGCCGCCGGTGCCGGCGGCCGTCGACCTCGCCGGCGCGCGGGTGCTCATCGCCGACGACGTCGCCGACACCGGCGAGACGCTCAAGCTCGTGCGCGACTTCTGCCAGGAGCACGTCGCCGAGGCGCGGATCGCGGTCATCTACGAGAAGCCGCGCTCGATCGTCAAGTGCGACTACGTGTGGCGGCGCACCGACAAGTGGATCAACTTTCCGTGGTCGGCGCTGCCGCCGGTGTCTCGCCCCGCACCGGACGCTTAAACCCGCGGTAAGCCCTGGATAGCGTGACGAGGCTTACCTTGACCCTGCTCTAGCTGGGCATAGGCTGGAAAGCGATGTCCTCATCGCACCAACCCGAGAAACCACCGGTTCCGGGTCGGCTCCGTCTGTTGCTGATCCTCGGCGGCATCACCGCCATCGGTCCCGTGTCCATCGACGCCTACCTACCGGCGTTCCCGCAGATCGCCGACGACCTCCACGCGTCGGAGTCGGCCGTCCAGCTGACCCTGGCGACGTTCCTGGTCTTCATGGCGGTCGGGCAGCTCACGCTCGGCCCGCTCAGCGACAGCTGGGGACGGCGCCGCCCCGTGCTCATCGGGCTGTCCGTCTACGCCCTCGCGTCGCTCGCGTGTGCCGCGGCGCCGTCGGTGGAGACGCTCATGGCGCTGCGGGCGGTGCAGGGCCTCGCCGGCGCGGCCGGCGTGGTCATCGCCCGCGCGGTGGTCCGTGACCTGTTCAGCGGCAGCGACCTCACCCGGTTCTTCGCCCGGCTGACGCTCGTGTTCGGGCTCGGCCCGATCGTCGCGCCCACGCTCGGCAGCCTCCTGCTGGAGATCACCGGCTGGCGCGGCATCTTCGTGATGCTGTCCGGGATCGGCACGGCGGCCGCGATCGCCGCGTTCGCGTGGCTGCCCGAGACGCTTCCGGCCGAGCAGCGGCGCTCCAGCCGGGTCCCGCAGATGGCCCGCACCATGGGCGGCCTGCTGCGCGACCGCCGGTTCGTCGGCTACTCGCTGGCGATGGGCCTCGGGTTCGGCGGGATGTTCGCGTACATCAGCAGTTCGTCGTTCGTCCTCCAGGAGGTCTTCGACGTGCCGGCGCTGACGTACGGGGTGCTGTTCGGCGCCAACGCGCTCGGGTTCGTGCTCGTGGGTCAGCTCAGCGCGTTCCTGGCCGGCCGCGTCCCCGAAAAGGTGACACTCACCGCCGGTCTCGGCATCGCCGCGGTGGCCGGCGCGGCACTGGTGACGGCGAGCCTGGTCGGCGTCGGCGGGGTGGTGGCGGTGGCCGGTCCCCTGTTCGTGTTCGTCGCGAGCCTCGGGCTGGTGATGCCGAACGCCACCGCGCTCGCGTTGAGCGTCCACCCCGAGTCGGCCGGTTCCGGGTCGGCGCTGCTGGGGTTCCTGCAGGCGCCGATCGCCGCGGTGGTGGCGCCGCTGGTCGGCCTCGGACCGGCGAACAGCGCCGTGCCGATGGCACTCGCGGTGGCGGTGTTCGCGGCGGCGGCACTGTTCGCGATGGCGGCCCTGACACGGGGCGGCGCCCGCACCGCGTGACGGGTCGCCGGTCGGCTTCGCATGGACGACGCTCCATCCAGTGCGGGTTTCGTCGCCCGTGGCGCACTGGATAGAGCGTCGTTTATGCGCAGAACCGGTAGCGTGGCCGCGATGGAGGTCACCGTACGGCGGGGAACCGCCGAGGACGCGCCCGCCCTGGCCCGCCTGCGCTGGCAGTGGGAGGTCGACGAGCACGGGGCGACCCCCGACCTCGACGAGGCGACGTACCTCGAGAACTTCACCCGCTGGGCAGCGGCCCACCGGGCCACCCACGTGCCGTTCGTGGCCGAGGTCGACGGGGTGCCCGCCGGGATGGCGTGGCTGATGGTCAGCGACCGGGTGCCCGCGGCGACCAGGATGCACCGGCGCTTCGGCGACGTGCAGTCGGTCTACGTCGTGCCCGAGCACCGCAACGCCGGCATCGGCGCGAAGCTCATGGCCGCCGTCCTCCGGGAGGCGGGCGGGCTCGAGTTCGTCACCGTCCACTCCAGTGCGCGGGCGATCTCCATGTACCGGCGGGCCGGCTTCGGGCACAGCGCCCGCTGGCTGGAGGTCAGATCTCCCTGACCCGGCGGCGGCGCAGCTTGCGCCAGACCCAGCTCGACGGCACGTAGTCGCCGGTGACCACGTACGACAGCACCCCCTCGACGAGCAGGGTGGTGTCGAGCTCGCGGCGGGCCAGCGGGTCGCCGGCGAGCAGGATCTCGTCGCCCTCGGCGAGGATGTGGTCGTCGCCCGGGGTCAGCACCACGTCGTCATCGCGGCGGAGCAGCAGCACGGCGGCGGTCAGCGTCTGCGCCCGGTCGTCGGGGTCGCGCAACAGGTCGCCGAGCCGGGCGTTGCCGCTGTTCAGCCAGCGTCCGAGCGCGGGCGAGCCGCCCTCGAGCCGCACCGTCCACAGCGTCTGGAGGCTGCGGCCGCACCGGCGGTGCAGGCGGTCGATGACGCTCGACGCCCAGTCCTCGCCCTGTGCCGGCACCTCCTGCAGGAACCGCCACAGCAGCGGGGTGCTCAGCTTGACGTACACCTCCTGCGCCACCACCTCGGCGAGCACGAGCAGCGAGTCGGGTTCGAGGGCGGAGAACAGCGCGTGGTTCGCGGGCCGGTTCTGCCGGGCCGCGACGTACAGGTTGGGGTTGATCCGGCGCGCGGCGGCGATCAGGGACAGGTTCGTGGTGTCGTTGTCGGTGCCGGCCACGAACCCGACGGCGCTCTCCAGGTGGGCGCGCGCCATCACCTCCGGGTCGGAGCCGTCGCCGACCACCACGAGGTCGTTGCCGTTCGGACCGGCGACAGGGTCGATGACGGTGATCGTCAGGCCCTCGGCCCGCAGGTCCTCGGCGAGCTCCCGGCCGAACCGGCCGTAGCCGCACAGCACCCAGCGGCCCTGGGTGGGCGGCTGGCCGCGGCGCGGCAACTCGGCGCCCGGTCCGCGTTCCAGCCAGGTGAGCAGCTGGTGGGTGGCGGGCGCCCGGAGCGCGAGCCGGAGGTGGTCGCCGAACCGGTCGAACGGGTTGATCACGGTCGGGGTACCGAGGGCCTTCATGCGGTGCTCGATGGCGGGCGACACCGTGCGGGCGATCACCGGCAGGTCGGGCCGCAGCAGGGCCGCGGCCATCGTGATCGCGAGGTTCACCTCGTCGTCGTTGGTCATCGCGAGCACGGCCTCGCAGGAGGTGTGGCCGAGGCCGGCGATGCCGAGGTAGTCGGGGCTGCGCGCGTCGGCGGCCAGACCCGGCACGTCGAAGCGGTACGCCTCCAGGTCGAGCGCCTCCATGTTCTCCTCCGACGCGTCGACCACGACGAACCGGCGGCCGAGCGAGTCGAACGTCTGGCCCACCCGCCGGCCGGTCTGCCCGTAGCCGGCCAGCAGCAGGAACGGCTCCCGCATCCGCTTGACCTTGCGGGTGAAGTGCTGCAGCGACAGCGCCCGCCGGAACGTGCGGTCCTGGATGAGCGTGAGCAGCGAACCGAGCGCGTACGCCCAGCCGATCACGGAGAACAGGATGCTGATCGTGACCCACAGCCGCTGCGCCTCGGTGAACTCGTGCGGCAGCTCGCCGAACCCGATCGTGGTGGCGGTGTAGCTCATCACGTAGAACGAGTGGAAGAAGCTCATCCGGGTCGGGTTGCCGTCGCCGTCCTCGCCCGGCATCAGGGTGAGCCCCAACGTGCTCACCGCGAAGATGACGATGATCAGGATGAGCGGTATCCGCATCCGGCGCAGGACCAGGAACACCGTTCCCGAGGCCTGCATGGCGGAGTCGACCGGCACCCGCCACCGGGAGTGCTGGTGGTGGCTCTTGCTGGTCCCGAACATCAGTTTCCAGAAGACCGACACCGCGTTGGCCATGGTTACCGCCGCTGGAACGAAACGGTTTCGATGACGAGCAGGATGACCGAGACGACGTTCGCGAACAACGCGCCGCCGGACAGCGAGACGATGCCGGCGGTCGCCTCGCCGGTGAGCCCCTCGGAGGAGATGTGCTCGGCGTAGGCCCAGAAGATCGTGGCGGCGATCAGCTGGAGGTCGGCGACGAGGCTGGTGGCGAGGTGCACGGCACCGATCTGGGTGCGGTCACCGAACTTCAGCACGGTCGCGATCAGGTTGATCACGACGGCGGCGAACAGCTCGTACACGTTGTGGACGGTGGGGTCGGAGAGGTCTCCGATGAAGAACCCGAAGTTCAACGTGGCTGCGAGCAGCACGAAGAACCCGAAGATCACCTTCTCGAGATTCACGGATCACACCATAAGCGGCGCTAACCGGGCACGCCCGCCAGGTTGGCGGCTGCGAGCAGCGGCGGGAGTACGTCGCGGGCGTGATAGGGCCACTCGGACGGCTCGATGCCGTCGAGGAACCCGGCGTACATGACCGCGTTGCGCAGCTCGGCCAGCGGCCCGAGCAGGTCGACGGCGCGCTCGGGGTCGCAGCCGGGCACGGCGGCCCGCCACTCCGCGCTCCACGCCGACGTCGCCGCGTCGGCACCGTCGCCGGGCAGGCCCTCGCGGATGCGCAGCAGGTCGAACCCGGGGTGGGTGAGCACGGAGTCGCCCCAGTCGAGGATCACCGGCGCGGCGCCGGCCGCGACCCGCACGTTGCCCGCGTGGAAGTCACCGTGCGTCAACGTGGTCGGCACCCCGCAGGCCGCGATCGCGGCGACCCGGTCGTCGAGGCCGTCGATCAGCCGGTCGAGCGCCGCGAGGGCGTCCGCCGGCGGCTCACCCACCGCGCGGCGGGAGGCCTCGCCGCCGCGCCGGTCGATCACGTCGATGGCCGCCAGCTTCAGGTCCGCAAGATCCAGCGACGGGACCGCGTGAGCACGCAGCTCGTCGAGTGCTCCGAGGGCCGCCGCCTGGATCCGTACCAGGCTGCGAACCATGGGCAGCCGCTCGTCGGCGGGCGCGTCGTGCCGGTCGTCGCCGCTCACCCGGTCCATGATCACGCGGCCCGGCTCCGCGACCAGCGGAACCGGCGCGCGGCCCGGCACCGCACGGTGCAGCCAGGTGAGCACGGCCGGCTCGTGCGCGAAGAACGGCGGCACGACCTTGAGCCAGGTGGGGCCGGCGGCGGTCTCGAGGCGCCAGATGGCCGAGAGGTTCCAGGTGCGCTCCTGCACGACGCCCAGCACCGGACGCCCGGCCGCGGCCATCCGCTCCCGCGCCCAGGCCAGGATCTCCTCCGGCCCACCCGGCCGGGCCCAGGGCGCGCGCAGCGGGTGGTCGGCGAGCTCCGGAACGTCGTCGGCCGTGAGCGGGGCCGCGTCGTCCACCGGCTTGTCGGTGGACGCGAGATAGGTGACCCGGCCGCCGTGGGACGGGCCGGGCTCGGTGCGGATCAGACGCAGCACGGTGATCTCGGCCCCGTGCCGCTCGCGGACCGCGTCGACGATCTCGGTGGCCCCCGGCCACCAGGGAACCTCGACATGGAATGGGGGAAGCACACCGATCGGGTCCCCCGCGGGGTCGATCAGGACGACGGTGACGTTACGGCCCACGCCCGGCAGGGTAATGACGCCCCGACCCGGACGGAAACGGTTATCGAGCGGCGCGCACCGGACTTGTACCGCCAAACGTCGCTGAACCGTACCGGCCGGATCCTGCCGGCACTTGTACGCTTAGCTGGCCCGGGTCCGGCGGGACACCGGCCGGGCAGCGGTGGCGACCATGAGGCGAAGGGGCGGTCGGTTGACTGGGCGTACCGGCGCACCGCCACCCGCGGACAGGTCAGCTGGCACCGGAATCTCAGCGGGCACCGGAGTCTCAGCGGGCACCGAAATCTCAGCGGGCACCGAAATCCGAGCGGCCGATTTTCGAGAGGCGCTGCGGGCCGGCGGCGAGGTCGGTCACGACCTGCTCGACGTCGACTGGGCGGACACCCCGCTGGGTCCGCCGGAGACCTGGCAGCAGAGCCTGCGCACGATGGTGCGGGTGCTCCTCGGGTCACGGTTCTCGATGTGGATGGCCTGGGGTCCCGAGCTCACGTTCTTCTGCAACGACGCCTACCGCCGCGACACCCTCGGCAAGAAGTACCCGTGGGCGCTGGGCCGGCCGGCCCGGGAGGTGTGGGCCGAGATCTGGTCCGACATCGGCCCCCGCATCGGGTCGGTGCTCACCACCGGCGTCGCCACCTGGGACGAGTCGCTGCTGCTGTTCCTGGAGCGCAGCGGCTACGTGGAGGAGACGTACCACACGTTCTCGTACAGCCCGCTCGTCGACGACTCGGGCGTGGTCGCGGGCATGCTGTGCGTGGTCAGCGAGGACACCGACCGGGTGATCGCCGAACGGCGCATGAGCACCCTGCGTGACCTCGGCGCGGTGCCGACCATCGCGCGCACCGACGTCGAGGTGCTCGGTGCCGCCGCGATCCAGCTGAGCTCCGAGAAACGCTGCCTGCCGTTCACGCTCACGTACCTGTTCGACGGGTCCGGCACCGCCCGGCTGGTGGCCGCGACCGGGGTCCCCACCGGTCACCCGGCCGCGCCGCCGACGATCGACCCCGACGACCCCGACGCCGTCTGGCCGCTCGCCGAGGTGCGCGAGGGCGGCCAGACCATCATCGGCGGGCTGCCGGAGCGGTTCCCCGACCTGCCCACCGGCGCCTGGACCGAGCCGCCCGCACAGGCCCTGCTCGTGCCGCTGCCCGACCAGGGCGGCGGCGAGCCGTACGGGTTCCTGCTGGTCGGGCTCAACCGGTACCGGCCGCTCGACGGCCCGTACCGCGGCTTCATCGACCTCATCGCCGGTCAGCTGTCCGCCGCGGTCGCGAGCGCCCGCGCCTACGAGGCCGAGCGGCAGCGGGCCGAGTCGCTGGCCGAGCTCGACCGGGCGAAGACGGCGTTCTTCATGAACGTCAGCCACGAGTTCCGCACGCCGCTGACCCTGATGCTCGGGCCGGCCGAGGACGCCCTCGCCGACATCGCGCACCCGCTGCCGCCCGAGCAACGGGACCGGGTCGAGGTCATGCACCGCAACGCGCAGCGGCTGCTGAAGCTGGTGAACACGCTGCTCGACTTCTCCCGGCTGGAGTCGCAGGGCATCTCCGCCCGGTACGAACCGGTCGACCTGTCGCGGTACACGTCCGAGCTGACCAGCATGTTCCACCCGGCGATCGAGCGGGCCGGGCTGAGCCTCACCGTCGACTGCCCGATGCTGCCCCAGCCCGTCTACGTCGACCGCGAGATGTGGGCGAAGATCGTCCTCAACCTGCTGTCGAACGCGTTGAAGTTCACGTTCACCGGCGGCATCACGGTGCGCGTCCGGCTGCGTGACGACCGGGCGGAGCTGTCGGTGGCCGACACCGGCATCGGCATCGGGCCGGCCGACCAGGCGCGCCTGTTCGAGCGGTTCCAGCGGGTGTCCGGTGCCCGGTCACGCAGCCACGAGGGGTCCGGGATCGGGCTGGCGCTGGTCTCCGAGCTGGCCATGCTGCACGGCGGCGGCGCCACCGTCGAGAGCACGCCGGGCGCGGGCAGCACGTTCACGGTTCAGGTCCGTACCGGTACCGCCCACCTGCCGGCCGACCAGGTCGCGCGCGGCCCGGCCGGGTCGACCACCACGAGCGGCGAGCACGTCGAGGGGTTCCTCGCCGAGGCGATGCGGTGGATGGCCGACGATCCCGACACGTTCGAGGAGCCCGAGTCGCCGACGCGCACGGCCGGCGGCGCGCTGTCGCACCGCCCGCACGTGCTCGTGGTCGACGACAACGCCGACATGCGCGAGTACCTGGTGCGCCTGCTCTCGGAGGTGTACGAGGTGAGCACGGCGCCCGACGGGGCGGTCGCGCTCCACCTGGCCCGCCGCCGCCTGCCCGATCTCGTCCTCACCGACGTGATGATGCCGAACCTCGACGGGTTCGGGCTGCTCCGGGAGATGCGCGCCGATCCGGCGATGTCGCTCGTGCCGGTGGTGATGCTGTCGGCCCGGGCCGGTGACGAGGCCATGGTCGAGGGCCTGGAGGCCGGCGTCGACGACTACCTCATCAAGCCGTTCGCGGCCCGGGAGCTGCTGGCCCGGGTGCGGGCCAACCTCGAGCTCGACCGGGCCCGCCGGGCACGCTCCGAGCTCGAACGCAGCCAGCAGCTGCTCGACCAGGCCCAGCAGCTCGCCGGCGTCGGCAGCTGGGAGCTCGACCTCGAGTCCGGGTCGATCCTGGCCTCCGACGAGTTCGTCCGGCAGATGGGCATCAGCGCGGTCGACCTGCGGGAACAGGGCCTGCGAATGGCGCTCGACCGGCTGCATCCGGAGGACCTCCCGAAGGTCAATGCCGCGATCACCGCCACGGTCGAGACCGGGATCCCGCTCGACTACGAGGTGCGTATCCTGCAGTCCGGCGACGGCGAGCGCGTGTTCCACACGATCGGCGTGCTCGAGCGCGACTCCGACGGCCGGCCTGTCCGGCTGCGCGGCAGCAACCAGGACATCACCGAGCAGCGGCAGGCCGACGCGGCGGTCGCGGCGGCCGCGGCGGCGCAGGAGGCCGCGGTCCGCGAGCACCGCATCGCCGACGAGCTCCAGCGCAGCCTGCTCCCCGAGCCCACCTTCACGCCCGACCACCTCGAGGTCGCCACGTTCTACCGGGCCGGTGTCGAGGGGACGCAGGTCGGCGGCGACTGGTACGACGTCATCGAGCTGGGCGCCGACCGTACGGCGCTGGTGATGGGCGACGTCATGGGCCGCGGGGTGCGTGCGGCGGCGGTGATGGGCCAGCTGCGGGCGGCCGTGCGCGCCTACGCCCGGCTCGACCTCGCCCCCGCCGACGTGCTGGAGTTCCTCGACGGTGTCGTGCGTGACCTCGGCGACGACCAGATCGTCACCTGCGTCTACGCGGTGTACGACCCGGGCGACCGCACGCTCGTGTACGCCAACGCCGGCCACCTGCCGCCGCTGTTCGTCACCACCCCCGGTGAGCCGCCGCGCCGGCTCACCGGTGCGGCCGGTCCGCCGCTCGGCGCCGGCCCGGTGACCCTGCCCGAGGAGCGGGTCACCCTCTCCCCCGGCTCGCTGCTCACGCTGTACACCGACGGCCTGGTCGAGCACCGTGACCAGGGCATCGACGACGGCATCGACCTGCTGAGCGCGGAGCTGTCGGCGATCGGCGGCGCGCTGGCCGAGGTGCCCGACCGCCTGGTGTCGCGGCTGCTCCCGGGCGGCCCGGCCGACGACGTCGCGATCCTGCTCGCCCGCATCACCGACGAGGCCGAGCGCACCCGCTCCGTGCAGCGGCAGGTGCAGGCCGAGGCCAGCGCCGTGCCCGAGACCCGCGAGTTCGTCAACCGCACGCTCTCCGGCTGGGCGGTGCCGGCGTCGGTCACCGCCGATATCGTGCTGCTCACCAGCGAGCTCGTCGCGAACGCCGTGCTGCACGGCCGGCCGCCGATCGAGCTGCGGCTGCGGCGTACCGCCAACCACGTGATCGTCGAGGTCTTCGACGCCGCGCCGTTCCTGCCCCGCAAGCTGCGCCCGTCACCCGACGACGAACGCGGCCGCGGGCTGCAGCTGGTCGCCATGCTGGCCGACCGCTGGGGCACCCGGCCCACCCCCGGCGGCAAAGCGGTGTGGTGCATGTTCGCGACCTGACGGGTCCCGTCAGCACACGGTGCGCTGGCGGTCAGCGGCCGCGCTCACGCTGGTCCCATGCCATTGACCAGCCCTGCGACCAGCCCGACCACCCGTGCGGCCGCGACCACCGGCGACGCCATCGTGGCCGAGGGCCTACGTAAGCGGTACGGGAGGACCGACGCGCTCGACGGCTTCGACCTCACCGTGCCGGCCGGCACCGTGTACGGCCTGCTCGGGCCGAACGGCGCCGGCAAGACCACAGCGGTGCGCATCCTCACCACGCTGCTGCGCTTCGACGCCGGCACCGCCCGGGTGGCCGGGTTCGACGTGGTGCGCGAGCAGTCCGAGGTGCGTGCGCGCATCGGCCTGACCGGCCAGTACGCGGCCGTCGACGAGATCCTCAGCGGCCGGCAGAACCTCGTACTGTTCGGCCGGCTCTACCATCTCTCCCGCCGTGAGGCCCGGGCGCGCGCCGACGAGCTGCTCGACCGGTTCGGCCTCACCGACGCGGCGTCGAAGTCGGTGCAGCAGTACTCCGGCGGCATGCGGCGACGCCTCGACCTGGCGGCGAGCCTGATCCTGGCGCCGAGCGTGCTGTTCCTCGACGAGCCGACGACCGGGCTCGACCCCCGCAGCAGAAATGCGCTATGGGACGCGGTGCGCCAGCTCGTGGGGGGCGGCACCACGGTGCTGCTGACCACGCAGTACCTCGACGAGGCCGACCGCCTCGCCGACCGGGTGTCGGTGGTCGACCACGGGCGGGTCGTGGCGTCCGGGACGCCGGACGAGCTGAAGTCCGCGATCGGCGGCGACCGGGTGGAGGTGGTGGTGCGTTCCGCCTCGGATCTCCCCGCTGCCGCTCTCGTGCTCGAGCGGATCGGACGTGTCGACAGCGATGTCGACCTGCGCCTCCTGTCCGTTCCGGTGCGTGACCGGGTGTCGGCCCTGACCGCGGTGGTGCGCGCCCTGGACGACGCCGGTATCGCGGTGGAGGACGTGGTTCTCCGCCGCCCCACCCTCGACGAGGCCTTTCTGGAACTGACAGGACGGACCGCATCGTGAGCACGCTCCGCTGGACCTACCGCGACTCGCTGACCATGGCCGGGCGGAACATGTCGCACGTGGTACGGGCGCCCGAGGAGCTGATCCTCTACTTCTCCCTGCCGATCATGTTCGTGCTGGTGTTCGGGTACGTGTTCGGCAGCGGCATGGCCGCCGGCGCCGACGCCTACCGCGAGTTCCTGCTTCCCGGCGTGTTCGTGATGACCATGCTGTACGGCCTGGGTGCCACCGCCACCTCGGTCGCCAACGACGTCAACCGCGGGGTGGTCGACCGGTTCCGTTCGATGCCGGTGGCGCGCAGTGCCCTCGTGACCGGGCGCAGCATCGCCGACCTGCTACGCGCGGTGCTGGAGATGGCGACGCTGGTGGTGTGCGGCCTGCTCGTCGGCTGGCAGTGGAACAACGGGTGGGCCGACGCGCTGCTCGCGATCGGGCTGATCCTGCTGTTGCGGGTGGCGATCACGTGGATGGGCATCTTCCTGGGTCTGGTGGTGCCCAACCAGGACGCGGTCGGCCTGATCGTGTTTCCGGCGGCGTTCCCGCTGTCGGCGCTGTCGAACGTGTTCGTCTCGCCCGACCAGATGCCGCACTGGCTGGGCGTGGTGTCGTCGTGGAACCCGCTGTCGTCGACGGTGGCCGCGGCGCGGGAGCTGTTCGGCAACCCGGGGCTGGCTCCCCCGTCCACCGACCCGTCGTGGGTGGCGTCGCATCCGGTGCTGCTGGCGGTGTTGTGGCCGGCGGTGCTGATCGGGGTGTTCGCGCCGCTCGCGGTGCGTCGGTACAGGTCGCTCGGCCGCTGACCGGTGGCCTGACGCCGCGTCCTGCGCTGAGCGCGGGACGGTGGCCTGACGCCGGACGGTGGCCTGACGCCGAGCGGTGGTCTGACGCCGAGCGGTGGCCGCCGCCGGGGTGGCCGGTTGCAAGATGGGCGTGACCGGAGGTTCGGCTAACTCCCGACGTCCCGGGTCCGATGTCGGGATCATGGCGAACTCCGTGCCCATGCGGTGGTGGCGCTGGCTGGCGTCCTCGCTGCCGCGCGGTAACCGGTTGCCCGAGAACGACTGGGAGACCCGCCACCGCGCGATCGTGGCCATCCTCTGGCTGCATGCCGGTGGCATCCTCGGCTACGCGCTCTACCAGGCGGTGACGCCGGCGAACATGGTGTTCGCGACGGTGCCGGTCGCGCTGTTCACCGGTGTCGCGACCGCGTCGCGCCTGCCGCGCCGCGTGCGGGCGGCCCTCGCGACGCTGGCGGCGCTGTTCTCGTCGACCGCGCTGGTGCAGCTGTCGGGTGGGGTGATCGAGGCGCACTTCCACTTCTTCGTGATGGTCTTCGTGATCACGTTCTACCAGGACTGGACGGCGTTCCTGCTGGCCATCGCGTTCGTGGTGGTGGAGCACGCCGTCGTGGGGGTGGTGGCGCCGCACGCGGTCTACAACCACGCCGACGCGTGGGCCAACCCGGTGCAGTGGGCGGTGATCCACGCTCTGTTCCTGTCGGGTGCGGCGGCCGCGGCGGTGGTCAACTGGAGCCTGAACGAGCGGGCGCAGGCGGCGGAGCGTTCGATCGCCGACCGGCTGGCCTACGAGGCGAGCCACGACCCGCTGACCGGGAACCTGAACCGGCGGGAGTTCGACCGCCAGGTCACCATGCTGCTGGGTGACCCGCGCGCGCAGTCCGGCGAGCACGCGGTCTGCCTGATGGACCTCGACCAGTTCAAGATCGTGAACGACAGCTCCGGGCACGCCGCCGGCGACGAGGTGCTCCGCCAGGTCACCGGGCTGATCCGTGGCCGGCTCGGTGCGCAGGACCAGCTGGCCCGCATCGGCGGTGACGAGTTCGCCGTACTCCTGGTCGACCGCGGCCTGGCCGACGCGACGGCGTTCGCCGAGGACCTGCGCACGATCGTGTGCGAGCACCGGTTCGCCGTGGCCGGCCGGCTGTACAGCATCGGTCTGAGCGCGGGTGTGGTCGCCCTCGACCCGCTGAACGACCCGGACGGCATCGACGCTCTCGGCGCCGCCGACGCGGCCTGCTACGCGGCGAAGGAGGGTGGGCGCAACCGCGTGCACGTCGTGACCCCGAACGACGAGCAGTTCGCCCGCCAGCAGGGCCTGGCCCACTGGGCCGAGCGCCTGCAGGCCGCGATCTACCACGACAACCTGGTGCTCTACTACCAGCCGATCGAGCCCACCGACCCGAACCGCCGGGAGCGCTACGGCGAGTTGCTCGTCCGCATGCGCGACGACGATGGTTCGCTGATCTCTCCCGGTGTGTTCCTGCCCGCCGCCGAGCGGTACAACCTGGTCGGCACCGTCGACCGCTGGGTCGTCCAGGCGACCTGCGCGGCTCTGGCCGGCCGCTACGAGCCGGGCGTCGACGCGTCGGAGCACTTCTCGATCAACCTGTCGGGCGGCTCGCTCGGCGACGCCTCGATGCTGACCTTCATCCGGGACCAGCTCGACCGCAACGGCATTCCGCCGTCGGCGATCTGCTTCGAGGTCACCGAGACCGTCGCGATCAACGACCTGACCGCGGCGATCGCGTTCATCACCGAGCTGAGGACCCTCGGCTGCCGCTTCGCCCTCGACGACTTCGGCAGTGGCCTGTCGTCGTTCAGCTACCTCAAGCGCCTCCCGATCGACATCGTGAAGATCGACGGTTCGTTCGTGCGCGGCATCACGACCGACCCGGTCGACCGCGCCATGGTGGAGTCGGTCAACCGGATCAGCCAGGAGATGGGGCTGCGCACGGTGGCCGAGTTCGTCGAGAGCGAGGCAATCATGAACTGCCTGCGCGCGATCGGCGTCGACTACGGCCAGGGCTGGGCTATCGGTAGGCCGAAGCCGTTCGACGAGTGGCTGGCCCGCAACCCGTTCGCCGAGGGCTCACTCGAAGAGCTCCCCCTTCTCAGCCCGCTGCACCAGTGACTCCGGTGGGGTGAACCGCTCGCCGTACTTCCCGGCGAGCTCGTTCGCCCGGGCCACGAAGCCCTTCAGTCCGCCCTCGTACTGGTTGACGTACTGCAGCACGCCACCCGTCCAGCCGGGGAACCCGATACCGAGGATCGACCCGACGTTCGCGTCGGCGACGCTGGTGAGCACGCCCTCGTCGTAACACTTCACGGCCTCGAGAGCCTCGACGAACAGCATCCGCTCGATGAGGTCCCGCAGATCGATCTTCGACGGGTCGTCACCGTTGCCGAAGGCCTCGACGAGGCCGGGCCACAGCCGGGTGCGCTTGCCGTTCTCGTACTCGTAGAAGCCCGCGCCACCGGAGCGGCCGGGACGGCCGAACTCGTCGATCATCCGGTCGATGACCGCCTCGGCGGGGCTGGGCGTCCAGGTGCCGCCGGCGTTGACCACCGCCGCCTTGGTCTCGTTGCGGACCTTGCGCGGCAGGGTGAGGGTCAGCTCGTCCATCAGCTGGAGCACCGGTGCCGGGTAGCCGGCCTGGCTGCTGGCCTGCTCGATGGTGGCGGCCGGGATGCCCTCGGCGAGCATCGCGATGCCCTCGTTGGTGAATGTGCCGATGACCCGGCTGGTGAAGAAGCCCCGGCTGTCGTTGACCACGATCGGCGTCTTGCGCAGCTGCCGCACCACACCCAGCGCGCGGGTCACCGCCTCGTCGCTGGTGTTCGCGCCCTTGATGACCTCGACCAGCGGCATCTTGTCGACCGGCGAGAAGAAGTGCAGCCCGACGAAGTCGGCCTGGCGCTTGACGCCCTCGGCCAGCAGGGTGATCGGCAGCGTCGACGTATTGCTACACAGCAGCGCGTCGGGCGCCACCACGTCTTCGATCTCGGCGAACACCTTGTGCTTGAGCGACGGGTCCTCGAAGACCGCCTCGATGACCAGCTCCACGCCGGACAACGCGGCCGGATCGGACGCGGCCGTGATGCGTCCCAGAAGCTCCCGCTTACCCTCCTCGGTCTGCCTACCGCGACCGATCGCCTTGTCGAGCAGGCGCTCCGAGTAGGCCCTGCCCTTCTCCGCCGCCTCGACCGTGACGTCCTTGAGCACCACGCGCATACCGGCCTTCGCGCACACGTACGCGATCGCGGCACCCATCATTCCGGCGCCGAGAACGCCGACGCTGGTGACCGGCTGGACGCCCTTCGGGACCCGCGAGTTCGCGGCCTGGAGGTCGAAGAAGAACGCCTTGATCATGTTCTGCGAGATCTGACCGGTGGCCAGCTCGGCGAAGTACCGCCCCTCGATGCGCAGCGCCGACTCGAGGTCGACCTGCGCACCCTCCACCGCGGCGGCGAGGATGTTGCGCGGCGCGGGGTACGGCGCTCCCTTGAGCTGCTTGCGCAGGTTGGCAGGGAAGGCCGGAAGGTTCGCCGCGAGCTTCGGGTTCGACGGCGTGCCGCCGGGAATCTTGTAGCCCTTGGTGTCCCACGGCTGGACGGCGTCGGGGTTCTCCCTGATCCACGCCTTCGCGCGCTCGACGAGGTTGTCCGCGACGACCTCGTGCACCAGACCTTTCTCCAGTGCCGCGGCCGGCCGCAGCCGCTGGCCCTGCAGAAGCACGTTCAGCAGCGCGTCGACGATGCCGAGCAGCCGCACGGTGCGCACCACGCCACCGGCGCCGGGCAGCAGCCCGAGCGTCACCTCGGGGAACCCGATCTCGATCTTGGGGTCGTCGAGCACGATCCGGCGGTGACAGGCGAGTGCGATCTCCAGCCCGCCACCGAGCGCCGACCCGTTCAGCGCGGCGACCACCGGCCGGCCCAGGGTCTCCAGCCGGCGCAGCATCGCCTTGATGCGGGCGGTGCGCTCGAAGACCTCCGCGGGGTCGCTGCCGGGGCCGAGCGAGCCGAGCGAGTTGAGGTCGCCGCCGGCGAAGAACGTCTTCTTCGCGGAGGTGACGATCACGCCCGTGATGTCGTCGCGCTCGGCCTCGAGCCGGTCGAGCGTGGCGTGGAAGTCGCGGCCGAACGCCTCGCTCATCGTGTTGGCGGAGTGTGCGGGGTCATCGAGCGTGAGGGTGACGATGCCCGCGTCGTCGCGGTCGTAGCGGATCGTGTCCGTCACTGTGTCTTCTCCTTCAGATCCGCTCGATGACCGTGGCGATGCCCATGCCGCCGCCGATGCACAGGGTGGCGAGGCCGTACCGGAGCTGCCGTCGTTCGAGCTCGTCGACCAGGGTCCCGAGGATCATGCCGCCGGTGGCACCGAGCGGGTGACCCATCGCGATCGCGCCCCCGTTGACGTTGACGATGTCGAGCGCGAAGCCCATGTCGGCCGTGTAGTGGAGCACCACGGCGGCGAACGCCTCGTTGATCTCGACGAGGTCGATGTCCTCGGGCTCCAGCCCGGCCTTCGCCAACGCCTTGCGGGACGCCGGCGCCGGACCGGTGAGCATGATGGTCGGGTCGGCGCCGCTGACGGCGGTGGCCACGATGCGGGCACGCGGCGTCAGACCGGCTTCCACACCCGCCCGCTCGCTGCCGACGATGACCAGCGACGCCCCGTCGACGATTCCGGACGAGTTGCCCGCCGTGTGGACGTGGTTGATCCGCTCGACCCAGTGGTACTTCTGCAACGCGACCGCGTCGAAGCCGCCCAGGTCGCCGATCGTGGCGAACGAGGCCGGCAGCTTGCCGAGGCCCTCCAGCGTCGAGTCGGGCCGGATGTGCTCGTCCTTCTCCAGGACCGCGAGCCCGTTCCGGTCGCGCACCGGTACGACGCTGCGCCCGAAGTACCCGTTCGACCACGCCTTCGCGGCCCGGTTCTGGCTCTCCAGCGCGTAGGCGTCGACCAGTTCGCGGTCGTAGCCGTTGAGCGTGGCGATCAGGTCGGCGCCGACGCCCTGCGGCACGAAGCCGGTCTTCAGGTTGGTCTCGGGGTCCATCGCCCAGGCGCCACCGTCGGAGCCCATCGGCACCCGTGACATCGACTCGACGCCACCGGCGAACACCAGGTCCTCCCAGCCGGAGCGCACCTTCTGCGCGGCCACGTTCACCGCCTCCAGGCCCGACGCGCAGAACCGGTTGAGCTGCACGCCGGCCACCGTGTACGGCAGGCCGGCGGCGACCGCCGCGGTCTTCGCGATCACCGAACCCTGGTCGCCCAGCGGCGACACGACGCCCAGCACCACGTCGTCGACGCTGGCCGGGTCGAGGTCGGGGTAACGCCGGCGGATCTCGTCGATCAGACCGACGACCAGCGAGATCGGTTTGACCTCGTGCAACGAACCGGTCTGCTTGCCGCGGCCACGCGGGGTGCGCACGGCGTCGTAGATGAAAGCTTCAGTGGCCATGGCGGAAACCTCCCGAACCTACTCACGAGTTAACTTACAGCGGAAGCCCGCCGGACGGAGGAATGTGAGCCTTCCCACACAGTAAGCGAACGTTTACAGTGCCGGCATGGTTGAGCAGACCCCCACCGAGCTCGCCGACCGGTACGCCAAGTCCACCAATGGCCTGACCGTTCCGGCCCTCGTCCACCGCAACGCCACCGAGTTCCCGGCCCAACCGGCGCTCACCGCACTCGGCTCCGACGACCACATCACCTGGGGCGTCCTGCGCGACCGGGTCGCCGCCATCTCCCGCGGTCTCGCCAACCTCGGCCTCTCCGCCGGCGGCCGCATGCTGATCATGATGTCGGGCCGACCGGAGCACTGGCTGGTCGACCTCGCCGCCGCACACCTGGGCGCCGTACCGTCCACTGTGTACGCCACGCTGAGCACCGACCAGCTGCGCTACCTCGGCCAGCACAGCGCGGCGCGCATCGTGGTGCTGGAGGGCGCGGCGCAGTTCGAGAAGTGGCAGCCGATCCTCCACGAACTGCCGGAGCTGAAGCACATCGTGCTCGTCGACGACGCCGCCGTGTCGTTCGAGGGCATCGTCTCCCTGCGCGACCTCGAAGCCGTCGGCAACGCCGCGC
Source organism: Virgisporangium ochraceum (assembly GCF_016863655.1). Classification (GTDB taxonomy): domain Bacteria; phylum Actinomycetota; class Actinomycetes; order Mycobacteriales; family Micromonosporaceae; genus Virgisporangium; species Virgisporangium ochraceum. The sequence continues at coordinate 20,848 of NZ_BOPH01000050.1, forward strand.
ACGAGGCCGACCCGTCGGTGTTCGAGCGGACGTGGCGTGCCGTCACACCCGACCAGCCGGTGACCATGCTGTACACCTCGGGCACCACCGGCGACCCGAAGGGCGTGGTCATCAGCCACCGCAACGTGATCTACCAGTCGGTGGCTCTGGAGAACGTCGTCGACATCCCCGACCACGCCCGCTCCCTCGCCTACCTCCCCCTGGCCCACATCGCCGAGCGGATGCTGGGCATCTACAACCCGATCTACCGCGCCGGCCACGTGACGATCTGCCCCGACCCCACCATGCTGCTGGGGGCCTTGAACCAGGTGCGCCCGGCCGGCTTCTTCGGCGTCCCGCGCATCTGGGAGAAGATGGTCGCCGGCATCCAGGCTCGCATCGCCGCGGCCGATCCGCAGGTCAAGGCCGCGTTCGAGGCCGCGAGCGCCGTTGCGATCCAGGTCTTCACACTGCGAGCGGACCGGCAGAGCGTGCCCCCCGACCTCGCCGCGAAACGCGCTGCCCTGGACGAGCAGGTGCTCCGTCCCATCCGCACGATGCTCGGCCTGGAGAACGCGCTGTGGGCCGGCAGCGGCGCGGCACCGATCCCGGTGGAGGTGCTGCTGTTCCTGGCCGGCATCGGCATCGACGTCATCGAGGTCTGGGGCATGACCGAGACGACCGGCACCGCGACCACCAACACCCCCGACGTCTTCCGCACGGGTTCGGTCGGCAAACCGGTGCCCGGCATGGAGGTGCGGCTGGCCGACGACGGCGAGATCCTGATCCGCGGCCCGCTGGTGTGCATGGGCTACCTGCGCGCCGACGGTGGTGTGGAACCGGCCGTCGACGCCGACGGCTGGCTCGCCACCGGCGACGTCGGAACGATCGACGAGGACGGGTTCCTCTTCATCACCGACCGCAAGAAGGAGCTCATCATCACGTCGGGCGGCAAGAACATCGCGCCCGCACGCATCGAGTCGCTGATGCGCGCGCATCCCCTGGTCGCCCAGGCTGTCGCGATCGGCGACCGCCGCCCGTACGTCACCGCGCTCGTGGTGCTCGACGAGGAGCTGGTGCGCGCCCGCTTCGGCGACGCGAACCTGGCGTCGCTGGTGAGCCACCCCGACGTGGTCGCCGAGGTGCAGAAGGCGGTCGACGAGGCCAACACGAAACTCTCGCGACCCGAGCAGATCAAGACGTTCACGATCCTGCCCACCGCCTGGACCGCCGAGTCGGGCGAACTGACGCCGAAGCTCTCCATGCGGCGCCGGGTCATCAACGAGCGCTACGAGCAGGTCATCGAGGAGATGTACGCCTGACGTACCGCTTCTGCCACGGTGTCTCGACGGCGTGACGGTCGTAGTGCTGACGCACGTAGGCGACCGCCTCGCCGGCGGGAACGCCGTCGAACACCGCCAGGACCGCCAGCGCGGTACCGGTGCGCCCCCGCCCGCCGTAGTCGGCGATCTCCACCCGCTCGCTTCCGAGGAGGTCGAGGAGGGCGGCGAGGGTCGTGCGCGCCCCCTCCCGGTCGGTGGGCAGCCAGAAGTCCGGCCACCTGAGCCAGTCGCTCTTCCACGCCACAGGCGGGGGTGGCTTGCCGAGCAGGTACAGGCCGTAGGTGGGCTCGGGTCCGGCCGGCAGGGGACGCCGCAGCCCGCGCCCCCGAACGAGCCGACCCGACGGCAGGCGCATGACCCCGGGCGCGGCTGGGTCCCATGGTTCCATCGGCCCACCATAGGTGAACCGGTGTCGGTGGCGTTCCGGTCGCTGGGCATGTCCGGGATCGTATCGGCAGACCATCCACAATGGATCCGTCTGGAGACGGTGTGGATTTCCCCAAGACATACGCCGGATCTCCCCACTGACACCACCGTACAAGCGTGCGAAAGTCACTCCCGACGAAGGGAGCGCGACGTGAACAGGAACAAGCCGAGGGCCAACCCGCCACCCACCGGTTCCCCGCCGAATCAACCGCCCGCGCGTGGCGGCCGACGGGTGCTCAAGTGCCGGTGCGGCGGCCTCTACATCGACCCCGACGCGCACCACGACGCGTTCGGGCACCGGCCGGAGCCGGTGGCGGCATGAGGACACGGCACCCTGCCGGCTGCGCCTGCGACCAGCCGTGGCACCACCAGCAACCGGCCGGCCAAGCGTCGTCGGCACGTCGCAGCGAGCGCGACCGCATGAACGCCGCACGCCAGGTGGGCAAGGTCTTCGGCAACCTCGCCCGCGAACGCCGCGCCGACGACGAGGCCGCCGTCCATGCCCGGGCCGCGCCGCCGTGAGCGCGCCCGGTGGGAGCGCGGCCGCCCGGGCGCTGCGGCCGGTTCATGGGCCGGTCAGGGGACGTGGAATGCCGTCCTCCGGTCTGCCTGCGTCAGCACCGGAAGGTGGTGTGGCGGGCGGTACCCCGTCTCCGCCTCGATCTTCGCGGCGCGGGCGGCGTAGGTCGCCGCCGCATCGGTGTCACCGGTCCGGTCGCTGACCACGGCCAGCACGTGCGACGCCTGGCACACCACGAGGCGTAGTCCCGCCCGGTCGGCCAGGTCGAGGGTCGCCTCGGCGCGCTCGCGGGCACTCGCCGTACGACCGTTGACCAGGTCCGACACCGCGAACGACAGCCGGGCCTCCGCCTCGTGGATGCGGCTGCCCGAGCCGATCGCCAGCCGCACCGCGCGGGCGTACCGCTCGCCGGCCCGCGCGGGTACACCACGCAGCCGGTGCACGTCGCCGATCGTGATGAGCGCACCGGCCTCGAACCAGGCGTCGTCGAGCAGGCGCGCCAGGTGCAGCACCCGTTCGGCGTGCTGCCGTGCGAGGTCGAGGTTGCCACCATCGAGGCGACCATCGCGGGAACGGGCGCTGGCGGGCTGGGCGGTGGCGGGAAGGGCGGTGGCGGGAAGGGCGGTGGCGGGAAGGGCGGTGGCGGGAAGGGCGGTGGCGGGAAGGGCGGTGGCGGGAAGGGCGCTGTCGAGGCGGATGCGGGCGAGGGCGTCCTGGGCGAACGCCTCGTGGCGGCGGATGCCCGATCGGCGGGCGAGGGCCAGCCCTTGCGACACGTCGGCCAACGCGCCCGGGTAGTCGCCGAGCATGCGGCGGGTCTCGCCCCGGTTGATCAGCAGGAAGGTGCGTGGAGCACCGTCGATCTCGAGTCCGGCGGTCGCGCTGTGCAGGGAGGTTCCGAGCTGGCCCGAGTGCATCTGCACGACGCAGCACAGGTTCAACGCGTTGCCGAGCAGCTCGGTGCGGCCGAGCTCGCGGATCAGCGCGACGCCCCGGTCGAGCGCGTCCGACGCCGCGCGCAGGTCGCCGGTCAGGAAGTGGTTGAACCCGATGGTGCACAGGGTGTCGGCGCGGGCGGCGGCCGCGTCCTCGTGCTCGTACCGCTCGAGGGCGGCGGTGAGGTGCCGCAGGGCGACCCGTGGTCCGCTACGCCGCTGACGGGCCGCGCCCAGACTGCGGTGCATCGCCGCCTCGGCCAGCCGGTAGCCGGCTGCCTCGGCTGCCCGCAGGCCTGCGGTGGCCGTCACCTCCCACTCGCGGAGGTGCTGGCCACGCTGGAGGTACGGGGTCAACGTGTCGGCCAGGCGGTACGCGAACGGTCCGGTCGCGCGGGCCGCTGCCGCCACCAGGTTGGCCCGCTCGGCGTCGAGCCAGGCGCGGGCCTGGGTGGCGGTGCGGAACCGGTCGCCTCCGGGTGTCGGCGGGCGGGGCAACGGCACGGGGTTGGGTCCGTCGAGGCGCATGGCGGCTTCGGCGGTGCCGAGGTACCAGGTGCAGAGGCGGTCCCAGGCGGAGGCGGCGTCGGGCTCGGCGGCACCACGCTCGGCGGCGTACAGCCGGAGCAGGTCGTGGAACGCGTAGCGGTCGGCGTGCCGCTGGAGCAGGTTCGCGGAGACGAGGCCGTCGAGCTGGCGCTCGGCGAGCTCGAGGTCGCATCCACCGCCGCCCGGGGCACGCCCGGCCCGGCCGAAGGCCCGATCGCAGGCCCCGTCGAAGGACCCCTCGAAGGACCCCTCGAAGGACCCGTCGCGCTGGGCGCCGTCGCAGGGAGGTGAGGCAGCGTCGTGGAGAGGTGAGGCGCCGTCGCACGGAGGTGAGGCGCCGTCGCACGGAGGTGAGGCGCCGTCGTGGGGATCGGAGGCGCCTTCGGGGCACAGGAGAGCTGCGGCCGCCGGCACCGTGATGTCCGGGCCCGGTACCAGGCCCAGCAGGGCGAACAACCGCCGGAGGTCGGGGCCCAGGGCTCCATATGCCTGGTCGAACGCGGAGCGCACCGTCGAGCCTACGGAGCCGTCGACCGCCAGCCGGGACAGGCGGTTGCCGGAGCGGAGGCCGTCGATCCAGCGGTGGGCGGGGGTGCCCGGGCGGGCGACCAGGGCGGCCGCTGACACGCGCAGTGCCAGGGGCAGCTGTCCGCACAGGCGGGCCAGCTCGGCCACCAGGGCCAACTCGACCTGGCGGCGGCCGGCGCGTAGGACGCGGGTCAGCAGGGTGCGGGCGTCGACGGTGGGGAGGACGTCGAGGGTGAGCTCGTGCGCGGGGTAGCGGGCGGCCAGGGCCGCCAGGGAACAGCGGGCGGTCGCCAGCACGGCGCAGCCCGACGTGCCGGGGAGGAGGGGTTCCAGTTGTTCGGCGCTGGCGGCGTCGTCGAGGACGAGGAGGACCTGGCGGTCGGCCAGGCGGCTGCGGAAGGCGGCGGCCCGGGCGTCGAGGCGTTCGGGGATGTCGGCGGCGCCGGACGTCCGTAGGAGGTCGGCGAGGACGTCCGACGGGTCGCGGGGGCTGGTGGCGCCGCCGAGGCGCACGTACCACTGGCCGTCGGGGAAGCGCCAGCGCAGCCGGTGGGCGGCACGCACGACCAGCGCGGTCTTGCCGACGCCGGGTGGGCCGGCGACGGTGACGACGGGCATGCCGCCGATGCCGAGGAGGTCGTCGATGCGGGCGAGGCCCGGGCCACGGCCGACGAAGTCGGCCACGTCCAGGGGGAGCTGGCACTCGACAGTCCAGGTGAAACGGGTGGCCGGCGTGGCCGGGGAAGGGAGGGCGAGCACCGGGTCGCCGGTGAGCACGGCGCGGTGCAGGCGCTGCAGCTCGTCGCTCGGGTCGAGGCCCAGGTCGGAGGCCAGCTTGCGGGACAGGTCCGCGTAGGCGTGCAGGGCGTCGGCCTGCCGCGACGAGCGGTAGAGCGCCAGCATGAGGTACCCCCACAGGCGCTCCCGCAGGGGGTGGCGGCCGGTCAGGTCGGTCAGTTCGGAGACCAGGTCGGCGTGCTGACCGAGTGCGAGCCGCACGTCGATGAGGCTCTCCTGGGCGGCGAGCCGCTCCTCGGCCAGCCGGGGTACCTCGTCACGCACGAGGGTCTCGGCGGTCATCCCGGCCAGCGGCTCGCCCCGCCACAGGCCCAGGGCCTCGTCGAGCAGCCGGAGGCGGCGTACCGGGTCCTCGGCCGGGTGGGCCTGCGTCACCAGGGCGCGGAAGCGCAGCAGGTCCAGCTGCCACTGGTCCACCTCGATGAGATAGCCGCTCTCGCGCGTGCGCACGGCGTGGCCCTCGCCACCGAGCGCCAGCCGGAGCCGGGCGACGTTGGTCTGCACGGTGCGGCGCGGGTTGCCCGGCGGTCGCTCGCCCCACAGGCGCTCGACCAGCTCGTCGACCGACACCACGCGGTTGGGCTGGAGCAGCAGCGTGGCCAGCAGCGTGCGCGCCCGGGGCGTGCCGAGCTCGACGACCTGTCCGCGGTCGCGGGCCTCCAGCGGGCCGAGCACACGAAACTCCATCGTGAGAGGAGACCAGCGAGGACCATCACGGGTTGCCAGTCGCAGAGAATTTCGAGCGCGCGACCGGGGCGGCCGCGCATAGTCTGCCGGGCGATGACAGCACTCCTCCGGGCCAACCCCGCCTTTCGCCTCCTGTGGACCGCGCGCACCGCGAGCTACATCGGCGACTCGCTGGGTCTCGTGGCGTTGCTGATCTACCTCGAGGTCACCACCGGGCAGGCGCTGGCGGTCGCCACGTTGCTGATCGTCGTCGACTTCGTGCCCGGGCTGCTCGGACCGTTCACCGGCGCGGTCGGTGACCGGTTCGACCTCCGGCGGGTGCTCGTCGCCTGCGACGTGGCGCAGGGGCTGCTGACGCTCGCCGTCGCGGTGCTGCTGCCGCCGCTGCCGGTGCTGCTGCTCCTCGTCGGGCTGCGCGGGGTCGCCGCCCAGGTGTTCCAGCCGGCGTCGCGCAGTGCCGTGCCCGCGCTGGTCCCGGACAAGGACCTCGAAACGGCCAACTCGGCGCTGGGCGCCGGCACGTTCGGGCTGGAGGCGCTCGGACCGCTGCTCGCCGCGGCGCTGCTGCCCGTGCTCGACACGCGCGGGCTGCTGTTCCTCGACGCGGCCACGTTCGGCCTCTCGGCCGTGCTGCTCGCGCTCCTCCCGCCGCTGCCGCGCGAGCCCACGGAGAAGACCTTCGGAGCCGGGACCCGCGAGGGCGTCGCGTACATCTGGCGCACCCCGGTCGTCCGGGCGATCGGGCTCGGGTTCGTCGCCGTGGTCGCGTTCAGCGGAGTGGACGACGTGGCGCTGGTGTTCCTCGGCCGCGACGCGCTCGGAGCGGGCGACGCCGGAACCGCCCTGCTCTACGCGGGCATCGGCATCGGGCTGGCCGTCGGATACGTCCTGCTGGCCCGGTACGGGGCGAAGGTCGGCAGCCTCACCCTCATCGTCGCCGGCTTCGCCATCAGCAGCGCCGGCAATCTGCTCACCGGGCTGGCGTGGGCGGTGGGTGCCGCGCTCGCGCTGCAGACCGTGCGGGGACTGGGCGTCGCGGCGCTCGACGTCGGCGTCAACACGCACGTGCAGCGGGTGGTGCCACCCGACCTGCTGGGCCGGGTGTTCGGCAACCTGTACGGAGCTGTGGGCGTCGCCGCCGGAGTGTCCTATGTGCTCGGTGGGGTGCTGCTCGAACTGACCGGCGCCCGCACGACGTTCGTCGTCGCCGGCGCCGGCGGCCTGATCGCCACCGCGGCGACAGCGTTCGCGCTCGGAGCGCGGACGAAGCCGTCACGAACGCGACCGTAGCCATTGCGGGTCGAGGTCGGCCGGCGGCTCCGGTGCGCCCAGATCGCCCGGCTCGTACCCGGTCGGATAGCCGGGATACGTCCGGTTGCGGGCCTCCTGCGCCAACCGTGACACCTTCCGCGGCCGGACCACGCCCACCGTGCGTCCCCAGCCCAGGAGCCTGGCCCGCGCCTTCAGCGAGAAGCCGCCGACGGCCGTGACCCACCGCGGCGCCGGGCGGAAACCGAACGCGTTCAGCATCATCGGGTCCAGCATGCTGCGCACCCCCAACCGGGCGAGCGGACGCAGGAACCGCGGGAACCACGAGGCGAACAACCCGACCGTGTACTCCCCCACCCGCCGGTTCGTCTCCGAGAACCGGAAATGCGAAGACTCGTACGCGGACTTGAAGGAACGGAACTCGACGAACGTCGACGGGATGTCGCGGATGCCCATCCGCCTGCCGACCTCGCGGTAGTAGTGGAAGGCGGCCAGCTTCTCGGCCTCGGTGAGCGGGCGCCAGCCGTACCGGTCGAGCCAGTCGACCGGGTCGTAGACGAACGTCGACAACACGTAGAGCATGTCGTCGTTGGAGATCGCGTACCGGCCGTGCATCCGGTTGACGACGCGCAGCGCCTCCTTGCCGCGCGGCGAGTCGTACCCGTGCGCGGCGATCTCGGCCATCAGCAGCGCGGTGTCGTCGTAGCGGCGCTGCGGCCGGTCGCGGAACTCGCGCGTCGCGTCGAGAAGGGCCGAGATCGACGGGACGCAGTACGTGCGGAAAAGGGCGAACTCCAGTGCCCGCGTGTAGTCCCACGGGAACTCGTGGCCCGCCGAGATGCGGTAGATCTCCTCGTGGTCCTTCACCGGATCGAGCGCCGAGATCCGGTCGACCCACACGTTCATGGCTACACCCCCAGCGACCGCCCGATGACCTCTTTCATGATCTCCGTGGTGCCCCCGTAGATGGTCGCGATCCGCGAGTCGAGGTACGCCTTCGCGACCGGGTACTCCAGCATGTAGCCGTAACCGCCGTGCAGCTGCAGGCAGCGGTCGACGACCCGCTTCTGCAGCTCGGTGCACCACCACTTGGCCATCGCGGCGGTCTCGGCGGTCAGCTCGGGCTCGGCGACGCACCGGTCGACGAACGTGCGCCCCAGCTCCAGCTCGGTCGCCATCTCGGCGAGCACGAACCGGTTGTGCTGGAACGACCCGATCGGCCGGCCGAACGCCTGCCGCTCCTTGCAGTAGGCCAGCGTCAGCTCGAACACCTTCTCGGCCGCCGCCAGCGCCGCGCACGCGATCGACAGCCGCTCGGCGGGCAGGTTGCGCATCAGGTAGAGGAACCCGGCGCCCTCCTCGCCCAGCAGGTTCGCCACCGGCACGCGCACGTCGGCGAAGAACAGCTCGGCGGTGTCCTGCGCCTTCTGACCGATCTTCTCGAGGTTGCGGCCGCGGTCGAACCCCTCCATGCCGCGCTCGACCACGAGCAGGCTGATGCCGCGGTGGCCGGCCTCCGGGTCGGTGCGCGCGACCACGATCACGAGGTCGGCCAGGATCCCGTTGCTGATGAACGTCTTTTGTCCATTGAGGACATAGTGGTCGCCGTCGCGGACGGCGGTGGTGCGGATGCCCTGCAGGTCGCTGCCGGCGCCGGGCTCGGTCATCGCGATCGCGGTGATGATCTCGCCGCTGCAGAAGCCGGGCAGCCAGCGGCGCTTCTGCTCCTCGTTGGTGAGGTCGGTGAGGTACGGGCCGATGATGTCGTTGTGCAGCCCGAACGCCGGTCCGCTCGCACCGGCCCGGGCGGCCTCCTCGGTGAAGACGGCCGAGTAGCGCCGGTCCTTCACGCCCCCGCCGCCGTACTCCTCGTCGACGAAGAACCCGAGGAGGCCGGCCCTACCCGCGGCGAGCCACACCTCGCGGTCGACCACACCGGCGGCCTCCCACCGTTCGTGGTGCGGCACGACCTCCTTGGCGAGGAACGTCCGCGCGAGCTCCCGGAACGCCTCGTGCTCCGGCTCGAAGATGGTCCTACGCACCCGATGCCTCCTCAATGGCGCCGCCGGTGATCCACGGTTCGATGTCGTCGATGCCCCAGTCGACAAGCGCCGACCTGCTGTGCTCGCCCGGCAGCGGCGGTGGCAACCGGCGAATGGGCGTATCAGCGCCGCCTACGAAGCGGGGCGCGGGCGCGGGCTGCACGACGCCGTCGCGCTCCTCGTACGTGCCGCGGGCCACCAGGTGCGGGTCGTGCGGTGCCTCGGCGACCGACAGCACCGGTGCCACGCAGGCATCCGTGCCGCCGAACACCTTCGTCCACTCCTCGCGGGTCCGCGACGCGAAGACCGCGGCGATCCGCTCCCGCATCTCGGGCCAGCGGTGCAGCTCGTACTGCGTGGGGAAGTCGGGCCCGTCGAGGCCGAGCAGGCGCACCAGTTCGGCGAAGAACTGCGGTTCCAGCGCGCCGACAGCCATGTGACCGCCGTCGGCCGTCTCGTACACGTCGTAGAACGGCGCGCCGGTGTCGAGCAGGTTGGCGCCGCGGGTGGGCGTCCACCGGCCGCCGGCCATGAGGCTGTAAACCATCGTGGTGAGGTGTGCGGCGCCGTCGACGATCGCGGCGTCGACCACCTGTCCGCGTCCCGTCGAGGCGACCTCGTGCAGTGCGGCCAGGATCCCGACGACCAGATACAGCGAACCGCCGCCGAAGTCGCCGACCAGGTTGATCGGCACCTGCGGCGGACCGCCGGCCCGGCCGATCGGGTGCAGCGCGCCGGCGACGCCGATGTAGTCGATGTCGTGGCCGGCCGAGTGCGCCAGCGGACCCTCCTGGCCCCAGCCGGTCATGCGCCCGTAGACCAGCTTCGGGTTGCGGGCCCACACGTGCTCCGGGCCGACACCGAGCCGCTCGGCGACGCCGGGCCGCCAGCCCTCGATGAGCACGTCGGCCCGCTCGGCGAGGGCGAGCACCACCTCGGCGCCCCGCGGGTGCTTCAGGTCGACGGCCACCGACCGCTTGCCGCGGTTGAGCAGGTTGAGACGCGGGTCGCCGGTGATCGGCGACACCGGGCCGGGCCGGTCGACCCGGACGACGTCGGCGCCCAGGTCGGCCAGGTGCATCGCCGCGAACGGACCCGGACCGATGCCGGCCAGTTCCACCACGCGAAGTCCGGCCAACGGCGCCATGCCCACCTCCGTAGATTTGATATTTGATACCGTAGCTCCCGCCGGGAGGAGGGGCAATGAGACCGCAGCTATCCGACGAGGTGGCGGGGCACCTGCGCTCGCAGATCATGTCCGGTCGGCTCCGCCCGGGTGAGCGCATCCGTCTGGAGGAGGTCGCCGAGCAGGTCGACGTCAGCATCACCCCGGTGCGCGAGGCCCTCCTCACGCTGCGCGGCGAGGGCATGGTCGAGCTGGAGCCGCGCCGCGGCTACGTGGTGGCGCCCATGTCCCGGCAGGACATCCTCGACGTGTTCACCCTGCAGGGCGACATCGCCGGCGAGCTGGCGGCCCGGGTCGCCGCGAAGGTCACGGCCGACGAGCTCGCCGAGCTGTCCACACTGGACCGCAAGCTCGGCACCGCCACCCGGGCCCGCCGCGTCACCGACATCGAGCGCCTGGAGTTCGAGTTCCACCGGGCCGTCAACCGCGTCGCCGACGCGCGGAAGCTCTCCTGGTTCCTGTACACGGCCACCCGCTACACGCCGGCGCGGTTCCTGTCCTCCGACCCCGGCTGGCGGTCGGCGATGCGCACCGACCACGAGGCGCTGCTCGCCGCGCTGCGCGCGGGCGACCCGCCGGCCGCCCGCGCCGTCATGAGCCGCCACTTCACCGACGGCGCCGACCGGCTGGTGAAGCACCTCGACGATCTCGGCCTCTGGAGCTAGATCCCCGCCAGAAAGGCCAGCACGCGACGGTGGGCGTCGGCCCGTGCCGCCGCGGTGGCCGCCGGCGTGCCGCCGTACTCGAACGTCACCGCCGGCCCCGGCCCGGTCGACTCCGTGGTCGGCCCGTACGGCGGCGCCGCAACCAGATGACCGGCATCCGGATAGACGATGTGTTCGAACGGGCGGCCGTGCGCCGCGAGCCGGTCGGCCGCGATCCGGTGGTAGGCCGGCCCGTACCCGCCATCGTCCTCTGTGGACAGGAGCAGCACCGGCCCACCGATGCGCTCGACCGGGATCGTCGCGGCGTCGAGGACGTCGAGTGCCAGTCCCGGTTCGAACGCGTCGCGCAGGCGCACCGGCAGCCCGTCGGCGACGGCCTTCTCCAGCGCCGGCGTGACCACGTTCGGCACGTACGGCAGCGGCTCGCCGCCACGCGTCCAGTTGGGCACCGGCGTGTTCATGATGTCGAGGAACGACCCCGTGAACACGCTCTGGTCGATGCCCTGCGTCATCACGCCGCTGCCGACGATGCTCACCACGCCCGCGATCTCCGGGTACTCCGCGCCGGCCACGAGCGCCGCCTCGCCGCCCTTCGACCCGCCGGCGAACACCACCCGCCCGGGGTCGACCGCCGGCGCCCCGCGCAGATACGCCAGCGCCCGCCCGAAATACTCCACCGGGATGTTCGTCATCGTCGATGGCCGGCCCGGCGCACCGTAGACCGCCAACGCGAACGCCGCGTAGCCGTGGGCGGCGAACAGCGCGGCGTCCTCCTCGTGGAGGCCGCCCTCGGAGCCCGCGAGGAGCACCACCGTCGTCAGACCCGTCGCGCCGGCCGGGTGGTACAGCACGCCGTACAGGTCGCCGTCCGTCACCTCCGTACGCTCCAGGCCGGCCGGGATCCGTTGCCGCACAACGGTTGCGGAGGCATCGCCGGCGGTCAACGTCAGCTCGACCGGCCCGCCGCCGCCCGCGGCGCCCACCCGCCGCATCGACCACACCGGCCCCATCGGGTCGACGCCCTCGTACGAGCCGTCGGTCGGAGCGTCGCGGCCCACGTCGACGGTGCCGGCGTCGTCGGCGGTGAAAACCATATGTGACGCCCAACCCGGCTGCTCGGCGCGAAGACGGACACGTTCGCCCGGCGGGAAGCCGGTGAGCCGGATCCGCAACTCGGTGTCGAGAGCGGGTTGGTCGGGGGTGATGTCGATCCGCATGCCTCGACCGTACGATGAAAGCCCGACCGCGCTATGTCGGTCTTTCGCGTGGGGGTGGAACGGTGCCGAGACTGGTGGGTCCGGGCAACAAGGCCGGCTTCGTGCAGCTGCACCAGGCCCTGCCGCTGATCGAACGCCAGCACGCGCTCATCGAGGAGCTGCGCGCCCGCGCACCGCGGTACGTGCCCGGACGCGACCTCGCGCTGCGCACCGGAACCACCGTGCGTACGGTCGAGCGCGACATCGCCCGGCTCGTCGAGGCCGGCGTTCCCGTCCGGGTCCGGCGCGGACGCGGTGGCGGCTACCGCATCGACGCGCGGCGCGAGCTGCCACCGCTCACGTTCACCCCGGGCGAGGCGTCGGCGATCCTCGCATCGCTGGTGGCCGTGGGGCCCTACATCTCCGCGTCGGCGCAGTCGGCGCTGGGCAAGCTGCTCGACGCGCTCACGGTCCCTTCCTGAACCGCGACCCGTCACGGAACAGCTCCTCGATCCGGGGCGGGATCACGTTGTCCACGTAGGACAGTTCCCAGTCGCGGTTCCACGACCCGCTGGTACCGAACCGCCACCGCCCGTCGAGACCCGGCCGGCCGTCGCCGCGCGACACCGTGAACTCGACCCGGCCCTCCGGGTTCTGCCCCGCGGTGCCGGTCTCGACCTGGTTCCACCACCCCACGAGCTTGTCCTCTTCGAGCTCGGCGTACACCCGGCCGTCCTTGAACGTGTAGACCATGCGGAACACGCCGTCGTCGGTCTTGATGTAGCAGTCGCCGTACACGGAGCTGGTCCAGTGCCCGGCGAGGCTGTCGAGGATCCGCCGCTGGTCGGCGGTGAGCGCGGACGCGCCCGCCGGCCGGTCGAGGTAGCGGTAGACGCCGTAGCCCGCCCCGCCCAGCAGAACCAGGAGCACCGCCGCGCCGACGAGCAACCGCGCCGGCCAGTTCACCCCGCCCGCCGGCGCCGCGGCCGCCGGAGCCGCCGGGGTCGTTCGGTCCGTCCGGGTCGGCCGGGTCGGTCGGGGCGCCGCGGCCGCCTGCGACCGATCCGGTGGCCGCGGCTGTGCCCGCGTCCGTTCCGCCGGGTCCGGAACCGACAGCAACGCGCCCTCGGCGACCGTCAGCTCCGGCTGGTCGGCCATGTGCGGCGCCATTCCCGTGGCCCGGTGCAGCATCGTGCCCGCCAACGGGATCCGGCTGCCGCCGCCGACCATGAGCACCGCCGCGACCTCGGTGCCCGCGAACCGCATCGCCGACAGCGTGGTGTGCACCGTCCGCGCCAGCAACGGCTGCACCACCGCCTCGAACTCGTCGCGGGTCACGTGGGCGTCGAGGCCGATCGACGCGTTGCGCAGGGCCACCGTCGACGTGGTCGACAGCATCTCCTTGGCGACGCGCACCTCGTCCCGCAGCGCCTGCCGCGCCTGGAGGTCGACCGGCTCCGGGTGGCCGCCGTGGTCGCGCACGTGCGTCGCGAGGGCCTCGTCGAGGTCGATGCCGCCCACGTCGTCGAGGCCGTCGAACGCGGCGGCCTCGTAGCCGGACGCGCCGCGCACGACCACGCCGACGTCGAACGTCCCGGCGCCGAGGTCGTACACCACGACCGACCGGCCGACCGGGATCGCGTCCTCGTACCGGGACGCGGCCGCCACCGGCTCCGGCACCATCGCGGGCTCGGTGATCCCGGCGCGGCGGGCGGCTTCGGCGAGCACGGCCCGCCGGGGCGCGGCCCACCCGGCCGGGTAGGTCACCGCGGTGCGCGGCACCGGTCCCGACGTGATCTTCACCGCGGCCGCGACGACGCGCTCCAGCACCGCGGCGAACATGTCGACGACCGCGACTTCGCGACCGCCGAGGAGCACCGCGTACTCGTCGACCCGGCGCTTCGGGTTCGGCTCCAGCCGCGCCGGGTCGAACCGCCCGTGGTGGAGTGCGTCCCGCCCCGTCTCCAGTCGCCCCAACCCCGGCGCGAACACCGCCGACGGCAGCAGCGGCGAGCCGTCGAACAGGAGCGGTTGCATGCGGCCGGTCGGCCATCGCAGCACGGCGACCGTGCTCGATGTCCCGAAGTCGATCCCCAACGCGTAATGGCCCGTAGCCATGCAGTGAGCTTAAGGGCCGCGGCAAGTGGGCCGTTCGGCTGCGACGGAGCGGCCGATCGAGTGATACCGATGGAGCTACGGGATCAGTTCGGTGCGCAGCTCGTGGCTGCCGTCGGGGAGCGGCGCCTCGTAGTAGAGGCGGTATCCACCGCCCGGCAGCGGCAGGACGTCGAGGTACCGGACGGCCGCCACCGGTTCACCCTCGCTGCGCAGCGTGCCGTTTTCTGCTCTTGCGATTCCGGTGCGCTCGTCGAAGTTCTCCTCGGCGGTGGCCCGGCCGTCGTAGGCGGCCCGCCCGTCGGGCAGCACCGCGGTGACCCGGGCGCCACGGGCGTCCCACTGCCCCTCGCGACCGGCGAGCACGGTGCCGTGCCAGGTCCAGGCGAGACCGTCGTCGCTCGTGGCGTAGGCGGTGGTCATCCGGTCCTCGGCGTCGACGATGTCGAGCGGGTGGCAGCAGATCCAGGCGTGCCACGTGTCGTCGACGATCCGGACGACGGGGTCCTTCACGCCGAGGTCGGCGGAGCCGGAAAAGACCGTGCTCCTCTCCGCGGTCTCGAGGCTCGCGAGGTCGTCGGCGTCGAGGGCGTCGATCCACCAGTGCTTGGAGTTCGGCGTGGCGCAGCACACGTAGATGCGCCAGCCGCCGTCGGGCCGGCGCACCAACGCCGGCCGTTCCAGGGACTCCGCACCGAAACGATCCTTGTCCAGCGTTGCCACGGTGTGGAAGCGCACGCCGTCCACTGAAGAAGCCACGACCACGGCGGCGCCGCGCTGTTCGACGCGCCGTACGCGGTAGGCGAGAGCGATTCCTCCGTCGTGGAGGGCCGCGCTCGGGGCGCCGACCCACTGGCCGAAGCCCTGCCCGGGGGCGGGAACGACGACGGACGGGGTGGCGGAACCGGGAACGGGGAAGGTGGTCATACGTGATCTTATCCGTTGTCCACAGATTCCTCAGCGGGGCAGCGATCTTCGACGGGACGGCGGCACGCTGTTCGCCATGCTGTCGGTGCCGTTCCTCGGATCCGTGGCGGTGACGGCCGGTCTCGTGACGCCGGCACGCCTGCGCGGGCCACGCTTCCGGCGGTTGTTCCGCGGCGTGTACGTGGAACGGGCCACGGTCGTGGACCACTACACGCTGTGCCGCGCGGCCACCCTGCTGCTGCCGCCGGGCGCGGCGTTGAGCCACCGGTCGGCGGCGATGCTGCACAACGCGTTCGTGCTGGCCCGCGACCAGCCCGTGGAGGTCACCGCCGAGGCCGGGGTGCGTTCGCAGCCCGGGCTGCACGTCGTGCGCTCCCCGTTGGGGGCGGGCGACGTGGTGAGACGCGGCGGGCTGCCGGTCACGAGCCCGCTGCGGACGGCGTTCGACCTGGCGCGTCGCCGGGACCCGGTGACCGCGGTCGTCGGTGTGGACGCCCTGCTGAAGGTGCGGGCGGTGCACCCGGCCGCGCTCGCCGACTACATCGAGGAGCACGCCGGCTGGCAGGGCACCAACGCCGCCCGGCGGGCGGTCGCGCTGGCCCGGCCGTACGTGGAGTCGCCGATGGAGACCCGGCTGCGGCTGATACCGGTGCTCGGCGGGCTGCCCGAACCGGTGGTGCAGTACGAGGTCTACGACGGGGTCGGACACCTGGTGGCCCGGCTCGACCTCGCATATCCGGAGCACCGGCTGGGACTCGAGTACGACGGCGACCACCACCGGGAACGGGACACGTTCCGGCGCGACGCCGTCCGTCTCAACCGCTTGAACCTGCTGGGCTGGACCGTGCTCCGCTTCACGGCGGACGACGTGCTACGCAATCCGGACAGAACGCTCGCGCACATCCGGGCAGCCCTCGCATGATCGAAAGTGTTGGCGACTTTCTGCTGTCCGCGGTGGCCGGAGACAGCAGAAAGTCGCCACCACTGTGGATCATGACTTGAAGAAGAGGCGCCTCGCGTTGCCGGCCAGGAAGAGGGCGCGGGCCTCGTCGTCCAGGCCGAGCTTGTCCAGGTGTTCGAGGCAGCGGGCGGGGCTGAGCATCGGCCAGTTCGAGCCGAACAGGACCCGCCCCCTCCCCCGTCCGCGCATGAAGTCGACCAGCTCCGGCGGGAGACGGTGCAGCGCGTAGGCGGAGGTGTCGACGTGGAAGTTCGGGTACTTGGCCGCCAGCGCCAGCACCTCGTGCATCCATGGGTACCCGACGTGGCCGCCGACCACCACGAGGTCGGGGAAGTCGAGCAGCACCTCGTCGAGGTACGGGATCGGCCGTCCCGGTTCCGAGGGGAACAGCGGTCCGGTATGACCGATCTGCGTGCACAGCGGCACGCCGAGCTCGACGCATGCCACGTAGATCGGGTAGTACCGGCGGTCGTTCGGCGGCAGCTTCCACAGCCACGGAACGATCCTCACCCCGACGAACCCGAGCTCCGTTACTGCGTGGCGGATCTGGCGTGTGGCGGCGACCGGGTCGGTCAGGTCGACGGCCGCGAGGCCCGCGAAGCGGTCCGGATGCGCGTTCACCACCTCGGCGACCTCGTCGTTGGAGATGAGCGACCCGTTCGGCGCGTGCCAGGCCGAGAGCAACGCGGTCGTCACGCCGGCCTGGTCCATGGCGCCCAGGGTGGCCTCGACCGGAAGGGCGCGACCGACGGTGGGACCGGCGTTCTGCGTCCAGCGCAGCAGCGGCGCCAGCCATGGGACCTGGGTGAACCGCTCGGTCGGATGCTGTGCCCAGACGTCGACGATGTCGTCCATGAGAACCTCACTTCACTAGTGAAGCGAGACTAGAAAGCGGCGGGACCCCCGTCAAGCTCTGCAAGGATTGCGTGATGAGCGACGCCGAACCGGACCAGCGGGTGTTCCTCCTGCTCCAGCAGGCCGCACACCGGCTGCGGCTGTGGGCCGACCGGCGCAGCGTCGACCTCGCCGGAGTGACCACCGCGCAGACCGGCGCCCTGTTCGCGCTGCACGACGCGCCGAGGTCCACGCAACGGGAGCTGGCCGCGGCGCTCGGGCAGCGGGAGTCCGCCGTCACGGCGATGGTGCGCCGGCTGCTCGACGCCGGGCTCGTCGAGCGTCACCCCAGCCCCGACGACCACCGCGCCCACCAACTGGCCCTCACCGATTACGGGGTGGAAACCCTCGAAACCGTCAGGCCGTTGGTGGCCGAGTTCAACGCGATGCTGCGGCGGGTGCTCGGCGCCGACGGACCGCGCGCGCTCGCGGACGCCCTGCGGACCCTGCGCGACGCCGACGAGTTCCGATGACCCTGGTCGACGTCCTCCTGCGGGCGGCCGACGAGGCACCGGACCAGGTGGTCGTGCACGTCCACGCCGACGGCACCGAGACCACGGTGACGCACCGCCAGCTGCGCGACGACGCGCTGCGGGTCGCCGCCGGCCTGTCGGCCGTTCCGCGGGGCATGCCCGTGATCCTCCGGTTGGACCGGAGCGCGGACTTCCAGGCGGCGTTCTGGGGCGCGGTGTGCGCCGGCCTCGTGCCGGTTCCGCTGGCTCCCGGCGCCACCCACGTGGCGGCGGCACTCGACCATCCACCCGTGGTCACGGCGGCCGACCTGCCCGCGTTGCGGCGCAACGGTTCCACCGGCGTGCGCCGGCGGGCGGCGGACGACCTCGCGTTCCTGCAGTACTCCTCGGGCAGCACCGGCGACCCGCGCGGCGTCGAGGTGACGCACGCCAACATCGTGGCGAACCTGTCGCAGTCCGTCGCGGCGGGTGGCTTCCGGTCATCCGACGTGATCGTCACCTGGTTGCCGTACCACCACGACATGGGGCTGATCGGCAGCCATCTCGTGCCGCTGTCCGTCCACATGAGACAGGTCGTGCTCAGCCCGGTGACGTTCGCGAAGCGGCCCGTCCGCTGGCTGGAGACCGCGACCCGGCACCGCGCCACGGTACTGCCCGCGGTGAACTTCGCGCTGGCGCTGGTCGTGCGGCGGGTACCGGACTGGGACGCGTTCGACCTGAGCCCGGTGCGGTTGTGCGCGGTCGGCGCGGAGCCGATCGCACCGGCCGTGTGGCGGTCGTTCCTGGAGAAGGCGGCGGCCGCCGGGCTGAATCCGGCCGCGGTGCAGCCGGTGTACGGGTTGGCGGAGGCGACCCTCGGCGTCTGCGCGCCGCCGTTGGGAGAGGCGGCGGTACCGGTGGTGCTCGACCGCGCGGCGCTGGCGGAAGGCCGGGCCGAGCCCGCTTCCTCCGGTGTGGGGGCCGAGTTCATGGACGTCGGCCACCCGGTGCCGGGATGCACCGTGCGGATCGTCGACGACGCGCGCGCCGCCCTGCCCGACGACCGCGTCGGCCACATCGAGGTGCGCGGACCGAACGTGGCCCGCGGCTACCACCGCGACCCGGACGCCACGGCACGGTCCTTCGTGGACGGTTGGCTGCGCACCGGCGACCTCGGGTTCCTCCGGCGTGGACGGTTGTGCGTCACCGGCCGGGCCAAGGACGTGGTGTTCGTCAACGGAGCGACGCTCCACGCGTCGGACCTGGAGGCGGTGGCCGCCGCCACCCCCGGCATGCCGGCGGGCACGTGTGCGGTCGTGGGGACACCCGACCCGGCCACCGGCGCCGACCGCGTCGTGGTGTTCGTGCCGCGCCACAGCCCGGTGGCGCGCGTCGCGGGCCGGATCGCCGCGGCGACCGGGCACTCCGACGTCCACGTCGTGCCGCTCGCCACGCTGCCGCGCACGACGAGCGGCAAGGTGCGCCGCGCACTCCTGCGCGCCCGGTTCGAGGCGGGCGAGTTCCCCGCGAAGCCCGACGCGGAGAGCACGGTCCGCCGCGCCTGGGGCAGGGCCCTGCGCCGGGACCCGGCGACCCTCGACGCGCACGACCGGTTCCTCGAGATCGGCGGCACGTCGCTCACGGCGATGCAGGTGCTGGCCGACCTCGAGGACGCGTACGGCGTCGAGCTCGACCCGCTCGTGCTCCGCGACCACGCGACGATCGCCCAGCTGGCCGGATACCTGGACGGCCACCGGCCGACCCCCGCGCGACCCACGACCGGCGCCGCGCCGGCAACGGGAACCGTGGCCGTCATCGGGATGGCGTGCCGGTTCCCCGGAGCCGACACGCCCGAGCGCTTCTGGGACGCGCTGCTGGCCGGGTACGACGCCGTCGCCGACTCGACCCGCTGGGCCGGGTCCGGGTCGTTCCTCGACGATCCGGCGGCCTTCGACGCCGCGTTCTTCGGCCTCGACGCCGACGAGGCCGGGCACACCGATCC
Organism: Virgisporangium ochraceum; assembly: GCF_016863655.1. Lineage (GTDB taxonomy): Bacteria > Actinomycetota > Actinomycetes > Mycobacteriales > Micromonosporaceae > Virgisporangium > Virgisporangium ochraceum. The sequence continues at coordinate 40,322 of NZ_BOPH01000050.1, forward strand.
GCAGACCCGCATCCTCCTCGAAGTGGCGCACGAGGCGCTGGAACGGGCCGGCTACGCCGGTCACCGCCGCCGCGGGGTACGGGTCGGTGTGTTCGCCGCGGCCGGCGAGAGCGGGTACGCCGACCTGCAGCGGCGGGCGGGCGTCTCCCCGCGGGCCGGGCTGATCGGCGGGCTGCGCACCCTCGTGGCCGCCCGCGTCGCCCACGCGCTCGACCTCGACGGGCCGGCGCTCGTCGTCGACACCGCGTGCTCGTCGGCGCTCGTCGCCCTGCACCTGGCCCGGCTGAGCATCGCCGCCGGCGAATGCGACCTCGCCGTCGTCGGCGGGGTCAACCTGAACCTCACCTCCGACGCCCACCGCGCGCTCGACGACGCGCGGGCCGTCTCGAAGACGGGGCGCTGCCGCGTGTTCAGCGCCGACGCCGACGGGATCGTGCCGGGCGAGGGCGCGGCGGCCCTGGTGCTCGCCGGTGCCGAGGCCGCCCGCCGGCGCGGAGATCCGGTGCTGGCGCTGGTACGCGGCAGCGCGGTCAACAACGACGGCCGCTCGCTCAGCGTCCTGACCCCGAACCCGCCGCGGCAGCAGGAGGTGATCGCCCGCGCGTACCGGGAGTCGGGGGTGGACCCGGCCCGGGTGTCCTATGTGGAGGCCCACGGCACCGGCACGGTACTGGGCGACCCGATCGAGGTCCGGTCGCTGGCGCGGGCCCTGCCGCCCCGTCGCGACGGCCGGCCGCGGTGGCTGGGCTCGGTCAAGGCCAACCTCGGGCACCTGCTGAACGCGGCCGGCATGCCGGCGCTGGTCAAGGTCGTGCTGGCGCTGGGGCACCGGCGGCTTCCCCCGTCGCCGCACCACGACCCGGTCTCGACGCGGCTCGGCCTCGCCGGCGCGGGCCTCGCCGTGGTCGCCGGGCCCGTGGAGTGGACGGCCGACGGCCCGCTCGTCGCGGGCGTGAACGGGTTCGGCTTCGGCGGCACGAACGCCCACGTGATCCTGGAGGAACCGCCCACGGCACCGGTCTCCGCGCGGCGGCCGGGTCCCCACCTGCTGACCCTGTCGGCCGGCAGCCCGCGCGCGCTCGACGAGGCGGTGGCCGCCCTACGCGCCCACGCCACCGCCCGGCCGGACCTCGGTGCCGGCGACCTGTGCGCCAGCGCCGGCTCCGCGCGGGACCACGGCCGCCACCGCGTCTCGGTCGTGGTCGACGGCGACTCGGCCGCGGACGTGGCGGCCGCCCTGGCGACCGCGACACCGGTGACGGCGGCCGGTTCCGCGCGGCTCGCGTTCGTCCTGCCCCCGACCGGGGGCGTCGGTGCGGCGCTGGCCCGTCGTCTCATGGCCGCCGGCATCCGCCCCGACACGGTGGTACGGGCCGGATCCGCCGTCGACGGGTCCGCGGTCGTCGTCGCGTTCGCCGGTGCGGCGCCGGGCGCCGCGGTGCCTGGCGACGGGCCGCGCGCCGCGGTGCCGGGCGCCCACGTGGTTCCCGCCGACGCCGACGGGCGGGCACTGCTCGCGCTCGCCGGCCGGCTGTGGGAGGTCGGCGTACCGCTGGACCGCACCGCGCTCGACGCCGGATCCACGCGCGTACCGGTGCCGACCTACCCGTTCCAGCGGCAGCGGTACTGGGTCGACCCGCCGCCGGCGCTGCACCGGCTCGACTGGCGGCCCGCCCCGCTGGCGGCCGGCGAGCCGCGACCCGTTCTGGTGCACCGGGTCGGCCCGTCCTCCACTGTGGACAGCGTCGGCAGCCTCGATGCCGAGGTCCGCGCGGCGGTCGCGGCCGTCCGCGGGCTGCTGGACCGGCGGACCGGCGCGGTCCTCGTGGTGACCGAGGACGTGTACGCCACCGGCGCACCCGGCGAGACGGTGCGACCGGCGCAGGCCGTGGCCGTCGGGCTGGCGCTGGCGCTGCCCGCGGAGGTACCCGGGCTCGGGGTGCGGGTCGTCGATCTGTCCACGGTGGACGGCGCCGACCGGCACGCCGCAGCGCTGGAGCGGGAGAGCACCGCGCCACCGGCGCCGGGCGCGGCCGAGGTCGTCGCGTGGCGCGGCGGTGAACGCCTGACCCGCGTGGCCGTACCGGTCGACGGTGCCGGTACCGGGCCGGTCGGCGGCGCCTATCTCGTCACGGGTGGCACGGGCGGCCTGGGCACCGCCCTGGCCCGGGACCTCGCCGCGAGCGGTCGGCCGACGGTCGTCCTCGTCGCCCGTGGCGCCACCCCGCCCGCGGACCTGCTCGCCGAGCTCCGGTCGCTCGGAGCCCGGGCCCACTACATCCCGTGCGATGTCGGCGATCCCGCTTCGGTCGAGGCGCTCGCCGCGGCCGTCGACGCGCTCGCGCCCACGCTGGACGCCGTGTTCCACGCGGCCGGCGTGCTCCGTCCGGGCAGCCTCGCCGCGCAGTCGGACGACGACCTCGCCGCGGTGCTGGCGCCCAAGGTGCGGGGAACCCACCTGCTCGCGGACGCCCTGCGCCCGCGCCGGTTCGTCTCGGTGTCGAGCGTCGTGACGCGCCGGCCCGGTCTCACGGGTGCCCTCGCCGGGTACGCCGCGGCCAACCACTTCCTGGCCGCCTCCGGCGCCGGCCGGGACGGTGCGGTGACGGTCCACCTGCCGCTGGTCGCCGACACCGGCATGGCCACGCCGGCGCTGACGGCGGCCCTCGCCGCGAAGGGCGTGCCCGTCGTCGACCGGGCCACCGCGGTGCGGGCGCTGCGGGCGGCCCTGACCGTCGACGGCGCGCACGAGCTGACGACCGTCGCCGAGGAACCGCCGCCGGAGCCCGGACCGCCACCCCCGGCCGGCCTGAAGGAGCTGCTGGAGCACCACGTCGGGCGGGAGCTGCGCACCGACGAGTCGCTGCTGCGACAGGGCATCGACTCTCTCACGGCGGTGGACCTCGTGAAGAAGCTGGAGCAGCGGCTCAACCGGGACCTGCCCACCACGCTGCTGTTCGAGTACGACACCATCGACGCGCTGGCCGGGTTCCTCGGCGAGGGCACGGCCCTCACGCCCGTGCAGCGCGCCTTCCACACGGCCGCCCGCATGTACCCGGACGTGCCCGCGTACGGCTACGTCCGGCAGACGCTCGACGGTCCGCTGGACGCCGCGCGGGTCGGCCGCGCGTTCGCGGTGCTGGCCGCGCGCCACCCGATGCTGCGGATGCGGCTCGTCGGCCCCGGGCCGCGGCAGGTGATCGCGCCACCGGCCACAGTGGACGTCGCACCGCCGTGGTTCAGCGAGGTGAGCCTGCGCACGACGCCGGAACAGCTCGACGAGGACCTGTGCAACCGGCCGATCGACCTCTTCCACGAGGCGCCGCTGCGCGCCGTGCTCGCCCGCGAGTCGTCCGGTCTCTCGCATCTCGTGATCGTCGGCCACCACGCCGCCGTCGACGGGTACAGCCTCCACCTGCTGTGCCAGGAGCTGTGGTCGATCTACCGCGACGGCGCCGGCCCGGTGGCGCAGACCCCGTTCTCCGGGCTGCCGGTGACCCCGGCCTCCACAGTGGACACCGCGTACTGGCGGCGCGCGCTCGCCACCTACCCCGCCGGCCTCGCGCTGCCCTACGACGGAGACCCGTCCGCGGCACCGGCGCCGCCGCTGGTCACCCACCGGGTCGCGACCGACGCGGCGGCGCTGCGGGAAGCCGCCGCCGACGCCGGTGTCTCGCTGTTCCACCTCGTGCTCGCGTCGTACCTGCGGTGCCTCGCCACGTGGACGGGGCAGGAGCGGGTCGCGGTGACCGTCGCCCGGGCGGGCCGGGATGCCCGGGTGCCCGGGATCGGCGCGCTCATCGGTCCGCTCGCCGACGTGCTGCCGGTGGCGGTCGAGGTCGGCCCGGCCGACGACGTGCGCGCGGTGGCGGCCCGGGTGCGCGCGGCCTGGCTGGAGTCGGAGCGGCACGCATCGGTGTCCGGTGTGGACATCGGCCGCCTCGCGCCGGCCGGGGGCGCCGGGCTGCGGACGGCCGGGTTCAGCTTCGCCCGCTTCCCGGTGACCGTCGACACCGCCGGCCTGCCACCGGTGACCGCCACCGCGGCGGGCACCGGCTCGGCCGCCACCCGGCTGAGCCTGCTCGCGTGGGAGCTCGACGGGTCGCTGCACCTGTCGTGGACGTTCCCGCTCGCGTTGTTCCGCCGGGAGACCGTGGCGCGGCTCGCGACGGAGCACCTGGCCACGCTGACGGCCGCCGCGGGAGAGCACCCGGCCACGCTGACGGCCGCCGCGGGAGAGCGCCGGGCCGGGATCGTGCGCCGCGTCCTCGACCGCTGCGCCACCACGCCGGACGCCGTCGCCGTCGACCCGATGACGGGTCCGCCGCTCACCTACCGGGACCTCGACCGGGAATCCGGCCGCCTGGCCGCCGCGCTCGCGGCCCGCTCGGCCGGCGCGCGGGTCGGTCTGCTGACCCGGCCCGGCGTCGACACGGTCGTCGGCGTGCTGGGCGTGCTGCGGTCCGGCGCCGCGTACGTCCCGGTGGACGCCACCCACCCGCCCGGCCGCCTGCGCGACCAGCTCGACCGGGCCGGGGTCCGCCTGGTCGTGTGTCACGCGGCCACCGCCGACGCGGCGGCCGCGATCGGCCTGGAGCGGTTGGACCTGTCGGAGACCGGGGCGGCGACGTCCACTGTGGACGCCGAACCGGGTGACCTCGCGTACGTCATGTTCACCTCGGGGTCGACCGGCCGCCCCAAGGCTGTTCCGGTGACCCACACCGCGCTCGCCACCTACCTCGACTGGGCCGTCGACACGTTCGGGTACGGGCCGGACGACCGGATGCTGCAGGTCGCACCGAGCTGTTTCGACGCCTCGGTGCGGCAGATCCTCGCGCCGCTGCTCGCCGGCGCGACGGTGGTTCCGGTCGACCGCGACCTGCTGCGCGACCCGGACGCGCTGCTCCGCCTCCTGGAACGCGGCCGGATCACGGTGTGGAGCTCGGTGCCGTCGCTGTGGGAACGGCTGCTCGCCGCCGCCGAACGACGGGCCGACCGGCCGGACCTGTCCGCACTGCGGTGGGTGCACGTCGGCGGCGAGCCGCTGGCGGTCGGCGCGGTGCGGCGCTGGTTCGACCTGTTCGGCGCGGGTGCACCGGTGACCAACCTGTACGGCCCGACCGAGACCACGATCAACGCGACGTACCACGTCGTCGCGCGGCGGCCGGCGGACGACGACCGCTCGGTCCCGATCGGACGGCCCGCCGCCGGTGCGCTCCTGCGGGTCGTGGACGACGACGGCCGCCCCGCCGACGAGGGCGAGCTGCTCATCGGCGGACCCGGCGTCAGCCCCGGCTACCTCGACGATCCCGAGCGCACGGCGGCCGCGTTCCGGTGGCGCGACGGCCGGCGCTGGTACGTCAGCGGCGACGTGGTGCGGCGCCGCCCCGACGGCGTGCTGGAGTTCATCGGTCGCCGCGACGACCAGGTGAAGGTCCGCGGGCACCGGGTCGAACCCGGCGAGACCGAGGCGGTGCTGCGCGGTCACCCCGACGTCGAGCACGCGGCCGTCCTTCCCGACGGCACCCGGCTGGTCGCGTACGCGCAACCGCGGGCGGGAACCGATCCGGACCTGCGCGCGTACCTGCGCGAGCGGCTGCCCGAGTACCTGGTGCCGGCGCGGATCCACGTGCTCTCCGCGATGCCGATGACCTCCGCCGGCAAGGTCGACCGGGGTCGGCTCGTGGGCACCGACGACGCGGACGCGACCGGCGGGCCACCGCGGGGCGTCACCGAGAAGGCGGTCGCGGCGGCGTGGTCGCGGCTGCTCGGCGCGGACCTGGTGGGACGCGAGGACGACTTCTTCACCCTCGGCGGCGACTCGATCCTCGCCCTGGACCTGTTCGCCCACCTGGCCGACGAGTTCCCCGGGCTCCCCCGCCCCACGGCGATCTACCGGCACCGCACCGTGCGGGCGCTGGCCGCCGCCATCGACGCGGCCCGCGGCGGACCGGAGCCCGAACCACGGGTTCCGGACCGGGCCGACACCCCGTTCCCGCTCACCGCGTCCCAGCGGGGTTTCCTGCTCGCCGAGGCGCTCGACCCGGCCGGCAACCACGGCTGGCTGGCGCGCATCCGGCTGCGGGGGCCGCTCGACCGGGACCGGTTCCAGCGCGCCGTCGACGCGCTCGTCGAGCGGCACGGGATGCTGCGCACGGTGTTCCCGGCCGGGGCGCGGCCGCCCGTGCAGCAGGAGCTGCCGCCCGCGCTGCGGCTGCCCGTCGGGTTCCACACGTCCGATGTGGACGGTGTGGTCGCCGCGGAGCGGGTGCGCCGGTTCGAGCCGTGGGCCTGGCCGCTCATCCGGCTGCGGCTGGTGCGGGTCGGGCCGGAGGAGCACGTGCTCGTGGTCCACGCGCACCATCTCATCGGTGACGGCTACAGCGCCGCGCTGCTCGGCCGGGAGCTGCTCGACCGGTACCGCGACCCGGACCACCGGCCGCCCCCGCCGCGGAGCACGTTCCGGGACTTCGTCGCGGTCGCCGGCACCGGGCCGACGCTGCGTCCACGCGCGGTGCGGGCACCCGGCGGCGGCGCGGTGCGGGAGCACACCGGCGTCGCCGAGTCCCGTGTGGACGGTCGCACCGTCGCCGGGCTGCGACGGCTCGCCGCCGCGCATGGCGCCAGCGTCCACGGCGCCGTGCTCACCGCGTACGTGCGGGCGCTACGGCGGCACACCGGGCGCGCCGACCCCGCTGTCGGCGTCGCCACGACCGGGCGGGACCACCCGCTCCCCGACCTCACGAGGCTGTTCGGCCCGTGTGTCACCGCCGTCGTCGTGCGGCCGGTGCCGGCCACGGGCTTCGTCGCCGACCTGCGGGCGGTGGCCGCGGCGCTGGAGACGGCGCACGACAGCACGGCCGGCGGTGAGGTCGACGCCTTCCTCACGTACCTGGACTTCACCTCGCTCACCCGCCCGACCGGACCGGGCGAGCTGACCGCGGAGTGGGAGCCCGGCACCGAACTGGACCCGCCGGCCGCCGGCGCGGAGGTCGTACTCGCCGCCCGGCCCACGGACGACGGCCTGCTGTTCACCGTCCGCGCCGCGCTGCCACCGGACCGGGCGCGGGCTCTCGCCGACGCGGTCAGGGACGAGCTCACGGACGCGATCAGGCACGAGCTCACGGACGCGGTCAAGGGCCGCGCACGACGGAGAAGCTGGGCCGGGACGCTCGACGCCGCCCTGATCGGTTACCTGCCCTCGCCGGCGCACCTGGCCGCGATGGCCGGCCTGCCCACGAACGCCGTTCCGCGCGACCGGGTCCGGGCCGCCCTCTTCCCGGGCGGCGCGCCCCGCCTCCTCGAGGTCGCCGAGACCGCCCTCGGCCGCTCCGGATACGTCTGTCTGCCCCGGTTCGCCGACGAACTGTCCACCGTGGACGGCCTGGCGGCCGAGGTCACCCGGGCGGTCGGGGAGGCGCACCGGTTCGGGGCACGCGGCGTCTCGCTGGCGGGGATGCTGCCGTCGCTCACCGGGTACGGGTTCGCGCTCGGGGACGACGACACGGTCACCACCGGGCACGCCGCCACGGCCGTGGCGGTCGCGGGCACCGTGGCCGCCGCGCTCAGCGCCACCGGCCGGGCGCCGGGCACGATCGCGTTCCTGGGCGTCGGCTCGATCGGACGCGCCGCGTTGAACCTCGTGCTGGCGCGGCTTCCCGAGCGGCCCGACCGGGTGCTGCTGTGCGACCTCCCCGCCACGGTGCCCGTCCTCCAGGAGCTACGCCGCACGCTGATGGACGCCGGCCACCGCGTGTCGATCGGCGACTGGTCCGACGCCGACCTGATCGTCGCGGCCACCAGCGCGTCGACGGCTCCGCTGCGGGCGGAGGACCTGCGGCCCGGCACGATCGTCGTCGACGACTCGTTCCCGCCGGCCATCGACCCCGTCGCCGCGCTCGACCGCATGCGCCTGAAGCGCGACGTGCTCGTGGTCGGCGGCGGGCTGCTCGCCGTCGGAGCCGTCGACCGCGTCACCGCGCCGGACCTGCCGCCGGACGTGATCGAGCGGTACGCCGCGCAGCCGCGGGTGCCCGGAACGCTGGCGTCGTGCCAGGTGGAGTCGCTGGCCCGGGCCGCCGATCCGGGGCTGCCGCGGGTCCGTGGCCTCGTGGAGCCCGAGGTCGCCGCCGCCTACGCGTCGGCGCTCGATCGGCTGGGCGTCGGCACCGCGCCGCCGCACCTGATGCACCACGTGATCGACCCGGCGACCCTGCGGCTGCCGTAGCCGACGGAGACCGGTCAGAGCTGCGCGTCGAGAACGGGCGCGGTGCCGGCGAGGATGCGGAGCAGGTCGTCGCGGAAGCGGCTGATCGCCGCCGCCATCGCGGCGGCGGCCGCGTCGGGGTCGCGGGCGCGCAACGCGGTGAGCAGGGTCAGGTGCTCCTCGCGGATGCGGGGCGCACCACCCGGCACGCCGGCCGCGAACGCTGCCGCGATCGCCCGCTCGCTCTCGTCGAGCAGGCGCTCCACCAGCGCCTCCTGGCGGCTGTTCCCGGCGGCGGCCGCGACCGCCACGTGGATGTCGCGGTTGACCGCGAGGAAGTCCTCCACAGTGGACCCGCCTTCATCCGACAGCCGGCCGACGCGGGCGACGAGCCCGTCGACGACCCCGGCGTCGAGGACCGTCGCCGCGACGCGGGCACCGGCCGGCTCGACCAGCACGCGCAGGTCGTAGATCTCCCGGACGTCGCGCAATGTCAACGGCGCGATCACGTGCCCGCGGCGCGGCTCCGCCAGCACCAGCCCCTCGGCCCGCAGCCGCGCCAGGGCCGCCCGTACGGCCGCCTTCGACAGCCCGAAGCGGTCGCTCAGGTGGGTCTCCGACACCGGCGCCGACGGCGGCAGCTCCAGCCGGACGATCGCCCGGCGCAGGCGGAGGTAGGCGGCGTTGCCCGACGACGTTGCCGGTACGGCGACAGTGCTCACGCCGTCCCATTGTATTGACATGTCACGGCAGCAATGTTGACATGTCAGGGTGACCACCGACAAGCTGATCCGGTACGGCGGCGAGTTCGCCTCCGAGCTCATCGAACGCGCCGAGGGCAGTTGGCTGACCACCGAGGGCGGCCGGCGCATCCTCGACTTCACGAGCGGGCAGATGTGCGCGACGCTCGGGCACGGCCACCCCGAGATCCTCAAGGCGATCGGCGACGCGAGCGGCCGGGTCGTGCACCTGTTCAGCGGCTTCCTGTCGCGTGACGTCACCGAACTGGCCCGCGAGCTGATGGCCACGCTGCCGGAGCCGTTGGCGCGCGCCATGTTCCTGTCGACCGGCGGCGAGGCGAACGAGGCCGCACTGCGTCTGGCGAAACTGCACACCGGCGGCTACGAGGTGCTGGCGTTCGCCGGCTCGTGGCACGGGATGACCGCCGGCGCGTCGTCGAGCACGTACAGCGCGGGACGGCGCGGCTACGGTCCCGGCATGCCCGGCGCGATGGCGCTGCCGGCGCCGAACACCTACCGGTGCCCGATCCGGCACTGCCGCGACACGTGTGACTTCACCTGCCTGGACACCGGGATGGCGCTCGTCGACACGATGTCGACCGGCGCTCCGGCGGCCGTGATCGCCGAGCCGATCCTCAGCGCCGGCGGCATCGTGCCGCTGCCGCCGGGCTACCTCGCGCGGCTGCGCGAGCACTGCGACGAGCGCGGCATGGTGATGATTCTCGACGAGGCGCAGACCGGCATCGGCCGCGTCGGCTCGATGTACGCGTTCGAACAGCACGACGTCGTACCCGACATCCTCACGCTCAGCAAGACGCTGGGTGGCGGATTACCTTTGTCCGCAACGGTGACCACGAAAGAAATCGAGGAGGACGCCGCCGCGAAGGGCTTCCTCCACTTCACCTCGCACGTGAGCGACCCGCTGCCGGCCGCCGTGGGACGGGCCGTGCTCCGCACGGTGCTCGCCGACGACCTTCCCGGACGCGCCCTGAAACTCGGCGAACGGCTGCGCGCCGGGCTCCTGGAACTGCAGCGCAAGCACGAGCCGATCGGTGACGTCCGCGGGCAGGGACTGCTGCTCGGAGTGGATCTGGTGGCCGACCGCGACACCCGCGCGGCCGCGCCGGAGTACTCGGTAGCGGTCACCAACCGGGCCCTGGAACTGGGCGTGAACATCAATATCGTCAAGTTCCCCGGCTTCGGCAGCGTACTGCGGATCGCCCCGCCGCTCACCGCGACCACCGACGAGATCGACCTCGGACTGGAGATGCTCGACAGAGCGCTGACCCTCGCACTGAGCGACGTTCGCGTTTGAGCAACGGCGAAAACGCCTCTACGGTGCTACGGATCCGTAGCCTCGAAGGGGAAATCGCCTGTGAGACACCGGTTCCGTCAGCACATCGTGCTCCCGTTGGTCGCGACCGGCGTGCTCGGTTTCGCCAACTTTCCGCCAGCGTTCGACGCCGTCACCGGTTGGCTGCACGAGCGAAAAATCAACAGCGCCGACTACAAGCAGGCGCACGGCCACTGGCAGATCGTCGAGCTGCCGCAGCGGCAGCGGATCAACGCGATCCACGCCGCGGTGCTGCCGACCGGCAGGCTGCTGCTGATCGCCGGGTCCGGCAACAAGCGCGACCAGTTCGAGGCGGGCACGTTCCGCACCGTGGTGTTCGATCCGGAATCCGGTGCCACGACAGCGGTACCGACACCCACCGACCTGTTCTGCGCCGGGCACGCGTTCCTGCCCGACGGCAAGCTCCTCGTCGCCGGCGGCACGCTGCGGTACGAGGTGCTCCAGCCCGACGTGACGCGGGCGGGCGGCACGATGGTGGTCCGCAACGAGTCACCCGATCGGGCGGCATCGCTGCGCAAGGGAACGACGTTCATCGCACCCGACGGACGCCGCTACCTCACCAACGACGACATCACCGTCGAGCCGGCCCGCAAGACCGGCGAGGGCCTCGCCACGAAGGTCACCGCGAGCGAGACCCGGGTGTGGGTCGACGCCGCGGGCCTGGGAGCGGGCTTCGTCAACAACGGCCCGGCGCAGTACCGGGTCGACGGTGCCACCGGCGGTGACGTCTACGGGGTCGCCGAGAAGATCACCATGGACAAGCAGGACTACCAGGGCCGCAAGGAGACCTACGAGTTCAACCCGTACACCGAGCGGTACGAGCGGGTCGCCGACATGCACGAGAAGCGCTGGTACCCCACGCTCACCGCATTGCCCGACGGCAAGGTGCTCTCGGTGTCGGGGCTCGACGGCGGCGGCCAGGTCGTCAACGGCGCCCAGAACGAGATCTACGACCCCGCCACCAAGCGGTGGACGCTGCGCCCCGACCTCGACCGGTACTTCGCGACGTACCCGGCGCTGTTCCAGACGGCGGTGCCGGGTCGGTTGTTCTACTCCGGGTCCAACGCCGGCTTCGGCCCGGAGGACCGCGGCCGCGAACCCGGGTTCTGGAACCTGACCGACAACTCGTTCCGCCCCGTGGGCGGCCTGCGCGACGCCGACCAGATGGAGACCTCGACGTCGGCCTGGGCCGGACCGGTGCAGAACCAGACCGTGATGGTGGTCGGTGGCGGCGGCATCGGCGAGTCGGCCCGCTCGACGAAGCGGATCGACCTGATCAACCTGTCGGACCCGGACCCCCGCTACCGCCCCGGCCCGGACCTTCCCGAGGGCACCCGCTACGCCCACGCGGTGACCCTGCCCGACGACACCACGCTCATCACCAACGGCTCCAACGACTACCGCGGCCGCGGAATGAGCGACAACCACACCGCCCGCCTCTACCACCCGGCGACGAACACCCTGTCGGTGGTGGCCGACCCGCGGGTCGGCCGCAACTACCACAGCTCCGCCCTGCTCCTGCCCGACGGCAGGGTGCTGACGATCGGCTCCGATCCCCTCTACAGGGACAAGAAGAACTCGATCTCGGGCGAGTTCGAGCAGCGGATCGAGATCTTCACGCCGCCCTACCTGTTCCAGGGTTCCCGACCGATGATCGAGGACGCCCCCGCCGCGGTGGCGCACGGCGCGACCTTCGAGGCCATGGTGAGCCGTCCGGTGAAGACCGCCCGCCTGATCCGGCCGGGCTCGGCCACCCACATGCTCAACACCGACCAACGCTCGATCGCGGTGGACGTGGCCCCCACGAGCACCGGCGGCGTCACCCTGACGGTGCCGGCCGAGAAGGCCCTCGTTCCGCCGGGCCCGTACCTGCTCTTCGTGGTCGACGAGGCGGGCGTCCCCTCGGTGGGCCGCTGGCTACGGGTGCAGTAGAACCGCGGTGGGACAGGGCCGGTCGGCCCTGTCCCACGCCGGCATCAGGACCTACGGGCCAGATCCAGCGCGTACTCCGGCCACCACGCACCGGCGCCGGGCTCCCCGGAACGGCAGGCACCGTCCGACTCGCCGGGTCGTTTGATCCAGAGCAGTGCCGCCGCCCGCGGGTGCCCGGTGTCCACAGTGGGCGGTTGGCCGAGCTTGCGCCCCGGCGGGTTGCACCAGCTCGGCCCGCCGTTCACCTCGGCACCCGGAGCCGGGCCCGCGCCGTTGCGGCTCGTGTCGACGACGAACCGCTTCCCACCCATCGCCGACGACAGGCGGTCGCCGTAGGCGAGGTTGTCCGCGGTCGGGATGAAGTTGGAGACGTTCAGGGAGAAGCCGTCGGCCGCGTCGCCACCGGCGCGACGCAGCGCGCCGGCGAGCCTGCCCACGTCGGCGACCCACGCGGGATGGCCGGCGTCGAGGTAGACCAGGGCGTTCGGGGACGACTTCAGCGTGGTGACCGCGTCGCGCAGCAGCGCGTAGCGCTCGTCGGCCAGGTCTCCGCAGCCGTCGACGGTGTGCGGCACGGCGTCGGGCTCCACGACGACGACCGCGGGTCGGCCCTTCAGACCGGCCGCCACGGTGCGGATCCACGCCTTGTACGCCGCGGGTGACGCCGCTCCGCCGGCGCTGTAGCTGCCGCAGTCCCGGCCGGGGATGTTGTACGCGACGAGCACCGGCACCTGCCCGGCTGCCGCCGCGCGCGTCATGAGCGCGTCGACCTCCCGGGTCGCGTTGGTACCGGCGGTCAGCCAGTGGGCCACCGCCCGGTCACCGATCTTGCGGATCTGCTGGGCGTCGGTGGCGCGGCTCTCGGCGATCCACCGCGCGGCCTGCTGGGTGGCCGGGTTCGCCGGGTCGACGTAGAACTTCTTTCCCGCCAACGGGTTCGGTGGAAGGGGTGGCGGCGGCGACGGCAGCCCTTCCTGCTGTGCGTTGCCGCCCACACCACCCGGCAGCGCCGGTGCTCCGGTGCCGGTGACGGACGGCGGCTCGTCGGATTCGCATCCGGCCAACCCGGGAACCGACAACGCAAGGGCCGCAACGGTCGCAAGCCGAAGAAATCTCGTCATGAATCCATTCCGGTTCTCGACAAGCGGAAACCATAACCCAGCCACCCGAACGGGTGGACTAAATCTGCGCATACATCACCTACCGGTGCGAACAGCCCCGACGCGAGTTAGCTTCACCGGGACCCGGAAATACCGTCCGCGCAGTGGAACCGAACATCCCTGTCTACGGCCGATCGTGGGCAAGGCTGGAGACATACAGCAAGCTCGCCGGTCCACTGCAGACGCCGGACGCCGACTATCGGGTCAGCTACCGGAACATGCGTGGCCGGCGGTACCTCGGTGCGGCGTTCATCGCGGTGGCGAACGTGTGCGTCGAGATCGTGTTCTTCGCGTGGCTGCTGCAACCGGAGCACTTCGCCGACACCAACCCCGGTCCGGTCGAGAAGGTGGCGTTCGTCGCCAACATCTTCGTGATCGTGTCGATCGCGGTCGTCGAGGTGCTGCGGCTGCTCAACGTCGTGTCGTTGTCGTTGGCGTCGATCACCGCACGGGACCCGGTGCCGGTGACGCCCGACCCGACGGTCAGGGTCGCGTTCCTCACGACCATCGTTCCCAGCAAGGAACCGGTCGACGTCGTGCGTGAGACCCTCCGCGCCGCCAAGCGGATCCGCCACCGTGGTGTGTTCGACATCTGGCTCCTCGACGAGGGCGACGACGACGCGGTCAAGGCCATGTGCGACGAGCTGTCGATCCGGCACTTCACCCGCAAGGGCGTGGAGAAGTACAACACCGCGAAGGGACCGTTCCGCGCGAAGACCAAGCACGGCAACTACAACGCCTGGGTCGACACGCACGGCGCGGACTACGACGTGTTTCTCTCGGTCGACCCCGACCACGTGCCGTTGGCCAACTTCGCCGAACGGATCCTCGGCTACTTCCGCGACCCCGACGTGGCGTACGCCGTCGGACCGCAGTGCTACAAGAACGGCGAGGCGTTCGTGACCCGCGCCGCCGAGTCGCAGCAGTTCCCGTTCCACAGCGTGATCCAGCGGGCCGCGAACCGGTACGGCGCGCCGATGCTCGTCGGCACCAACAACGCTGTCCGCATCGACGCGCTGCGGACCATCGGCGGGCTCGCCGACTCCATCACCGAGGACATGGCCACCGGGTTGGCGTTCCACACGAAGCGCAACCCGGCCACCGGCAACAGGTGGAAGTCGGTGTACACCCCCGACGTGCTGTCCGCCGGTGAGGGACCGTCGAGCTGGAGCGACTACTTCAGCCAGCAGCGACGGTGGGCGCGGGGCACATTCGAGATCCTGCTGACCACGTACTGGCGGAAGTTCTTCAAGCTGTCGCCGGGCGGCATGCTGCACTACACGCTCATCACGACGTTCTACCCGTCGATGGCCATCGGCTGGATCCTCGGCATCGTCAACGCCGTGCTGTTCCTGGCGCTGGGCGTGAGCGGCATGACGATCAGCCCGCAGGTCTGGTTCGCGCTGTACACCGACGCCACCGCGTTCTCGCTGTGGCTCTACATCGACAACCGGCGGTACAACGTGAGCCCGTACGAGCCGCCGGGGTCACGCGGGCTCAAGGGCATGCTGATGTCGGTGCTCGCCGCGCCGCTCTACGCCGTGCAGCTGCTCAGCACGCTCGGCCGGCGGCCGGCGAAGTTCGTGGTGACGCCGAAGGGGTCGAGCAGCAGCAGCGACGGCCTCCGCACGTTCCGCAACCCGATCGGGTGGGCGGTGCTGCTCGTCGGCGCCATCGTGGTGTCGTTCGTGCGCGGGTACGCGAGCCCGGCGGCGCTGCTGTGGCCGGTGACCGGTCTCCTCATCTGCCTGCTGCCACTGGTGCTCTGGCGCATGGAGGCGGTCCTCAACCGCGCGGAGGCGGCCGAGGCGTTCGTGCCGCGTCAGGCCGGGACGCCGGAGCACGCCGGCGACATCACGATGGAGATGCCGAAGGCGCTGCTGCGCGAGCACCTGGCGGCCCGCGTCGGCGGCAACCCGCACGACGACGTCGGCGCGACGCTGATCATGCCGCGCGTCGACCTGCCGGCGCAGCGGTCCGGAAACGGGGCGACCGTGCGGGGACGCAGCGCCGTCTCGCCGGCGAACCGCGTGCCGGCGCAGGGACGCGGCCCCGACGGGTCGGGGGACGGTGTGCCCGCGCAGGACCGGAGCCCCGTCGACTCGGGGAACACGTGATCGCGGGGGGCTCCCCTGTGGAGCCCCCCGCGACCGGTTACCTGTGCCGACCTGTACGTCCAGCGGGGCCAGCCGTCGTGCCAGGAGGGCCGGACCGGCGACGCCGCTTCCGCGGTGCGCTCCTGGTCCGGCGGCGCGACGCTGACGGCGCCAGCCAGATCGGATGTGGCTGCCTCACCGGTGACGCCGCGGTTCCCCGTCGTCGTCGGCACACCCGCGGTGGCCGTCGGGAACCAATGTCGTGCGGCGTGTGCCGGCGTGACCCCCACTCTGTCGACGCCCCGTCAGCTCCACCGTCCGGTGTGGACATCGGTGCGGTGGCCGGGTGTGCGTCGGTGGTCACGGGCGGCGTGGTCGCCGGTGGGCGTGGGCTGCGCCGGTGCGGTCTTCACGCGTCGGGCGCCGCCTCGGTGTGGATCCTCCATTCGTGTTCCCGGTCATACTGCCGGCCGGGTCGGCGGGTGAGGTGCGTCAGGTGTTTCCGGGCTCGGTACGTCCAGGCGGTCCGCGCTCTCGCGCGGCGCGCCGGCTCGGACGGGCCCTGCGGCCGGTCCTCGCACTTCCGTTGCGCGCCATGTACCGAGTGTCCTTGCGATGGGACGCTCAGTACAAGGGGTGGCAACCGACCTGCACCCGGGGAGCTACTCGCCGATCACCCCGTCGATGCGCTCCCGCAGCAGGTCAGCGTGGCCCAGGTGCCGGGCGTACTCCTTGATGAGGTAGTGGTAGCTCCAGCGCACCGTGAACGGGCGCTCCGTGCCGAACCCGTCGTCGAGGCCGAGCTTGCCGAGCACCTCCCGCGACCATCCACAGTGGACGGCGAACGTGTCGAGGTCGTCGAACGCGGCCCCGGCGGACACGTCGTCGAAGTCGCCGTCGGGGCTGTCGTCGGTGCAGTAGAGGAGCCCGATGTCCGGCTCGGCCAGCTTGTGGACGTACATCCGCTCCATCTCCACCAGGTGCCGCACCAGCCCGATCATCGACATGGGCGACGGCGGGCACGACTTCTCCGCCAGCTGCGCACCGTCGAGACCGGCGCACTTGTGCAGGATGCTCGCCCGGTAGTACTCGAGCCAGGCGTCCAACGACGCGCGCTCGTCGGCGACGCGGGGCGGGTCGATCCGGTCGACATCGGGAGCCGTCATTCCGACACGCTACCGCCGTACGCGTTGAGGTAGAGCGCCAGGAACCGGTCCATCGCCTCCCGCACCCCGTCCTGGTCGCCGGTGGCGAGCAGGTCGAGCAGCAGTCCCCGCGTCACCGCGACACTCAACCGGGCCGTCGCACGCGCGTCCCCCGGCGGAACGCCGTTACGGACATTGAGGTCCGCGATCGGCGCGACCCACGACTCCACGACCCCCTCGAGCATCGCGGCCGTGTGCGGCCGCGACCGCAGCGCCTGGCTGTAGACCTCGAAGAAGAGCTTCTCGTACGGCCACATCGCCGGATCGGAGAGCCGTTCCCACAACCGCTGGCCCATCTCCACCGGCGGCAGCGACCCGTCGAGGTCGGCGAGGAACGCCCGCTGCCGGGCCTCGACCTCACGCACGACCGCGACGAGCAGCCCCTCCTTCGAGCCGAAGTGGTACACGAGCATGCGGTGGCTGGTGCCGAGCGCGGCGGCGAGCTGACGCAGGCTGACGTCGGCGATGCCGTGGTGTGCCGCGTATTCGACAGCCGCGTCCAGCAACGCGTCCCTTGCCTCACCCATGTACCACATGGTACATGTACCACATGGTACAGAAGATTGACAGGTCGGCGCGTTCGGCCGCCGACGCCACCACGGTGTACTCGCTGCTGGCCGACGGCACGACCTGGCCCGCCTGGTCGCCGCTCGACTCGTTCGAACTGGAGAGCGGAGACGGTGGCCTGGGATCGATCCGGGTGTTCCGCACCGGTCGCACCGTCAGCCGCGAGGAGGTCGTGGAGCTGGTGCCGGGCCGGCGGTTCAGCTACGCGCTGCTCTCCGGGCTGCCGCTGCGCGGCTACCGGGCCGACGTCGACCTGACGCCCGCCGACGGCGGAACGGTGATCCACTGGCGCAGCAGCTTCACCCCGAAGGTGCCCGGCACCGGCCGGATCTACCGCTGGGCCCTCGGAAAGTTCATCCAACGCTGCGTCGAGGGTCTCGCCACGCACGCCACGACCCTTGCCGGGAAGGGGTCGTGAGGTTCACCCACCGCGCGGCTGCTCCGGGACGTCGGTGGCGGTGACCCGCCACACGGGTGCCGTGAAGTGCACGGCGTAGATGCCGACCGCCACCGATCGACCGGCCGGCAGGAGCCCCGGATCGATCGTGATCGACCACCCGGCGTTCCGCCACTCCCAGTACTCCATCATGAACACCTCGACCCGCTGGTCGACCACGATCCGCAGCACGCCGGGGCCGCGCGCGTCGAGCGACAGCTTGATGTCGCGACCGGGCTGCCGGGTCACCGAGAACGGGTAGTAGCCGTTGACCGGGTCGTCGCGCTGCAGGAGCTCGAACGCGTCGCGGTAGTTGATGACCGTTTCACCGGGCATCACAGGGTCGGTGGTGATCCGCGGGATCGACCGCGGTGGCTCCGGGAACGGGTACTCGGCGAACGGCACCGCCTCGTAGACCAGCAGGCGCGCCACCCCGGACGCCGTGGGCGGCTCCGGGTCGGGCTGCTCGTCCGTCCCGGTGTGCACGCGCACGGTGACGGTCACCGGCGTGCCGACGCGTACGCCGAACTCGTCCTCCCAGAACTTCTGCTTCTCGGCGACCGGCCTGGACCGCGTGCCCGGGAAGAACTCCCCCCGCTTGCCGGCCGGCTCGCAGTAGTCGGTCTCGACCTGCCTGCCGGCGATGAACGCGCGCAGCCGGCTCCCCCGGGCACTGTCGCACCAGAGCATCAGCTTGAAGTCGTAGGTCGTCGGCGTGAACGTGTACGTGAACGTGTTGCCGGCCGGAAGTACCGACGCCCGCGAGTCGACCAGCCGGTAGCCACCCGTGTAGGCGGCGGGCGTCCGCTCGGTCTCGTTGGTGGGCCGGCCCGACCCGTGCGACGGGTCGCCGACCGGATCGCCGCCGCTACCGCCGCCCCGCGTGAGCAGCACCGGCGCCGCCACCACGAGCACCAGCACCACGGCGAACGCCGCGGTTCCCGCGGCCCGGCGCCGGCGCCGGTGGGCGATGCGGTCGTACAGCGCCGGTCCCGGCGGAAGGCGGTCGTGGCTGCTGCGCTCGTCGAGCAACCGGACCAGATCCTCGGTGTTCATCATCGTCTCCCGGTGTTGTCGACCAGGCTCTCGTCGAGCCGCAACCGCGCCAACGCCTTGCTCGCCTGGCTCTTCACGGTGCCGGCGCGGACACCCAACGTCGCCGCGATCTGTTCCTCGGAGAGGTCCTCGAAGTAGCGCAGCACCAGCACCGCCCGCTGCTTCGCCGGCAACCGGAGCAGCGCCCGCCACAACAGGTCGCGGTCGGCGTGCCCGGCCGCGGCGTCGGCGCCCATGACGTCGGGAACCGTGCCGACCGGCACCTCGCCGATCCAGCGCCGGCGGCGGTGCGACACGAACGTGGTCACCACGATGCGCCGCACGTACGGCTCGGGATCGCCGCCGATGCGCCGCCACGCGAACCACGCCTTCACCAACGCGGTCTGCACCAGGTCCTCGGCACCGGCCCAGTCGCCCGTGAGCAGGTAGGCCACCCGGAGCAGGCGCGGCCACCGGTTCGCGACGAACGCGTCGAACTCCGGGCGCTTCGAGAGGGCTCTCACACCCGCTCTACGCGTTCACCCCCGCGCGGGGTTGCCTCCGAGCGCATTGATGTCCGGATTCTCCAGGACCCGCTTCGGCGCGCCGCCCGTGGCGACCGCCAGCATCGCGCGGCCCAGGGCCTCCGTCGTGGTGGTGCTCTTCGGCATCAGCCGCCGCAGCACCGGGTACAGCGGACGCGCGACCGGCAGGAGGAACGCGTACACGCGCGAGCGCGGCCGTTCGCCGTTCATCGGGTGGATGTAACCGGGCCGGAACATGTACGCGTTGGGCAGCAGGGCGAGCAGGTCGTTCTCGGTCTTCCCCTTGACCCGGGCCCACATCGTGCGGCCCTTCTCCGTGGAGTCGGTGCCCTGGCCGGAGACGTAGGTGAACGTCACCTCCGGGGGGAGCGACCGGGCGGCCGTCATGGTGAGGTCGTAGGTGATCCGGCGGTACGCGTCCTCGGCCATGCCCGCCGACGACACCCCGAGGCAGAAGAAGCACGCGTCGGCGTCGGCGAGGTCGGCGCGGATCGCCGTCAGGTCGGACAGGTCCGCGTGGACCACCTCGCGCAGCTTCGGGTCGCGCCGGTCCGTCGCGCTGCGACCGACCGTGACCACCTCGGTGACCGCGGGGCTGAGCAGGCACTCCCGCAGCACGCCCTGACCGACCATCCCGGTGCCACCGAACACGACGACCTTCACGCGCGCACCCCCTCCGGCTCGGGAGCGTAACGCAGGTGCCGCCGACGGCGCTGCCGCGCCGCGACGATCAGCCCGACCAGCAGCACCAGCCCGACGGTGTACGCGACGCCGTGCACCGTGCCGCGGGTCAGGTACTCGGAACCGGTGTGGTCGACGGCGTACGTGCCGATCTCGCGGCTCGACCAGAACGGCGTCACCTTCGACAGCGCGTCGGCCGGGTCGAGCAGCATCTGCATCGACACCGCGGTCAGCAGCACCAGGGTGCCCTCCAACTCGCGCGGCAGCAGGATCCCGATCAGCAGACCGAACGGCGCCGCGACCGCGACGCAGAACCCCAGCCCGAGCGACACCGCGCCGAACCGCACGCCGGGCACATCGAAGAAGATCAGCAGCAGGAACGGCACCGCCAGCACCGCGCCGGCCGCCCACAGGCCGAACAACCGGCCCAGGTACACCTGGTAGGCGCGGTAGCCGCTGAGCACCAGCCGCGGGTCCACGGTGCGGCCGGCGGTCGTCGCGAACAACGCGGCGGTGCTGACGGCCCAGCCCATGCCGAGGAACAGCGACCGCACCGACTGGCCCACGTACTCGTGCCGCACCACGTAGAAGACCAGCGGTAGCAGGAGCAGGAACGCGATCGCGCGCCGGCGGCGTACGAGCTCCCGCAGCGTCATCTCGGCGACCGTCAGCACCTTCCTCACGAGGCGGCTCCGGTCAGGTCGAGCACGAGGTCGACGCCGTCGAGCTGGTTCAGCAGGTGGGTGACGACCACGATTGCCTTCCCCTCGTCGCGCAGCCGGTACAGCTGGTCCCAGAAATTCACGTATGTACCCCTGTCGAAGCCCTGGTACGGCTCGTCGAGCAGCAGCACGTCGGGCTCGGTGAGCGTCGACATCACCAGGTTCAGCTTCTGCCGCGTGCCGCCGGATAGCTGCCGCGCGGTCGGGGCGTCGGCCGCCGTCCAGCCCAGGGCCGCGGCCGAGTTCCGGCCGCGTTCCTTCGCGGTGACGCGGGACAGACCCGCGCCGGCGCCGACCAGAACGAAATGCTCGTCGGGACGCAGGAAGTCGGCGACGCCACCGTCCTGCGGGCAGTAGCCGATGCGACCGGCGACGCGCACCTCCCCGGCGTCGGGGCTGAGCAGCCCGGCACAGATGCCGAGGAACGTGCTCTTGCCGCAGCCGTTGGCGCCGACGACCGCCGCGATCTGCCCCGCCCGCACGGTGAGGTCGACGTTGTCGAGCACCACCCGCCGCCGGTACCGCTTCGTGATTCCCTGTGCCCGCAGGCGGATCGGCCCGGGTGCCCGCCTGGCCCGGTTGCCGATGATCTCGATGACCGCCGCGGCGTAGCTGTCGGGACGGCCGAAGACCGTGACCGGGTTCTCGCCGCTGTCGGACAGGTGCGCCGCGGCCTCCGCGACCACGTGCCCCGCGGTCTCCGGCCCGGTGCCGCGGCGACGCAGCTCCGCGTCGAGCTCGGCCAGCCATGCGTGCGGGTTCATCGGCCCTCCACCTCTTTCAGGAGCCCGTTGACCTGGTCGCTGAACCGCCGCCAGTCCGATCCGGTGCCCCGCAGGGCCTCCGCGCCGGCGGTGGTGAGCCGGTAGTACTTGCGCGCCGGTCCGGACTCCCCCGCGTGCCACCGCGCCGTGACGAGACCGGTCTTCTGCAGGCGCATCAGCACGGGGTACAGGGTTCCGCCCTGTATCGGCCCGATCCCGGCCACCTGCAGCGACTGCGCCAGCTCGTAGCCGTACGACTCGCGGCCGGCGAGCAGCGCCAGCAGGCACAGGTCGAGCACGCCGCGCAGCCACTGCCCCCGCCGGTCCGCATCCACGGCGAAAACCCTAGTGCCGCTACCTACCTAGCACAACTACCTAGTGCCGCGCCGCCCAACCGATCCTCCGGTGGCGGCCGGCCAGAAAGTGACGACGCTCTATCCAGTGCGCTTCAGGGACGGAAAGGCACACCGGATAGAGCGTCGCCGAACGCCGCACGTCGCACGTCGCACGTCGCACGTCGCAGGCACGCAAGAGAGTGATAGGAACGCGCAATTCTCTTACATTGATGGTTGACGAGGCCGGAGACGTCTGAAACATTTGTGCCTCGCGGTGAAAAAACTCGATCACCCGCCCTCACCGCCCCGCCCCCTCCCGCCCGTCCGGCCTCGCCGGTCGGGTCGTCGCCGCATCCGCCGCACCCCCAACCACAGCCGAGGACGCGATGAACAGAAGACCCGGAAGACTGGCCGGCGCGCTGGCCACGATCACGCTGGCCGGCGTGGCACTGGTGGCCACCACGGTGCTCACCGCCGGCACCGCCTCCGCCGCCGGCGGACCCAACCTCGCCGCCGGCCGCGCCGCCACCGCGAGTTCGGTGAACGGTCCGTACGCCGCCGCCAACCTGACCGACGGCAACCAGGGCACCTACTGGGAGAGCGCGGGCGCGTTCCCGCAGTGGGCGCAGGTCGACCTCGGCAGCGAGCAGAGCGTCGACCAGGTCGTGCTCAAGCTGCCGCCGGCGTGGGAGACCCGCACGCAGACGCTGACGGTGCAGGGCAGCACGAACGGCTCCGGGTTCACCACGATCGTCGCCGCCGCGGGGCAGTCGTTCGCGCCGGGCACCAGCAACACCGTCACCCTGAACTTCGCCGCGACGACCGTGCGCCAGGTGCGGGTCCAGATCACGGCTAACACCGGCTGGGCGGCCGCGCAGCTGGCCGAGCTGGAGGTGTACGGGGCCGCCACGTCGTCCGGGAACCTCGCCCAGGGCAGGGCGTTCAGCGCGAGCGGCTCGGTGGCGCCGTACGGGGCGGGCAACGCCGGCGACGGGAACCAGGGAAGCTACTGGGAGAGCCCGAACAACACGTTCCCGCAGTGGGTGCAGGTCGACCTCGGCAGCGGCGTCAGCGTGAACCGCGTGGTGCTCAAGCTTCCGTCGGCGTGGGAGGCGCGCACCCAGACGCTGTCGGTGCAGGGCAGCACCGACGGGTCCGGCTTCAGCACGCTCGTCGCCAGCGCCGGGCGCGCGTTCAGCCCCGCGAGCGGCAACACGGTGACGCTCACGTTCGGCGCCGCCACCACCCGGTACGTGCGGGTGCACGTCACCGCGAACACCGGCTGGCCCGCCGGTCAGCTCTCCGAACTGGAGGTGTACGGACCCGGCGGCGGCGACACCCAGGCCCCCACGGCGCCCGGCGGCCTCGCCTACACGCAGCCGGCCACCGACCAGATCCGCCTCACCTGGACCGCGGCCACCGACAACGTCGGCGTCACCGCCTACGACATCTACGCCAACAACGTGCTGCGGACCAGCGTCGCCGGCACCGTGCTGGCCTACACCGACACGCAGCCGGCCAGCGCCACCGTGACCTACCACGTGAAGGCGCGCGACGCCGCCGGCAACCAGTCGCCCAACAGCAACATGGTGACCCGCACCGGCAGCACCGGCGACACCCAGGCACCCACCGCGCCCGGGAACCTCGCCTACACGCAGCCGGCCGCCGACCAGATCCGCCTCACCTGGACCGCGAGCACCGACAACGTCGGCGTCACCGCGTACGACGTCTACGCCAACGACGCGCTGCGCGGCACCGTCACCGCAACGTCCTACACGGACACCCAGCCGGCCACGGCAACCGTGTCCTACGTCGTGAAGGCGCGCGACGCCGCCGGCAACCAGTCGGCGAACAGCAACACGGTGACGCGCGTGGGCACCGGCGGCGGCGCGAACCTGGCCGTCGGCAAGCCGATCACGGCGTCCTCGACGGTCTTCACGTTCGTGGCGGCGAACGCCAACGACGACAACCTCACCACCTACTGGGAGTCGGCGGCCGGCGCCTACCCGAACCTGCTGACCGTCCAACTCGGAGCGAACGCCGCCGTCACGGGCGTCGTCGTGAAGCTGAACCCCGACCCGGTGTGGGGCACCCGCACCCAGACCATCGAGGTGCTCGGCCGCACGCAGAGCTCCACGACGTTCACCAGCCTGCGCGCCGCGGCCACCTACACGTTCAACCCGGCGAGCGGGAACAGCGTGACGATCCCCGTGTCGGCGAGCGTCGCCGACGTGCAGTTGCGCATCACGGCCAACAGCGGGTCGTCGGGCGGTCAGGTGGCCGAGTTCCAGGTGATCGGCACGCCCGCGCCCAACCCCGACCTCACCGTCACGGCCCTGTCGGCGTCGCCCGCGTCGCCGGTCGAGACCGACACCGTCTCGGTGACCGCGACCGTCCGCAATGGAGGGACGGCCGCGTCGGGCGCGACGAACGTCAACGTCTACCTGGGCACGACGCTCGCGGGCACCGCCGCGGTCGGCGCGCTCGCGGCGGGCGCGTCCGCGTCGGTGACAGCGTCCATCGGGACCCGCAACGCCGGCTCCTATCCCCTGAGCGCGAAGGTCGACGAGGGCAACACCGTCGTCGAGACCAACGAGACCAACAACTCCTTCACGGCGGGCAGCCCGCTCGTGGTACGGCCGGTCGACAGCTCCGACCTGGTCCCGGTGGTGTCGTGGTCGCCGGGCACGCCGGCCGCCGGCAACACGGTGACGTTCACCGTGGCCATCCGCAACCAGGGCACCATCGCCTCGGCGGGCGGCGGGCACGCCGTCACGCTGACCCTGCTCGACGGCAACGGCGGCACCGTCCGCACGCTCACCGGAACGTTCACCGGCACCATCGACGCGGGCGCCACCGGCGCGGGCGTGAACCTGGGCACCTGGCCGGCGGTCAACGGCCGGTACACGGTACGCGCGACGGTCGCGGCCGACGGCAACGAGCTACCGGTCAAGCGCACCAACAACACCGCCGACCGGTCGCTGTTCGTCGGCCGCGGCGCGAACCTGCCGTACGAGATGTACGAGGCCGAGGACGCCGTCCGCGGTGGTGGCGCCGGCATCGTCGGTCCGAACAGGACGGTCGGCGACCTCGGCGGCGAGGCGAGCGGACGCCGCGCCGTGACCCTCACCGGCACCGGCTCCTACGTCGAGTTCACCACCCGGGCGGCTACCAACACGCTGGTGACCCGATTCTCCATCCCCGACGGGACGAACACCACGCTCAACATCTACGTCGACGGCCAGTTCCACAAGGCGATCGACCTCACCTCGAAGTACGCCTGGCTCTACGGCAACGAGGCCAGCCCGAACAACTCGCCCGGCTCCGGCGCCCCGCGGCACATCTACGACGAGGCCAGCGTGATGCTCAACGGCACGGTGCCGGCGGGCAGCCGGATCCGGCTCCAGAAGGACGCCGCGAACGGCAGCCAGTACGCGATCGACTTCATCAACACCGAACTGGTGGCACCGGTCGCGAACCCCGACCCGGCCCGGTACGCCGTGCCGGCCGGCTTCACCCAGCAGGACATCCAGAACGCGCTCGACCGGGTGCGCATGGACACCACCGGGAACCTCGTCGGTGTCTACCTGCCGGCCGGCACCTACACCGCGCAGCAGAAGCTGCTCGTGTACGGCAAGGGCATCCGGGTGACCGGCGCCGGACCCTGGTACACCCGCATCCAGGCACCGGCGACCCAGGAGAACACCGACATCGGGTTCGACCTGCAGCAGGGCGCGAGCGGCACCACCGTGAGCAACCTGGCCATCTTCGGCAACTACACGTTCCGGCAGGACGGGCCGGGCAAGGTGTTCGACGCGAAGAACCTCACCAACCTCACCGTCGAGAACGTGTGGGCCGAGCACTTCCTGTGCCTGTTCTGGGGCACGAACATCGACACCTCGACGATCCGCAACACGCGGTCGCGCAACCTCTTCGCCGACGCGGTGAACCTGACCAACGGCAGCACGAACAACCTCGTCACCAACAACGAGTCGCGGGCCTCCGGCGACGACAGCTTCGCGCTGTTCTCCGCGACCGACCTCAACTCCGGTGAGCAGACCGGCAACGTCTTCGAGAACCTCACGTCGACGCTGACGTGGCGCGCGGCCGGTATCGCGGTGTACGGCGGTTACGACAACGTGGTCCGTAACGTCTACATCGCCGACACGCTGGTGTACTCGGGCATCACGATCAGCTCGCTCGACTTCGGGTACCCGATGCACGGGTTCGGAGCCAGTCCCCCGACCCGGTTCGAGAACATCTCGATCGTGCGGGCCGGCGGACACTTCTGGGGCGCGCAGACGTTCCCGGCGATCTGGGTGTACTCGGCGTCGAAGGTCTTCCAGGGCATCCGGGTGTCCGATGTGGACATCGTCGACCCGACGTACCACGGCATCATGTTCCAGACCGACTACAACCCCGGGCCGCTGTTCCCGGTCACCGACACGGTCTTCACCAACATCTCCATCAGCGGCGCGCAACGCAGCGGCGACGCCTACGACGCCGAGTCCGGCTTCGGGATCTGGGTCAACGAGCTGCCCGAGCCGGGTGAGGGCCCGGCCCGCGGCGGCGCCACGTTCACCAACCTGCGGATGTCGAACAACTTCCGCGACATCCAGAACCTGACCCCGTCGACGTTCACCCTCACGATCAACCCGTAAGGAGACGCGGACCGGGCCCCGCCCTCTCCGCCGAGGAGGGCGGGGCTCACCGCGTCAGCTCGACGACCCCGGTGTCGACGTCGTAGTAGGCGTCCACCACGCGGGCCCTGTCGCCGAGCACGGTGCGCAGCCGCGCGACCGTGCGGGCCGTGTGCTCGCGGGCCACCGGGTCGACCGCCTCGACCCGGTCGGGCGGCGTGGCGCGGATCGCGTCGGTGATGTCGTCGACGACGGCACCGACCCCGCCGTGCGGCCGCCGGCCCGTGGTCCAGGCATCGACCGCCGTGGCCACCGCGGCGCACCGTCGGTGGCCGAGAACCAGAACCAACGGGACGCCGACCGCATTGACGGCGATCTCCACCGAGCCGACCGCCGCCCGGTCGAGCACGTGGCCGCCGGTGCGGACCGCGAAGATCGACCCGAAGTCCTGGTCGAACACCGCCTCGACCGGCACCCGGGTGTCCATGCACCCGACCACCACCGCGATCGGCGCCGGCGTCGTCGCCACGGCCACCGCGCGGCGCACCTGGTGGCCGTACAACGGCTGGCCGGACACGAACCGCCGGTTGCCGGCGACCAGCGCGGCCAGCGCCGCGTCGGGATCGGCCGCGCCCGGCGAGGGCTCGGAGGCCACCGGTGGTGACGATGGTGCGGGCGGGAACACGGCCACGAAGGGTGGCGCGGTCGGGTCCGGAACCAGCGGAAACATGTGTCAAGGATGAACATCCGACGACGTACGCGCATCGGTTATGCGCGGAGCGAGGCCGAAATCACGGCCGGGTCCGGCCGCGCCGCGCCGGCCGGCCGGATCACCCGTATCATCATCCGGCCGCCACCAGAGAGAACACACCGGAGACGCCCGTGCCGGATCGCTCCTACGTCACGCCGGCTCGCCGGCCGCTCGTCGCGGCGGTGCTCCTCGGGCTGCTCCTGCTCCTCACGCTCGGCGCCATCGCCGACATCCAGCCGCCGTCGCCGGCCGACGACGACGCGCCTGCCGGGGAGTTCTCGGCCGGGCGGGCGTTCCGGCACGTCGAACAGATCGGTCAGGACCGGCACGTGGCCGGCAGTCCGGCCGGCGACCGCGTGCGGGAGTACCTCCTGGAGACGCTGCGCGGCTACGGGCTGGAGACCGAGGTGCAGGAGGCCACCGGCCTCGTCGCGGCCCGCGACTGGGAGGAGGGCGTGGCCGCGCGGGTGCGCAACGTGATCGCCCGCATCCCCGGCACGGCGTCCACCGGTCGGGTCATCTTCGTGGCGCACTACGACGCGGTCCAGGTGAGCTACGGCGCCAACGACGACGGCGCCGGCGTCTCGACGCTGCTGGAGACGGCCCGGGCCATGAAGGCGGGCCCGGCGCCCCGCAACGACGTGGTGTTCCTGTTCACCGACGCCGAAGAGGTCGGCATGAACGGCGCCGAGGCGTTCGTGAACCTGCACCCGCTCGCCGGCGACCGGGCGGTGGTCGTCAACGTCGAGGCGCGCGGCAGCAACGGACCGGCGGTCATGTTCGAGACCTCGCGGGGCAACGCCGACCTCGTCGACGTGTTCGCGGGCGTGCCGCACCCGGTCGGGTCGAGCGTGGCCGTCGAGATCTACCGGCTGCTCTCCAACGACACCGACTTCACGCCGTTCCTCGCCCACGACCGGTTCACCGGGCTGAACTCGGCGTACATCGACGGGTCCTACACCTACCACACCCCGCTCGACCGGCCGGAGTCGATGAGCCGGGGCAGCCTGCAGCACCACGGCGACAACACGCTGGCGCTGGCCAAGGCGTTCGGCCGGGCCGACCTCGGCCCGCTGATGCGGCCGGCCGGCCACGACGCCACGTACTTCCCGGTGCCCGGGTTCCTCATGCGCTACCCCGGCTGGCTGGTGTGGCCGCTCGCGGTGCTGGCGCTGGTCGGCGTCGGCGCGCTGGCGTTCCTGGCCCGCCGGCGCGGGCTGACCTCGTGGCCACGCGCCGCGGCCGGGTTCGGCCTCGCGCTGGTGCCGCTGGTCGTCGCCGCGCTGGCGGCGCAGGCGCTGTGGACCGCGCTGGTGACGCTGCGGCCGGGCTACAGCGACATGATCGATCCGAGCCGGCCGGGCTGGTTCCGGCTGGCCGTGGTGGCGCTCACCGGCGGCGTGCTGTTCGGCTGGTACGCGCTCCTGCGCCGGCGGATCGGGCCGGTGCCGCTGGCCATCGGCGGGCTCGGCGTGCTGGCGGTGTTCGGGGTGCTGTTCGCCGCCCTGATCCCGGGCGGGTCGTACCTCGCCGCGCTCCCGGCGCTGTTCGGGGCGGCCGCCGGCATCGGCGCGCTGTACGTGCGGCCGGCGCTGGGCAAGGTGGCCGTCCTCGGCGCGGGCGCGGCGGCGGCCGTGCTGGTGCTGGTCCCGATGATCTTCCTGTTCTTTCCGGCGCTCGGCCTCGGCGCCGCGTACGCGTCGGCGCTGTTCCTGACGCTGCTGGGCCTCGCGCTCGTGCCCGTGCTCGACCTGGCGTGGCGTCCGGTCGGGAGCCCGCCGCACCGGCTGCGCGGCGCGGCGCCCGTGGTGGCCGCGCTGGTGCTGTCGCTGGTGTTCACCACCGTCGGGCTCGCCGTCGATCGATGGGACGCGCGGCATCCGCTGCCGACGCACCTGATGTACGCGCTCGACCACAACACGGGCACGGCCCAGTGGGTCAGCCTCGAGTCGAGCCCGGGCACGTGGACGGCGCGGTTCGTCCGCGACAAGGCCGACGTGGGCGCCGCGTTCCCGTTGCTGCCCGCCGGAAAGCTCGCGGTGGGACCCGCGCAGCCGGCGCGGATCGCCGCCCCCGAGGTGACCGTGCTGGCCGACGTCACCACCGGCAGCGAGCGGCGGCTCAAGCTGCGGTTGGCGCCCCGCCGGCCGGTGCGGCTGCTCGCGATCTACGGCGACAAGGGCAACCGGCGCGTGGTCCGCGCCGCCGTCGAGGGCCGCGAGATCTCGCCGTACCTCACCGACCGCGACCGCTTCGGGCTCCAGTTCCACGGCGTCGCCGACGACGGCTTCGAGCTCGACCTCACCGTGTCGGGGGCCGAACCGTTGCGGTTCCGGCTCATCGACGGCAGCGACGGCCTCGACGGTCTGCCCGGGTTCCGCCAGCGCCCGCCGAACGTCGGCGTGGCCGGCACCCACAGCTCCGAGCTCGTGGCCGGCGCCATCACCGTCACGATCTGACGCGGGCCGGCAGGACGACCGTCTCCGAGCCGATCGGCGTGAAACCCAGCGCCAGGAACATCCGCAGCGACCGGGCGTTGCCCGGGGACACCGCCGCGAACACGGGTTCGCCGTCGGGCGCCAGGCTCAGCGCGTCCACCATCAGCGAACGCCCCCACCCGCGGCCCTGACCCTCCGGCGCGGCCTCGATGCTCAGCTCCGGACGGCCGGCCAGGCCCCGGCTGAGGGTGACCAGACCGCGCTCGTCGCCGAAGACGCGGACGTCGTCGCGGAAACCGAGCGCGAACCGGACCCGCGGATGGTCGGCCAGGTCGGGCCGTTCGGGCAGGCGGTCGCCGCCGGTGCCGCGGGCGAACAGGGTGACGTCGGTGACGTGGACCTCGCCGGCGGGGCCGGCCAGCCACCGGAGGAAGTCGGGCAGCACGGTCGGTCCGAAGCCGTCGACCTTGCGGGCGTGCACCTCCGCCGGCGGCAGCGCGGTCGCGACGACGGCGTGCCCGGTGAAGCCGAACGAACACTCGCGCCCAGGGGCCAACTCGGGAACAACCGTGACGGAGCCGTCGACCGGCGGGAACCGGCCGTTCACCGCTTCGTACATCAAAACGCGCAAAGGATGCGGATCAGACGCTTCGCCAAACATTTCATGATCCTATGAGCTGAAACCCTTGCCGAACCCGACGCACGGACTGCAACTACTTCCCTTCACTGTGCACTTATCAATAGGTTGCTATTCGACGATCCTTGGAAGGAGTCCCCGCATGGCGTTTGGCTTACGAGGCCGAATCCCCCTACGTCGGATAGTTGCCGCTTCGGCGGCCATGGTGCTGGTCGGCTCGTTCGCTGCGGCGAGCCCCGCCTCCGCCGGCAAGAAGCCACCCAAGCCTCCGCCCGGCAACAGCACGCCCGAGAAGCTCACCAAGGCGGTCACGCTGCCCGGTCTGCTCCGCCACCTCGCGGCGTTCCAGTTCATCGGCGACACCAACGGCGACAACCGTGGCTCGGGCGGGCCCGGCTACGACCGCAGCGCCGACTACGTCGCGTGGACCATGAAGCTGGCCGGCTACAAGGTCACCCGCCAGCCGTTCGACTTCACGTTCTGCGAGGAGACCGGGCCGTCCGCCTTCGACAAGACGGCGCCCGCCCCGACGGCGACGTACGTCGAGGGCACCGACTACCAGACGACGAGCTGCACCGGCTCGGGCAACGCCACCGCGGCCGTGGTTCCGGTCGACATCAACCTGACCCCGCCGCGCGCGTCGACGTCGGGGTGCGAGGCCACCGACTTCGCCGGAGTCGACGTCGCCGGGAAGATCGCGCTGGTGCAGCGTGGCTCCTGCGACTTCGTCGTCAAGGTGCGCAACGCGGAGGCGGCCGGCGCCGCCGGCGTCGTCATCTTCAACCAGGGCAACGGCACGCCCGAGGCGAACCCCGACCGGTACGCCCTGTTCGGCGGCAACCTCGGCGCCGCTGTCGGCATCCCGGCCGTCACCGTGTCCTACGCCCTCGGCGAGCAGTTCGCCACCACGGCGGGTCTCGTGCTGCACATCCAGACCCAGGCCATCTCGGAGACGCGCAGCACCGAGAACGTCATCGCCGAGTCGCCGGGCGGCAACCCGGACAACGTCGTGATGGCCGGTGCGCACCTCGACTCCGAGCCCGACACCGTCGGCATCAACGACAACGGGTCCGGCAGCGCGGCGCTGCTGGAGGTCGCGTACCAGATGCGCAAGGTGAAGCCCACCAACAAGGTGCGCTTCGCGTGGTGGGGTGCCGAGGAGGCCGGTCTCGTCGGCTCGAACACGTACGTGGCCGGGCTCACCGAGGCGCAGGCGGCGCAGATCAAGCTGTACCTGAACTTCGACATGATCGCGTCGGCGAACTACACGCTCGGCGTGTACGACGGCGACGACTCCGCCGGTGCGGGCTCCGGCCCCGGGCCGACCGGATCGGCCGAGATCGAGGCGCTGTTCCAGAAGTTCTTCGCCGACCGTGGCCTGCCCACCCGGGCGTCGGACTTCACCGGACGCTCCGACTACGGCGCGTTCATCGCCAACGGCATTCCGGCCGGTGGCCTGTTCACCGGTGCCGAGGAGCCGAAGACCGCCGACGACGTCGCCAAGTGGGGCGGCCTCGAAGGCGAGCAGATGGACCCGTGCTACCACGACCCGTGCGACAGCTTCACCCCGGTGAAGGACGGTGCCGACGCGGAGGTGTACCGGAAGCTCGACCGCCAGTACCCGCTGCTCGGCAACATCAACCTGCGCGCGTTCGACGTGAACGCCGACGCGATCGCCACCGCGGTGATCACGTACGCGTTCGACACCTCGTCGATCCCGCCCCGGGTCGCCGCCGCGGCGGCCCGTTCGGCGGGTCCGGCGTCGGTCGCGTCGTCGGTGGCAGCCGGCAAGGCCTGACCCTGTAGGACCGCGATCCCGGGCCTCCGTTCGTCGGAGGCCCGGGATTTCGTCTGTCAGCGGTGGGTGAGGCGCAGGTAGTAGCCGTCCGGGTCGACGATCCGGAAGTCCCACAGGCCCCAGGGGCGCTGGCGCAGGTCGTCGACCACCACGTCGGCGGCCAGGCAGCGGTCGTGCAGGGCCGCCACCTCACCGACGTCGTCGAGCTCCAGCACGATCTCGGTGCCGGCGCCGCGGTCGGCCGCCAGCCGCCGCCGGGTGAAGCCCGGCCCGAACGGCCGCCGCGGTCCGTGTGGACCCGGCCAGGGACGGTCGTCGTCGGCGGGAAGCTTGGACACCGGGCCGAGACCGAACAGCACGCTCCCCCGGCGCACGCTCACGTAGTCGGCGGCCCGGCTCACCACCTCGAAGCCGAGCAGCCCCGTGTAGAAGCCCTCCGAGACGGCGAGGTCGTCGACAAACAGTTCGAGTCGCAGGCGCACGCCGTAGATACTGGCACCCATCATGGAACACGCACATATGGTGAAGCTCAGCAAACGGATGTCGAAGGCGTTGCGCCACGACCCGGGGCGCGTCGGGCTCACCCTCGATCCCGGCGGCTGGGTACCGGTCGCCGACCTTCTGTCCGCCCTGGGCGTCGACCGCGGAGACATCGACGCCGTGGTGGCAGGCAACGACAAGCAGCGCTTCGCGATCGTGCGCGGGCCCGACGGGGTGGAGCGCATCCGCGCCAGCCAGGGCCACTCGGTGCCGGTCGACCTCGGGCTGGTGCCGGTGGAGCCGCCGGAGCGGCTGTACCACGGCACCAACGAGGCCGCGGTCGCCTCGATCCGGGCCACCGGCCTGAACCGGGGCGGGCGCCACCACGTCCACCTCTCCACCGACGAACCGACCGCGCGCCGCGTCGGTGGGCGGCGCGGCGGTCCGGTCGTCATCCTCGAGGTCGAAGCGGGCGCGATGGCCCGCGACGGCTTCGAGTTCTACCGCAGCGACAACGGCGTCTGGCTCACCGCCGAGGTGCCGACGCGGTACATCAGCTAGCGCCCTCCTCCAGCGGGGGAACGTAGAACGCCTTCGTGTTCGCGGCCATGCTCTTCGCGTCGGCCTCCGGGATGCCACCGGCGATCGACGCGGCCTCCCAGGCCTCGCAGCTCGCGGTCGTGAACTCGCGCGCCTCGGGCGACTTCTCGAACTCCTCGGGGTTGCCGATCGACTCGCCGCGCAGGTGCGTGCCGAGGCCCAGCAGGGTGAGGTCCCAGCCGACGCCGACCGCGCCCGGCCCGAACTGGCCCCAGAAGCCCGGGTCGACGACCGCGACGTGGTCGAGCGTGAACTCGGTGCCACCGTCCACTTCGGACAGCCGCAGCTCGACCTCGCTGTAGTCGCTCTCCTTGGCCTCGCCCATCTCCCACGTGACGCGCAGCAGCCGCGGCGGCTCGCACACCTTGATGACCCCGCCGGCGTTGCCCTGGGTCTGGTAGCGGCCGCCGACCTTCAGGTCGCCGGTGACCGGCAGGAACCAGCGGCTGATCCGCTCGGGATCGGTGACGGCGTCCCACACGTCCCCGATCGGCGCGTCGTAGTGCCGGGTGAGCACGATGGTGCGGGCCTCGCGCGCGTCGTCGGCGCTCACCGCGCGGCTGCCGGTGGTCCGGTGCACCGCCTTCAGGTCGTTCAACAGGTCGGTCACTTCTGCTCCTTGGTGTCGTCAGCGTTGCTCTCGGAGCGCTTCGTGCGCTTTCCGCGGACGAGCTCCGTCGCCAGGGCGTCGAGCCGCTGGTTCCAGAACGCCCGGAATCGGTCGAGCCACAGGTCGGCCTCCCGCAACGGGGTCGCGTCCACCGCGTACAGGCGACGGGTGCCCTCCGCGCGGACGGTGGTGAACCCGTTCTCCCGCAACACCCGCAGGTGCTGCGAGACAGCGGGCTGGCTGATGCCGAACTCACGCCGGACGACCTCGGTGATGGCACCGGCGGTCAGCTCGCCCTCGGCGAGCAGCTCCAGAATCCGGCGCCGGACCGGGTCACCGAGGACGTCGAACGCGTGCACGTGACGACTCTATCACTGACCCCTTATATAAGTGCAAGCTGAAATTACTGCTTTTGATCGAACTCAGCCCGGTGGCTGCTCCGGCGGCCGGTTGTGCTCTGCGAGGAAGCGTTCGAGCTCCGCACCGAGCTCGTCGGCGGTGGGCAGGGCGGCGGTCTCGGCGGCCAGCAGGTCGTTGTCACCGCGTCCCCGCGAGAAGCTGTCGTACTGCTGCTCCAGCATCTTCACCAGCGCCGTGGCGTCTTCGGCCGCGGCGACCTGCTTGTCGACCTCCACCCGCACCAGCTCCGCCGCGCTACGCAGCTCCTCCGTGGGCAGCAGCAGGCCGGTCGACCGCGACAGCCGGGTGAGCAGCTCCTCGGCCGCGGCCGGGAACGGGCTCTGCGCCAGGTAGTGCGGCACGTGCACGGCGAAGCCGATCGCATCGTGGCCGTGCTTGCCGAGGCGGTACTCCAGCAGGTTCGCCACGCTAGCCGGCACCTGCACCTGGCGCAGCCACGGCTCGTACCCGGCGATCAGCTCGGGCCGGGTGGCGTGCGCGGTGACCCCGATCGGGCGCGTGTGCGGCACCGCCATCGGAATCGCGGTGAGCCCCACGGTGATGCGGACGTCGAGGCGCTCGATGAGCGTCAACGCCGCCGCGATGAACCGCTCCCACTGCAGGTCGGGCTCCGGGCCGGCCAACATGAGGAACGCGGTGCCCTCGTCGTCACGCACGTGGTAGAGGCCGAGCACCGGCTCGTCGTAGGACTCCCAGTGGTCCTCCACGAACTTCATCGTGGGCCGGCGGGAGCGGTAGTCGAGCAGCTGGTCGATGTCGAACCGGGCGATGAGGCGGGCGTTCAGCGCCGACATGACGTGTTCGCGCGCGAGCTGCACCGCGCTTCCGGCGTCGACGAATCCGTCGAGCGCCTGGAGCAGCACGGGCCGCTCCAGCTGCGGCAGGTCACCGGTCATCTCGAAAAGCTCGTTCGGGTCCAGCACCACTCAACGGTATACTCGTCTCCGCCGTGGAAACCCCGTAGGAGGCCCTCCGGTGCGGATCTGAGCCGAGACACCCGTTCGAGGTGTCTCTCCGTGAACAGTCGGTTCCGACAATTCCGGAGTGGCTCATGTCTATGAGAACCCCTTCCATCGTGTTCACCGGTCTGTCGTTCGCCTGGCCCGCCGGGCAGACCGTCCTCGACTCCCTCACCGGTTCCATCGGCACCGGCCGTACCGGGCTCATCGGCGCCAACGGCACCGGCAAGTCGACACTGCTGCGGCTCATCGCGGGCGACCTCACACCCACGGCCGGCACGGTGCGCGTCGACGGCGACGTCGGCTACCTGCGCCAGGACCTCACCCTCTCGGCACAGCTGCGGGTGGACGAGGTGCTGGGCGTCGCGGAGGCACACCGCGCCCTGCGCGCGCTGGAGAGCGGCGTCACCGACGAGGCGACCATCGCCGCGATCGGTTCCTTTGCCGACGCCGACTGGGACGTCACCGAGCGCGCCCGCGCGACGCTCGACCGGCTCGGCCTCACCCACGTCGACCTCGACCGGCCGGTGGGCCGGGTGTCGGGCGGCGAGGCGGTGCTGCTCGGGCTCGCCGCGCAGTTCCTGCGCCGCCCGGCGGTGCTGCTGCTCGACGAGCCGACCAACAACCTCGACTCGGGCGCCCGCGACCGCCTGTACGCCGCGGTCGACGCGTGGCCGGGCGTGCTCGTCGTCGTCAGCCACGACCGCGCCCTGCTCGACCGCGTCGACCGCATCGGCGACGTCCGGGCGACCGGGATCCGGTGGTACGGCGGCAACCTGTCGGCCTACGAGGAGGCGGTGGCGGTCGAGCAGGAGGCTGCGCAGCGGCTCGTGCGCGCGGCGGAGTCGCACGTGCGCCGGCAGGAGCGCGAGCTGATCGACGCGCGGGTCAAGCTCGCGCGGCGGCAGCGGTACGCGCAGAAGATGTGGGACACCAAGCGGGAGCCCAAGCGCATCATGGGCAACCGGCGCAGCGCGGCGCAGGTGTCGGCCGGCAAGCACCACGGCATGCACCAGGAGAAGCTGGCCGAGGCGCGCGAGTCGCTCGACACCGCCGAGGAGGCGGTGCACGACGACCCGACCGTGCGCATCGACCTGCCGGCCACCACGGTGCCGGCCGGCCGGGAGGTGCTGGCACTGCGCGGCGTCCGGCTACGGTCGGGCAACCGGGGCGGCCCCCTCGACCTCGACGTACGCGGACCGGAGCGGATCGCGCTCGTCGGGCCGAACGGCGCGGGCAAGACGACGCTGCTCCGCACGATCGTCGGCGAGGTGGCCGCGGCGGCGGGCACGGTGGCCCTGCACGTGCCCGTCGGGTACCTGCCGCAGCGGCTGGACGTGCTCGACGACGACCTGTCGGTGGCCGGGAACGTCGCACGGTTCGCGCCGCGCGCGTCCCACAACGCCGTTCGCGCGGGGCTGGCCCGCTTCCTGTTCCGGGGTGCGCGCGCCGACCAGCCGGCCGGGCAGCTCTCCGGCGGCGAACGGTTCCGGGCGAGTCTCGCGGCGCTCCTGCTGGCCGACCCGGCGCCGCAGCTGCTCCTGCTCGACGAGCCGACGAACAACCTCGACCTGGCGACCGTCGCGCAGCTCACGGCGGCGCTCGCCGGGTACCGCGGCGCGCTGGTGGTGGCCGCTCACGACCGGCCGTTCCTGCGCGACCTCGGCATCACCCGCTGGGTCGAGCTCGGGCGGTAGCCGCCACGTCCACGTCGGACAACGTGCGCAGCGCCCGGAGGAAGGTCCGCCGGTCGGCCGCCGGCAGGAGCGCCAGCACGCGCTCCTCGCCGGCCCGGATGCCGGTGCGGGTGCGGCCGAAGACGCGGCGGCCGGCGGGGGTGATCGCCAGCAGGCGTACCCGCCGGTCGCCGGGGTCGGGCCGGCGCTCGATGAGCCCACGCTCCTGCAGGTCGTCGAGCACCGGGATGATGCGGGTCTTGTCGGCCCGGATCGCCTGCGCGAGCGCGGCCTGCGTGCGCGTGGGGCCGGTGGCGAGCGCCGTGAGCACCGTGTAGCCCCACATCGTGAGGTCGTTGGCCGCGAGCACGGGATGCTCGGCGTCGACGAGGGCGCGCGTCAGCCGGTGGAGCATCGCCGCCAGGTCGGGGCGGTCGTCCGTGGTCACCGCCTCACGATACGCCTTGACATACTGTACGCTCCCATAGATCGTACGCACATGCATATTATCGAGCTCGACCGCCGGGCGGTGGCGGAGAGCGTCCGGGTGGTGGCGCGGGTCGGCGCCGGCGACCTCGACCGGCCGACGCCCTGTGCACAGTGGACACTCGGCGACCTCCTGGCGCACATGACCGCGCAGCACCGCGGGTTCGCCGCGGCCGCCCGCGGAACCGGTGCCGACCCGCGGGCGTGGGAGGTGCTCCCGCTGGGCGACGACCCGGTGGCGGCGTACACCGCGGCCGCCGACGACGTGGTCGCGGCGTTCGCCGGGCCCGGGGTCGCCGACGCGCGGTTCGCGCTGCCGGAGTTCAGTACCGAGGTGACGTTCCGCGGCGTCCGGGCGGTCGGGTTCCATTTCCTCGACTACGTGGTCCACACGTGGGACGTCGCGCGCTCGCTCGGCGTCCACCCGGCCCTTCCCCCCGAACTGGTGACGGCCGCGCTGCCCATCGCGGAGGCCGTGCCCGACGGACCGGGGCGCGCGCAACCGGGCGCGCCGTTCGCGCCGCGGCTGTCCATCGTGGAGGGCGCGACCGACCTGGACCGGTTGCTGGCGCTCGTCGGCCGGGCGCCATAGGGTTCACCGGTGGCAGGAGAGATGAGTCGAACGGCGATCTCGGCGGCGGTCGACGGGCTGGGCTGGCGCTACATTCTCGGGCTGGTACGCACCGCGGTCCCGGTCGGATCGTTGGCCGCGGCGGCCGACGCCGCTGCGGCGGTCTCGGCGGCCGCCGGCGACGACGCCGACGGGCACCTGTGGCTCGACGTGCGGGCCGACCGGCTGATCGTCTCGGTGCAGAGCCGCGACGTCGGCTGGATCACCGACACCG
>NZ_BOPH01000051.1 GCF_016863655.1 Virgisporangium ochraceum
TGCGGCGGATCACCGGCGCCCTTGCCGCGCAGGGCCTGCGCACCGAACCGGGCCGCGAGGCGTCGGCCCGGCCGGTGCAGATGCTGGAGATCGCGATCGACGCGCTCGACATCCCGGCGGTCCGGCCGTTCTGGAAGGCGGTTCTCGGCTACGTCGGAGAGGCCGACGACGGCCCCACCGACGCGCTCGTCGACCCGTACGAGCAGGGGCCGGCGTTCTGGTTCCAGCAGATGGACGCGCCGCGCCCGCAGCGCAACCGCATCCACTTCGACATCTCGGTGTCGCCCGACGAGGCGCCCGGCCGGATCGCCGCCGCGCTCGCCGCGGGCGGCACGATGGTGACCGACCGGGCGGCGCCGCGGTTCTGGGTTCTCGCCGACGCCGAGGGCAACGAGATCTGCGTGTGCACCTGGGAGGGGCGCGACGAGTACTACGCGAGTGCGATGAGCCCCGCCTGAGTCGGGCGGAAGCCGCACGACTCGAAGTAGAAGCCGGCGAGGTGGTCGTCGAAGTCGACGTGCAGCCACTCGCACCCGGCCTTCGCCGCCTCCCGGGCCGCGACCGCGACCAGTTCGGTGCCGATGCCCTGCCGCTGCACGCGTGGCGTGGTGAGCGTGTCGATGATGAACGCGTGGATGCCGCCGTCCCACGCGACGTTGACGAACCCGACGAGCTCGTCGCCGTCGTACGCCACCACCCAGCCGAGGCTGTGCCGGTTGACCTGGCCCCACCAGTCGTCGTCGAGCAGCCGGTGGCCGAAGCCCTCGGCGTGCAGCCGGTTGACGGCGTCGTTGGTGAACCCACCGCGCCACTCGTAACGGATCAAGCGTCCTCCTCGGGCTCCGGCCCTTCCAGCTTCGCAGCGTAGGCGTCGGCAAGCTCCTGCCAACCGGATTTCTTCGCCTCCTCGCCGCGGATCACCGGAACCGGGTCGCCGGCGAGCAGCCGGTCGGCGACGTCGAGGCAGATGTGCCAGCCGGCCGCGGCCTTCGGCAGGAAGCCCGGATCCTTCATCGTGTGGCGCAACGTGAGCCGGGTGCCGCCGCCCTCGAGCTCTTCCAGGTTCCAGCGGAGGAGGTCCTCGTCCCACTGGTACTCCAGGGTGTGCGGCGGCTCGGCGCGCACGATGTTCGCCTTCGTGTCACCGTCCTCCATGGTGAGGACCGCCGGGCCGGTGCGGCCGAGGTCGCGGTCGGGCCGGAACGGCGACCACGCGTCGAGGTGGTCGGGATCGGTGAGCGCGGCCCAGACCTTGGCGCGCGGGTGCTTCAGCTCGCGGGTGAACACGAGCGTCCAGGCGTCGCCGGTGCGCTCGCGCTCCACGGGTACGGCAGGGCTCGGTTTCATCGGTCCTCCATGTCGTCGAGGTGCTGTTCGAGCTTGTCGAGGTGCCGGTTCCAGAGCAGCCGGTAGGGCTCGAGCCACCGGTCCAGTTCCGTGAAGGGGCCCGCCTCGATGCGGTAGACGCGGTGCTGCGCCGCGACCCGTGCGCTCACGAACCCTGCCTCGCGCAGCACCTTCAGGTGTTTCGACGCCGCCGGCTGGCTGATGTCGAGGGTGTCGACCAGGTCGCCGACGGTCTGCTCGCCGAGCCGTAGCCGGTCGAGGATGCGGCGGCGGGTCGGTTCGGCGAGAGCAGTGAACGCGTCCACCCACTCATATTCCCCTTCGAGCATATGCCTGTCAAGGCATGGAGTAGATTCCGATCATGCTGTCAGAGTGGGATCCGCAACCCGGCTGGCTCAACACCGCGAGCTACGGCCTGCCGCCGCGGCGGGCGTTCGAGGCGCTGCAGGCGATGCTCGCCGACTGGCGCACCGGCCGCACGTCGTGGGAGGGATGGGACACCGCCACGCAGCGTTCGCGCGAGGCGTTCGGCCGTCTCATCAAGGTCGATCACGTGGACGTGTGTGTGGGTGCCCAGGTGTCGCAGGTGCTCGCCCCGGTGGCGGCGGGGCTCGCCGGCCGCCGCTTCCTCGTGCCCGCCGAGGAGTTCACCTCGAACCTGTTCCCCTGGCTGGTGGCCGGCGACGTGCGAACCGCGCCGGCGGCGGAACTGGCCGACCACGTCGACTCC
The DNA here is from genome assembly GCF_016863655.1 of Virgisporangium ochraceum. GTDB lineage: Bacteria > Actinomycetota > Actinomycetes > Mycobacteriales > Micromonosporaceae > Virgisporangium > Virgisporangium ochraceum. The sequence continues at coordinate 2,078 of NZ_BOPH01000051.1, forward strand.
ACTGTCGACGTCGTCGCGTTCAGCGTCGTGCAGTCGGCCGACGGCGCGGTGGCCGACTATCCCGCGATCGTCGCGGCGGCCCGCGCGCACGGCGCGCTGGTGGTGGTCGACGCGACGCAGGCGTGCGGGTGGCTGCCGTTCGACGGGTCCCTCGCCGACGTCGTGGCCGCCGGCGCCTACAAGTGGCTGATGGCGCCGCGCGGCAGCGCGTTCGCCTACCTCGCACCGGGCGTGCGCGAGCGCTTCGTGCCGTACGCGGCCGGCTGGTACGCCGGCGAGGACGTGCACGGGTCGTACTACGGCGAGCCGATGCGGCTGGCCGACTCGGCCCGCCGCTTCGACATCTCACCGTCGTGGCCGGTCTACGCGGGCACGGCGCCGGCGCTGGAGGTGATCGAGGAGATCGGCGTCGCGGAGATCAACGCGCACAACGTGCGGCTGGCCAACCGGTTCCGCGACGGGCTGGGGCTGCCGCCGGGAGACAGCGCGATCACCGTCGTCGACGTGCCCGGAGCCGACGAACGGTTGCGGCGGGCGGGAATCCGCGCGGCGGTGCGCGCCGGACGGGTCCGCGCGTCGTTCCACATCTACACGACGGACGCCGACGTCGACGCGGCGCTCGAGGCCCTCACAGATGGCTGACCAGAAACGCCGTCACGAAGCCGGCGCTGGTGAGCACGCCGGTGAGCCGGCCCTCGGCCTGGAACGCCTCGGGCATCATCGTGTCGGCGAGCATGGTCAGGATCGCGCCGGCAGCGAAGGCCTGCACCACCGCGACGGCCGACGGTGACGCGTCACCCAGCAGCACGTAGCCGAGCGCGGCCGCGACCGCGCTGACCACCGCGACCACCGACCACAACGCGAGGATCCCGCGCGCCGAGTGCCCGGCCGCGCGCAGCCCGACGGCCGCCGACAACGACTCCGGGACGTTCGACAGGAAGACCGCTACCACCACCGCGGCGCTCACGGTGCCGCCGCCCAGCAGGGACACCCCGATCGCGGCCGACTCGGGGATGCCGTCGAGCACGGCGCCGAGCACGATCGCCGCCGACGCGCCGCCCGCCTGCTGGCCGCCGGACCGCTTCCGGTCGTTGCCGCCGCGGCTGTCGATGACGGCGTCGCCGAGGAAGAACGTGAGCGCGCCGCCCGCGAGGCCGGCCAGCACCGGCCACGTTCCGGCCGCCTCGAAGCCCTCCTCGACCAGGTCGAACGCGACCGCGCTGATGAGCACCCCGGCGCCGAACGCCATCACGCCGCCGACCACCCGCTGCGGCAGGCGCACGCGCAGCCCGATCACCGCGCCGACCAGCAGGGCGAACCCGCCCACGAAGCCCCAGAATGCCGCTTCCAGCATTCCCCCACTCTAGACTTCACCGGTTCTCGTAAGTAGCCTTTCGCCTATGACTCCTTACGTGAGCGACGCCGACGCGTGGCAGGAAAGCTGGGACCGTCAGCAGGAAGGGTTCCTGCCGGACCGAGAGCACCGCATCACGGCGATGCTCGACGTGGTGGCCGCGGTCGCGCCGTCGCGGCCGCGCCTGCTCGACCTCGCCGGCGGCACCGGGTCGATCACGCTGCGGGCGCTGGCGCGGTTCCGGCACGTCGAGTCCACGGTGGTCGACCTGGATCCGGTGCTCACGGCCATCGCGGAGGCGTCGCTCGGTGACCGGGCGACGGTCGTCTCCGCCGACCTCAACCATCCATCGTGGACGGACGCGCTGGCGGGCGGGCCGTTCGACGCCGTGCTCACGGCGACGGCGCTGCACTGGCTGCGGCCGGAGCGGCTGACCGTCCTCTTCGGAGAGATCCGCGACGTGCTGCGTCCCGGCGGGGTGTTCGTCAACGCCGACCACATGCCCGACGACACGATGCCCGATCTGAGCCGGCGCCTCGGCGAGTGGGCCGACGCGCGGCGGGAGGCCCTGTACGCCGCCGGCGCGCGGCTGTCGTGGCAGGCGTGGTGGGAGCGGGTGGCCGCCGACCCGGGCCTGGCGCCGCTGGCGGAGAAGCGCAAGCACATCTACCCGGGCGGGCACAGCGCGGAGTGGCACCCGCCGGCCGCGTGGCACGTGAACGCGTTGCGGGAGGCGGGGTTCAGCGAGGCCGGCGTGGTCTGGCGGGGCGGCCTGGACGCGGCGGTGGCCGGGGTCCGGTAGGGGTGAACGCTCGTAGTGGAGCCGCCCGCGCCGTCGCGCGTCGGCGATCGTGGATGGGTGTCGCCTAGGGTCGCGGGCATGGATCTCTCTCCCGGCCAGGTCGCGGTCGTCACCGGTGGCGCCAGCGGCATCGGGCTCGCCCTCGTCACCGCGTTCGCGCGACGCGGGCTCACCGTCGTCGCCGCCGACGTCGAACGGCCCGACCGGCTGCCGCCGGGCGACGTCGTCTACCGGCCGCTCGACGTGCGGGTCGACGCCGAGGTCGGGGCGTTGGCCGGGTGGGTCGTCGCCGGGTACGGACGGGTCGACGTGGTGTGCGCGAACGCCGGCGTCGTGACGCCTCCCGCGCTGCTCTGGGAACAGCCGGCCGCCGACTGGCTGTGGACGACCGAGGTGAACCTGTTCGGCGTCGTCAACACGCTGCGGGCGTTCGTGCCGCACCTGGTCGCCGCCGACCGCGGTCATGTGGTGTGCACGTCGTCGATCGTCGGGCTGGCTCCCTTCCCCGGCGGTCGCAACGGCGCCTACGCGGCCTCCAAGACCGCGATCGTCGCCCTGTGCGAGGTCCTGCGCGAGGAGCTCGACGAGGTGGCGCCGGCGGTGGGCGTCACGGTGGTGTGCCCGGGGCCGGTGGCGACCCGCATCCGCGACGCGGCGCGCAACCGTCCCGCCGACCGGGGCGAGTCGCGTCCCGGTACGCCACCGCCGCCCACGGTGTTCGACCACGGGATGTCGAAGGTCGAGCCCGACGAGGTGGCCCGGCACGTGTGCGCGGCGATCGCGGCCGGTCGCATGTACGTACTGCCGAACGCCGGCACCGCCCCGCACGCGCGGGCCCGCGTCGAGCGCTTGCTGGGCGAGCTCTAGATGATTGATTCCAAGGCCTGGCACGGGATGACTGGGCGTTTTGCCTGTTTGATGGCTGTTCCGCGACCCGCACGGGACCATCGGCCATCAACCGATGCCGATGGGTGGGAGGCTACGAACATCACAAACGCTTGTTGATGTTCATAGCCTCCCACCCGCTCACGATCATCGACGTATCGGTATGGCGGAGCTCCCGACATTCATCACGAAACAGGCGGACGGACGTCCGAGCCCTCGGAATAGATCATCTAGAGCAGGGGGTGCAGGGCGTGCGCGACCAGGAGGGGCTTGCCGTCGGGTTCGCCGCCGTCCTCGCAGGTCCACACCTCGGAGAGCACCGCCATCACGAAGCACCAGCCGATCACGCGGTCACGGGGTTGGCCCGACCCGGTGGTCAGCCGGTCCAGCCGCGCGGGCAGCAGGGCGAGCACGTCGGGCTCTACGTTGCCGGGATCGGGGTTGTAGAGCAGCGTGCCGAGGTCGAACCCCGGATCGCCGACGTGGCCGTGCGGGTCGATCGCGAGCCAGGGCCGGCGCGCCGCCCGCAGCACGTTGTCGTGGTGCAGGTCGCCGTGCAGCAGCACCCGCGCCGGCGCCGAGTCGCAGAGGTCGTCGAAGAGCCGGGCCGCGGTCCGCACCCACTCTTCCGGGAGGGGGCCGCCGTCGGGGAAGCGGTGCAGGTACGTCGCGAAGTCCTCGGCCAGCTCGCGCAGGTCGTGCACGCCCGTGTCCGGTGGTGTGGCCGCGTGCAGGGCGTGCATGACGTCGAGCAGCGCCCCGGTCGCGGCTTCGTCGTCGCCTGGCACGAGCGTCGCGGCCCGGGTGCCGGGGTCGGCGCGTTCGAGGAGCAGCGCGCCCAGGTCGGGGTCGTGTTCGAGCAGGCGCACGGCGCCGTTGCCGTCCCACGCCCGCAGGGTGGCGGCCTCGACGCGCAGGTGCTCCGAGGTCGGCACGCCGAGCTTCAGGACGGCCGGCTCCCCGTCAGCGCGGGTCACCGCGGTCACCCAGTGGTAGGTCAGGGCGAAAGGGTCACCGGGTTCGAGGCTCCAGCGGTCGAGCACGTCGGCGAACACGGCGGGCAGGTCGGCGAGCCAGGCGCGGCCCTCGTCGCGCCAGACACCGGTGACGTTGCTGGCCAGCGCCGGCGGGATCCACACGTCGGCCAGGGTAATCAGCGTGCGGGGCGGCCCGCTCGGAGTTTCGGGCCCGGCGCGGACCCTCCGGCACGCCCCCGGATCAGCCGGTCGGGAAGGACCCGGCGTCGACGTCCTCGATCGGGGCGTTGCCGGTCTCGCTCGGCGACAGGGTGATCGTCCACTCGGTGTAGGTGCTGCTGTTCGTCTTGAAGTTCAACGGTTCCCTGAACTTGGTGAACGTGCAGTCCCGGCTGAACACCCGCATCCCGGGGTCCCAGTCGACGCCGGCCGTCGTGTACACCGAGTAGTTGCCGTCGGTGATCCCCCGCGCGGTGAACGACGCGTTGGCGTGCACGTAGACCGTCAGGCGCGGGGCCGTCTCCCCCACCAGCACCAGGCTGACGGCCGTGTCCCGGGGCCCGTTGTTGTTGACCTTCAGCAGTCCCGACCCGTTGGTCGACGCCCGCTTCAGGTAGGTCCCGTTGCCCATCCGGCGGGCCTGCACCTCGGTCTGCGCCGGCAGGAAGGAGCCGAACACGTACCGTGCGTCCACCGTCTTCAACTGCTCGGCGGCCGCCCGCACCTGTCCGGCCGGCACCGTCCGGGCCACCGATGCCGCCCCGGCGGGCCCGGTGCACGAGGCCCCGTCGACCCGTCCCTCGATGTCGACGCCGGCCGGTTCCCACTGCAGCCGGCTGAGCGCGCCGACCAGCAACTGGTGCGCCCCGGCCGCCGGTTCCGGCGCACGCACCGCCGCCAACCTGTCCGTCTCCGCGTCGATGGCCAGCGCCAGCGCCGTCGCCGTGGAGTCCAGCGCCGCCGGACCGGGCGCGGCGGCAAACTGCTGGAACGCCACGGCGAGGGCGGCATCGGCGGAGGCCAGCATCTGCTGGTACGCCTCCGGAGTCACGAGCGGAGGCCCCGACGAGCGGGCGGCCGCCGGCGCCGCCCCCGTGCCGTCGACCGAGTCGAGAATCGTCGACGACGCAAAGAACACGGCGAGTGCCACGGCCGCCACCACCACGGCCGGAACGCCCACCCACCACGCCCGCCGCCTGACCCGCCCCACCGGCAACGGCTGGGACTGCACGCCCGGCGGGTACGTCCCGGCCACAGCGCCGTGGAACGGGTACTCGGCCGCGGCCGATTCCGGTGCGGCACCCCGCGGCTGCGCTTGCGGCTGTGGCTGCGGTTGCGGCTGCGGCTGCGGCTGCGCTTGTGGTTGCGGCTGTGGCTGCCCCGCGATCGGCGGCGGTACGTAGGCGGGCAGTTGGCCGGCCGCGGGCGGCTCGGCGTCGGTTGCTACCTGCTCGGACGGCGGCTGTTCGGGAGGCACTTCGTCTGACGCCGTGACGGGTCCGGCTGCTGCCGGCTCGGCGGCTTCCGATTCGGCGGCTTCCGATTCGGCCGTTGCCGTCTCGTGTGTTGGCGACTCGGCCGCTGGAGCGTCGGTACCCGCCGGGGCGGCGCCGGCCGCCTGATCCTCGTCGAGGGGTGGGGTGTCGGGCACGGGGTCGGGTGTCGTCGGTGGAGGGTTGGTGGGCGGTGCTTCGTCGGACGGGTCGGTTGACCCGCTCTCCGGCGTGGGTTCCGTGGGCCGTGGTTCGTCAGAGGGTTGCCGCTCCACCACCGATCCGTCGGCGGTTCCCCCGTTGTTCCTGCCTGCGATCCGGTCGTTCTCCCCCTGCACGCAGAAAGTATGCGACGTGCACGGGCATATCCATAACCGGCAAATTGACTACTGTTACCGCTTCGGCATCGCCCATGATCGCCGCCCCGGGAAGGAACCCGGAGGGCGATCATGGGCGATCGGGTCAGCCGCCGTGACCTACCAGGTTGCCGGCTTGCCCGCCGTGTAGAGCCAGGTCTGGAAGAACGGGCTCAGCTCCTGCCTCGAGATGCGCTCCGCCAGGGCGATGAAGTCGGCCGTGCTCGCCACGCTGTCGCGGTTCAGCGCGTACCAGGCCTTCAGCAACGCGAAGAACGAACGGTCACCGATCTTCTCGCGCAGGGCCTGCAGCGTCATCGCGCCCTTGTCGTACACCGAGCTGACGAACAGGTTCGTGGCACCCGGGTCGGCGACGACGTTGCGCCAGATCGACGCGGTGTCGGGACGCGCGTAGAGCGTGTCGAACTGCGACGCGGCCGTGGCGCCACCCGTGTGCTCCTCCCACAGCCACTCGGCGTAGGTGGCGAAGCCCTCGTTCAGCCAGATGTCCCGCCACAGCGCCGGCGACACGGAGTTGCCGTACCACTGGTGGGCCAGTTCGTGGGCCACCGTCGACTCGCCCGGGGCACCCGAGTAGATGGGACGCGTCTGGGTCTCCAGCGCGTACCCGGCATCCTCGTCGTCGTCGATGATGGCGCCGTAGGACGAGAACGGGTACTTGCCGAACAGGTCCGAGAAGTACGAGATCATCTCGCCGGTGCGGGCCAGCCCGTCGTCGGCTTCCGGGGGCAGGTCGCGGTCGACCGCGTCGATGATCGGCAGGTTGCGGGGGCCGCGGCTGAACCGCAGGTCGTAGTCGCCGATCGAGGCGGTGGACAGGTACGACGCCATGGGGTCGCGGGCCCGCCACGTGAACGTGGTCCAGCCGCGCTCGCTGCGACGGCTCACCAGCTCGCCGTTGGCGACGGCGGTCTTGCCGTCGGGCACGGTGATGGTGAAGTCGTAGGTGGCCTTGTCGGTCTGGTGGTCGTTCACCGGGTACCAGGTCGACGCGCCCTCGGGCTCGTTCGCCACGAACGACCCGTCGTCGTACGACACCCACCCGTAGAGGGCGCCGGTGTTGTCGGTCGGCTGCCCCGTGGTCCCGTCGTAGGTGACGACGACCGTGAACTTCTCGCCACGACGCACGTCCCGGCGCGGGGTGACCGTGAGCTCCTGGCCGTCGCGCGTGAACGTGGCCGCCTTGCCGTCGACGGTGACCGACCGCACCTCGAAGCCGCGCAGGTCGAGGTTGAAGCGCGACAGCGACTGCAGGGCACGGGCGTCGATCGAGGCCTTTCCGCTGAACGCCTTCGTCGCCGGCGTGTACCGGATGTTCAGGTCGTAGTTGCGCACGTCGTACCCGCCGTTGCCGGCGAGCGGGAAGTAGGCGTCGCCCACGCCCGACGCCCCCGGCCTGGCCGCGCTCGCGTCCGCGGGCGTGGCGATCAGCAGTGCCACCGCGGAAGTGACCGCGGTCAGTACCAGCCTTCTCATCCTGTGGACCCTAATCGCGCCGGAGCAGCACGAACAGCGTCGTACGGCTGATTGACCTGTGGCACAGTCGTCCCATGACCGCAGAGTGTGAGATCCCGCCGGACGTACCGGGCACCCGGACCCTCGTCGCGGTGTTCGCCGGTCCGGTCGCCGAGCACCTGGTGCACTTCGGCGGCCACGCCGGCTTCCGCACCGTGCTGGTGGATCCGCGAACGGACCGCGGGAGCATCGACGCGGACGACGACACCGACATCGTCGTCGCCGACCATCACCGGCCCGAGCTCGGCCACATGCTCAAGGAGGCACTCGCCGGGAAGTCGCGCTGGATCGGGGTGATCGGCAGCCCGCGGCATCCGGCGCCGCACGTCGACGCGCTGAAGGCGCTCGGGGTCAGCGACGAGGACATCGCGCGCGTGCACCGGCCGATCGGGCTCAACATCGGCTCGCGGACGCCGGGCGAGATCGCGATCGCCACGCTGGCCGGGCTGATCGCCGACCGCAACGGCCGGCCGGGCGGCTTCACACACTGAACCGAACACACTGACCGAACACACTGAACCGAACACACTGAACTGAGTGAAAACCACCGGCTGTAACTCCATCGGGCTAAACCCGTAGCCAGATCGTCACATCTCCATACGCTGAGACGCATGGAGCCAACACAGAGCGACGACAAGGAACCCGAACTCGCCGACTCCCGCTGGTTCCACCACGCGGAGATGTTCGCCAACACCAGCTTCTGGGCGGTGGCCCGGCGGCTGCCGGCGATCGTCAGGGAATCCGTCTCGATCGCCTGGACCGCCAGCAGGCGCGACACCATCGCCGCGATCGGGCTGACCCTCGTCGCCGGCGTGATGACCACGCTCGGCCTGCTCGCCACCGCCACCGTGCTGCAGGAACTGTTCGCGACCGGCCCGACCCCCGACAAGGTGAAGGCCGCGTTGCCGGCGCTGACCGTCGCCGCGCTCGCGACCGCCACCAGGGGCGGGCTCCAGATCGCCGCCGGTTGGGCGCAGGCCCGCATGGCCCCGCAGATCAACTTCGCCATCGAGATCCGCCTCTTCGAGGCGACCACCGCGGTGGAACTGGGCGCGTTCGACGACGCCGGCTTCGCCGAGGACATGGACCGCGCCCGCGAACGCGGCATGATCGAGGCGGCGTCACTGGTGAACAGCACGGTCGACCTCGTCACCGGCGCGGTCGGCGTGGTCGCGACCGCCGCGGCCGTCACCGTGATCGAGCCGCTGCTGCTGCCGTGCCTCGTCCTGGCGTCGCTGCCCTCGGCGGTCACCGCGGTCAAGGTCGCGCGGCGCGAGTATGTGACGCTGCTCAGCCTGATCACGCGCCGTCGACGGCTGTGGATGCTCGCGAACCTGATGGCCAACCGGCACACCGCCGCCGAGGTGCGCACGTACCAGATGCGCGGCTTCCTCCTCGGCGAGTACCGGCGGATCATGAAGTCGGAGACCGATGCGCTGCTGTCGCTGGTCCGCGCGCAAACGGCCACGCGACTGGCCGGCATCTCCCTGAGCGGCCTGGCCACGGGCGGCCTCTACGCCGCGCTCGGCGGGCTGCTGCTGCTCGGCAACATCCCGCTCGCGGCGGCCGCCACCGCGTTGATCGCGCTGCAGCAGGCGCGCATGAGCCAGAACACCGCGATCTTCGCGGCGAACAACCTCTACGAGGACGCGCTGTACTACGGCGACTACCGCTCGTTCCTCGACCGCGCCGAGAGCCACCTGCCGAAGTCCGGCGGCACAAAGGTCGACGGATTCGACGAGATCCGCCTCACCGACGTGCGCCTGAAATACCCCGACACCGAAACCCCCGCGGTCGACGGCGTCTCGATGACGCTCCGGAGGGGCCAGGTGATCGCGCTCGTCGGTGAGAACGGCTCCGGGAAGTCGAGCCTCGCCAAGCTCATCGCGGGCCTCTACGAACCCGTCGAGGGCGAGATCCGATGGGACGGCGTGAGCGTGGCCGATCTCGACCGGGCCAGCCTCGCGAGCCAGGTCGCCGTCACCACCCAGGACCTGTTCAAGTTCCCGTTCACGGCCGCGCAGAACATCCTGATCGGCCGCCACGACCGCACCGGCGACGGCCCGTCGATCACCACCGCCGCGCGGGCCGCCGCCGCCCACGACATGATCGAGAAGCTGCCGTTCGGCTACCGGACGCTGCTCGACCGCGCCTTCAAGCAGGGCCACGACCTGTCCGGCGGCGAGTGGCAGCGGCTCGTCTCCGCCCGCGCCTTCTACCGCGACGCCGCGCTGCTCATCTGCGACGAGCCGTCGTCGGCCCTCGACGCCCGCGCCGAGCACGCGATCTTCCAGCAGCTACGCGCCCACCCGAACCGCGCGATCGTGCTCATCACGCACCGGCTGGCCAACGTCAGACATGCCGACCACATCTACGTCCTGCACGAGGGCCGCGTCGTCCAGCACGGCGACCACGACTCGCTCATGGCCGAGGGCGGCCTGTACAAGGAGCTGTTCGAGCTCCAGGCAAGCGGCTACCGCGCCGCCGGGGTCTAGTGTCCCGAGTCGTTGATTCGTACGCAGC
>NZ_BOPH01000052.1 GCF_016863655.1 Virgisporangium ochraceum
GGCGGAGGGGGACGTCGTGGCGGCGGCGACGGGCGACACGGCCTAGGTCAGGTGGGCCAGGCGCGCGCCGTCGCTGGCTCCGGTCAGATCGTCGGTGACCGCGTGAGCGTGCTCCGCGGAGTCGTCGCGGGGCCGGTAGCCCAGCTCGTCGCGGGCCGACGACCAGTCCCACATGCTGCCGGTGTTGGCGGAGATCCCGTGGTACACGCCGTACCTGACCTCGGCGGTGAGTGCCGCCTCGACCAGGCTCACCGCGTCCCGGAAACTGAGCCAACCACCGAGCCAGCTCGCCGCCTCCGGACGCGCCGCGACCCCGCCCAGACGCAGGCACCGTACGGCGAGCCCGTGCGTATCCGAGTACACCCGCCCGAGCTGCTCCGCGAGCACCTTCGTCGCGCCGTACGCGCAGCACGGGTACGGAAGCCAGTCGGCGGCGATGCCGGTGGCACCCGCGTCGAGGTGGCCGCCCATCGCGTGCAGCGAGCTGGCCAGCACCACCGTCCGCACCGTGGCCGACCGCGCGGCCGCGTCGAGCACGGTGGCGACCGCGTCGGCGTTCGGACCCCTCAGCTCCGCCCAGGTGGTGTCGGGATCGGCGTTCGCCGCCAGGTGCACCACCGCCCCCGCGCCGTCGAGCAGGCCGTCGACGAACGCCCGGTCGCGCAGGTCGCCGCCGTCGCGCCGGATGTCGGACGGGCGCAGGTCGAAGCGGTCGCTCAAGCCGTCGACGACGAGGCCCCCGACCAGGCCCGCCGCCCCCGTGACCACAACCGGAAACTCGTTCGTCATGGAGAGGATTTCAGCACGTCGGCTGCGTATTGATGGACGGGAGGGATGCCTGTGGAACCGCTCAAGCCCCGAGACGTGCGCCGGGTCGAGTTCAGCAAGCCGCCCGCCGGCCGGCGCGGGTACGACGAAACCGAGGTCGACCTGTTCCTCGACGTCGTGGAGCAGAGTCTCAGCATGCTCTACCACGAGATCGCCCTGCTCCGCGGCGAGCCGACCGCGCCCGGTGGGGTCGGCGCCCGCGCGGGTGGGCAGTTGGCGCTGCCCGCCGGTCCCGGCACGAACGGCACCGTGATCCACGTGACGGGCGACGCCGACGCCGACCAGCCCAGCCCCGCCGAGAAGGCGATCCTCGCCGAGCTCGACCAGATCAAGCTCCGCCTCGCCCGCATCGAGACGGCGGTGCAGACCCGCTTCTAGATCCCATCGCCGACGCGAGGGTTGTGCTGGCGGTAGCGGTCCGGTACGCAGGGATTCATCTGTCTCGTTGCGCGACCGGAGGCTTCCCGTGCGTATCCGAACCGCTGTCGCCGTTCTGGCCACGGTCGCCACCGTCGGCACGCTCGGCGCCGTCGCCGGTCCCGCGTCCGCGGACCCGCCGGCACCGGGCGCGGCGGGCGCCACCCGTGACTTCGGCAACGGGCCCGAGCGCAACGACGTCGCCGCCACCGACGTCACCGGCGGAGTCGCCGCACGGGCGGCGGGCGCCGACGCGTCCCCGCTGAACAGCGACACGTGGCGCCAGCGCGGTTACCCGCGCCAGCAGGTGCTCCGCACGTTCCCGGAGAACCCGGCCGACTCCGCGATCAAGCTGGGCCTGCTGCCGTACCACGGTGTCGCGCCGAAGCTGAACGCGCTGCAGGCGGCCAGCAACCGCGTCTCGGTCGAGGTGATCGGCCAGAGCGCGCAGGGCCGCGACCTGTACCTGGTCACCGTGACCGCGCCAGAGAAGGCCGACCAGACCCGGCAGCAGGACCAGTGGCGCCGCATGATCGAGGACGACCCGTGGAAGGCCGCCCGCGACCGCAAGCTGAAGGCCGGGTACAAGGCGCCGGTCTGGATCAACGGCAACATCCACGGTGACGAGTACGAGGGGCTCGACGGGTCGATCCGGCTCATCGAGAAGCTGGCGACCGCCACCGACAAGGCGACCGCCGACCTGCTCGGGCGCACCCGCCTGTACTTCACCGTCACCAACAACCCCGACGGCCGCGTGCTCGGCCAGCGGCCCAACGGCAACGGCTTCGACATCAACCGCGACCACGCCACCTCGTCGCAGCCGGAGTCGCGGGCGGTGCGCGACGTCGTGATCGCCACCCAGCCGCTCGTGATGCTCGACGAGCACGGCTACACCGGCACCACGCTGATCGAGCCGAGCACCGCCCCGCACGGCCAGAACTACGACTACGACCTGTACATCAAGCACGCGTACCCGAACGCGCTCGGCATGGAGCAGGGCATCCAGGCCCTCGGCCACCCCGAGACCACGCGGGCCGACATCCCGTTCCGCGACTACGCCCCCGGCGACTGGGACGACTGGCCGCCGATCTTCACCCCGATGTACTCGATGTACCACGGTGCGATCGGGCACACCGTCGAGGTGCCGCTGCAGGTCAACCGCGGCGCGTACCAGACGCTGCCGGTCGAGGAGCTGCAGCGCCGGTCGCGGGTCAACGTCGACGTCGTCGAGGCGACCATCCGCGCGGCGATCACCTACACCGACACCAACCGCGGCACGCTGATCAGCAACCAGATCGAGCTGTTCCGGCGCGGCTGGGAGGGCGAGCAGCAGCGGCAGATCCCCGACAACTTCGTCCCCGGCTTCGGCCCCGAAGACCGGTACAGCACCACGTTCCCGCGGGCGTACGTGATCCCGGTCGGCACCGGTCAGCGCAGCGAGCAGGCCGCGGCGCGGCTCGTCGACCACCTGATCGCCCACGACGTGCGGGTGACCCGCGCGGTGGTGCCGTTCTGGAACGACGGCAGGTACTACCCGGCCGGCTCGTACGTGGTGAACATGCACCAGCCCAAGCGGGGGCTCGCCAACGCGATGCTCGAGGCCGGACGCGACCTGTCCGCGCTCGTGCCGCAGATGTACGACATCTCCGGCTGGAGTCACCGCCTCCTGTGGGGCGCCTCGGTCGAGACCGTGCGCGGACGCTACCTGCCGGCGATCACCGTGCCGGTCAGCGTCGCCCGCCCGACCGGTGGCCTGCCGGCGCCGTCCGCGCGCGACCTGATGCTGTCGGTCGTCTCCGAGAACGACGTGCGGGCGGCCAACGCGCTGCTCGAACAGGGCGTGCCGGTCCGATGGACGTCCAACGGCGCGGTCCTCGTGCCGGCCGCCCACCGTCGGGCCGCCGCCACCGTGGCCGACCGCTACGGCGTCCGGTTCACGTCGGCGCCCTACGGCACCGTCGGGGTGCCGGTACGCCGCCCGGTGCTGGCGGTCGCCGCCGGCGCCGACGAGCTGTTCACGCTGCGCGAGCTCGGCTTCGACGTGCGCACCACCTCGACCGGCGCGCTGAACGCCGGCGGCGACCTGACCGGCGTCGACGTCCTGTACGTGTCGGCGGGCCTGTCGTACACGGCGCTGAACACGGCCGCCCGCGGCCGGGTCGACGAGTTCCTGGTCACCGGCGGCGTGGTGACCCGTGGCGCCACCGGCGCCCGATTCAACGCCGAGGCCGGGTTGCTCCAGGTCACGCCGGTGGCCGGTCGGGGTGACGCCAACGGGGTGGTGTCGCTGACCAACGGCCCCGGCCTGCTGGGCTCCGGTGCCATGAACACCGCGTTCGTCTACTCCCCCCTGTTCTTCACGAACGTGGGAGCGGGCGTGACGGTCGAGCAGCGCTACGGCCCCGGCAACCCGCTCATCGCCGGCCACTGGCTGCCGAACGCCACCGGCACCGGCGGCCCCGAGCAGGCGGCGGGCCAGGCGGCGGTGGTGTCGGGTGTGTCGTCACGCGGCACGGCCACGGTGCTGTTCGGCACCGAGCCGCTGTTCCGCAACCACCCGAAGGGCACGTTCGCCCAGGTGGCGAGGGCGTCCTTCTGGGCCACCGCCGCGGTACCCGCCACGGCCTAGTGTCCTGGGTCGTTGATTCGGACGCTCTGTCGTCGCGGGGATTCGGGTGTCTGTTGATCGTT